>NZ_JAUQWJ010000016.1:0-154740 GCF_036857595.1 Streptomyces sp. AHA2
GCCAGCGCCCGCAACGCCCGCACCAACTCCGGCACGTCCGCCGCCACCACACTGGCCCGCTGCTCGAAGTGCGTACGGTGCCGGGCGGCCGTGGCGGCGACGTCGGCCAGGGCCACGTCGTGGTGAGTGGTCAGCCAGGATGCCCAGCGTCCCGCCTGCTCGCGCAGCGCGGCCTCGTCGCGTCCGGCAAGCACCACCGGCAGCGGGCCGGCCGTCTCCTCGGCCACCGGCTCGGCCGGCTCGGTGAGCGGCGGCTCTTCGACGATCACGTGGGCGTTGGTGCCGCTCAGGCCGAACGAGGACACGCCCGCGCGGCGAGGACGGGCAGCGTCGCGCTGCCAGGGTTCGAGGGTGTCGACGACGCGGACCGGGAGGTCGTCCCAGGCGATGTCGGGGTTGCGGGGGCTGCTGTTGAGCGTCGCGGGCAGCGCGTCGTGGCGGAAGGAGGCGAGGACCTTGCAGACGCCCGCGATGCCGGCCGCCGACTCCAGGTGGCCGATGACGCTCTTGGCCGTGCCCAGGCCGAGTTCGCGGCCCGGCTCGCGGCCTTCGCCGTAGACGGCGGCCAGGGCCTGCACCTCGATGGGGTCGCCGAGAGAGGTGCCGGTGCCGTGGCACTCGACGTAGTCGACGTCGGCGGAGGTGAGTCCGGCCGAGGCGAGGGCGGTGCGGATGACCTTCTGCTGCGAGGAGCCGTTGGGGGCGGTGATTCCGCTGCTGGCTCCGTCGTGGTTGACGGCGGTCGCCCGGATCACGCCCAGCACCGTGCGGTTGTGGGCGACGGCGTCGGACAGCCGCATCAGCGCGATCATGCCGACGCCTTCGCCGCGTCCGTAGCCGTCGGCCTCGGCGGAGAAGGACTTGCTGCGGCCGTCGGGTGCGAGTGCGTGGGAGCGGCTGAGCGCCACGAAGGCGTCCGGGTCGGCGAGCACCTGCACACCGCCGGCGAGGGCCAGTTCGCACTCCTCGGAGCGCAGTGCCTCGCAGGCCAGGTGGAGGGCGACGAGGGAGGAGGAGCAGGCGGTGTCGACCGACAGCGCCGGTCCCTGAAGACCCAGGTGGTAGGAGAGCCGGCCGGCGTTGAAGCTGGGCAGGGTGCCGGTCAGGGTGTAGGTGTCGGCGGTGCCGCCCTGCCGGTGCTTGCCGTACTCGCCGACGCCCGCGCCGACGAAGACGCCGGTGGTGGTGGCGCGCAGGTCGCCCGGGACGATGCCGGCGTTCTCCAGGCAGTTCCAGGCGGTCTCCAGCAGCAGCCGGTGCTGCGGGTCCATCGGTTCGGCCTCGCGGGGGCTGATGCCGAAGAAGGCGGCGTCGAAGTGGGCCACGTCGCCGAGGAAGGAGGCGTGGCGGGTGGAGGTGCGGCCGTCGGCGTCGGGGTCGGGGTCGTAGTAGGCGTCGGCGTCGAAGCGGTCGGCGGGCACGGTGGTGACCGTGTCGCGGCCCTCGGCGAGGACCTGCCAGAGGCTGTCGAGGTCGTGGGCGTCGCCGGGCATGCGCAGGCCGACGCCGACGATCGCCAGGGGTTCGCCGGCCGGGCGGCGGATGCGGGTGGGGGTCGCCGGGGCGGCCTGCGGGGCGGGGGCGAGTTCGCCCAGCAGCCAGCGGGTGGCGGCGGCCAGGTTCGGGTGGTCGAAGACGAGGGTCTTCGGGGTGAGCACGCCGGTGCGCTGCTGGACGCGGACGCTGAAGTCGACGGACATCATCGAGTCGAAGCCGAGGTCCTTGAAGCCGCGTTCGGGATCGAGGGCTGCGGGATCCTGCACGCCGAGGACCGCGGCGGCCTCGATGGCCAGCAGGCGTTGCACATGGTCGGTGTGCGCCTGCCGGGGCAGGTCCAGGAGGGTCGCCCGTAGGGTCGTGCCGGTGTCGGGGGGTGCGGCGTCCGCCAGCGCGCGGGCGGCCTCGGGGACGGTGCGCAGGAAGGGGCGGTCGCGGCCTTCGCCGTAGGCGGGGGCGGCGACCGTCCAGTCGATGCCGGCGACGAGGACGGCGGGGCCCCGGTCGAGTACGGCGTCCAGGGCGTCCAGGGCGTGCGCGGCGGGCATGGGTTCGAGGCCGCTGCGGCGCAGCCGAATCTCGGCGGCGCCGTGGGTCATGCCGCCGTCGGCCCAGGGGCCCCAGGCGATGGAGACGGCGGGCAGGCCGGCCGCGCGGCGGCGGGCGGCGAGCGCGTCGAGGGCGGCGTTGGCGGCGGCGTAGTTGGCCTGGCCGACGTTGCCGAGGACGCCGACGACGGAGGAGTACAGCACGAACGCGTCGAGGTCGATGTCGCGGGTGAGTTCGTCCAGATGAAGTGCCGCGGTGAGCTTGGGTGCGGCGGCCGCGGTGAGGGACTCGGCGTCCTGGCCGTCCAGCAGCCGGTCGTCGAGCAGGCCCGCGGTGTGGAAGACGGCGCGCAGTGGGGTGGGGTCGGCCTTGAGCGTGTCGACGAGGGCGGCGAGCTGCTGCCGGTCGGTGACGTCGCAGGTGGCGAGGGTGACGCGGGCGCCGAGGGCTTCGAGGTCGGCGGTGAGTTCGGCGGCGTTGTCGGTGGCGGGGCCGCGCCGGGAGGCGAGGACGAGGTGCTCGGCGCCCCGTTCGGCCAGGCGGCGGGCCAGGTGGGCGGCGAGGGCTCCGCTGCCGCCGGTGACCAGGACGGTGCCGCGCGGGGTGAAGGGGCGGGCCTGTGCGCGGGGGTCGGCGCGGCGCAGCCTGCGGGCCAGGCGTCCGAAGGGGCGCAGGGCGATGTGTTCCTCGGCGGTGGGCGTGCCGTGTGCGGCGAGGGTCGCGAGCAGTTGGCGCAGTTCGCTGTCGCCGGGGTGGGCGGGCAGGTCGATCAGTCCGCCCCAGCGGGTGGGGTGTTCGAGGGCGACGACATGGCCGAGGCCCCAGATCTGGGCCTGGGCGGGGTCGGGTGCCGGGTCGGCGGCGTGCGCGGCGACGGCTGCCTCGGTGAGGAACCACAGTGGGGCCCGTACGGCGGTGTCGGCCAGGGCCTGCACGAGAGTGAGGCCGTGCGCGGTGGCCGCGGTTCCGTCCGGGTGGGCGGGGTGCGGGGTGCGGTCGGTGTCGGCGATGGCGAGGACGCCGCTGAGGGTGTCCTCGCCGAGGGCCGCGGTCAGGGCGGCGATCAGCGCCGCGCAGGCGGGCCGGTCGGTTCCGGTGGTCAGGACGTGGGGGTGGGCTCCGGCGGCCGCGAGGGTGGTGGCGAGGCGTTCGGCGCGGGCGGAGGTGGTCGCGCAGGCGGCGATCAGCCAGTGTCCGTGCAGGGTGGGCGTGGTGTGCGCGACGGCGGAGGGCTCCCACCTCTCCTGGTAGATCCAGTCGGCGATGCGGCCCGTGCGGGTCTGCTGTGCGCGCCAGGCGGCCAGGTGGGGCAGGACGGCGGCGATCGCGTCGGCGTCGGCCGTGCCGAGGAGTTCGGACAGTCGGCCGGCCTCGCCGCTGCCGACGGCCTCCCAGAAGGCGTCCTCGGCACGGGAGTGTTCTCGGGTGCGCGAGCGCGTCTGGCGGGTGGTGTGCAGCCAGTGGTGCTCGCGCTGGAAGGCGTAGGTGGGCAGGTCGGTGGGCCGGCCCGCGGCCAGGACGCGGTCGAAGGCGAGGGCCTCGCCCGCGACGTGCAGGGCGGCGAGGGCGCGGATCAGGGTGCGGACCTCGTCGACGGGTTCGGTGCCGCGCGGGGCACGCTGGGAAGCGACGAACACCGCTTGGCTCTGGACGCATCCGGCGCCCATCGCGGACAGTACGGCCGCCGGGCCGCATTCCAGGTAGCGCGCCGTGCCGGAGGCTTCGAGGGTGCGTACGGCGTCCAGGAAGCGCACCGGCTGGCGGACCTGGCGCACCCAGTAGGCCGGGTCGGCCAGTTCCGCGGCCGTCGCCCAGTGGCCGGTCACCGTCGACACCAGGGGGATCGTGGGCTCGCCGAACGCGCAGGAGGCGGCGACCTGCTCGTAGGCGGTGAGCATCGCGTCCATGTGCGGGGAGTGGAAGGCGTGCGAGACCACCAGTTCACGTGTGCGGCGTCCGGCCGCGGCGAAGTGGGCGACCACCGTCTGCACGGCCGCGCGGTCGCCGCTGACGACGGTCTGCGTGGGGCTGTTGAGTCCGGCCACCGAGATGCGGCCCGCGACCCCGGCCAGTACCTCGGCCACCTCCTGGTGCGGTGCCTCCACGGACGCCATCGCGCCGCCCGCCTCGCACGCCTGCATCAGCCGGCCGCGCGCGGACACCAGCCGCGCCGCGTCGGCCAGGTCCAGTACCCCGGCCACGTGCGCGGCCGCCAGCTCGCCCACCGAATGCCCCGCCACCGCGGCGGGCGCGAGCCCCCACGCCTGCCACAGCCGGAACTGCGCCACTTCCAGCGCGAACAGTCCCGGTTGGGCGAACTCCGTGTGGTGCACCAGTTGCGCGTCCGCACTGTCCGCGGCCGCGAACAGCACGGCCGTCAACGGCACCCGCAGATGGGGGTCCAGCGCGGCGGCCACCTCGTCGAACGCCTCCCGGAACGTCGGGAACGCCGCGTACAGGGCACGGCCCATCCCCAGACGCTGACTGCCCTGGCCGGTGAACAGCACCGCCGCAGGGGCGGTGGCGGCGGCACCCTCGACGACGTCCGGGTGGGTGTGGTGGCCGGCCAGTGCCCGCAGCGCCTCGACGGCCCCGGCGACGGTCCCGGCGGTGATGCCGGCCCGGTGCTCGAAGTGGGTGCGGTGGTGGGCGGCGGTGTAGGCGGCGTCGAGGAGGTCGCCCTCGCAGGCACCCTGGAGGTGGTCGGCGAGCAGGGCGGCGTTCGCGGCGCGGGCCTGTGCGGTCTTGCCGGACACCGTCAGGATGAGGGGTGCGCGGCGGGCGGCCGGTTCCTGGCGGCCGTGCACGGCGCCCCAGTCGAGGTGGTGTCCGTCGCACCACAGGCGTGCGGCGAGTTCCTCCAGGTCGCGGCGGGCGTTGTGGTCGCGGCGGCAGGTGGCGAGGGCCGCCGAGCGGGTGTCGCCGAGGTCGGTGAAGGTCCGCTCGACGCAGTGGCGGGCGACGGGGTGCGGGGCGATCTCGACGACGCGCAGTCCGCGGGTGGCGGCGGGACGGGCGAGGGTGAGGGCGGTCACCGACTCGGTCAGCAGCATCGGTTCGCACATGTTGCGGGCCCAGTAGGCGGCGTCCAGGGCGGTGCCGTCGACGTGGTCGGCCAGGACGGTGGAGAAGAAGGGGACGGAGGTGGTGCGGGTGCGTACCGTGCCGAGGCGGCGCAGGAGTTCGGGGGCGAGGTCGCGCAGGGTGTCGCTGTGGGAGGCGTAGTCGATGTTGACGCGCAGTGTGCGGGTGGCGCGCTGGGCGAGGTGGCGTTCGAGTGCGGCGACGGCGTCCAGGGGTCCGGACAGGCAGACCTGTCCGGGGGCGAGGTGGCCGGCGACGGTGATGCCGCGGGCGGGGTCGGCCGCGAGTTCGGCGGCCTCGTCGATGTCGAGGTCGCAGACGGTGAGGGCGCCCAGGCCGCAGGCGCGTTCGGCGATCAGCGCGGACCAGGTGGTGATCAGGCGGGCGCCCTCGTCCAGGTCGAGGGCGCCGGCGACGACGGCCGCGGCGACCTCGCCGACGCTCTGTCCGAGCACGGTGTCGGGTTCCAGGCCCCAGGCGGTCAGGGTGCGGGCCAGGGCGATCTGCACGGAGAACAGCACGGGCTGGACGACGTCGGTGCGGTGCAGCCGGGAACGGGTGCGGCCGGTGAGGAGTTCTTCGGTGACGGACCAGCCGGTGTACCGGCGCACGGCGGTGTCGCAGGCGTCCAGGGCGGCGCGGAAGGCGGGTTCGGCGAAGAGGTCGCGGCCCATGCCGAGCCACTGTGAGCCGTGGCCGGAGAAGAGGAAGGCGAGCGGGGGGCGTTCGCCGGTGCGGGCGGGGCCCGCGAGGAGTTCGGCGGTGGTGCCGCTCACGGCGGCGACGGCTCGGTGCTCGCCCGGTTCGGGGGCAAGGGTGCCGCCGGAGGCGGTGGTGGCGCCGGTGAGGGCGGTGAGGCTGTCGCGGAGGGCCCGTTCGCTGCCGGCGGTGAGGGGCTGCAGGGTGCGGCGCCGGCCGGGGGCCTCCTCCAGGGCGATGTGGGCGTTGGTGCCGCCGAAGCCGAAGCCGCTGACGCCGGCGTAGCGGCGGGGGGCGGCGGGCCAGGGCTGGTGCTCGGTGACCACGCTCAGGCGGTTGCGTGCGAAGTCGATGTGCGGGTTCGGTTCGTCGAAGTGGAGGCTGGCGGGGAGTTCGCCGTGGTGGAGGGCGAGGGCGGTCTTGAGTAGGCCGACGACTCCGGCGGCGGGCTCCAGGTGCCCGAAGTTGGTCTTGGCGGAGCCCAGGCGCAGGTTCTCGGTGCGGCCTTCGGCGAAGACGGTGCCGAGTGCCTGCGCCTCGACGGGGTCGCCGAGGAGGGTGCCGGTGCCGTGCGCCTCGACGTAGGAGACGTCGCGGGGGTCCACCGCGGCGTCCTGCCAGGCGGCGCGTACGACGTCGACCTGGGCCTGCGGATTGGGGGCGGTCAGGCCGTTGGAGGCGCCGTCGTTGTTGACGGCGGTGCCGCGGATGACGGCGTAGACGCGGTCGCCGGCGGCCAGGGCGTCGGACAGGCGGCGCAGGACGACGACGCCGGCGCCCTCGCCGCGCACGTATCCGGCGGCGCCCGCGTCGAAGGCGCGGCACCGGCCGTCGGGGTTCATGCCGCCGAACTTGGTCATGGCGACGGTGGTGTGCGGGTGCAGCATCACGTTGACGCCGCCGGCGAGGGCGAGGTCGCTCTCGCCGCGGCGCAGGCTCTGCACGGCGAGGTGGGTGGCGGTGAGGGAGGAGCTGCACGCGGTGGCGACGGCCATCACCGGTCCTTGAAGGCCCAGGGTGTAGGCGATGCGGGCGGGGATGACGGAGTTGTCCCAGCCGACGGCGGAGTGGGGGCCGATGGCGTCGGGGTCGGCGCCGGTGGCCAGGTGGTATTCCTGCGCCATCGCGCCGAGGAACACACCGGTGCGGCTGCCGGACAGGGAGCCGGGCACGATCCGGGCGTCCTCCAGGGCGGCCCAGGCGACCTCGAGCGCCATGCGCTGCTGGGGGTCCATGTGCCGGGCCTCGGCCGGGGAGATGCGGAACAGTTCGGCGTCGAAGCGGGAGACGTCGTCGAGGAAGCCGCCCCAGCGGGTGTTCATCGTGCCGGGGGCGCGGGGGTCGGCATCCAGCCACTCGTGGACGTTCCAGCGGTCGGCGGGCACCTCGCGGACCGCGTCCAGGCCGTCGGTCAGGGCCTGCCAGAGCTGTTGGGGGGTGTCGACGCCGCCGGGCAGCCGGCAGCCGAGGCCGACGACGGCGATCGGTTCGCCGTCCTCGGCGCGGACCGGGGCCCCGGGGGTGGCGGTCAGGGGGGTGGTGCCGGCCAGATGGGCGGCGAGGGCGGTGATCGTCGGGTACTGCCACACCACCCAGCCGGGTACGGGCCGGGCCAGGTGCTGCGCGAGGGCGGCGACGAGGGACACGATCCGCATCGAGTCCAGCCCGAGGTCGCGCAGGGGCCGGCCGGTGTCGACGGACTCGGGCGTGACGTCGAGCAGGGCCGCGACCGAGGTCCGCAGGAAGGCGGTGACGTCCTCGGCGGAGGTCGTGTCCCGGCCGGCGCCGTTGTTCACCTGGGCATAGCTCATCTGCTCATCCTCGAAGCTCGTGGGAAGCGAACGACCGGTGCCCGAGGCGGGCTGGGGGGGCGGGTGCCGCCACGGCGGGCGCACCCCGTGGTGCAGCTGTGCGGGGTGCGCCCGCGCGTGGTGTCAGCCGGCCGGGGTGGTCTTCACCGCCGTCCCCGGGGCTGCGGGCCGGTGGGGGCGGGGGTGGCGGCGGGTGTGCCGCTGCCCTGCTCGGGGCTCAGCGGGCCGGTGCCGCCGTACGCCTTGCGCTGCCGGGGCGTCAGGGTGCGGGAGCCGGCGATGGCCGAGTAGACGCTCACGGACTGCGTGGGGGTGCGCTCCATGGTCGTGCGGTCGACCTCGTACAGGCCGAAGCGGGCGGTGTAGCCCGAGAGCCACTCGAAGTTGTCGAGCAGGCTCCAGTGGTAGTAGCCGCGCACGTCGGCCCCGGCGGCGCGGGCCGCGGTGATCTGTTCCAGGGTGCGCACGATGTGCTCGGTGCGGCGCACGGGGTTGTCGGTGGCGATGCCGGACTCGCTCACCAGCAGCGGAATGCCGGGGTAGCGCTGGGAGTACTCCTTCAGCACTCCCGTCATGCCCTGCAGCGAGCCCTCGTAGCCCATGGCGGGCACGAAGTACGACGGGTCGCGGTAGGGAAGGCAGGGGGCGGTGGTGCACAGGTCGACGCCGATCACCGGGTAGGTCTGGCCGGTGCCGGTGCCGCCCTTGGCGGAGACGCCGATGCGGGCGTAGAGCTGCGGGCCGAGCCAGTCGAGGGTGCCCTTCCAGTCGGGGTGGCGTTCGTCGGGCGTGCCGTCCAGGTCGCTGTCGAACGTGCCGTCCCGCAGGGCGTCGACGAACCCGAAGTCGAGGTACTGGCGGTAGCGGTCGCGGGCCTCGATGTCGCGGGGGTCGTCGCTCGGCTTGCCGTCGCGGATGGGCACGTACTCCTGGGCGCCCACCGTCAGGCCCACGCTCGAGGCGGCGCCGTCCCGGTCGGCGTCGATGCGGTCGTCCTTCTTCACGGCCCGGTACATCGCCACGTGGGCCTGGAGGTAGCTGCGCTGGGCCGCGGTGAACCTGGGCAGGTCGGCCGGGTTCAGGTGGGCCTTGCCGGGCGGGCCGGCGCCGAAGGCGTGGGCGAAGGTCATGTAGACCATCGGCTCGTTGACCGTCACCCACTCGTCGACGCGGTCGCCGAAGCGCCGGGCGAGCAGTGCGGCGAACTCGGCCATCTCGGACACGACGAGCCTGCCGCCTCGCGGGTGGTCCAGCCCGCACAGGTTGGTGTCGCTCGGGCCGTTGGCGCAGGCGGCGTCGCGCGGGTCGTCGACCCATACCGGGTTGGCGAAGTGATGCAGCGTCACCATGGGGCGGATGCCCTTGGCGGCGAGGGCGTCGAGTTGCTTGCCGTAGTGGTCGAGGGCCGCTTGGTCGATCTTGTCCCGTTCGGGTTCGACCCTGGACCACTCGATGCCGAAGCGGTAGGAGTCGACGTTCAGGTCGTCGACCAGGTCCACGTCCTGGACCGCCCGCGTGTAACCGCCCACGCCGTCGCCCACGAACGGGCTCTTGCCCAGGCCCTGGGGGGCCGGCTTGGTCCACAGGTACCAGTCGTTGCCGGTGTTGTGGTCCTCGATCTGCGTGGCCGAGCTCGACACCCCGAAGCGGAAGCTTCCCGCGCCGGAGGGCTGCGAGAGCGAACCGATGCCCGGGAAGGCGATGCGCCCGCGGCCGGCGGCGCCGTCCTGCGGTGCGGGCGAGCCCTGCGCTCCCACGGGTGTCAGGGCGACGGCCAGCGCGGCAGCCGCCGCCACGGTCATGCCTATCAGTCGTTTCACGGTGTCTTCCTCGTTGCGGAGACGGTTGTCGTCGGGGCCTGCCGCCGGTCCTGCCCGACCCGGCCGGGCGCATGCGACAGCGGCCGCGTCGCCCTCGCGGGCTGACACGGCCGCTGCGAAGGCGCACCCTTGTCGGGTCGGCGGCGGGCGAAGCACGCGAGATGCTGTCCCGTCACTCTCCCCCGGTCCGCTCGAGGTCCGCTGGAGCTCAGGCGGTGCGGCGGGCCAGGTACTCCTCCACGGCGTCCGCGGCGAGGGCCGGGCCGTCGACCTCGCGCATGCGCCGGCCCATGTCCGTGGTGCGCTCGGCGATCGCCCGGTCCGCGGCGACCTCCTCGACGCTCTTGCGCAGCGACTGGGCCGTGAAGTCCTCACGCGGCAGCAGCCGGCCCAGGCCGAGCTCGTCGACGCGCATGCCGTTGGCGCGCTGCTCGCTCATCTGCGGGATGACGATCATGGGCACGCCGTTGTAGAGGGACTCCATGACGCTGTTCATGCCGCCGTGGGTGACGAACAGCGAGGCGTGCTTGAGCACGTCCAGTTGCGGGAAGCTGCGGCGCACGTCGACGTTGCGCGGCAGGGTGCCCAGTTGCGCCGGGTCGAGGGTGTCGCCCACCGACAGCAGCACCTGCCAGTCGCCGCCGCCGAACGCCTCCACGCTGGTGTGGAAGAACTCCGGCCAGCCGGTGGCGGCGGTGCCCAGGGACAGGTAGAGGACCGGGCGGTCCTCGGACTCGGGCCGCCACGTCCCCTGGAACGCCGACCGGTCGCCCAGGCAGGGGCCCGCGAAGACGAAACGCTCGTCGAAGGTGTCCCCGTCGTAGTGGAAGTCCCTGGGCAGGAAGATGATGCCGAGGCCGGCCGGCTCCATGAGGAACTCCATGGCCGTCTTCCCGGGGAACCCCAGGTCGGGCAGCATCCCCTCCAGCTCGGCGATCATCTCCATGACCTTGGGGTCGGTCATCTCGGCCATGGGGAACTTGGCCTGGATGGAGAAGTGCTCGTTGAACCCGTACGAGGGGAAGAGCCGCACCAGGGGGATGTCGTGCTGTGCGGCGTAGAAGCGGGCCCCCCACGCCATGAAGTCGTGGAGGATCACGTCGGGGCGGTTGTCGCCGTAGAAGCCCTCGACCTGGGCGACCAGGGAGGTCGCCTCCTGCAGCGTGCGCAGCCCTTCGCCCGAGATCGCCTCGGGGGTGAACGGGTTGGTGTAGTACTCCCCGAAGACGGAGGTGTAACGGACCGGTTCCGCGCCCGCTGCCTCGATGGCCGGGGCGAACCGGTCCGTGGTCGTGCACGAGACCCGGTGGCCGCGCCGCACGAGTTCCGCCACGACCCCCAATGTCGGGTTCAGATGCCCAAATGCAGGGAAATTAAAGAATGCGACGTGGGAGGTCATGGCAACACCTTCTTCGGGCTCGCAGAATTGGCGCTCACGGCGATCCGGCACTGTACCAGCGGCCGCCGTGCCGGCGCTTGGCGTTCTCGAGCGCGACGGTTCAGAACGGGACCGTCATCCCGAGGGCTCCGCGCAGACTTCCCAGTTGGCCGCCGTGGTAGGCGTCGTGCATCTGCACCAGCGACAGCGCGGACCCGAGCTTGGCGAGACGGGTCTTCCAGTAATCGTCGAGCGGGGCTTGAATCTCGACGGGAGTCTCGCGGTGCAGATCCTCGGCGCTCAGTGTGCCGACCAGTTCACGCAGCCGCCGGTGGATCTGCTTGTACAGGCCGAGCATCTCCGCCAGGGACGGGGCGTCCTCCCAGTCGACCTGATCGCAGTCGCCCGCCCACTTTTCGTAGAATTCCAGAGAAAGGGCTATTCCGCCTTCCTGGTAAAGACCCGACACGTAGTCCTTGGAGCACATCAGGTGCCCGAGGAACCACAGGGCCGGCATATGTCCGGGCGGCGCCGTGCGGGCGCTTTCCTCATCGAATCCGTCGATGAGTTGCAGGATCATTTCGTAGGCCAGGTCGAATTCCTGCAGCAGGTGGGCGCCGAGGGCGTCGGTGCCGGGCTCCGCGGGGGCGATCGTCATGTCCGGTTCCTCTTTCTTTGTTCGGCGAGCCTGGCGCGTACCTCGTCGAAGGTGGGCAGGACGGGTGAGCTGCTGACCCATCGCGTGCCCTCCCAGGCATAGGCCAGGTTCTTCGTCTTGCGCACCGCGTTCATGTGGCCCTCGGAGGTCAAGAACGCCTGCAGCGACTCCTGGTCCGTCCACACCGCGAGCGCGCGTGAACTCATCCAGCACTTGTGGGAGATGGCGAACGTCGCGGCGAGCAGGCCCTGGCAGCGCCACAGTTGCTCCAGGAGCACCCGGTTGAGGTCGGTGGCCACCTCGATCGCGCCGGGCTTGGGCCAGCCTCCGGACGTGGCGACCACATAGGTGGGCGGAAGGGGCCCCTTCAGGGCGCCCGTGGCGGGGTCGATGGCCGGCCCGGTCCAGGGGACGACGATCTCCAGGTCCGCCTCGTCGCAGGCGGCGAACTCCTCGACGGTGGCCGGCACGGGGCGGGCCGCCGGGCCGACGGCGCTGTCCGCGCTCATCTCAGGCCGCCTTCCGGCGCACCGGCAGCTGCACGAACTCGGAGATGAGCAGGCGCAGCACGAGCATCTTGGACTCGCCGTGCAGCTGCAGCGTCGGCAGGACCGGGAGCAGGGCCCGGAACATGGCGCGCAGCTCGGTCCTGGCCAGGGCGGCGCCGATGCAGCGGTGTTCGCCGTTGCCGCCGAAGGCGATGTGACGGTTGGGCTTGCGGGTGATGTCGAAGCGGTAGGGGTCGGGGAAGACCTCGGGGTCGCGGTTGGCGGCCGGGAAGAACATCGCCACCGTCTCGCCCTTGCGGATGCGCTGTCCGCGGATCTCGGTGTCCTGCCGGGCGGTGCGGGCCATGACCACGGCGACCGACGTCCACCGCAGGATCTCCTCCACGGCCCCGTCGAGCAGGGCGGGGTCGTCGATCAGCAGCTGCAGCTGGCCGGGGTTTTCCAGCAGGGCCTTCAGGCCGCCGGTGATGGCGTTGCGGGTGGTGCCGTTGCCGGCCTGCACCAGGTTGAACAGCTGGTACGACATGTCGTGGAACGCGAGGGGGTTGCCCCCGACGGTGGCGCGGGCGAGCCGGCTGAGCACGTCCGTGCCGTTGGCGCCGCCCTCCTCCATGCGCTTTGTGGCCAGCGCGGACATGTACTGGTCCAGCTCCACCATGGCGCGCATGAAGCGGGCCATGGCCTCCTCGCCCTCCTCCTGCTTGTAGCCCTTGTGGAAGGCCGCAGCGGTGTCCTGGTGGACGCGGAAGAGGTGGTCCCAGTCCTCGTCGGGTACTCCGAGGAGTTCGAAGATGGCGGCGAGCGGCAGCCGGCCGGCGAGGTCGTGGGCGACGTCGGCGGTGCCCTCCTCGTCCAGCTTCTTCAGGAAGTCGGCGACGTAGGAGGTGGACCGTTCGAAGAAGCGCTCCTCCATCGCCGCGGTCGCCTTCGGGGTGAAGCACGGGTACATCGCCTGCCGGACCTGCCGGTGCAGCGGCGCGTCCATGAAGCCCAGACCGGCGGGGTAGTCGGCGACGTGGCCGTAGACCTGCCCGCGGCGCTCGCGTTCCATCTCCCAGGGGTCGATCTCGTCCGGGGTCTCGACGGCCGTGCGCTCGCGGCAGGAGAACAGCTCCGGGTTGCGCGCGACCCAGGAGATGTCCTCGTGCCTGGTCAGCGCCCAGAACGGCTCGTAACCGGGGCGGTGGTACCAGTGGACGGGAGACTCCTGCCGCAGCCGGTCCCACTCCTGCCACGGGTAGCCCTTGTCGTCGTAGAGCTGCTCACTGGTGATGTCGATTGCTGCGAGCGATTGCATGGGCACTTACCTCTTTCGGCTCGGGGTGTTCTTCAGCAGGAACTCCACGACGGACGCCACCGTCGCGTCGCGCCGGTCGGGCGCGTCGAAGCCCGCAGCGAGCACGGTGGCCCGCGGCGCCTCGGCGGCGAGGCGTTCGGCCAGAGCGCGCGGCTGGCGCGGGCGGTCACCCGCGAGCACCAGCAGCGGGGCGGGCAGGGTGGCGATCCACTGGTCGGGCACGGAGAAGTGGGCCCGGCCGTCGGGGAACATCGCGTCCCGGAAGCGCACCAGCAAGGTGATGTACTTCTCGCGCCGGAAGGTGAGCATCTCCTTGCGGAAGTCCTCGTCGTGGTGCAGCCGCGCCGCGAACGGGCCGGCCTCGAGGTTGCGGGCGAAGACACCGTCGCGGGCCGCGGCCTCGAAGATGGCGCCCAGGCCCTCGGTGTCGGGGTCGTCGAACCCGGCGGCCCGCACCAGCCTCATCGTCGCGTCGAAGAGCCCGAAGAAGTCGCCCAGCGAGGTGTCCGCGTCCCGGCCGGCCGGCTCCTGCGCCACGATGGAGCGCACCCGCTGCGGCGCGTCGTGCGCCAGCCGCCAGGCGTGCACACAGCCGAACTCGGCGGCCACGAGGTGGGCCTGTTCGGCTCCGACGGCGTCGAGCACGGCCAGCTGGTCGCCCGCGGTCTGCTCGTAGGAGAACGGAACGGCCGGGGCGGCGCTGCGGCCGGCGTGCCGCTGGTCCATCGCGATCACCGTGAAGTGCTGCGACAGTTCACGCACCGGGTGGTAGAAGTTGTCGTTCCAGGTGTCGGTTGCGCTGCTCACGTGGCCGGGCGCCAGCAGCAGCACGGGGAAGCCGTCCCCGTGCACCTCGTAGTGGATCCGTGCGCCGTCCTGGCGGATGACTTCAGGCATTCTCTTCTTCCCTGTCCTTTCGGATCGCCGCCAGGAGCTGCGCGGCCATCGCCTTCGAGTTCTCGATCGGTGCTGCGTGGCTTCCGTCGATGACGCGGAGCACGAACTCGCCGCGTGTCAGGTGGTGCCAGCCCTGCATGGTCCCGTCGGGAAGGACCGGGTCGTCCTTCGCGGCGACGGCGACCACGGGGACGTCGAGCGGGGGCCGGTCGTCGCCGGCGAGGCCGTCGCGGTGGTTGGTGGACAGAACCGCGTCGTGGGCCAGGGCGGTGCGGTACGAGGCGAGCAGCTCGGGGCTCTTCAGTACCTCGTCCGGCAGGATGCCCCGCAAGACGTCCGCCAGGTCCTTTGCGGACGCCTGGTGAAGCGATGCGGCCAGCTCCTCCATGCGGCGCATCGCCGGCGGTACCTCGGCGAACGGCGGCAGCGCGCACGCCGGTACGAAGGTCAGCGGCGGGGCGTCCGGCAGGCTCGACAGGAACCGGGTCAGTTCCCAGGCCATCCAGGAGCCCTGGCTGTGTCCGTAGACGACGGTGGCCACCTGCGGGCGGTCCGCCAGTTCCGCGGCCGTGGCGGCGACGACGTCGCGCATCACCGTCGCGGGGGCCTCGTCCGCGCGGCCCTCGCGGCCGGGCATCTGCACGGCCAGCAGTTCCACGTCGTCGGGAAGGTGCCGGATGAGCGGAACGTGTCCGGCGGTGGTGCCGCCGCCGCCGGCGATGCAGACGATCCGGGCCCGGGGCCGGGCCGACGGCTTCAGGGTCCGCAGCCAGCGGGGCGCGCCGGCGGCGGGCGCTGGTGCCGTGACGCCGTTCAGTTCCCGCAGGAGGTGACCGGCCACGCCCCGGCAGCCCTGGTCGCCGAGGACGGTCTGTACGGGCACGGTGACGCCGGTCAGCTGCGCGATCCGGCCGCGCAGGCCCAGTGCCGTCAGGGAGTCCATGCCGAGCTGGAACAGCGGCCGGTCGGCGGGGAGGGAACCGCCCGGCAGGCCCAGGATGTCCGCCGCCTCGCCCACGACCAGGTCCAGGACGGCGGGCAGCCGTTCGTGCTCGCTCAGCGCGGCCAGCCGGTCCGTCAAGCCGTGCTGCCCGCCGCGGGCCGGAGCGGGGGTGTGCCGGGCCGCGGGCGTGTGGGGCTGTCCCTGCGTGCGCAGCCACTGCTCCAGCAGGGGCACGATCTGCGCGATGCTGTCCTGGAGGTGTTCGGGTGCGTTAAGCAGGTGCGCGACCTCGGCGGCGCCACCGGTGTTCACCGCCTCCCACAGTGCCTGGCCCGCACGGGCCTGCGCGGTGCGCGCCCGCGGTGCGTGCCGCCAGTGGCGGTGGCGCTGGAAGGCGTAGGTGGGCAGCGGCACCGGGCAGGGGGTGCCCTGGGGTGTGCCGAGGGGTGCGAGGGCACCGAGGACCCGGTCCCAGTCCAGCTCGTGGCCGTGGACGTGCAGCTCGCCCAGGTTGCGCAGCACCTGGCTCATGCCGCCGCGTCCGCGGGCCAGCGATCCGGCGACGATGCCGCCGCGCTCGGCGCATCCGTCGGCCAGCGGCGCGGACAGCAGCGGATGGGGGGAGATCTCCACGAACACGGTGTGACCGTCGTCCAAGAGCCGGTTCAGTGCCCGGTCGAAGCGGACCGGCTCGCGCAGGTTGTGGCACCAGTAGGTGGCGTCCAGTTCGGGGCCGGTGACGACCTGACCGGTCACCGTCGAGTACAGGGCGGTGCCGGCCGGGCGCGGGGTCAGCTCCGCGAGCCGCTCGGCCAGCACGGGCAGCACCGGATCCACCTGCGCGCTGTGGCCGGCGTAGTCCACCTTGATCTTGCGGGCGTAGACGTTGCGCGCCCCGAACTGGGCGACGATCCGGTCGATCGCCTCCCTCTGCCCGGAGACGACCGTGGAGCGGGCGGTGTTGACCGCTGCGACCGACAGTGTCTGCCCGTGGGGGGCGAGGAACTCTTCCACCTCGGCCACCGGGCGCTCGATCAGTGCCATGCCGCCCTCGCCGGCGTGCTCGCGCACGGTCCGGGAGCGGACGGCCACGATCTGGGCGCCCTGCTCCAGCGTGAGGGCGCCGCTGGTCACCGCGGCCGCGATCTCGCCCTGCGAGTGGCCGACGACGGCGGCGGGTTCCACGCCGAGCGAGCGCCACACGGCGGTCAGGCCGATGGCCATGGCGAACACCGCGGGCTGGGAGACGTCCGTGCGGTCCAAAGCGGGCAGGTCCTCGCCCCGGCCGGTGAGCACCTGCTGCAGCGACCAGCCGGTGTACGGCCTGAGCGCGGTGTCGCACGCCTGGATGGCCTCTCGGAAGACGGCGCTGGTGGACAGCAGTTCCCGGCCCATGCCGGCCCATTGGGAGCCGCCGCCGGGGTAGACGAAGGCGACCTTCGTGCGCCGCCGGGCGGTCCCGGTGACCACCGCCTCGTGGGTGCGGCCGTCGGCCAGCGCCTGCAGCGCCTGCACCAAAGCGGCCCGGTCGGCGGTGCTCACGCTCGCCCGTGAGGCGAAGTGCGTACGGTGGCGTGCCGCGGTGATCGCCACCTGCGCCGGCCGTACGTCGGGCCGGTCGGCCAGCCACGACGCCCAGCGGGCCGCCTGCTCGCGCAGCGCCGCCTCGTCGCGGCCGGAGACCACCACGGGCACCGCGGGCGCCTCGCCGGCCGCTGGTTCGCCGCCGTCCGGCGTCAGGGGTGCCTCCTCCAGCACCACGTGGGCGTTGGTGCCGCCGAGGCCGAAGGCGCTGACGCCGGCGCGGCGCGGGAGGGCTCCCGCTTCCCAGTGCGTGAGTTCGGTGTTGACGTAGAGCAGTTCGGGGTCGAGTTCCATTTCGGGGTTGGGCTTGTCGAAGTTCAGGCTCGGCACGAGCTGCCGGTGGTGCAGCAGCAGGGCCGCCTTGATCAGGCCCGCGACGCCCGCCGCGCTGTCGGTGTGGCCGATGTTCGTCTTCACCGATCCCAGGGCGCACGGCTTCGGCCGTGCGGCGGTGGCGAGGACCTGTTGCAGGGCCTGCACCTCGATCGGATCGCCGAGTCTGGTTCCGGTGCCGTGGGCCTCGATGTAGCCGATGGTGTCGGCCGTGACGTCGGCGTCGGCGTGGGCGGCGGCGATGACGCGCGCCTGGCCCTGGACGCTGGGGGCGGTGAAGCCGACCTTGCCGGAGCCGTCGTTGTTGACGGCGCTGCCGCGGATGACCGCGTAGACGGTGTCGCCCGCCGCCAGGGCGTCGGACAGGCGGCGCAGGACGACGACGCCGACGCCGTTGGCCAGCACGGTGCCCGCTGCGTCCGCGTCGAACGCCCGGCACGTGCCGTCGGGTGAGAACACCAGGCCCTCTTGGTGGAAGTAGCCCTGCTGCAGCGGGTAGCTGAGGGAGGCGCCTCCGGCCAGGGCGATGTCGGACTCGCCGCGCAGCAGGCTCTCGCGGGCCAGGTGCGTGGCGACCAGGCTGGTGGAGCAGGCCGTCTGGACGGTGAGCGCGGGCCCGCGCAGGTTCAGCTTGTGGGCGACCCTGGTCGCCAGGAAGTCGTTCTTCGTGCCGACCATCGTGCGGTAGAACTCGGACAGGTCGGCGGCGTCCTCGCTGTGGAGGTAGCCGCTGTGCCCGGCGCCCGCGAACACGCCGATGGCGCCGTCGAACCGCTCGGGCACCTGCCCCGCGTGCTCCAGTGCCTGCCAGGCGCACTCGAGGAACAGGCGGTGTTGCGGGTCCATGGTGTCGGCCTCTGCGGGCGAGCAGTCGAAGAACTCCGCGTCGAACAGGTCGGCGCCCTCGACGAACCCCTTGGCCGGCACGTACGCCGGGTCCTGAAGGACCTCCTGTGCCACTCCCGCCTCCTGCAGCTCCTGCACGCTGAACCGCCGGATCGACTCGACGCCGTCCTTGAGGTTGTTCCAGAAGGTGTCGGCGTCGGCGGCGCCGGGCAGGCGGCAGGCGAACCCGACGATGGCGACCGCGTCGTCGGCGGCCGGCCGGCGGGCGGCCGCGGTGCGGGGCGTGTGCGGGGCGGGTGAGACGCCGCGCAGGAAGCCCGCCAGTTGCCGGACGGTCGGATAGCGAAAGAGCGCCGAGAGGGGGAACTCCCGCCCCAGTCCCTGGCAGATCGTGCGGTGCGCCTGGAGCGCCGTCATGGAGCTGGCGCCGAGCTCGAAGAAGCCCCGGTCGACGTCCACCCGGGTCAGGTTGAGCACCTGCGCCCAGGCGCGGCAGATCAGGTCCTCCAGCGACTCCTCGCCGGCGCCCGCGGCCACGGCGGCCGCGGGCGCCGGGGCGGGCGCCGGGGCGGGTGCCGGGGCGGGCAGCGCCGCGATGGCCTGGCGGTCCACCTTCCGGTTGGGTGTGTGCGGCAGCTGCTGCATGCGCACCAGCCGGGAGGGCACCATGTAGGACGGGAGGCGGTTGAGGAAGTACCGCAGCAGGGCGTCGTCGTCGGCGTGCTCGCCCTCGGCGGGCGTCCAGTACAGGCACAGTCGCGGGTCGCTGCCCTCGTCGTTGCGGACCACCGCCGCGCACTGGGCGATCGCCGGGTGCTCGCCGGCCACCGCCTCCACCTCGCCCAGCTCGATGCGGTGGCCGTGCAGCTTGATCTGGGCGTCGCTGCGGCCGCAGTACTCCAGGCTGCCGTCCTCGCGGTAGCGGACGATGTCGCCGGTGGCGTACATGCGCGCGTCGTCCGGGCCGGCGAAGGGGTCGGCGACGAACCGCTGCGCGGTCAGCTCCGGGCGGTTGAGGTAGCCGCGCGTGACGCCCAGGCCGCCGATGTGGAGCTCGCCGCGGCTGCCCCGGGGCACCCGGGCCCCGTGCCGGTCGAGGATGTACAGGCTGGTGTTGCGCACGGCGTCGCCGAGGGAGACCTCCCCCGCCTCGGCGTGCCAGGTGGTGGACCAGACGGTCGTCTCCGAGGGGCCGTAGATGTTCGTCAAGGTGCCGCGGACGGTGCGCATCAGCTTGGCGGCGAGCCCGCGGTCCAGGGCCTCCCCGCCGACGATCATCCGCTTCAGGCCGCCCAGCAGGGCACGGCCCGCGCGGTCGGCCAGGAGCAGCCGGGCCAGGGAGGGGGTGCACTGCAGGTGTGTCGGAGCGTAGGAGCGGTAGGCGGGCCACTCGCCGACGCTGCCCTGGGCGATCACCACGCGGTAGCCGCGGGTCAGCGTCCACAGCAGTTCGACGGTGGAGATGTCGAAGGAGGGGCTGGTGACGGCGAGCCAGGTGTCGCCGGTGCCGCCGCCGATGCGTTCGTCGACGGCGTGGCAGAAGTTGACGAACTGGCCGTGTTCGATCAGGACGCCCTTGGGCCGGCCGGTGGAGCCGGAGGTGTAGATGACGTAGGCCAGGTCCTGAAGGGCCGGCGGGGTCGTGGGGGGCAGTGTGTCGCCGGCGGGCACGGCGGTGACGGCGAGGTCGTCGGCGAACACCAGCCGGGCGCCCGTGTCGGTCAGGTCGCCGGCCGTCGTGGAGCGGGTGATGACCACCTCCAGGCCGCTGTCCTGGACGACGTAGGCCACGCGGGCCTGTGGATAGCCGGGGTCGATGGGCAGGTAGGCGCCTCCTGCCAGCCAGATGGCGAGCGCGCAGAGCACCAGCTCCGCGGAGCGCGGCAGGTGCACGCCCACCGGGGTCTCGGGGCCGACACCGGCCGCGCGCAGCCGCTCGGCCAGGGCGGCGGCCCGCCAGGCCGTCTCCCGGTAGGTGAGTTCGGCCCCGTCCGAGACCAGTGCCACCGCGTCGGGGGTGCGGCGTGCCTGGTCCCAGATCAGCTCCAGCGCCGTGGGCTGGCCGGGGCTGTGCGGGCCGGCCAGGCCGCCGCGTGCGACGAGCCAGTCGAGTTCGTCGGGGCCGAGCAGCTGCAATCGGCTCAGCGCGCGCTCCGGTTCGCGCACGACCGACTCCAGCAGGGTGCGGAAGCTGTCCAGCATGCGCTGCGCCGCGGGGCGGCTGAGTACGTGCGCCTGGTATTCGAACTCGCCGCGCAGTTCCTGCCCGCAGGGGATGAGGGTGATGCCGAGTTCGAACTTGGAGGCGCCCCGGACGTTGCCGGCGAGGCTGCCGGTGGCGGGCAGGGTCCAGGCCGCGTCGCCCTCGCCCACGGTGGGCATCGCCGCGCCGGCGTAGTTGAAGACGGCACGGAAGAGCGGGTTCTCCTCGCCCGTGCGCTGCCCGCCGGCCCTGCGGACCAGCTCGGTCAGGGGGAGGTCCTGGTGCTCGAGGACGCCTCGGATCCTGGGCGCCATCGAGGCCAGCAGTTCCTCGAAGGTCGGATCACCCGTCAGGTCGCAGCGCAGCGGCAGGGTGTTGGCGAGGAAGCCGAAGGTTGCCGTCAGGCCCGGCAGTTGCCGGTTGGACCAGACGGTGCCCACCGCGAAGTCGTCCTGGCCGGTGAAGCGGGCCAGCAGCGTGGCGAAGGTGCTCACCAGCACCGTGTAGGGGGTGACCGAGGTGCGGGCGGCGAGTGCCTCCAGTTCGCTTCTGAGGCCGGCCGGGACGGTGAAGTAGAGGGTGTCGCCGCCCTGGTCCTTCGGTGCGACGCGGTCGGGCCCGGGCGGGAACTGAAGCCGCTCCACGCCGTCGAGTTCGGCGGCGAAGTGGGCGAGGGCTTCCTCGAAGCGGCCCTCGGCCAGGCTGCGCCGCTCCCATGCGGCGAAGTCGCCGAGGTGGAAGGGGGCGGGGCCCGGTTCGGGTTCCCGCCCGGCCTGGAACTCCTGGCAGGCGTGGAACAGTTCGCTCAGGAACAGTGACAGCGACCAGCCGTCGGTGACGGCGTGGTGGACGCTGAAGCACACCACCTGTTCGTCGTCGGCGACGTCCAGCACCCGGCAGCGCAGCAGCGATGTGCCGCTCAGGTCGAACGGCTGGAGTTCCTCGTGCCGGATGTGTGCCTCGACGGCGTCGGCGCCTTGGCCGCGCAGGTCCTCGAAGGTGATGTCGGCGGGGCCGGCGGTGTGCACGACCTGGACGAGTTCGCCCTCGCGCATGTCCAGGCCGGTGCGCAGCGCCTCGTGCCGGGCGGTGATCCAGGTGAGCGCACGGGTCAGCACGGTGTGGGCGAGCGGCCTGGCCGTCCGGATCCGCATCGCCACCTTGTACTGGGCGGAGCCGGGGTTCATCTGCTCCAGGAACCACAGGCGCCGCTGGCCCTCGGTGGCCGGGTGCACCTCGCGGTCCACAACCTTCTCGAGCGGTGGCATCGCCGGGTCGTCGTCCGCCGCCGCGAGCAGGTGCGGCAGCAGGTGCCCGGCCAGGGCCCGCGCGGTGGGGTAGGTGAAGGCGAGGGTGGCGGGCAGGGTGGTGCCCGCCAGTTCGCACAGGCGGTTGCGCAGTTGCAGGCCCATGATCGAGTCGAGCCCGAGCTCTTGGAGCTTGGTGTCCGCGGGCACGGGCCCGGCCGCGCGCAGCACGGTCGCGGCCTCTCGGCGGACCAGGTCGACGAGCGCGTCCGCGCGTTCCTCGTCGGGCATCGCCGCTATCCGGGCGCGCAGCCCGGCCAGACCCCGCGCGCCGGTGTCCTGTTGCCGGCTCCGGCGCGCCGCGGCGGAAGCGGCCGGTGCCGTGGCGGGCAGCGGCACGTCGGCCCAGTAGCGTGTGCGCTGGAAGGGGTAGGTGGGTGCCTGCGCCGGGTCCGCGGCCGATCCGCCGTCCAGGACCCGGCGCCAGTTCACGGTGTGGCCCTGGACGTGCAGGGCGGCCAGGGAGTGCAGCAGCTGGGCGAGTGAGCCGTGGTCGCGGTGCAGGCTGGCGACGACGGTGCCCGCGACGCCGGTGGGGCCGGTGGTGGCCTCGGTGAGGGTGGTGCCCAGGACCGGGTGGGGGCTGATCTCGATGAACACGTCGTGGCCGTCCGCCACCAGCTGGTCCAGGGCCAGGTCCATGCGGACGGTGTCGCGGACGTTGCGGCACCAGTAGGCGGCGTCGAGTGCGGTGTCCTGCACGCGGGTGCCCGTCACCGTGGAGTAGAACGGCACGGCCGGCGTGTGCGGTGTCAGTTCGCTCAGCTGTTCGGCGAGCCAGGGCAGGACCGGGTCCACGTGGGAGCTGTGGCCGGCGGTGTCGGACTGGATGCGCCGGCTGAAGACGTCCGTGCCGGACAGCTTCTCCAGGAAGGACTCGATGGCGTCGACGTCACCGGAGACCACCACGGAGGTGGCGCTGTTGACGACGGCGACGGACAGCGCACCGCCGTAGGGGGCGATGCGCTGCTCGACCTCGGCCGGTGCCATCTCGACCAGTGCCATCGCGCCGCGGCCGCTGCACTCGCGCAGCTGCCCCTGGGAGCGCAGCGCCGTCAGGCGGGCGCCGTCCTCCAGGGTCAGCGCGCCCGCGACCACGGCCGCGGGCACCTCGCCCTGGCTGAAGCCGACCACGGCGGACGGCTCCACCCCCAGGGAGCGCCACAGTTCGGCCAGGGAGATCATCATGGTGAACAGGGCGGGCTGGAGGACGTCGATGCGGTCGAAGGGCGGCAGGTCGGCGTCGGGTGTCTGGCTCAGCAGGTTCGCCACCGACCATCCGGTCCACGGTCTCAGGGCCGCGTCGCACCTGCGCACCGCCTCCCGGAAGACCTGCGATTGGGCGATCAGGGCGCGGCCCATGCCGCTCCACTGGCTGCCCTGGCCGGGGAAGACGAACACGGTCTTGGTGCGTTCGTGGGCGGTGCCCACCACGGTGTCGGGGTGGCGCAGCCCGTCGGCGAGCGCCCGCAGCGCCGCCACGGCCTGCTGGGTGTCGCAGGCCGGGATGGCGGCGCGCGCCGGAAGGTGTGTGCGGTGCAGGGCCGCGGTGCGGACCGCGTCGGCGAAGGCAGGGCCGTCGGCCGCCTCCAGCCACGCCGCCCACTGCTCGGCCTGGGCGGCCAGTGCCCGTTCGTCGTGGGCGGAGAGCACCAGCGGCAGCCGGTCGGGCAGCTCGCTCACGGCCGCCCGGCCGCCGGCGGCCGTCTGCTGGGGCTGTGGTGCCTCCTCCAGGACCAGGTGTGCGTTGGTGCCGCTGATGCCGAACGCCGACACTCCGGCGCGGCGCGGGCGTTCGCCCCGCGGCCAGGGGTGTTCCTGCTGCAGGAGCCTCAGTCCGCTGCCCTGCCAGGCGATGTGCGGGCTGGGCTGCTCGGCGTGGATCGTGCGCGGCAGGCGCTCGTGCTGCAGTGCCAGCACCATCTTGATCACGCCGACGACGCCGGCGGCCGCCTGGGTGTGCCCGATGTTCGACTTGGACGAGCCGAGGTGGACGGGGGTGTTCGCGGGGCGGCCCGGTCCGAAGACCGCCGCGAGGGCGCCGGCTTCGATCGGGTCGCCCAGCGGGGTGCCGGTGCCGTGGGCCTCGATGGCGTCGATGTCGGCGGGGGTCAGCCGGCTGGCGGCCAGTGCCTCGCGGATGACCCGCTGCTGCGCCGGCCCGTTGGGGGCCGTCAGGCCCTGGCTGCGGCCGTCCTGGTTGACGGCGGAACCGCGGATCACGGCGAGCACCCGGTCGCCGTCGCGCTGGGCGTCGGAGAGCCGTTTGAGCAGCAGCACACCGGCGCCCTCGGACCAGCCGCCGCCGTCGGCGCCGGCGGAGAAGCTCTTGCACCGCCCGTCGGGGGACATCGCCCCGAGCCGGCTGGACTCCACGAACATGCCCGGCGAGCTCATCACCGTCACGCCGCCGGCCAGCGCGGCGTCGCACTCGCGGTTGCGCAGGGCGGTGGCCGCCAGATGCAGGGCCAGCAGCGAGGACGAGCACGCCGTGTCCACGGTCACCGCGGGCCCCTCAAGGCCCAGCGCGTAGGAGATGCGGCCGGAGATGACACTGCCGGACACGCCCGTGCCCTGGTAGCCGTCGAGCAGTTCCAGGTCGGTGCGGATGGTGTCGTAGTCGGGGCGCATCGCACCGATGTAGACACCGGTGCGGCTGCCCTGGAACTGCTCGCGGCGCACTCCCGCCCGCTCCAGCGCCTCCCAGGCCGTCTCCAGCACGAGCCGCTGCTGCGGCTCCATCGCCTGCGCCTCGCGTGGTGCGATGCCGAAGAACTCCGCGTCGAAGCCGTCGATGCCGTCGAGGAAGCCGCCCTCACGGGCGTAGCTCTTGCCGGGCGCGGCCGGGTCCGGGTCGTACAGGTCGAAGGCGTCCCAGCGCTCGGGCAGCGGCCCGATGGCGTCCCTGCCCTGGGCCAGCAGGTCCCAGAACGCCTGGGGGGTGGTCACTGCCCCCGGCAGGCGGCAGGCCATCGCCACGATGGCCACCGGCTCGTGGCGCTGGTTGTCCAGTTCCGCGTTGCGCTGCTGCAGCTGGAGCACCGCGGCCATGGCGCGCCGCAGTCGCTCCTCGTTGGCCTGAGCGTTCATCTGTGCCTTCCGTCTCTTTCGCAGTGCGTCGCGGGTGCCGTGACGGCGGGGGTGCGCCGGCAGGCTCAGCGCTCGACCGTGACGTCCATGTAGGGCGGCAGTTGCGGCAGCCGGGCGCCGTCGTGCTCCAGCACGCTCACGCCGCCGGACTGCCCCACCTCGCGGAAGCCGGAGAACTTGTAGGTGACGTACATGGTCCGGTTGCGGTCGGTGGGCACGAACTCCGCGCGCAGGGCGACGCCGGCCTGGTGGGCGCTGCGGATGAGATGGCCCAGCAGCACGGAGCCGACCCCGCGTGCCATGACACGGCACGACATCAGCAGCAGCTTCACCGTCCACACGTCGCTGCCGCGCTCCACGAGGGCCAAACCGATCCTGCCGTAGGTGCCGTAGCGGTCCTCCAGGCCCGCGACCAGCAGGTCGTGGCCGGGCGAGCGGCGAAAGGCGTCCAGTTCCTCGTAGGAGTAGGTGTAGCCGGTGGCGTTGAGCTGGTGGGTGCGCACGGTCAGTTCCTCCGCGCGCTGCAGGTCGCGCTCGCGGGCGGGCGCGATGGTCAAGCGCATGCCCAGGCAGGCGAGGAACTCCTCGTCGGTGCCGTGGTGGTCCACCTGCGCCTGTTTGCGCTCGGCGTCGGCCCGGTACAGGTGGCGGCGCTCGCGCGAGTCGGCGGTGACGAACCGCGGCCGCATCCGCGGCAGGTCGGGAAGGGCGGCGGCGTCGGCGGCGTCGACGCACAGCACGTCGGCGTGTGCGAAGCGCACCTCGTCCCGTTCGAAGGGCTGGTCGTCGACGAAGGCCAAAGTGTCGACGCCGATGTTGATCGCCTCGGCGACGGCTTTCACCGACTGCGACTTGCTGCCCCAGTTGATCTGCGGGTACAGGAAGTACTCGGCGATGCCGAACTCCTCGAGCTTGGCCATGGCCGCGTCATGGTCGTTGCGGCTGGCGACGGAGTGCAGGATGCCGCGCTCGTCGAGGGTGCGGATCACCTCGACGACCTCGGGCCGCACGGTGACCTCGCCGTCCTCCAGCAGCACGCCGTCCCACACGGTGTTGTCCAGGTCCCACACCACGCACTTGACGGTCTTGACGGCATTGACGGTGGCGGTCATCGCTCACTCCTGCAGGGGCGTTGTTGGAACGCGTACTCGGCGAGGCCCACTTGGTGCAGCTGCGCGCTGCCCTCGATGATCTCCATCACGCGGGAGTCGCCGAGCAGGCGCTGGACGGGGTAGTCGGAGCTGCAGCCGTTGGCCCCGTGCAGCTGCACGGCGTCGGCGGCGGCCCGCCCGGCGGCGGCGGCCGCGAAGTACTTCGCGGTGGACGTGGCGGCCGGCGCGTGCGGGTCACGCGCGTCGCGCAGCCGCCCGGCCTCCAGGCACAACAGCCGGGCCGCGCGGGCGTCGGTGTACATGTCGCTGATCATCCGGCGCACCAGCTGGTGGTCCTTGATGAGGGATCCGAACTGCTCGCGCCGGCAGGCGTAGTCCACACAGGCCTCCAGGGCGGCGTCGAGGATGCCGACGCAGCCCCAGCCGACGGTGTAGCGGCCCAGGTCCAAGGCGGCGCCCACCGCGTGGGAGACGCCCAGCCCGGCCCGGGCGAGCAGATGGCTGCCGGGGATTCGGCAGCCGTCGAGGCGGACATGGGCGGTCATCGAGGCACGGATGCCGATCATGTCCTCGATGAGCTCGGTGGACAGCCCCGGGGTGTCCCGCTCCACCAGCAGGGCCGTGGGGCCCTCGGCGGAGCGCCCCACCAGCAAGAAGACGTCGGCGCTGTCCCCGTAGGTGATCCACTTCTTGTGGCCGCTGACGATGAAGTCGTCGCCGTCGCGGTCGATGCGGGTGCTGACCCCGGCCGCGTCGCTGCCCGTGCCCGGCTCGGACACGGCGAGCGCCGCGATGCGTTCACCGCTGGCCAGCCGGGGCAGCCAGCGCTCCTTCACCTCGCGGCCCGCCCAGCGGGCGACGGTGTGCGCCACCATCGAGTGCACGGTCAGCAGGCTGCGCACCGAGGAGCAGGCGCGGCCCAGTTCACCGGCGAGCAGCCCCAAGGTGACCGCGTCGCAGCCGCCCCCGCCGTACTCGCGCGGCACATGCATGCCCAGCAGGCCCTCTTCGGCCAGCAGCCGGATCACTGCCGGCGGGGTGCGCTGGGCACGGTGCCAGGTGTCGGCGTGGGGTGCGATGTGGCGGTCGGTGAAGGCCCGGAACTGCGTGCGGGCCTGTTCCTGGTGCTCGGTGAGCGCTCCGGTCATCGTCCTCGCCCCGCTCTCGGTCGGCCCTCTACTGCGCGAGGGAGGCGGACAGCTTGCGGGTGACGAACCCCTCAAGCGCGCTGATGGAGCGGAAGTGCTCCATCTCCAGATCCTCGTTGTCGACCGTGATGGCGAACTCGTGCTCCACGAACGACACCAGCTGCATGGCGAACATCGAGCTGACGAAGCCGAGCTCGAAGATGTCGTCGTCGTCCGTCAGATCCTGGACCGGGAAGAAACGCGCAAGGTAGGCGGCGATCGTGGCCCTGATGTCGGGGCCGGCCGGGCCGGCGGTGGTGTCCGTGCTCATGGTCGTGGTCATCCGTCCTGTCGTCGTGGCGGTGGAAAGAAGACAGCGGGGCCTCAGCGGTAGGTGTGGAAGCCCTCGCCGCTCTTTCGCCCGAGCAGGCCGGCGGCCACCATCTTCTTCAGCAGCGGCGCCGGCCGGTACTTGTCGTCGTTGAAGCTCTCGTACAGCACCTCGACCGACTTCAAAATCGTGTCCAGGCCGATCAGGTCGGCGGTCTCCAACGGGCCCATGCGGTGGTCGAAGCAGGTCCGGAAGATGCGGTCGACGTCGGCCGGCGCAGCGACCTTGTCCTGCACCAGGAAGACGGCCTCGTTGATGGTGAGCATCAGCACCCGGTTGGACACAAAGCCCGGCACGTCCTCGACGACGATGCACTCCTTGCCCAGCTCGGCCAGGAAACGGCGGGCGGTGTCGATCGTCTCGGGCGTGGTGTGGTAGCCGCGGATCACCTCCACCATCGGCTTCATCGGCACCGGGTTCATGAAGTGCATGCCCACCACCCGCTCGGGCCGCACGGTGCAGGAGGCGATACGGGTGATGGAGATCGCGGAGGTGTTCACCGCGAACACCACCTCCGGGCGCACGATACGGTCGATCCGCTCGTACACCTCCTTCTTGACCTGCCAGTCCTCGGTGACGTTCTCGACGACGAAGTCGGCCTCGGCGAGCAGTTCGTAGTCGGTGGTGAACTCCACACGCTCGATGACGGCCGCGATGTCCACGCCCGCGCCCTTGTGGAACAGGGCAAAGGTGCGCAGGCCGGTACGCAGTTCCTGCCGGGCGCGCTGAAGGACGTCGTCGTGGACGTCGACGAGGACGACCCGGTGACCGCTCTGGGCGAGGCTCTGCGCGACGCCGACGCCCATGACACCCGCGCCGACCACTGCCACAGTCGCAAATTCCATGTCCGAAACTCCGTTCACGTCAGCGTCAGCGTCAGCCGCGAACGGCGTAGATGTTGTGGATGTCGGTGCCGACATACATCTCGTCCTGCTCGGCACACACGGTGAAGCCGTGTCCCCGCAGCAGCTTCACCAGGCGGGCGACCTCGCCGTCTGCGTCGTGCACCTCCAGCACCATCTGCTGGATCTTGGGCCAGTCCTGCTCGGCGATACCGTCGATGACCTGCCGCTCGCTCTTTTGCACATCGATCTTGATCAGGTCGATCCGCTCGATGCCCTGCTCACGGATCACCGCCGACAGCGGGCGCAGCGTGGCGGTGAACTCGATCGCCTCCAAGCGCACATCGAGCAACTCCTCGTCGGCGACCAGCCCGGCCACCTCCGCGTCCGCCTCCCTTCGGTGCTGGTTGGCGATGATCGTGCGCAGGTTGTGCTTCTCCTCCGCCTCGTCGGGGTGGAAGGAGGACATGCCGGAACTGCGCGGGTAGAAGGTGAACGCCGCCTGCGACTCGGCGTCGGACAGGCCGATGTCGAACACGGTGGCGTTCACGCCGTGCTCGGCCACGTTCCGGCTGAGCAGCTCGACCATGGGCGGGGCCGGCTCGAAGGCGAAGACCCGCACGTTCTTCGCCTCGTAGTGCGCGAACAGGGTGAACAGGCCGATGTTGCCGCCGACATCGACGACGGTGGCCCCCTCACGCAGGGTGATGCCGTTCCTGGCGTAGGTGCGGTGCTCGAAGATGTCCTGGTAGAAGTGCCGGGTCTCGGCCTCGTTTTGGTGCCACACCGTCAGCGCGTTGGGCAGCTCGATCCGCGCCAGCGACGTGCCGGTGTGCGAGGAACCCGCGGCGTCACCGTCGAGCTGCCCGCCCGCCCGGAGCCTTTCCACGGCGGCGGCCATCCGGGCGATCGTGGACCACTCATAGACCTGACGCAACGTCAACTCCACGCCGAAAGCACGCTTGATGCGCAGGCAGAGCCGGGTCGCCAGCAGCGAGTTCCCGCCGACCTCGAAGAAACTCACATCACGCGCCAGCCGCTCGTTGTTCAAGATCCTCGCCCACACACCGGCCAGCTCCCGCTCCACCGCGCCCACCATGCCGGCTGAACCACCCCCCTCCCGCCCGACCGTGCCGGCACCGGCGGCAACCCGGTCCCACTCCCCCACGGCACCGGCGGCAGCACCATCGGCAGCCGTGTCCAGCGCACCCGCAGCACCCCCGGCAGCACCATCGGCGACCGGGCCCCACTCCCCCACGGCACCGGCAGCAACCGGGTCCAGCGCACCCGCGGCACCGGCGGCAACCGGGTCCCACTCCCCCGCAGCACCCTCGGCAGCACCGCCGGCGGCCGGGTCCAGCGCACCCGCGGCACCGGCGGCAACCGGGTCCCACTCCCCCGCAGCACCCTCGGCAGCACCGCCGGCGGCCGGGTCCAGCGCACCCGCGGCACCGGCGGCGACCGGGTCCAGCGCACCGGCGGCACCGGCGGCGGCCGGGTCCAGTGCACCGGTGGGGAAACGGTCCCAGTCGATGTCCGCGCCCGCCAGCCACAGCCGGCCCAGCGCCTTCAACGCCACCGCCGAGTCCGACGTGCGCTGAAGCGAGTGACGCATGGACGCCACGATCGCACCGGCGTCGCTGCCGCGCACCGCGCTGGCCATACTGCTCAGGCTCTGACCCGGACCGGCCTCCAGCAGCAGCGCACCGGCCGGCAGATGCGCCAGCCCCTCGGCGAACCGCACCGGACTGAGAAGATGACGCGCCCAGTACGCGGGATCGGTGGCCTGCTCGTCGGTGATCGGCTCACCGGTGACATTGGACAGGTAAGGGATGCTCGGCGCTTTGAGGGTGACCGACCGCGCCAGCTCCGTCACCCGCTCGGCGACAGGCTCCATCATCGAGGAGTGGAAAGCGTGCGTGCTCTGCACCCGGCGACACACCACACCACCCTCACGCAGGGAAGTCTCCAGCGCCTCCACCGCAGCCACCGCACCGCCCACGACACACAACTGCGGGCCGTTGACCGCCGACAGCGACAGCTGCCCACCCAGCAGCGCGGTGACCTCCCGCTCAGGCAGCATCACCGCCAGCATGGCCCCCGCGGGCAACTCCTCGATGAGCGCCGCCCGACGAGCCACCAGCATCAACGCATCCCCGACACTGAGCACACCGGCCAACGTCGCCGCCACATACTCACCCAGGCTGTAACCGACCATCAACGACGGACGAGCACCCCACGACTGCCACAACCGGGCCAGCGCATACTCCACGACGAACAACGCCGGCTGCGCCAACGCAGTGGCACGCAACCGGCGCTCACCCTCACCACGCGGACCCCTCCCACCGGCCAGCATGCGGCGCAGATCCACCACCGGCCCGCCCGCCACGGCCGCATCACCACACCCAGCGGCGGGAAAGATCACCTCGCGGATGTCCACACCCAACTCACCGATCAGCGCCTGCGCACAGACATCGACCGCCTCACGAAACACAGGGAACTCGCGATACAGATCACCACCCATGCCCACGTAGTGATCCCCCAGACCGGGAAACATGAACACCACCGGCTTCACACCGGCGACCTCCCCCACCCCGACCCGCGTGGTGACACCCCCACCCGTCAGGAAAGCACCACGCCACCCACCCGGGGCACCACCCACCGAACCCACAACCACCGGCACACCCCCCCCAGCGGCCGCCCCACCCCGACCGGCTCCCGACCCGCCACCACCCGCACCCACCACCGCACGGCAACCGGCCAGCAACGCCAACCGCCACGACACCGGCCCACACCCCGCCGACACCGCCCCGTCATCGGTCCCAGCTGTCATGATCCTGGAGCTCATGCCTCTCCCCGCAGTGTCGGCCGTCCGCAAGGGCCCAGCACCCACAGCCCCGCGCCCCCACATCCATCACCCACCCACCCTCACCACCCCACCTAGAGCACCACCAGAGCAACACCAGAGCACCACCCCACACCCCCACACCCGGCACCCCGACACCCCGACACCCCGACACCCCGACACCCCCAGCACCCGGCACCCCGACACCCCGGCACCCGGCACCCGACACCCGGCACCACGACACCCCCGCACCCGGCACCCCGACACCCGGCACCCGGCACCCCCGCACCGGAAACCACAGCCCAAGACGCAAAACCGGAAAACGCAACGAGCCGACCGACCGCCATGCCATACCCAGTCCATCGCTGGGCACGAAGCGAAACGCCAGAGCACGACGATCGGGAACGAGAAACACCCACCCGGGTATAGCCGCCCACCGTGGCGAGGCAGCTCGCACACCAGCGGTAGGCGTGGGCCGTGCCCGGCTGGTCGAGGTGGCAGGCGACCACAGGAGCGCCGATCGGTGTCTCCGCTCCCGGCCTCCCGTCAGCTCGCCGCAGCATTTCCATGTCCTGCTCGCAGAACGCTGTGAGATCGGCATCCGTGCGCCACGGACACCGCGTGCACGGCCAGTTGCGATACTCGTACACGGCGCCCGGCGGCAGATGCCACACCGCGTGCCCGCTGCTCTCTCAGGCCGTGCCCGTCTGACAGAGCTTCTCCATCGGCCCTTCCGCCCTGCTCGCTCGGCACTCGATCATCCCGGCGTGCGATGCGGTTTGACCGGCCCCCGCACGTCATGTGGCGCGGTCCACCGTCTGGTTGGGCCGTCCCGAAGTCTCCGACGGGCCCGGGGCGCAGGTCCCTGCCCGCCGTCGAACGCCCCCGGCGTGCACCGGAGCGCCCCCGCGTGAGGGGATGACCGTCGGCGCTTCTGCGCCAACCATGGGAGCGGGCCGGGCCGGGACCGGCGCCACGGAGGCGAGGGCCGTCGAGAGCGTGCGGGAGGCAGCGATGGGGCGACGTTGGCTGGTGACGGGGTGCTCCTCGGGACTGGGCCGGGCGCTGGCCGAGGCGGCGGCGCGGGAGGGGCACGAGGTGGCGGTCACCGCACGCGACACCGCCGCCCTGGACGACCTGGCCGCCGCCTGGCCCGGACGGATCGTCCCCCTCCCGCTGGAACTGCGCGACGCCGCCCAGTGCGAGGAGGCCGTCCGCACCGCCGCCGACCGTCTGGGCGGGGTCGACGTCCTCGTGAACAACGCGGGCGCCGGCCTGTTCGGCGCGGTCGAGGAAGTCTCCGACGCCGAGCTGCGCGACCAGCTGGAGACCCTGGTCGTGGGCCCCTGGCGGCTGGTCCGCCTGGTCCTGCCGCTCATGCGCGCCCAGGGAGGCGGGCACATCGTCAACGTCTCCTCCCTGGCGGGCCGGATGGCGTTCCCCGGGCTGGGCGCGTACGTCGCCGGGAAGTACGCCCTGGAGGGTATGAGCCAGGCGCTGGCCGCGGAGGTGGGCGGCCAGGGCGTGCGAGTCACCGTGGTGGAGCCCGGCGGTTTCGCGACCCGTTACGGGACGTCGCTCGCCGAGTCGGGCCGCCGGCTGTCCGAGTACGCCGCGGTCACCGCCGAAACCCTGGACGCGGTGCGCGGCATGGCGGGCGACCCGGCCACCGGACGGCCCCAGGACTTCGCCGCCCGGATCCTCGCCATCGTCGCCGCCGACGTGCCCACCCCGTTGCGCGTCCCGGTGGGCGATGACGCCTACACCTACCTGGAGATTGCCGAGCAGGCCGCCCGCGAGGAACTCGCCGCCGCCCGCGCCCTGGTCGGGGGATTGTCACCGCTGCCGTCCGCCACGACGTAGGAGCCGCGCCGCGCACCGCCGACCACGTGACAGGCGGGTGTGACGGGCGCCGTCGCCCGCCCGGTCGCGGTCGGGGTTGCACAGCACGGTGAACGCGTCGTGGTTGCAGGTCAGGGAACCCCTCGGGGGCCTCGTAGAACTGGAGGCGGGGTTAACGACCAGCGCGCGCAGTTCGCGTCTGCCGGGGTAGGTCCCGGCGTAGCGGGTGGAGAACTCGGCGGCCGTGGCGCGGTAGCGGTCGGCGGCCGGGCCGCTGACCTTCTCTCCGGCGTCGATGCGTTCGCCGGCCTCGGCGAGGGTCTCGGCCAGGGCAAGGCCCTTCTCCTGTTCCGGGACCTCGAGCATGTCGGCCTTCGGGCGGCCCAAGCGGTGATGCCGGTGGGGATCCACGGACGCATGCACCCCTCCTCGGTTCGTAGTCGTCCCGTCACCTACGGTAAGGAAGGGTGCCGGCCGGAGACAGGGCGCGACGAGTCACACGAGGGCAGGGCCGTACGACGCCACGCACCCGTCCCGTCACCAGGCCGCGTTCGGCCCGTCGCGACGACGTCCGGCCGTGCGCCGGCGACGTGCCCAGTCGCCTCGCCGAGCGATCTCTGCTCGAGGAAGCCAAGCGCTGGTGCCACCGAGCAGCTCTGGCCTCGCCTTCACGCCGACGGCCCGTACACCCGTCGGCAACAGCGCCGGCAGCACGGCCCCGCTGTCCGGTCACCTGCCCAGCACCGAGTCGAACGCCGTACGGATGTCCGACTCGGAGGGGGAGACGAACTGGTCGCCCGGGCCCAGGTCGTACAGGTGGTACTGGTAGTGCAGGACGCTCGGACAGCTGGTGCCTTCGATCTGGACCGAGCGGGGGGTGAGTCGTTCGCCGGTGCGCAGTTCGTAGACCTTGAGAGGAATCCTGGCCTCGTAATAGGTGACCCGGTGGGGCAGGTACCGAGACTTCTTGTTCTCGTACGAACAGGTCTGCACGACGCTGCCGTTCTCCGCCTCGCCCGCGCAGACCACCAACGCGGCCTTCGCCGGGTCGGCCGTGCGCCAGGAGCCGGGGAGCCTGTCGGTGTACTCCGTGTCGCCGAGGAACAGGGCGCGGGCGGAACCCTTGCGGAAGGGCGGGGCCGCGCTGTACTTCGCGGGCTTGTCGCAGTAACCGGACGAGGTGTCCGACGTGGCCTCCACCAGCTCCCGCACCTGGTTCAGCTCAATGGCGACGGTGGCCTTGCGCACCCCGCCGCGTGCCCGGCCGGCCCGGCTGTCGGCCGGGTACTCGGCGAGAAGCCTTCGGTACTGCTCGCGCGCCTCGCGCCAGGCGTCCCGCGCCATCAGCCGGTCACCGCAGTCCACCAGGGCGGCGGGTTCCGTGCGGCCCGCCGTGGACACGGAGCGGTCCAGGACGTCGTGGCTGCGTGGGCGCTTGCGCAGCCAGGCCGTGAGGTCGGACGTGTCGCAGGAGTCGTCGGTCGGCAGCGCGTCGAGGAAGCCGTCCAGGACGGTCCCTACGGTCTGCTCGTTGCCGGGTTCGTCCAGCACAGTGGCGAGCGTGCCGAAGCCGCGGGCCAGCTCCTTCGTGCTGCCCGTGCGCACCGCCCTGGCCAGGGCGGACGCGGCGCCGTCGAGACGCCGGCACGCCCGCACGACCGCGTCCCCGGGCTGCACCACCGGCGCGCCCGCCAGCCGGTGCCCCCGTCCCACCTCGCCCTGTGCCGCCACGGCCGCCTCGCAGTCACCGGCTTGACGGGCCGCCGCAACACGGTTCTCGATGCCGTGGGCGTCCACGCGCAACAGCACCGCCGTCAGCAGGACCGTCAGAGCCCCGGCCAGGGTCGCCGCGCGCTGACCGCGGCGTACCGTGTGCTCGGGCCACCGCCGCGCCAGGTAGCGGCCGTGTGCGATGCCGCCGGCCCACCACAGCAGCAGCAACACCTCGGCCCAGGTCTCGGAGGATCTCGCCACGGCGGTCAGCAGCATGACGGAGCCGAGCACGGCGACCGCCGCCGCACGCCGTCGGCGCAGCATCAGGTAACCGATACCGAGCAGCGTGGCGTTGCCGAAGGCCACCGCCGGCGGGTCGGGCGCGGCCGCAAACAGGGAGCGTCGGGGTGCGTACGCCGAGTGCGCCGCATCGGTGTGTTCCGTCATGGCGCGTCGACCTCCCGCGCCCCGGTGACGGCCGGGCGTGCCGCGAAGTAGGAACGGCCGCTGCCGCCGCTCACGGTCCACAGCGCCGCGCCGTCCACCACCGCGATCAGGAGCACGCCGAGGTTCGGCGCCCCGCCCGCGAGCGAACCGAGGAGCGCGAAGAGCATCGCAAGCGTCACCAAGCCCATGCAGACGATCAGCACCACACGGACCCAGCTGTGCCGCCGGTGCGCCAGGACGGCACAGGCGATCAGCATCGCCGCCAGCCCCCAGCACAGCAGCGCCACGAACCAGGCCAGGCCCCACGACATGATCAGGTCCTGCCCGTGGTCCTGCTTGTTCCGGTTCTCCGCGATGACCGCCCACCCGCCGAAGACGCACCCGACCGCATGCCCGGCGGCCACCACCAGGACGAAGATCAGTGCCCCGGGCATCTTCACCCTCCGGGAGTCCCGCGCTTCCTGCATCACCGTGACCTCACCCTTCGTCGTCCCACGTCCATGTCTGACGTCTTCGTCGCCGGGGCCGCCGTGCCCTTCGGGCAGGTGCGGCCCGAAGCCTCCCCACGCGGGATTCGGGCCGCACCCCCGGCCCGGCGCTCAGTCGACCACCGCGCGGGGTTGTTCGGCAGGTCCCCTTCCGGCACCGAACAACCTGGGCGGACACCCGGCACGCGGGGCGCACGAGGGCCTGGCCCGCGCGAGGCGGGATCCGCCCCGTGCGGCGGGAGGATCCGTGAGGATCGGGTGAACTCCCGTGTGTCGCAGGGCGATATGTCGGAGTGTCGATCCGACGGGGACGCTGGGGAGGGGGCCACATGGCAGGGCAGTCAGGACCGGGTCGTGCCGAGGGCGACCTCGACCCGGCGGCCGGGCCGGTGCAGCGGTTCGCCGCGGGGCTGCGCGCGCTGCGCGAGTCGGCGGGCAGACCCACCTACCGGGACATGGCACGGCGGGCGCGCTACGGCGTCACCACCCTGTCCCAGGCGGCGGCCGGCAAACAGTTGCCCACCCGCGCGGTGACGCTCGCCTACGTCAAGGCCTGCGGCGGTGACCTCGACGAGTGGGAGCGGCGCTGGCACGAGGCGTCGCGGGAACTGGCCGCCGAGACCGCCGCCGACGACAGCGTCCGGCCCCCCTACCGCGGCCTGACGCGGTTCGAGCCGGGCGACGCCGAGCTGTTCTTCGGCCGCGACCGGCTCGTGGAGCGGCTCACCGAGCTGAACCGCAAGCACCGCTTCACCGCGGTCTTCGGTCCCTCCGGCAGCGGCAAGTCCTCCCTGCTGCGCGCCGGCCTGATCCCCCGGCTGGGCGAACCCGGCGACGACCCCCCTCCCGCCGCCGTACGCATCCTCACCCCCGGCCCCGACCCGCTCCGTACCCACGCCGAACGGCTCGCTCCCGTGCCCGGCACGGACGCCGACACCTGGCTCGTCGTCGACCAGTTCGAGGAGCTGTACACCCTCGGCGCCGACCCGGCCGACCGGGACACCTTCATCGACCGCCTGGTCGCCGCCACCGGGGCCGACAGCCGGCTGCGCGTCGTCCTCGCGGTACGGGCGGACTTCCTCGGTCGCTGCGCCGAACACCCGGCACTCACCGCCGCCTTGCAGGACGCCACCCTGCTCGCCGGTCCGATGAGCCGCGCCGAGCTGCGGGAGGCCATCGTCCGGCCCGCCGCCGCGGCCGGCCTGATCGTCGAACGCACCCTGACCGAACGGCTCCTCGACGAGGTCGAGGACGCCCCGGGCGGGCTGCCCCTGATGTCGCACGCCCTGCTGGAAACCTGGCGCCACCGCGCCGGCCGAGCCCTGACCGAGACGGCCTACGAGGCGGCCGGCGGGCTGCACGGCGCCGTCGTACGAACGGCCGAGGAGGTGTACGGCGGACTCACGCAGGCGCAGGCCGAGTTGGCTCGGCGTATTCTGCTGCGTCTTGTCACTCCGGGCGACGGGACCGCCGACACCCGCCGCCCCACCGTCCACGCGGAGCTGGACTTCGGTGACCCCGAGGACACCCGGCTGGTCCTGGAACGACTGGTGCGGGCCCGGCTTCTCACCTTCGACGACGGCACCGCCGACCTCGCCCACGAGGCCCTCATCACCGCCTGGCCACGGCTGCGCGCCTGGATCGACGCCGAACGCGACCGGCTGCGCGTGCACCGCGCCCTGAGCGAGGCGGCCCGTACCTGGCAGGAACTCGGGCACGAGAACGCCGCGCTCTACGCGGGCTCCCGCCTCGCTGCCGCCCGGGATGCCTTCCCGGCCCCCGCGCCGCGGCCCACCCGGCCGCCCGAACCCCCCACCTCACCGAGGCACTCCCCACCGACCTCGCCCCGGCTCTCCTCACTGCCCACCCCACCACCCCCTTCCCGCGTCTCGGCCGGCGACGAACTCACCCCACTGGAGCGGCGGTTCCTCACCGCCTCCCTGCGGCGCCGGCGCCGCGCCCTGCTGCTGCGCCGCACGGTCGTGGCGATACTCGCCGCGCTCGCCCTGCTCGCCACCGGCACCGCGGTCGTCGCCCTCCAGGCGCGCGCCACCGCGCAGGCCGAACGGGACGACGCGGTCTTCGGGCAGCTCACCGCCGAAGCCGACCGGGCCCGCGAGACGCACGCCGGGCTGGCCGCCCGGCTCGATGTCGCCGCCTACGGCATGCGCTCCACCGCCGGGCTGCGGACCCGGCTGGCATCGGACGCGGGCCGGGTCCTGGCCACGCGGCTGCCCGGGCACGACGGGGTGGGCAGTTCGATGGCGTACGCGCCGGACGGGCGCACCCTCGCCAGCGGTGGCCACGACGGGTTGGTCAGGCTGTGGGACGCCGGCGGGAAGGCGCTGGGCGCGCCCCTGCGGCTCGGTACGGCACGCGTCGGCGCCGTAGCCTTCGCCCCGGCCGGCCGCGACCTGCTCGCGGCGGCCGGCGAGGGCGGTGCCGTCCGGCTCTGGGACGTGCGCGACCGGGAGCGGCCCCATGCCCTCGGCCGGCCGCTGACCGGCCACGACGAAGAGAACGTCGTCTCCGCGGCGTTCGCCCCCGACGGCCTGACCCTCGCCACGGCCGGCGACGACGGCACCGTACGCCTGTGGGACCTGACCGACCCGGCCCGCCCCGTGCCGCTCGGCAAGCCGGCCACCGCCGACGACTCGGACGACCGCAGCGTCCGCGCCGTCGCGTTCGCGCCCGGCGGCGGCACCCTCGCCACGGCCGGCTACGACGGCACGTTACGGATGTGGTCCTACGGCGACGAAGGCGTCCGCTCCCTCGGCAAGCCCCTGCGCGCCCACACCGACCCCGCCTGGTCGCTGGCCTTCTCGCCCGACGGCCGCACCCTCGCCACCGCCGGCTTCGACGAACGCGTCCGCCTGTGGGACGTCTCGGACCCCGGCCGCGCCGAGGCGCTCGGCGAACCGCTCACCACGCACACCGCGCCCGTCATGTCCGTCGCCTTCAGCCCCGACGGCACGGTCCTGGCCAGCGCGGGCGAGGACGACGCGCCGATCCTGTGGAACGTGGCCAACCCCGCCTACCCGCAGCAGCTCGGGGAACCGCTGACGGGCCACACCGAGGCCGTGTGGGAGGTGGCGTTCAGCCGCGACGGCCGGACCCTCGCCAGCACCGGCGCCGACGGCGGCGTCCTGCTCTGGCACCGGCCGCCGACCGTCCTCACCGACTTCACCAACCCCGTGACCGCCGTCGCCTACAGCCCCGACGGCCGCCTGCTCGCCGCCGCCAGCACCGACGACGGGCTCGTCCGTCTGTGGGACGTGCACCGCCCGGACCGGCCGCGCCGGCTGCCACGGCCGCTCGCCCACGACGACCGGGTGCTGGCCTTGGCGTTCTCCCCGGACGGCCGTACGGTCGTCAGCGGCAGCGGGGACGGCACCGTCCGCCTGTGGGACCTCGACGAACCGGACCGCCCCGAGCCTATCGGCGCACCCTCGGAGGCACACGACGGCGCCGTGCACGCCGTCGCCTTCTCCCCGCACGGCCGGGCCCTGGCCACCGGCGGCGAGGACGACACGGTGCGGCTCTGGGACGTCCGCCGACGCCACGCTGTTCGGCCGCTCGGCGCGCCCCTGCGCGGCCACGAGGACACGGTCGGCGCGCTGGCCTTCTCCCGGGACGGGCGCCTGCTGGCCACGGGCGCCGGGGACGCCGCGGTGCGCCTGTGGACGCTGGACGGGGCGCTGCGGGCCCGCCCCGGCGCGCTGCTCGACGGCCATGGAGGGGCCGTCGAGGCAGTGGCGTTCGCCCCGGACGGCAGGACCCTCGCGACGGGCGGCGACGACCGCACCGTGCGGCTGTGGCGCACCGACCGGTCGGGCCGCGCCGAGCCGCTGGGCCAGGAGCTGACCGGGCACCGCGCCGCGGTCCGGGCCCTCGCCTTCGCCCCGGACGGCAGGACCCTGGCCACCGGCAGCGGCGACCGGACGGTCCGCCTGTGGGGCGTGACCGACCCGGCCCGCGCCCAGCCCTGGGGCGAGGAACTCACCGGCCACCTCGACACCGTCACCACGGTCGCCTTCAGCCCCCGCGGGGACACCCTCGCCTCCGCGGGCTACGACCTGACGGCTCGGGTGTGGACGCTGGACACCGACCGGGCGGCGAGCTACGTCTGCGACCGCACGGCCGGTGTCCTCACCCGCGCCGACTGGCAGGAGGCCCTGCCCCGGCTGCCGTACCGGGAGGTGTGCGAAGGGCGCGGTGAGAGGGTGCGCCGGGAGGTGCGCGAGCCGCGCGACTGAATCCGTACCTGCCGGTGTGCGAGGGGGGCCGCCGGGCCCCGGAGAACTCCGAGCCACGCGCCTGGCATCATCCTCAGCCGCTGGGACGAGCCAGAGCGGGGGAAGACCCGGCTGCGCATCGGCATCGACGCCACCGACGGCGACCAGGACGCCGAGCCGGACGCCTGCCTGGCGGTCGCCGCCGGGGCCGCAGGTGAGGGGGCAGGCGATGACGGCGGCCTGGCCGTCGCGTGTGACGAGACCAGGTGTCCACCGTCAAGGGGAAGCCTCAGACGTCCTGCACCGCCCCGGGCGTTTGCCGAGCGGCTTGCCAACGTCATCCCGTAGTAACCCCTGCGCCGAGTTGTTCAGGGGGTGGAACAGGTTACTGAACAACCAGGCGGGTGCTGGAATCGGTGCAGCGGGGGCACCGGCCGGCCGGTTCGGCTCCGGGCGCACTGGGTGCTTCGGCTCCGGTGGCGCAGGTATCCCCCTTGCCGTTTCCGACCGACCGAAGGGCAATGACGTGAACCGTATTCGTCGCCTGACAGACGCCACCCTGGTGACCACCGCCGGTATGCGCCGCAGGGCCGCGACGACCGCCGTGACGCTGACCGTGGCGGGCACACTCGGGTTCGCCGTGATGACGCCGGTGGCATCAGCCGCCAACGGGCCCTGCTATGACGGGCGGTGCAAGACCACTGTGTCGGCGCCCAAGACCATCAAGGTCGACAGCCGGAAGTTCGGGTTCGGTAAGTTGAAGATCACGAGCATCAGCTCCCGTTCCGTGAAGATGTCGGCCGCTGACGGGCGCCTCAGCGGCAGCACCAGCCCGGGCGGCACCGTCCAGTTCAACAACCTGAAGATCTGGGTGAAGTCGGTCTCCGGCAACAAGGCCAAGCTCGAGCTGTTCCCGACGCGGTACTGAGCCAGTCGGTGGGCTGCGGCGCGTCTGCCTCGCGCCAGGGTCCGTCGTTCCCCGAAGAGATGGGGTTCCGCCGCCCCCTGGGGTGGCGGAACCGCTGCCTGTCCGAACGCTTGCTGTTTCTCGTCCCCCTGGCGCATCGTGGCCGCGCCTCCGTCTCACCGGTGCCCCTCCGTCAGGTCCGGCACTCCAGAGACAGTGGCTGCTCCCCCGCGGACCTCCGGCTGCATCTCTGTGTTGCTGACCGGTGAAGGCCCTGGAGGTGGTTCGGGCGCCTGGGACTTGTCACGGGAGTGTGCCGGCCGACTGCGGGGGTGAGGCTGTTGCGGTGCGCCGGTAGTCGCTGGGGCTGATGCCACGGGTTCGTTTGAACGCCGCGCTGAACGCGAACGCGTCGGAATAGCCCACGGCGCGGGCGACCTCCGCGACCGTCATCGTCTTGCGCTCGGTCAGCAGGTCTGCCGCGAGCGTCATGCGCCAGCGGGTGAGGTAGGTCAGCGGCGGTTCACCGACCAGGTCGGTGAACCGCTTCGCCAACGTGGCCCGCGACACCCCGGTCCGGCCGGCGAGCGAGGCAACCGTCCACGGCGCTGCCGGTTCCCCGTGCAGCAGACGCAGCGCGCCGCCCACCACCGGGTCACGCCCGGCGGAGTACCAGCCCGGCGGAGTTCCGCCGGGCCGGTCGAAGTACTCGCGCAGCGCGCACACCAGCATCCAGTCCAGCAACCGGTCGAGAACGACCTGCTGGCCCGGCGTGTCGGCGGCGACCTCGGCGGCGAGGTGGTCCCACACGGGGTCGGGCCCGTCGCCGGATCCCACGCGCAGTACGACGGGCAGCGCATCCAGCAGCCTGCGACTGATCTCGCCGTGCGCCGGATAGGCGCCGACGACCAGGGTCGTCGTGTTCTCCCCGCCGGTACCGGCGTCGTGCCAGCCGAGCCGGTACCGGGTCCCGCCCTGCTCGGGCGTCGAGCAGAATGCGCCGCACGCGACGGGGTCGGCCCGGGTGCCCACCTCGTCGACGAAGAGGAACGGCGCGGGGCCTCGCACGATCACCGTCTCGCCGGTGCCCAGACGCTCGGGCGGGCGGTGCTCCGGCACGATCCAGCCGCCTCCGGAAAGGACGGTGCACAAGGTCAGCGGTGCGCCGTCCACGAAGTGCAGCGACCAGGGCGGGGTCAGGGTCGAGCTGCCGAACAACGAGCCCTGGGCCCGCAATCCGCGCAGCAGGTCGCCGAAAGCATCCACACGCCGAGGGTAGACGATCCAGACGATCACCCAGGTGATCTGGCGTATGACCTATGGATTCGTCCGAGTGCGTGCCGTTGACTCGCTGTCATGAGCAACGACCCCACTCTCGTCCTCGGCGCGACGGGCAACACCGGCCGGCGGGTGGCCGTCCGGCTGCGGCCGGGAAACACACCCGTGCGCGCCGCGAACTTCGCCCAGAACTTCGACGGGCACCCCTTCCGCGTTCCGCCGGCCGCCGGCGAGCTGGCGCTTCCGGCGGGCACGGTCCCTGAGCCGTTCACCGACGTCGAGGATGTCGCCGACGTAGCGGCCGCGGTGCTGTCCGAGCCCGGCGGGCACGCCGGTCGAGTCCATGAGCCGACCGGGTCGCGCGGGCTGACCTGGGCGGAGGCCGTCGAGCTGATGTGCGGACCTTCGGGGACTTCGTGCTGCGGGCCACGGCTGCGGAAGCCTGGCAGTGCTGAGTACGGCGGGCCCTGGCCCGACGCACTGGACTCAGGGAGGCGGAGCAGCGCGCGCCGACCTGCACACCCACACCACTAGCCGACGTCCGTTCTTCACATAACCGGAGCCATCGATGCACACCTTGCTGGTCGCCGCCAACCCGGACCCCCGGTCTCTCACGCATCACGTGCTGGGAAGACTTGAGGCCGCGCTTCGACCCGGTCCGGTCGAGATCGCCGACCTGTCCGCGGAACGGTTCGACCCCCGGTTCACTCCGGCGGATCGTCGGGCGTACCACGAGGGCGGCAGCTATCCGGCCGACGTCAGGGCCGAGCACCGTCGTCTCGAGCGTGCCACCGATCTTGTGCTGGTCTTCCCCGTGTATTGGTGGTCGATGCCTGCGCTCTTGAAGGGGTGGATCGACCGTGTCTTCGTCAACGGCTGGGCCTTCGAGCACTCCCCCGCTTCGGGTCTGAAGCCGAAGCTGCAGAACCTCACCACCCATCTTCTGCCCATCGCCGGCGACGACTCCGGCGCCTACGAGCGTCACGGATACGAGAGCGCGCTGCGGACGCAGATCGAGCACGGCATCGTCGACTACTGCGGCAGCCGGCGCGGCTCGACGGCGTTCCTCTACGAATCCGAACAGCTCTCCCGCGAGGCCACGGTGCGCGGGGTTGACCGTGCGGTGCGGATCATCAGCGAGGCCATCCTGGCCCGTTGAAGGAATGAGGCAGGTCAGACACCCGCTGAGGCTGTCCGGGACGAACACGACCGGGTGTTCGTCCCGACGGCGCAGAGCTGCGCTGGAGTCCGTGTCCGCCGCCCGCCCGCTCGTCGCGCCGTGCGCTCTGTGCCCGTCGACCACCGCGACCGATGTCCGTGCACGACGACGTGGTTCTGGAGGGTCCGCCATCGGGCACCGCTGAGCTGTCACACCGCCGCTGTGCTCTGGCACCCGGGCGGCACAGTGGGTCGGGAGCGTGCCCGGAGGTGAGAGCCGTGCACCGGGCGCGGGTGCTCGTCAGTTCGTGCGCCGTTCATGAGGAAAGGACGGCGGCGTGAGCGAGGGCAGCGGTCTGCTGTGGCGTTCCGTCGATCGGGACGGCCGCGCCCCTTTCCTCCTCGCCCAGCGGTTCGAGGTCGGACACTTGCGAACGGAGCAGTTCGGGCGGCATGAAATGGCCTCGTCGGGCGGTGATGCGTGCGGCGATGACCTCCGGTGAGCCGTCGAGGTGCAGGAAGAAGACATGTGGCGCGGCGGAGGCCAGCCGGTCACGGTAGCGCCGTTTGAGCGCCGAGCATGTCACCACTCCGCCGCTGTCCGCATGGTCGACGAGCCACTGTGCGATCTTGTCCAGCCAGGGCCCGCGGTCGGTGTCGTCGAGGGGATGGCCTGCTCGCATCTTCGCCACGTTGGACGCGGGGTGGAGGTCGTCCCCCTCGGCATAACCGACATCGAGGCGCTCTGCCAGCAGTCGGCCCACTGTTGTCTTCCCCGAGCCCGAAACGCCCATGACGACAACCAGGGGAACGGTGTGGTGAGACATTCAGGTCCTTCCTGCGAGATGGTGTCCCTTACGGATCGATCAGAGTTCGATGACCACCTTGACGTCGTCCTGTTGTGGGCTGAACGCTTCCATCGCGCGCTCCAGCGGCACCCGCCGAGTGATCATGCGCTCCAGCGAGGACAGGTCGGCCTGTGCCAGGGCGTCGGCAGCCTGGTGGTAGTGACGCAGGTTGGCGTTGACCGATCCGACCACCGCGTCATTCTGCAGGACGATCTCCCTGTTGATGGCACCCCCGTCCACGGTCGTCCTGCGGCCCGTGGGAGACACCCCGGTCAGGCACACCACTCCGTAGGGCGCGGTGCCCGTCAGGGAGGTGAGGACCACCTCGTTCGCGCCCGTGGCCTCGATGACGACATCCGGGCAGACACCGGTGATGACCTGCTCGACGTCCCCCGCGTGGTATGTGGCACCCAGGTCCCGTACCAGGGCGGGCTTGGTCCCTTCGGTCACCCGGTCGAGTACGTGCACCTCCAGACCACGCTGTGCGCCCAGGAGAGCGGCCAGCAGGCCGATGGGCCCTGCACCCGTCACCAGGACGCGGCGTGGCTCGAACCACGAGCGGGCACCGACACGCTCGACCTGTTCCCATGCCTTGGCCACCACGGAAGTCGGCTCCAGGAGCACACCTGCGCGCTCCAGATGCGGCGCAAGCTTCACCGCGTAGTCGGCCTCCACGCACCACGTCTGCGCGCCGAAGCCGTCGATGCTCTTGATACCGCGTTCGGTGTAGCGGCCGTTGCGGCACATGTCGAATTCGCCCCGCGCGCAGGCCCCGCAGGGCTCCGGGTCCGGCCGCCGTACCACCCCGGCCACCAGGTCGCCGGCCGTGAAGTCGCTGCCGGGCGGCGCCTGCCGGACCCTCCCGAGGGACTCGTGCCCCAGCACCAGCCACTCACGCTCTGCGGGAGCCCAGCCGTACTCGCCCTGGACGATCTCCTTGTCCGTTCCGCACACGCCCACGGCCAGGCCCTGCACCAGCAGCTCACCGGCTGCCGGAACGGGATCGGGCACATCACGCACCTCGAGGGACCCCTTCTCACCGGGCCGCACGGTCAATGCACGCATCGCCAACCTTGTCCCTCCTGTCATGGGCGCCGTTCGTGCGCGCCGCTCCATGACGTATGTCCCGTTCGGAGCCCTTCAGCACCAGTCAGCCGGGATGACGACCTGGGAGCGCGCACCGGGCAGTATCCGCATCGAGGCTGTCGAGATCGCGGACAAGTGACCCGTCCCCCGTCCCGGCGAGGCGCCATCGCCCTCAGCTCGTCCTCACCCATTCGTGGCTCCGCAAGGGGCCTGCGGTCTTCGGGTCCGGCTCGGCTTCACCCTGACGTTGATGATGCGAGGGGCTGTGTCGCCGGGTCGGGCGTCCATGAACCGCTGATGGCACGACTGCCGCTACTCCTGGTACTGCGTCAGGTCGATGCCGTACAGCACCAGGTCGTGGCCGTGGAGCGGGTCCTGCGCGGTGCCTTCCGCCTGCATGCCGAGTTTGCCGAGTACGTTCGCCGAGCTCCTGTCGTCCACCCGGCACACCGCGACCACGCGGTCGAGACCCCGGTCCTGCACGGCGAACTCCAGTGACGCGTGAGCCGCTTCGGAGGCGTATCCCTGCCCCCAGAACGCCCGTCCCAGCCGCCAGCCGATCGCCACCTGGCCGGCGACGTCAGCCGGCGTCTGCGCCACGGAGAGGCCGACTGCACCAGCCAGTTCACCGGACCCCAGGAGCTCGACGGCGAACATGCCGAATCCTTCCTCGTCCCACTCCTCCTCCCACGCCTCGATGTCGTGGGCCGTCTGCTCCAGGGAACGGGTCGTGCCGTTTCCGACGTTCTGCATCACCACCGGATCGGCGTGGATCTCCGACAGAGCGGCGAGGTCGTCGTCGAACCATCGGCGCAGGACGAGGCGCGGTGTACGGATTTCGGTCATGGCCCCATCCTGCCGACACGGCCTCGCCGAAGCGAACCGGGGCGCCGCCCGTGGTCAGGGACGAGTCACCGGATGGTGAGACCCGCGGTGGAGGATGAGGAGAGAGACATTCGCCAGGAGAAAGCCTCCGCCCATACCAAGAAAGGTGGTGTGTGGTGTCACGGGGCTTGGATCCGCCGGTGCGGCCGAATGGCCGCTCAGTGCTTTCCTGCGCTTCCTGGCGGCGGCATACCCGTCAGAGCCAGCCCTGCCGGGACGCCTGAAGACCCAGTTGGAATCGCGTCTGGGCTCCGAGGAGCTCCTGAAGTCTGCTGATGCGTCGGGCGATCGTCCGCTCGCTGACGCCCAGTTCGCGGGCGATCGCCTCATCGGTGAGGCCTGCGCTGAGGTATGTCAGCAACTGCTTGGTCCGGGCTGGTGCGTCACGGTCGGCCGCGTCACCGGCGGTGATCGGCACGGCCATGCGCCAGAAGGCGTCGAAGACTCCGGCCAGCCCGGACAGGAACGGGGAGTCGTGCACGACGACCGCGGCGACCTGGGGCCTCCCGACGAGTGGCGCTCGGGCCGCGACCAGCGCCCACCGGTCGTCGACGAGGGTGATGTTCATCGGCACGTGGGCGAACACCCGGGCCTCCTCACCCGCGTCGACGCACTGCTGCACCATGCGCAGGGCCTGCGGGTCCCGCAGGACGTGGGTTCCATAGATCACTTGGTACTCGACGCCCCGGCCCAGGGCGTCGAAGAGGCCGTCGACGATCTTGTGGCCCTCTGTCGAGAGGTTGCCGAGGGTCATGGCCCGCACCCGCTCGCGCGCCAGCCGCTGGACGCTGTCGAGTACCTGGCGGCCCGCCCGGTGAGAGGGCAGCAGCTCGAAGTCCGAGCGTTCCCCGAAGCTGCGGCTCCACAGCTGCGACAGGACTTCTGCGCTGTCCCGGGCCGCGGCCGCTTCCCGTGAGCGGCGTTCGGCGAGGGCTTCCATGACGAGGCGGGGCGGGAGGGGAAGGACCGTTTCGGCGTCCCGGCGCTCGACGAGGCCGAGGGCTCGCAATTCCTCCAGTGCGTCCACGACGTCGTGCGAGGGGACGTGCAGGCGGGTGGCCAGTTCGCTCACGACGCACTCGCCGGAGTCCACGAGATCGAGGTACGTGCGCTCTGCGGCGGCGGACAGGCCGAGAGCTTGCAGGGGGCCCATGGACGACGTTCTACCACCACTGCCGACGGTGAACGACGCACACGTGACCAGCACCACTGCGGTCCGGGCCTCCCGCCGCCTTGGAGCGCCGGTCAGGCGTCGGGCTCGGTGAGCCGGGGCAGCTCCTGATCGAACAAGGTCGCGAAGGTCTGCGAGGCCAGGATGTGCCCCTGCTTTTGAGCGGCCTGGGTGACGCCGTAGGCCCACTCGACGGAGTGCAGGCGCTGGTTCGGCGTGCCGTGGTGGCTGGAAAGGGAGAAGGAGCAGTCACCGAGCTGGAAGAAGACCTGGGAGAAGGCCTGGACGCGCTTCCACTGCATCGCAGCACCCCGCGCGTGGGTCAGGTAGTAGGAACCGAAGGCGTCGGCCATCAGCTCGGTCCGCCTGCCGGCCTCCGCACCGGTGAGATCGCTGGCGAACAGGCCCTTCCGGTACTGCACCTGGTGGCCGTACTCGTGGGCCAGGATCGCCTGGGGGGCTACGTCGTCCAGGCCGGCGGCACGGAAGCCTTCGAGGACGCCGTCACCCATCACGATCTCGGGCGGGATCGTTCCGACGCCCGGCAGGTCCAAGCCGTCGACGGCGAATGCGTTGAAGGTGAACAGCGGATGCCGGCCATGGTCGAACTTGTCCTGGTCGGCAAGAGTCGCCACCGCGTTCGCGAGCTGGGCCGAGATGCTTTCGCTGAACCCGAAGCCGGTCTCGAAGACCCGCTCGACACGAGCCGGGTCGATGAGGACGTCGGAGTGCATGGGCACCACCCGCACGCGGCTGCCGTCGATGTCCCAGAAGGACCGCAGATCGCGCGCGGCGTGGGTGACCTGGGTGGTGAACTCACCCTGCGGCCCGAAGTCGGTCCCCGCCTCGTCGGGAAACAGTACGGCGTTCAGCAGCACCACCTGCTGGAAGATGCCGGCGACGCTGTGGTCGGAGGCGTCCCATCCGCTGGTGGAGGTGGCCAGCCAGTCGCGCACTGGCGTGGACGTCGTGCACTGGTAGTCGGCGGGGTCTATGGCCTCGCCGGGCAGCAGGTCGTCCACGCCCAGCTCCGCCCGCAGCCGTTCGGCCCGGGCCGTGCCGTCCGGCAGCAGTGATGCGAGACGCTGCTCCAGCGGCTGCGCCTGAGCCGGGTTCAGGTCGCCGGAGGGTGCGCCGTGCGCCTGAGCCGGCAGCGCGATCAAACCGATCGCCAGGCTCACGGCAGCAGCGGCGGTGCGCCAGGTGGTGCGTGTGTTCATCGTTCTCCTCGGACACCGGAAGATGTGGGACGCGCTCACTAAACACAGGCGACGCCCAGGGAATCGAGGTGCTTGGGCTGACGGAAAGCGGCATGGCAGGAAGACGACGTCACACAGGCCGCAGCATCCGCAGGCGGTGGGCTCAGCCGCCTGGTCCGCCCCGCCTTCGAATGGAACTTCGCTCCGCAGCGGAGGTCGCATGTGCGCGGCAACAGCCCAGCGGCGTGCCGCTGACCGTGGAGGAAGCCCATGTGTCCTTACACGGCCTCTCAGCCCGGCCCGGGCCGGGCCTCCTGGCGCCTTGTGCGCCATCAGCTCATCCCCGGCGAAACCACGTGCTCCGGCGTCGGTTCTGGCCGAGTTCGACAGCTCCTCGTGGGATGCCAGGGCTGTCGACGAGCGCGTCCTCAGCGACCTGCGCCACCACTACGCGGGCTCCGAGAAGCGCGTTGAGTTGCTCACGTCAACTCGCTATGTGCGCGCAAGGTGAAGCGATACTCGGCCCGGGAGCCCTGCTCCCGGGCCGTACGTCTAACGGTCGCCGTGTTCGGTGTGCCGGGCTCCCCGCCGACCGGGCAGGTCCTCAGGCACACGGATCAGGTGCACGGCCGTACTGGCCCAGTCACCGGCCGGCAGGTCGAGACGCAACCCGTACTCGGTGAGCACCGTGGACCGGTGGAGGGCGCCGGTGCGGCTGTCGCGGTACCGCGCACCGGGCGGCAGGGCGGCCAGCCGCACCGGCAGCCGCGGGCTTCCGTGGCGCGGCCCGCGCTGCCAGGCCAGGATCAACACCTCGTCGGCGTCCTCGGCCACGTACTGCACGACGGTGGGGGCGTCGTCCAGCGGTGGTGCGGACAGCCAGTGCAGCGAACCGTGCTGTACGAGGTGCCGCACCTTCTTGTACTCGGCGACCAGCGCCGCCGCCTCGGAGAGTTCCTCCTCGGACCATCGCGTGAGATCGCCGCCGATGCCCAGCAGCCCGGACATCGCGACGTGGAAGCGGAAGCGCAGCGGCACCGAGCGGCCCGTCAGCTGGTTGGGCACGTCGGTCACCCATGCGGACATCGCACGCGCCGGATGGAGCTGGGTGAAGCCGTGGTGGATGGAGAGCCGGTCCACGGCGTCGGTGTTGTCCGACGCCCACGCCTGGTCGGTACGGGCGAGGATGCCCAGGTCGATCCGGCCGCCGCCGCCGCTGCACGTCTCGATCCGCAGATCGGGATGATCGGCACGCAGCCGGTCGATGACGTCGTAGAGGTTGGTCACGTACCGCGTCCACAGCCGGTCGGCGCCGTCGGGCTGTCCCGGCCAGCCGGCCTCTCCGAAGGACCGGTTCATGTCCCACTTGAGGAAGTCGATGTCGTGGTCGGCCACGAGGCGGGTGAGCCAGTCGTAGGCCCAGTCGGCGACGTCCTGGCGGGCGAAGTTGAGGACGAGCTGGTTGCGCAGTTCGGTGCGCTGCCGTCCGGGGATGTGCAGGACCCAGTCGGGGTGGGCGCGGTACAGGTCGCTGTCGGGGTTGACCATTTCCGGCTCGACCCAGATGCCGAAGCGCATGCCGAGCTCGTGGACGGCTCGGGCCAGGGGGCCGAGCCCTTCGGGGAAACGGTCGGGTGCGGGAACCCAGTCGCCGAGGCCGGCGGTGTCGCTGCGGCGGGCGCCGAACCATCCGTCGTCGACGACGTAGAGCTCCACTCCCAGTGCGGCGGCCCGTTCGGCCAGCGCCTTCTGGCCGACCTGGTCCACGTCGAAGCCGGTCGCCTCCCAGGAGTTGTACAGCACCGGCGCCGTCTCGTGGGCGTGGGGCATCACGTGCTTGCGGATGTAGGCGTGCCAGGCGCGGCCGGCCGCGCCGAATCCGCCGTCCGTGCACAGCCCGGCGAAGACCGGGGTGGTGAACTCCTCCCCCGGCGCGAGAGGTACGGGGACGCCTTCGTGGCCGGCGCCCCCGGTGAGGCCCGCGCGGCCGTCGGGCGTGCGCTGCACGGTGATGCGCCAACTCCCGCTCCACGCGAGGGCGGTGCTCCACACCCGGCCGTGGTGTTCGGTGGCCTGGCCGGAGTCCAGCATGACCCAGGGGCTGACGTGGTGACTGGTGATACCGCGCCGGCTGGTCAGCACGGTCTCGCCGTGCGGCAGCCGGTCACGGTGCACCTGGCTCTCGGCCGACCACTGGCCGGTGACGTGGCTGAGGCGGTAGTCCGGCAGCAGGGGCAGGGCCCATGCGGCGGAGTCGGCGCGAAGCAGGCTCAGCTGCTGGTCCCCGCCGTTGCGCAGGACGGTGCGGCGCTCGATGACGTCGGTGTCGCGGCGGACGCGGTAGTGCAGCGTCACCTCCAGCGGGTACAGCCGGTCGCGGAACTCGAGGACCAGCTCGGCCTCGTCGGCGGAGGGCTCCAGGACCCTGTGTCCGGTCGGCTGCCACTCGAAGGCGCGGGAGCCGTCCTCGTAGCGGATCTGCAGGGAGGGAGGTCCGTAGCGGGTGCCGCCGTCGACGGGCAGTTCCTCACCCACCGGCGGCCGGCCCTCGAAGCTGCTGGCCGACGGGCCGGGCGAGGTGAGGAGTTCCTCCGCCTCGTCCAGCGTCAGCCGCGGGCCCCAGGCCACATGGCAGGGCGCGCCGGTCTCGTCGATCCGCAGCACGTATGACGTTCCCTGGGTGTTCAGCAGCCATGTCCCGGTGTCGGGGTGGCGGGAGATCAACGGCATGGGGCCTCACGTTCGGGCTTCGGGGATGCTCCACAGAGACAACCGCGACCTTTGATCACGTGTCAACCCCCCGTGCAGGGTGAGGATTTGCAAGCTCAAGGCGGCCTGAACTTTCACTTCCGACGATCTCTGCTTCTTTCATTGACAGCAGAAAATAACCAACATAAGTTCCGGCCATGCACCCCGCCCTCCGTCCCGAGACGTTCCCGGTGAACACACCGGCCGCCTCCCAGATCTTCACCACCGTCCTGGCCCATGGCCCCCTCACCCGCCTGGAGGTGGGCCGCCGAGCCGGGCTGTCGCCCGCCGCCGTCACCAAGGCGGTACGTCCTCTCATCGAGGCCGGTTACCTGGTGGAGGGCGCCGACGAGGACGCCCGCCCCGCGCTCGGACGGCCGGCGAACCTGGTTCGGGTCGACGGCGGGCGGGCGCTGTTCGCCGGCCTCAAGGTGACCGGTGACGAGATCATCGGTGTCCTCACCGACCTGTGCTGTCGCATCCTCGTTGCCCGTCACACGCCACTGACGGGCCGGGACCCCGGATCGGTCCTGACCACGGCCGCCGAACTGGTGCGGGAACTGCTCGCCGAGGCCGACGGCCTCGGTGTGGGGGTCCTGGGCCTCGGTGTCGCCGTCTCCGGCGACGTCGACCGCGGGGAGGGCACCGTCCGCTACTCGCCGTTCCTGGAATGGCACGACGTGCCGCTGGCCGAACTGGCCGCCACCATCACCGGCCTGCCGGTCACGGTCGACAACGACGTGCGCGCGCTCACCGTCGCGGAGCAGTGGTTCGGTGCGGGGGTGGGGCTGTCCGACTTCGCCGTGGTGACGGTCGGCGCGGGCATCGGCTGCGGGCTCGTCGTGCACGGCCGGGTCGTCGCCGGTGCGCACGGGGTGGCAGGCGAGATCGGCCATGTGACCGTCGATCCGGCCGGCCCGCCCTGCCACTGCGGCAACCGCGGCTGCGTGGAGGCGATCGCGTCGGACGCCGCGATCATCGGCCGGATCCGGGAGGCGACAGGGGTCGAGGTCACCGACCCGCTCCACGCCGTCGAACTCGCGCGGCAGAACGTGGCCGGTGTACGGGAGGTGTATGCGGCCGCGGGTGACGCGATCGGCCGCGGCATCGCCACCGTCGCCAACCTGCTCGGCCCCGAGCGCGTGATCATCTCCGGTGAAGGGCTGGCCGCCTACGACTTGTTCGCCGAGCAGATCCGTGACGCCTTCACCACGGCCGCCTTCGGGTCCGCCGCCCGGTGCGACGTACAGACCCGCCCCCTGCCCTTCGAGGAGTGGGCCCGTGGGGCCGCGGCCACCGCGATCCAGTCCTTCATCAGATCAGAAACGAACTAACACGCACGAGGAGCAACGATGACGCAGCAGAGCCGCACTCCCCTGGCTGCGCAGGGTCCCGGCCGTCGCAGAGTCGTGGGCGGGCTGGTCGGCCTCGGCACCACGGTCCTGTCCGCTCCGCTGCTCGCCGCCTGCGGCGGAGGAGCGGCAGCCGATCCCAAGACGGTCACCTTCGGCTCCAACGGGGCCGACGCCACACCGAAGTCGGCCTACGCGGCCGTGACCAAGGCGTTCACCCGGGACTCGAAGCTGAAGGTGACGACGAACACCGTCGACCACGACACCTTCCAGAAGAGCATCACCAGCTACCTGCAGGGCACTCCGGACGACGTCTTCACCTGGTTCGCCGGCTACCGCATGCAGTACTTCGCCGAGAAGGGCCTGTGTGCCCCCGTCGACGACGTGTGGGACACCATCGGCGGTGGTTTCAGCGAAGCCACCAAGCAGCTCTCGCGCGGCGAGGACGGCAAGTACTACTTCGTCCCGCTGTACAACTACCCGTGGGCCGTCTTCTACCGCAAGAGCGTCTTCAAGGAACGGGGCTACGACGTTCCGCACAGGTGGGACGAGTTCACCGCGCTCGCCAAGCAGATGAAGAAGGACGGCCTGGCGCCCATCGCCTCCGGTTACGGCGGCGGCGACAGCTGGTCCGTCCTCGGCGCCTTCGACTACCTGGACCTGCGGGCCAACGGCTACGACTTCCACATGCAGCTCATGCGCGGCGAGGTCTCCTGGACGGACAAGCGGGCCGCCCGCGTCCTGGACCTGTGGCGTGAGGTGACCCCGTACTACCAGAGCGGCGCCGGCGGGCGCTCCTGGCAGGACGCCGCGCAGTCGCTGATCGACAAGAAGTCCGGCATGGCCGTCATCGGGCTGTTCCTCGGCCAGCAGGTCACCGACGAGAAGATACGCGCCGACATCGACTTCTTCCCCTTCCCGGAGATCGACGCCGCCCACGGTCAGGACGCCGTCGAGGCACCCACCGACGGGTTCATGCTCAGCCGCAAGCCCAAGAACGACAGCGGCGCACGGAAGTTCCTGGAATTCCTCGGCGGCGCCCGGGCCGAAGAGCTGTACATGGGCGTCGACCCGAGCAACCTCGCCGTCAACAAGCAGGCGTCCACCGCCTCGTACAACGACCTGCAGAAGAAGTCCGCCGAACTCATCGCCTCCGCCAAGCACATCAGCCAGTTCGCCGACCGCGACAGCGACCCCGGCTTCATCTCCACCGTCGTCCTGCCCGGCCTCACCGAATGGCTCGGCCACCCCGACGACGGAGCGTCGACGCTGAAGAGGATCGAATCCCAGCGCTCGCGCTTCTTCTCCGCCTGACCAGGACCGGAAAGGCCCCGCCGTGTCCTCCGCGACCTCCCCCTCCCGGCTGAGCAAGGGCGACCGTCTCTTCCTGACGGCCGCCATCGGCCTGCCCGTCCTCGCCCTGCTCGTCTTCGTCTGGCTGCCGGCACTCGCCTCGGTCGGGCTGTCCTTCACCACATGGGACGGCATCTACCTGAGCGACATCCACTGGACGGGCACGGAGAACTACCAGCAGATCCTGACCAATTACCCGCCCTTCTGGCCCGCCGTGCGGCACAACGTCGTCTGGCTGCTGTTCACGGCGCTGCTGCCGACCCCGTTCGGCATCTTCCTGGCCTACCAGCTGGACAAGAAGATCCGCTTCACGCGCTTCTACCAGACGGCGATCTTCCTGCCCATGGTGCTCTCCCTCGCCGTCGTCGGCTTCATCTGGGAGATCATCTACAACCCGGACACCGGCCTGCTCAACAGCCTGATGGGCGCGACCGGTTCGGCCCATCACATCGACTGGCTGGGCAACCCCGACCTGAACCTGTGGGCCGTCCTCGTGGCATCCGGCTGGCGGCACACCGGCTACATCATGATTCTCTACCTGGCCGGCCTGAAGAGTTTCGACCCGGCCCTGAGAGAGGCGGCCTCACTCGACGGCGCGAACGGCCGCCAGACGTTCCTGCGCGTGGTCTTTCCCGCGCTGAAGCCGGTGAACATCATCATCCTGGTCGTCACCGTCATGGAATCCCTGCGGGCCTTCGACATCGTCTACGTCCTGGGCGGCGGCATCGGCAGCAAACCCGGCATGGAACTGCTGTCCCTGCTCATCACCGACAACATCATCGGCGAGTCGAGTCACATCGGGTACGGCTCCGCCCTCGCGGTCGTCCTGCTCCTGGTCTCCCTGGCCGCCATCGGGACGTTCCTGTTCCAGACGTTCCGCAAGGAGGACCAGTGACCACGACCGCCCCCCGGCCGGCTCGGCGGCCGCGGCCGGCGCGCCGGCCCGAGCCGCACGACGGCCCCTCCCGCCCGCCCCGCAACCTGGGCCGCCACCTGCTGCTCGGCGGCGTCTCCGTGCTGTGGCTGGTCCCCCTGCTGTGGGCCGTCTACACCTCCCTGCGCTCCTACGGCGACACCTCCGAGCACGGATACTTCTCCCTGCCGCACAGCTTCGGCCTGGAGAACTACAGCGACGCCTGGAACGAGTCCGGGATGCCGCACTTCTTCTGGAACTCCGTCCTCATCACCGTCCCCGCCGTCCTCGGCACGCTCCTGTTCTCCGCGGCCGTCGCCTTCTTCGTCGCCCGCTTCGACTTCCGCTTCAACATCGCCCTGCTGATGCTCTTCACCGCGGGCAACCTGCTGCCCCCGCAGGTCCTCATCACCCCGCTGTACCGGCTGTACCTGCAGATCCCGCTCCCGCCCTGGATGAGCGACTCCCTGCTGCTGTACGACTCCGCCTGGGGCATCATCGCCATCCACATCGCCTACCAGTGCGGCTTCTGCACCTTCGTCCTCAGCAACTACATGAGGACGGTCCCCAAGGAGATCTTCGAAGCGGCCGTCGTCGACGGAGCGCAGGCCTGGCGCCAGTTCTTCCAGATCGTGCTCCCCCTGTGCCGCCCCGCATTCGCCGCACTGGCCACGCTGGAGTCGATCTGGATCTACAACGACTTCTTCTGGCCCCTCATCCTGATCGACACCGGTGACAAGCGCCCCATCACGTCCGCGCTGGCCAACCTCCAGGGCCAGTACTTCACCAACCCCAATCTGATCGCGGCAGGTGCGCTGATGACCGCGATCCCGACCCTGCTGGTGTACTTCGCGCTCCAGCGCCAGTTCATCAGCGGTCTCACCATCGGCTCGGGCAAGGGCTGAGCCGCCCCGTTCCCCCGACGGAACCGAACCCACAGGAGGCGCGACCCATGCGGTCATCCTCATACACCGTCCTGCCCGCACGCACCCTGAGAGCCCTCGTGGTCCTCGCCCTCACCGCGGGCGCCGCCACCGCCGTCACGCCCACCGTCCACGCCGGGACCCGGACGACCCCCGCTGCGGCCCCCACCTCTGCCGAGGTCTCCTCCGCCCCGGCCGCCAAGCCCTACATGGGCTGGTCCAGCTGGAGCATGCAGTCGTCCAAGTACCCGGGCCTCAACCCCGACGGCGACTACAGCTACCTCACCGAGGCCAACGTCCTGAAGCAGGCCGACGCCCTGGCCGCCAAGCTGAAGAAGTACGGCTACGAGTACGTCAACATCGACGCCGGCTGGTGGCGTGACAAGACGTGGAAGCCCGGCTTCGACCAGTACGCCCGTCAGAAGGCCGACCCCGTCCGCTTCCCGCGCGGCATGAAGGCCGTCGCCGACCACATCCACGCCAAGGGCCTCAAGGCGGGCATCTACCTGCCGGCCGGACTGGAAAAGGAGGCGTACAACGACGGCAGGACGCCGATCTGGAACACCGACGACTGCACCACCGCGGACATCGTCCACGACGACCTGCGCACCACCAACGGCTGGGACAGCTCCTACAAGCTCGACTTCTCCCGTCCCTGCACGCAGAAGTACATAGACTCCCAGGCCCGGCTGTTCGCCGACTGGGGCTACGACTTCCTCAAGCTCGACGGCGTCGGACCCGGCTCCGGCAAGAGCGGCGCGCAGTACGACAACGTCGCCGACGTCGCCGCCTGGCACAAGGCCATCGCCGCCACCGGCCGCCCCATCCACCTGGAACTGTCCTGGTCCCTCGACATCGGCCGGATCGCCGACTGGAAGAAGCACTCCCAGGGCTGGCGCATCGACACCGACGTCGAGTGCTACTGCAACACCCTCGTCAGCTGGGAGAACTCCGTCGACGACCGCTGGGACGACCTCCCGGCGTGGACCCGGCACGCCGGCCCCGGCGGCTGGAACGACCTCGACTCCCTCGACGTCGGCAACGGCGAGATGGACGGCCTCACCAAGGCGGAACGGCAGAGCTACGCCACCCTGTGGGCCATCGCCAAGTCGCCGCTGTACACCGGCGACGACCTCACCCGCCTGGACCCCTACGGCCTGTCCCTGCTGACCAACCGCGAGGTCATCGCCCTCAACCAGGGCCCCAACCCGCCCGCACGCCCCGTCACCCCCTCCGACCCGCAGCAGGTGTGGGCGTCGAAGAACCCCGACGGCAGCTACACCGTCGCCCTGTTCAACCTCGCCGACAAGCCCGCCTCGGTGACCGCCGCCTGGGCCGCCCTCGGCTTCACCGGCAAGGCCGGGGTCCGGGACCTGTGGAACCACGAGAACCTCGGCACCCACAAGAACAAGATCACCCAGGCCCTGCCCGCCCACGGCTCCCGGCTGTTCACCGTCGACCCCAGGGGCGAGTCCCTGACGACCACGGCCTACGAGGCGGAGCGGTCCGCCAACACCCTCGCCGGCAACGCCTCGGTCGCCGACTGCTCGGCCTGCTCCGAGGGCAAGAAGGTCGGCAACCTCTACCAGGGTGGCAAGCTGACCTTCAACGACATCGTCGTGACCGAGCCCGGCACCTACCAGGTCAGGATCGCCTACATCAGCGGTGACCCCCGCTCCGCGCGGGTGTCCGCCAACGCCGGCGGCGGAACCGGCCACAAGTTCGCCTCCACCGGCGACTGGGGAACCGTCGCGACGGTCAGCGTCCCGGTGACGCTCGAGGCCGGCAGCAACACCATCACGATCGACAGCGGTACCGGCTACGCCCCGGACATCGACCGGATCGACGTACCGAAGACGCTCTGACATCCCATGGGGCCCGGCCACCGGCCGGGCCCCTCGCCCGACGTCCCCGGAGCCGCCGCCATGACCCTCCGTCCGTCCCAGCCCAGCAGACGAACCCTGCTCTCGCTCACCGCCACGGCCGGTCTCGCCGGAGCGCTCGGCACACTGCCCGCCTTCACCGCCTCCGCAGCGCCGCAACGCCCCACCGACGCGCCGTCCCTCCCCGCGTCCCCCGCCGGCCGACTGTGGTGGCAGGCCCCCGCCGACGACCACTCGATGATCGAGCAGGGCCTCCCTGTCGGCAACGGCCGCCTCGGCGCCCTCGCGGGCAACGACCCCGGCCGCGAACTGCTGCTGATCACCGACGCCACGATGTGGACCGGCGGCCTCAACGACACCCTCGAACAGGACGGCCAGTTCCCCTACGGCCGCGACGACTTCGGCTCCTTCACCCTGCTCGCCCGCCTCACCGTCGACCTCGACGGCCACGACCTGTCCACCGTCTCCGGCTACCGCCGCACCCTCGACCTCGAGCGGGCCGTCGTCACCACGTCCTACGAGCACTCCGGCGTGACCTACCGCCGGGAGATCTTCGCCAGCCGCCCCGACGACGTGATCGTGCTGCACTTCACGCAGAGCGGCGGCGGCCGCCACACCGGCACCGTCACCCTGGCCGGGACACACGGCGAGGACGCCGCCACCTCGTTCGGCGCCGCCCTCCCCAATGGACTGCGCTACGGCGCCGCGGTCACCGCCCACGGCAAGGGCGGCCACGTGACGGTCGACGGCGAGCGCGTCTCCTTCACCGGCTGCAGAGAACTCACCGTCGTGGTGAGCGGTGGCACCGACTACCAGCCCGACGCCGCCACCCACTTCCGCGACACGTCCCTCGACCCCGAGCGACTCGCCCGCACCAAGGTCCGCACCGCCGCAGCGCACACCGCCGCCACCCTGCTGCGCACTCACATCACCGACTACCGCGCCCTGTACGGCCGCATGGACGTCTCCCTCGGCACCTCCACCCCCGAACAGCGCTCCCTGGACACCTGGGAACGCATCCGGGCCCGGGCCCACAACGGGACACCCGACCCCGAACTGGAGGCCGCCTTCCTCCAGTTCGGCCGTTACCTGATGATCTCCGGCTCCCGGGGCAGCCTGCCGCTGAACCTCCAAGGGCTGTGGCTCGACGGCAACGACCCCGACTGGATGAGCGATTACCACACCGACATCAACATCCAGATGAACTACTGGCTGGCCGACCGGGCCGGTCTGTCCGCCTGCTTCGACACGCTCACCGACTACTGCCTCGCCCAGCTGCCCGCCTGGACCGACCTCACCCGCAAGCACTTCAACGACCCGCGCAACCGCTACCGCAACTCCACCGGCAAGATCGCCGGCTGGACGGTGGCCATCTCCACCAACCCTCACGGCGGCAACGGCTGGTGGTGGCACCCGGCGGGCAACGCCTGGCTGTGCAACTCCCTCTGGGAACACTACGAGTTCACCACCTCCCGCACTCACCTGGAGCGCATCTACCCCCTCCTCAAGGGCGCCTGCGAGTTCTGGGAGGCGCGGTTGCTCACCACCACCCTGCCGGGCAGCTCGAAGGAGGTGCTGATCGCCGACAGCGACTGGTCGCCCGAGCACGGCCCGCTCGACGCCAAGGGCATCACCTACGCCCAGGAACTCGTCTGGACCCTGTTCGGCAACTACTGCGCCGCGGCCGCCGAGTTGCGCAAGGACGGCGCCTACGCGGACACCGTCGGCGCCCTGCGCCGAAAGCTTCACCTGCCGAAGGTGAGCCCGAAGACGGGCTGGCTGGAGGAGTGGATGTCCCCCGACAATCTCGGCGAGACCACCCACCGCCACCTGTCCCCGCTCGTCGGTCTCTTCCCCGGTGACCGCATCCGCCCCGACGGCTCCACCCCGCCCGACATCGTCGAGGGCGCAACCGCCCTGCTCACGGCACGCGGCATGGAGAGCTTCGGGTGGGCCAACGCCTGGCGCGGCCTGTGCTGGGCCCGCCTGAAGGACGCCGAGACGGCCTACCAGCTGGTGGTGAACAACCTGCGCCCCTCGGCCGGCGGCAGCAACGGCACCGCCTTCAACCTCTTCGACATCTACGAGGTCGAGAAGGGGCGCGGCATCTTCCAGATCGACGCCAACTTCGGCACCCCGGCGGCGATGATCGAGATGCTGGTGTACTCGCGTCCCGGCCATGTGGAGCTCCTGCCCGCCCTGCCGACGGCGTGGGCGGAGTCCGGCTCACTCACCGGGGCGGGCGCCCGCGGCGGCTTCGTGGTCGACCTGGAGTGGAAGCAGGGCAGGCCCACCGAGGTACGGGTCCGCAGCGTCGGGGGCCGGACCACCACGATCGCGTACAGGGGAGGGTCCCGCACGGTGTCACTGAGGCCCGGTGAATCGGTCACACTGAAGGGCTTCGCCCGATGACGCGCCGACTCGCCCGCGCCGGCGGGCTGACGGCCGCGGTGCTGGCCGCCGTCGTCCTGCAGCCCGCGCCGGCTCCCGCGCAGGCAGTGGGTCAACGGGGTGACGTGGTCACCTGGGCGGCGAGCGCGGACCGGATGGGCGAGGCCGCCGCCGACCGGAGCTACCGCCTGGTCGTGCGCACCAGCGTCGCGGGCACCGATCTGCGCATCCGGCTGTCCAACGCCTTCGGGGACCGCCCGGTGACGTTCGACAGCGCCTACACCGGACTGCAGGCGGAAAGAGCCGCGCTCGTGCGGGGCAGCAACCGTCGGCTGACCTTCGACGGGAACCGCTCCGTCACCGTCCCCGCCGGGAAGAGCGTGCTCAGCGACCCCCTGCCCGGCAGGCTGCCCGCCGGGAGCGACCTGGTCGTCAGCATTCACACACCCGACGCCGCGGGCCCGGCCACCGGCCACGGCATGGCCCTGCAGACCTCCTACGCCGCGAAGGGTGACCACACGGCGCAAGCGGGCGCCGAGGCATGGACGGACGAGATCGGTTCGTGGTTCTACCTCGACGCGGTCTCGGTCCGGCCGCAGGCCGGCACCGGGGCCGTGGTGGCACTGGGCGACTCGATCACGGACGGCTGGCAGTCCACGACCGACCTCGACCGCCGCTGGCCCGACTACCTCGCCCGCCGCCTCCAGAAGGCGGACACTCCCCTCAAAGGCGTCGCCAACGAGGGAATCTCCGGCAACAAGGTCCTCGCCGACGGCGCCGGGCAGAGCGCCCTCAACCGCCTGGACCGCGACGTCCTCTCCCACCCCGGCGTGCGCACTGTGCTCCTGTTCGAGGGTGTCAACGACCTCAAGGCCCACACCGGCGTCACCGCCCAGGACTTGATCGCCGGATACCGGCAGATCGCCGACCGCGCGCACAAGGCGGGCAAGTGCGTCGTCGGAGCCACCGTCGCCTCCTTCAAAGGCTGGTCCGAATGGGACCCGGCCGCCGAAGCCGTACGCCAGGAGGTCAACACCTACATCAGAACCAGCGGCGACTTCGACGCCGTCACCGACTTCGACCGCGTCCTGCGCAGCCCCTACGACCCCGAACGGATCCTGCCCGTCTTCGACGGCGGTGACCACCTGCATCCCAATGACAAGGGCATGCAGGCCATGGCCGACGCGGTCGACCTGCACCGCCTCGACTGCGACCGCCCACGCCGCACCGGCTGAGCACTCCGTACACGGTACGGCTGGCAGCCCGGGCATCAGCCCTGCACGCTGAACGGCATGCCCATCTCGACGCCGCCGGGTGATCGCGTCTTACCGGCTTTCGGTCACCGTTCATCAGTGCTGCCGGTGGACGGCCGTCGCCTGCCGGAAGCCCGGACGGCGACGGCCGGACCGACCCGGCCCTGCCTCCCGTCCCGGCGGCCCGAGGGGTTCCTGGCTGAAGAGGCCGGGGTGCGGGAGGAGACGGCGAGGTCGAGTGCGCAGCGCGGCCGGTCCCGATCGGTCCGGGCGCCGTGGCAGCCGGCGGCGTGCAGCGGCAGGAAGGCCGGCGTGCCCTGCGGGCACCACCACACCCGCCGGGGCGACTGCCCGGGGGCGGGCGGTTCGGTGTGTCCGGGATGCTGGAGCACGGGTCCGGTGACGGTGTCCCAGAGCCACTCCGGTACGCCGGGGAAGGTCTCCTGCGCGGACCGGGTCCCCTCCAGGCGGGCTCCGGGGCGGGAGGCGGCGCGGATGGCGTCGCGGAAGGCGGCTACCTGCTCGGCCACGGTGCCGGAGCACACCTTCAGCGGCAGGACGTCGATCGTGCCGTCGGCCACGATGACGGCGTCGCAGAGACGCTGATGCTGAGGAGCACGACGGGTCCGTCGCCCGCCTCGCGGAGGGTGTCCTGGCCCGGGTGCCGGGCCAGGACACACTCGGCTAGCCGCGCAGTGTCGTCACTGCGCTGTTGTACGCCTGCGCGGTCAGCACCGGGCGCCGTGAAGCCGAGGCCTCCGACGGCCAGGACAGGGTGACGCGGCGGGATTCGCCGGGCAGCAGCCAGAAATAGTTGTCGCTGTACAGCGTCGGCAGCACCCGGCGGCCGTCCGCTTCCTCCAGCAGCGACAGCCGGACCATGGCGGCCACCGCCGCTCCGCGGTTGTGGACCGTGGCCGTCAGCTCGTGACGGTCTCCGGAGCGCGACGTCCTGGTGATGTCCCCGGTCAGCTTCACCCGCATGACCTTGTTGAGCGCCCGCAGGGCCGAGGCGTCGCGGTGGCGCCAGTAGGTGTTCCGTGAGACCTCCCTGCCCTCGGCGTCGGTCAGCGTGAGCCGCAGAAGATGCACATCCGGAAGGTCGTCCGTCCACCCCGCGGTGAAGGCCTTCGCGGTGGCCGCACGCGCGACATTCAACCGAGCCGTTCTGGTCGAGCCGAGCTGACGGCCGTTCAGGTCGAGAATCCGGGCCGTGACGGTGGCTGCGCGCAGGTCGCTCGACGTGTGGTTGACGGCCAGGACCTGCCACTTCACCGGGTCGGCCTGGACGTGCAGCGGTTCGCAGGCCGAACGGGCGCCGTAGTAGGTGCCGTTGACGTCGAAATCGTAGTCGTAGGTCTGCCAGACCGTGCTGTGCCAGGCCGGGTGGGACATCCACAGCATCAGGCCGGAGGCGTTGTCCCACAGGTTGGCGTTCCACGCCTCGAACATGGCGCGGGTGTTCTCGTAGTTGACGAACTGCGCCTTGCGGGCGAAGTCGTCGAGGTCTGCGGCCTCGCCGAGGCGTGCCTCGATGGCCGCCTTGTAGTTCTGCGGCGCCTGGTTCCCGCGTTCGCTCCAGTCGTGGTGGTACCAGGCCCCTCCGATGGGCCACTCGGGCTCGTCGCCCGTCATGGCGCGGACGCTGGCCGCGGTGGAGACCACGGGCATACCGATCTCGGTGTGGAAGCCGAAGTCCTTGCTGCCGTAGGTCATGGGGTCGAAGTACTTCTCCGGCTCCACCCAGCCGTAGGGACCGCCGCCGGTGACGATTCCTCCGGCCGAGTTGTTCTGGTACAGCAGGCCGGGTGCCTGGCCCTGCACGGCTTCGCGCATGCCCTTGTCGATGGCGGCCGGGGGGTTGCCCTCGTTGGCGCCGCACCAGACGACCACGCTCGGGTGGATGCGGTAGCGAAGCACGGTGTCCCGGGCGAGCGAGATGAAGGCCTCACGGTCCGGCGGGTCCATGCCCCACGCGTTGGGGAAGTCGTTCCACACCAGAATGCCGTGCCGGTCGCAGGCGGCGAAGAACTCCTCCCGGTCGCTGCTGCCGACCCAGTTGCGGATCATGGTGAAGTTCATGTCGCGGTGCATGCGTACGGCCGCGTCCATACGCTCGGGGGGCATCCGGCGCAGCAGCTCGTCCCAGCCCCAGTTGCCGCCGCGGGCCAGCACGCGGACACCGTTGACGCTGATCTTCAGGGGTTCGGGGGTGTTGGACACTGACTTGACGTCGGTCCAGGACTCGCCGTCGTCGGAGACCTGGATGACGTACGTCTTCGGGTACGCGCTCTCCCAGACGACGGCGACGCGGTCGAAGGCCCGTGGTGATCCGAGGTCGACCTGAATCCACTGATGGTCCTCGTACGTGGAGGACCAGCGGGTGCCCGCATCGCCGTCGGTGGCGTGGGACGCGGGGTGCTCGGACTCCTCGGTCGAGGCGGTGGCCGTCCGGCGCAGAGCGAGATCGGTGCCCGGGTCAGTCCGGTCGATGACGCTGAAGGTCCACAGCGAGTTGCCCCAACTGGTGTTGCGCAGGCCGCAGCTGAGACGGACGTAGCGTGCCGTGCGCCGGTCGAAGTCCTCGACCCGGAGACTGGCGTTGCCGTTGCCGAACGGCAGTGGCACGGCCCCGTTGTCCACCGACCGCACGTCCGTCCACTTCGAGCCGTCCGCCGAGACCTGGACGACGAAGGTCTTCGCGTACGCCTGCTCCCAGGTCAGGTCGACGCGGTCGAAGGACTGGGTGGAGCCCAGGTCGACGCGTATCCACTGGTCGTCCTCGTAGGCGGAGGACCAGCGGGTGCCGGCGTCGCCGTCGGTGACGTTACCCGCTTCGTGGTCGTCCTGGTCCGTGGTGGATGCCTCGGCCGGGGCGTGCAGGGCCAGGTCGACGCCCGGCCGGGCGCTGTCGCCGACGGCAAGGGCCCACAGGGAGCTGCCCCAGGAGGTCGCGCGGGTCAGGCAGCGGATGCGGACGTGCCGGGCCTGCTGCCGGTCGAAGGTGACGGTCTGCGTGTAGGAGTCACCGGACGCGGTGAACGGCAGCGGCGTGTCGTACTCGTAGCCGAACTGTCGGAGCCCGAAGCGTGTGGTGCGCCGGTCGCTCTCCCGGCCGCCGGCCGATGCCGTCAGAGTGAGGTCGTGCAGGTGAGGCTCGCCCAGGCCGTTGGGCCACCACAGCTCGGGGTCGCGCACCTTCAACTGCTCGTATGCGCCGGGAGCGAAGACGACATCGACGCTCTCGCCCGCCTTCACGGTGACGCTCCGGGAGACGCGCACGCCGTCGAAGGCTGCGGTGACCGTCGCCCGGTGGTCGATGTCATCGGCGTTGCGGACCGGTACGACGACGGTCACCTCGGCGGCCGACACATCGGGCAGGTCAGGCAGCACGGTGTCCACCCGCGGGTCGCCGAGGACGACGTGCCCGGTCGACCGGAGCCGGACGTGGTTCCAGATGCCGGCTGCGCGGTCGCGTACGGCGGGCATCCAGTCCCAGCCCGACGAGGCCAGATACGTCGGGGAGTTGAGGTTCATCTGCTGTGCGCCGGCGTCGACCCAGGCCTCGCCCGCGGGGCCCTTGTCTCCTGGACTGCCGGGCACCGGCATCGGTGTGATCCGCACGGCGAGCGCGTTCTCGCCCTCGACATCGAGGTGGCCGGTGACGTCGAAGGCGGAGCGGGCGAACGGGTAGGTGAGGTCGCCGACCTGCCGGCCGTTGAGCCAGACGTCGGCCTTGTGATTGATGCCGTCGAACTCCAGCCAGACATGCCGGTCGGCGCCGGTGCGCAGGCCCTTGGGCAGCGCGAAGTCGCGCTTGTACCACCAGGAGTGGCGAGACAGGGCTTCCGGGATGTGGAGGTTGTTCAGACCCGCCACGGGGTCGGGCAGCTTGCCCTGGTCCACGAGGGAGCCGAGCACCGTGCCGGGCACGGTCGCGGGCAGCCAGGTACTGGTGTCCACGGAGGTCTTCGAGAGGCCGGCGCCGTCGGCGTCGGCCCAGTCGTCCATGGTCAGGCGCCAGCCGGATTCCAGGGGCACGGTCCCGTCGCCCGCGACCTTCAGTTTGGGCGCCTTGGCGGGGTGGGAGCCCCAGTCCGTCCAGCCGGTCGCCGAAGGGCGACGGCCCTCAGTGGTGCCGTACACCTCGAAGCCGTTCAGGCCGAGTGGCAGTGGGCTGGAGCGCTTCTGGGAGGTCATGCGCACCCAGCGGGCCCTCACCGGGCGCGGGAACTGGACGTTCACCATGCCACCGGTTCCGGCCGTGGTGCGGTATGCGGTGGTCCAGGACTTGTCGTCGAGGGAGGTCTCCACCACGAAGACCAGGGAGTAACTGGACCGGATCTCCTTGCCGGTGGTGCCGCTGTGCACATTGCCGCTGGTGGGAGGCGTGTACACCGGGTCGGAGGCATCGGCCTCGAAGGTCAGCCGAATGTGGGTGACCTCGCACGCCGCCTGGAGGTCGACGGCGATCCACTGCGGGTCACCCCCCTCGGCGCGCCATCCACTGCCCCTGACGCCCGGGGAGGCGAGGCGGTCGACGACGAACGAGCCGGGCGTGGCGGCGTAGGCGGTGGAGGAGACCGCGACGGGTCGGTACAGAGCCAGCTCGCCCGGTGTGGCGGGCGCAGCCGGTGGGCCGGTCGGGGCGGCGGCAGCATGCGGCGCGGGAAGCGAACTGAGGCCGAACCCGGCCAGCAGCGTGGCACCCGAGGTGACAACGGTCCGTCGCGACGGAAGGCGCGATGAGCCCGGAAGATCTGTCATGTGTGTGATGTCCCATCAAACAGCGCAAGCCGAACCGGCTCCGCACGCCGGCGCCGAATCGGATGACAACGTTGCCAAAGGCTGTGCCGCGCAGCGTTCACTGTCAACCCCTGGGGCGCGTCTGCTTGGCCCGCCGTCTGACGGATGTTCGCAAGCCATTGCTGAAGCGAACGTCGCGGATCGTGGGGCACACTCAAGACCACGTCCCGTCGCGGCCGTCTTTCACCTTCGGTACGCGCCTTGTCGGCGACTGCGACGTTCCTTGTCCGAACTGGGTTCTCTGCGCGGCGCCTTCCCTCGTTCGCCGACCGGCCTCAACCATCTGACGTGCGGTTTTAAGGCCTCACTTAGAGACTTGTCGGGCCAGATGGTGGCTGCCAGTGTGTTCCACGAAGCGCGCTGTGGTCGGTTCACAGCCCCAAGCGGCGCGACGGGTAGGTCACTTCGATGAGAGAGGCACATGTATGCGCCGAATTTCTCGGATCCTGGGAGCATTTGCCGTGGCGGGATCCTTGACCGTCTCCGGGCTGGCAGTGGCGAGCCCGGCGGTGGCGGACCAAGCCGGGGTGCTCGCGTGCAGTCTGGGTGCCAGTCCGCCGACCGCGGGCGCCAACGGCACCATCGTCGGAGTGGGTAGCCGGACCGACTGCGGCTCCAGCCGTGTGACGCTCACTGTCAGGGTGCAGAAGAAGAGGACTCTGCAGACGGACGTCACCGTCGGATCGCGCACGCATGCTCTCTTCGGCAACGGCAACATGAGCGTGGTCGCCGGTTGTGACGGCAACGCCACGTACTACACGGAGACGATCAGCTCCACCGGCAACAAGGTCAAGTCCGCCGAGCGGAGGCTCTGCTGAGCCGTCCGCTCAGACCCGGGGACCGCGGCAGGTGGGGTCGTCGCGGCCCCCGGGTGCCGGAGGTGTGCCTCCGCCCGACAGGGCGGCGCCCAGCGGGGTGATCAGGTGAAGTACCGATCCACCCCGCCTCCTTGTCGTGATCAGGCGCGCGTTGCGGAGGATTGCCGTGTGCTGACTGGCCGCCGCCACCGAGATGCCCAACCGCCGGGCCAACTCCGTTGTGGAGACGCCCTCCACCGTCGCCCTGAGAGCGGCGGCTCGGGTACGTCCCAGCAGCGCGCCCAGGTTGGCAGGGGCATCGTCCGATCCGGTCGAGTCCGGTGAGGTGGGCGCGCCGTGGACGGCGGGCACCGTCATGCGGGGTGCTTGAGTGATGTCGAGCGGATCCCACAGGAAGCTGACGGCGTTTCCCGCGAACAGGGTGGGTGTGATGACCAGCCCCCTGCCCTGTAGACGCACCTCCACCTCCCGTGGATAGGAGACTTCCAGGACCGGCCGGCGCCACCGGATCAGTTTCGGTTCCAGTTCCCGGAAGAAGGCGTCGACGCCACCGCCGAGCATCAGGTCGGAGTGCCGGGTCGACATCACCACCAGTTCGGTGCGCGCCCTGTTCCAGGAGGGGGCGACCAGGAGTCGATGGCAGGCGCGCAGCGCGGCGACGAGTTCCTGTCTCTCCTCGAGCCGCCCCGCCGCGACGGCGTGCGCCCACGACGCGTGCCGCGGGAGGAAGGTGATGTTCCGGAATTCGGCCTGCCAACGCGAATCGGAAACACTCAGAAGGTTGTCGACCGCGTGGTCGATGAACGGTGTGTCTCCGGCCAGGGCCAGCAGATCCGGGCCGATGCCGCCTGCCTCGAGGAGAGAGGTCAGGGGGCGCGTGTCCGCTCCCCGATCGCGTGGGCCTGCATGAGCCTCATGAGACGCCCTCGGCCGTCTGCTCATCACTGTTTCCAGTGCGTAGCAGGTCTCCGCCGCCACTCCGATGGTCGGGGCGAAGCGTATGCGTTCCAGGTCGGCCGTCGTGAAGTGAATGCGTAACACGCAATGCCTCCGTTGCATGGAGCGAAAGCCCGCTTTTCTTCTTCCGCGCGCCCCCGGTCGATCGACAGCCGTCCCGACCATCATGCCCAGATCGCCAGGCTACTTCACGGCGCCCGCCATCAACCCCGACTCCCACAACCGCTGGAGCAGCACGAACGCGATGACCAGCGGCAGGACGGCCAGCCAGGAGCAGAGCACCCCATGGTCAACCTCCAGGTTCGACGTTTCACCGCCGGCCGTGCACCAGCTCGTCAGTAGTCCCCGCGCCTGCGGAGGTAGCCCGAGGCAGGCCACCTGGCCGACTTCCTTGCGCTGACTGCCGATCGGGACTCCAGGCACCTGCCTGGCCCTTGCGCTGTCGTCACAGCAGCCCTTGCCCGCGTTCTGGGCCTTCCCGCATCGGCCCTGTCGCCGAAGCCGTAGGACGGCACGGGCTTCGCCGGCCACGAAGGCGGTCCCCTGGATTGTCATCGTGTGCGACGCGGTGAGCATGTTCGTGTGTACCTCCCTGCAGGAAGACGCCCTCTGTGGTGGACCGTTGGCCCGACGGGGGAGCCGGCTGTTCTGCTCGTCCATCGGCATCACCTGCGCCGAATGCGCTTCGTGAAGGGTCGGGGTCAGCGGGGAGCCACGTACTTGAGGCGGACCACCCCGTCGCACCGAAACGACGCCTGGGCCGCACGCGGACCCGGTCGGGGACGGTCCGCGTACGCGTCAGCCGACCCCGAGGCCGACCGCCAGTGTCAGTTCGAGGACCCGGTGCGGCGATGCGAGGTCCGGGAACAGCTCCCGCAGTTGCGACATCCGGTACCGGACCGTCTGGGGATGGACGAACAACGCCGCTGCCACCTCGTCCCGTCTGCCCTGGTGCAGCAGCCACGCCCGCAACGTCTCCTCCAGCCGCCGTGCCCTCGCGACAGGCAAGGTCCGCAACGGTGCGAGGGCCCGGGCGCGCAGGTCTGCGAACGCGTCCACGTCGGCGCTCAGGACCAGCTCGGGCAAGTGGTCCTCGGTGTCGCGGATGTCGGAGGAGAGGGAGCGCGCACGCAGGGCTCGTGCGTAGGAGGCGGACGCCAGAGTCCATGGCCGGGCCGGGCCGGCCACGGCGGTGCGGTCGGTCAGCCTCCGCAAGAGGAGTGATCGGTCGGCGTCGGGAACGAGCAGCACACCGGTGGCGTCCGGCAGATCGTCGAGGACGAGGGTGTTCGGGTCGAGCGTGCGGTAGGCCGGCCGGGCCTGGGCGGCGGGCAGCAGGACCGCGGTGAGCGAAACCGGAGGCTGCCACCCGGCCCGTTGAGCAGAGGCCAGCAGCACCTCCGGGCTCGCGCCGGCGAGGAGGTCGCGGGCCAGGTGTTCCAGCTGGCGCTCGTGGGCCCTGCCCTGGGCGGCCAGTTCGTCGGCGTGGCCCGCGGCGCTCGCGGCGGAGAGTTCGTCGATGTAGGCGAAGGTCAGCTCGGCGAACTTGGCCACCTCGGCGGCGGGCAGACCTGCCGGTACGGCACCCGCTGCCAGGCATCGCCAGGCCACGCGTGCGCCGACGCGGTAGGCGCTGAGCAGGGCGTCCATCGAACGGCCGTCGCGGACCTCCCCGCGGCCCAGCTCGTAGGCTGCGTCACCGGCGTCGCCTCCTGTGGCCTTCCCGCTCGCGAGGTCCAGGTAGTGCCCCAGGGCGGTGCGGACGGCTCGCCGGATGGTGGCGCCCATGTGGCCGGAGAGGGCGTTGGCGTAGGGAGGGACCTCGTCGATGATCGCCTGGACGACCTCGTCGGCGGTGGTCTTCAGCGTGGCCCGAAGTACGGTGACCGTCGTCTCGTCCAGGGCCAGTTCGCTCGCCCTCTGGATTGCATGACTCACTTCTTGTTCCCTGCGAATAAATCAGGCGATCAGATTCACGTCCTGCGGTCAGGACTTTACGCCCTGAGGCGCAGCAAGCTGGAGTCATGACGAGTGCAGCCCTGCGCGGCAGGGCGTGGAAACTGCTGGAGATGGTCACGACACCGCTGCTGCCGTCGGACTACCTCGACCTGGTCAGCCCGCTGCGTGCGGGCGCTGACCTGCGCGGGCGCATCGAGGCCGTGCACCCCGAGACGGGTGACGCCGCGACCATCGTGATCAGGCCGGGACGGAGCTGGCGCGGCCACACAGCCGGTCAGTACGTGCGGATCGGGGTCGACGTCGACGGGGTGCGCCTGTGGCGCGCCTACTCCATCACCTCGCCGACCGACCGCCAGGACGGCCGCTTCACGATCACTGTGAAGGCGATCCCGGACGGCAGAGTCAGCAACCACCTCGTCCGCAGGGCGACACCGGGCACGTTGATCCAGCTCGACCAGCCGACCGGAGATTTCGTGCTGCCCGAGGCCAGGCCTGCCAAGGTGCTCTACCTGACGGCCGGCAGCGGCATCACGCCCGTGATGGGCATGCTGCGCGACACCGAGCTCGACGACGTCGTCATGGTCCACTGCGCGCCGCGGCCGCAGGACGTGATCTTCCGCAACGAACTGCACGACCTGGTCGCGGGCACGAAGCTGCGGCTCACCGAGGTGCACAGCGACACGGACGGCGTGCTCGACATCGCCCGTCTCGACGAACTCGTGCCTGACTGGGCCGAGCGCGAGACCTGGGCCTGCGGGCCCGCGGGTCTGCTCGACGCCGCCGAGCAGCACTGGGCCGAGCACGGCGTCCCAGAGCGCCTGCACACCGAACGCTTCCGTCCCGGCATCGTCGTCACCGGCGACGGCGGCGGCGAGGTCACGTTCAGCGGCACCGGCAAGACCGTCGACGCGGACGGCGGCACGCCGCTGCTGGACGTCGGCGAGGAGGCGGGCGTGCTCATGCCCTCCGGGTGCCGTATGGGCATCTGCTTCGGCTGCGTCACGCCGCTCAAGGCGGGCGCCGTCCGCGACCTGCGCACCGGCGAGATCACCGAGGCCGAGCCGGGCGTGCTCATCCAGACTTGCGTGTCCGCCGCGGCGGGCCCCTGCGACATCGAACGGTAGGAGCATCTTGACCGCCATCGACCCCACCGCCCACCTGACCGCGGAGCAGATCGAGGAGCTCGGCCGCGAGCTGGACGCGATCCGCGACGAGGTGATCGCCGGCCGCGGCGAGAAAGACGCCGCCTACATCCGCAAGGTCATCTCGGCGCAGCGCAAGCTCGAGCTGGTCAGCCGGGGCGTGCTGCTGTTCTCGCTCTTTCCGCCGGCGTGGCTGATCGGCACCGCCGGTCTGTCCGTGGCGAAGATCATGGACAACATGGAGATCGGCCACAACATCCTCCACGGCCAGTGGGACTGGATGCGGGACCCGAAGATCCACTCCACCACCTGGGAGTGGGACCACGTCTCGCCGGCCGACCAGTGGAAGCACTCGCACAACGAGTTGCACCACACGTACACCAACGTGATCGGCAAGGACAACGACCTCGGTTACGGCATCATGCGCGTCGACGAGGACCAGAAGTGGCACCCGTTCCACCTCGGCCAGCCGCTGTGGAACTTCATCAACGCCTGCTTCTTCGAGTACGGCATCGCAGCGTACGACCTGGAGCTCGGCAAGAACCTGAGCAAGCGCCGCCGCAGGAACCCGGAGTTCCGCGCGCGGGCCAGGGCCGTGGGGCGCAAGATCCGCAAGCAGGTGCTCAAGGACTACGTGATCCACCCGCTGCTGTCGGGCCCGTCGTTCCTCCCCACGCTCGCCGCCACGTTCACCGCGAACCTGGTCCGCAACATCTGGTCCCACTCGGTGATCATGTGCGGGCACTTCCCCGAGGGTGTGCAGGTCTTCGAGCGCCGGTCGATCAAGGACGAGACGCGTGGCCAGTGGTACCTGCGCCAGATGATGGGCTCGGCGAACATCAGCGGCAGCAAGGCCATGCACTTCATGACCGGCAACCTCTCCCACCAGATCGAGCACCACCTGTTCCCGGACCTGCCGAGCAACCGGTACGCCGAGGTCGCCGTGAAGGTGCGTGCGCTGTTCGAGAAGTACGAGCTGGAGTACGTCACCGGACCCCTGCCCAAGCAGGTGTTCTCCGCGTGGCGCAAGGTGTTCCGGCTCTCGCTGCCGAACAGGAAGGCGGAGGTCAAGACGCCGGACCGCGAGCAGAGGCTCGTCGCGGCCTGATCCCGGTATCGGTTCGGCCGGAGGTCGGTCGCGGCGTCGCGGCGTCCGCCGACTGCTCGACGCTGCGGCAGGTCATCCTGAGGCGGCACTGGACCGAGCGTCGGCTGTGTCCCGCCTTCGGCGGAGCGTGGACGGCGGCGTGCCGGGACCGGGTCTCGCCTGCGAACCGATGGTCCCGTGGCCAGGACGAAGCCGACGGGTGCGTGGGCGGGACGATGTCGGTGCGGGTCCGGGCGCTGTCGGCGTCACGATGCGCCGACAGCGGCCGTGCTGCGCAGCGCTCCGCTCGGCGGCTGCGCTCAGGTCGTGCCGCAGCCGCCGAGCAGCGATCCGGACCGCATCCGGCGTTCCGGCTGCGGTCCTCGGGCTGCGGCGCTCCGGCTGTGGTGCCGGCGGCGAGGAACGGCGGCGGCGTTCGACGTCCACCAGGACAAGCCACCCTGCAGACCTGGTGGGGTGCGCCGAACGCGGGCGCTCGCGTGGCCGGCAGCGGCGCGCGGTTGTCCTGAGACGTCCCGATCACACGCGTACTGCGTTCGCCGGCACCGACCACGCGGTTCAGATGCCACAGGTAGGGGCGGACCAGTACGGGGAAGGGTCGAGTGCGACATGGGTGTGGTCATTGTGACCGGGATAGCCCGGACCGAGGATCTCGGAGAAGCCGTGCGTGCGGGCCTGTTGGGCGAGGCGGCAGAGCGACGGGGAGCCGGTCAGATCGGCGGCGTCGCCGTACAGGTGGCGGCTGGTGGACGAACCGCCGACTGCGTTGTTGCAGGCGTAGGAACGAAAGCCGCTGGAGACGGTGAGCGGGACGTCGCCGAGCTTGTGCCGCATCGCCTCCAGTTTCCACATGGTCTTCAGCGCGTTCGCCCTGGCGGTGGCCGCCGGGACGGCACCGCCCGACCAGTCGGAGTTGCAGCGGTTGAGCTCGGCGTAGGAGAAGTGGATCGGCGTGCAGTCCGCGTCCTGCAGCGCGTAGAGCCTGTTGAAGGTCGCCGGACCCGCGACCCCGTCGGCGGCAAGGCCGTACGCGGACTGGAAGGCCCGCACGGCGGCGGCCGTGCGGGCGCCGTACTGGCCGTCGTAGGAGAGACGCTCCCCGGACGTGACCCAGCCCGCCACCCGGATCTGCAACTGGGTGACGTCGCTGCCGGAGGCGCCCTGGGAGAGGGTTCGACTCCAGGTGTAGCACTCGTCGGCGTGTGCGGTGCCGGCGGTTGCGCCCACACCGACCACCGCCCCTGACGCGAGCATGACAATCACAGTGAGGAGACGTGCGAGCCGTCTGAGCATTCAGACCTCCCGGTCGTCGGTGCGACCAACCGCATGCGTGGCGGTCATCGGTCCCAGCCTGAGCCCAAGTGCTACGCGCGTCAACGGTGCGGTCATGGCGGGAGGGTGAACGGCGGCGGCTCTCGTCGCGTGAGCGTGCGCCCGGGAACGACGCGGAGTGAGGAGAGCACGGGTTCCGCGGACGCGGAGGGGCCGGGCGCAGCGGCGCCGGTGAACCCGGAGCCGCCGCCATGGTCGGGGGTGGTGTCGTGGTGAAATCCTCAGCGGCCCTTTGGCCCGTGTCGGCTCAGCCGCCGCTCTTGCGCCTGAACGGCCGCTGGTGCGCAGCCGGTCCGTGCGCGCCACGGACCTTCGCCGCGTGGGGGCTCGCTGCCACGTCAGCGGCATCCGCCTGCAACCCCCGCTTGCGCGCCAGAGCTTCCCGGAACTTGCGCTTCAGGTCGTACTGACCGTCGGCGTCGGGCGAGAGAGCGGAGTTCTCGGCGTCGGCCGGTTCCGAACTTTGTGGCGTTGCAGACTCTTCAGCCATTTCGACCTCCTGGGATCGGGCTTGTGAGACCACAGCTTGTCATGCCGTGGACCGCGTCCGGCTCCGACGGCCGATATCAGCAGCCGCTTACCTGCGATCTCGTCGGCGGACCAGCGAGTGCGACCCTGACTGCAGCGGGCCGACTTGGGCGGGATGGCGGTGGACACCGACAGGCGCTGTCACCGACGGGCACCTTCCCGAACTGCTGCCGGCACCTCGTGACGTCCCGGTCACGGATCATGACCGAGTCCCGCGGGCTCCCCGCGTCAGCTCTGCAGACCGAAGAAGTGGATCGGGGAGTTCGGCTCGAAGCCGATGCGCGGGTAGACCGGTGCGCCGGCAACGGTCGCGTGCAGTGTGGCGCGGGTCAGGCCGGTGACGCGAGAGCCCTCGTACAGCGCCTTGCGTGTGACTGCTTCCCCGTAGCCTCTGCGCTGCCACTGCGGGTCCGTGGCGACCAGGACGACGAAGAGCCGTCCCTCCGCAGCGATGGCGCCGGCGCACGCAACGGGGAGATCGCCGCGCATGGCCAGGTAGGCGTGCACGTCCTTCTTCCAGAGCGTGGAGCCGACGAGGCCGTCGCGTCCTGCTTCGAGGGGGAAACCGTAAGCACGCGAGTTGATGTCCGCATACACCTCGAGGTGTTCGTCGGTGGTCACACGGACGAACGTCAACTCCGGGTGGACGGGATCGGGGATGGGAAGGAGGTCGCCTGCCATTCCGGTCCCGGGAAAGGCGTACTGCAGCCCCGCCTGCTGGGCCGCTTCCTCCAGCGTGGAGCGGGCCCCGTCGTCGAGCAGGTCCTCGAAGAGCCACAGGAAGCCCGGATATCTCTTCGCCCGCATCAAGTCGGCCACTCGGGCCAGACGTTGGCGAAGAAGCCGTGCGTCGGCGCCCACGTCGGTGAGAGTGATGGCGTTCCAGAACGCGAACCGGCAGTCAGCCCAGCGAACAGCGATGCCGGGGAGGTCGCGCACGTCCGCATCCGCATCTCGATCGAGCACCATCGCACGCCACACCACCGCGAGTTGCTCCCTCGACTCGATGGACTGGGCGAGGTCCGTCATCGCATCTCCTTCATCGTCGACACTTCATGCGTACGCGATCCTTCCCTCTCCGCTCTCCCGGGTGACGCCTTTCGTGGTTACTGATCACTACAAGACGATCACGCCCGTAAGGTTCGGCAGCCGCGCACGCCCCTCCTGCCGGGCCCGCTCCAACGCACCGTATCCTCGCCGAACGGTGGAGCGCCGACCCCGACGTGCTCCGCTCCTCGTGACCGCGCTCGCCTTCGTCACGTGGCTCACGGGGCTGCGGCACCTGCCCTCGGCGACCGTGGGTCTGATCGGCCTGCTCAACCCGGTCACGGGCGTACTGCTCGGCATGGGGGTCGCCGGCGAGGAACTGGCCGTTCAGCACCTGTGTGGCCTGGTGCTGGTCATGGTCGGCGTCATCCTCGGCCGACCCGCGCGGGCGACACCGCTCGGCCACGCGGGCAGAAGCCCTGTTGCCCCCGAACGGTCACGGTCTTCCGGCACTCCCCCGGGCACGCACGACCGCCCGCCGACAGGGAGGCCGTTGGGAGTATGGAGCCGCCTTTCATCGCGGCTTCGCCGGTGACTTGGAGTCTTCTGCCCCCGGAGCTGCCGGCAAGGGCGTCGCGTCCACATCTGGTCGCGTGCGGACGGCGTTCACGCCGGGCCCTCGACGGCCCGCCACCGGTCCGCGCGGGATGCCGGTGCCGCGGCCGGTGGAGGGCTGCCCGTCCGTCTCGTCTGAGGGGGCGAGGTGTGCCCCGGTCAGGCGTCGATGATCACCGGGATGATCAGCGGCCGGCGCCGGTGGGTGCGGAACGCCCAGTTGCCTACGGCGCGGGCGAGGAGCTGTTCGAGCTGGCGGGCATCGCCGACGCCTTCCTGAGCGGCGTTGGCCAGCGTTTTCTCGATGACGGGGATGACCGGCTCGAAGGTGGTCTCGTCGTGGACGAAGCCGCGGGCCAGGAAGTCGGGGGGCTCGGTCAGTGCTCCGGTGTCGGCGTCGACGATGGCCACGACGGTGACGACGCCTTCCTCGGCCAGGGTGACGCGGTCCTTGAGGGAGGCTTCCGTCGCGCCGCCGACTTCCATGCCGTCCACGTACACGTTGCCCGCGGGCACCTTGCCGGTGATGGAGGCGCGGCCGTCCACCAGGTCGACGACGACACCGTCCTCGGCGATGACGACCCGCTCGGGGTCGACGCCGGTGCGGATGGCGAGGTCGGCGTTGGCTCGCAGGTGGCGGAACTCGCCGTGCACGGGCATGACGTTGCGGGGGCGGACGATGTTGTAGCAGTAGACGAGTTCACCGGCGCTGGCGTGGCCGGAGACGTGCACCTTGGCGTTGCCCTTGTGGACGACGTTGGCGCCCCACCGGGTCAGGCCGTTGATCACCCGGTAGATGGCGTTCTCGTTGCCGGGGATGAGAGAACTGGCGAGCAGGACCGTGTCGCCCTTGCCGATGCGGATCTGGTGATCGCGGTTGGCCATCCGGGACAGGGCGGCCATCGGTTCGCCCTGGGATCCGGTGCACACCAGGGTGACTTTGTGGTCGGGGAGCTTCTCCAGCTCCTTGGTGCTCACGACCAGGCCGGAGGGGACCTTCAGATACCCCAGGTCGCGGGCGATGCCCATGTTGCGGACCATGGAGCGGCCCACGAAGGCCACCTTGCGGCCGTACTGGTGGGCGGCGTCGAGGACCTGCTGGATGCGGTGCACGTGACTGGCGAAGCTGGAGACGATGACCCGTCGCGGTGCGGTACGCATCACCTGTTCGATCGCGGGGTTCAGTTCGCGTTCGGAGGTGGTGAAGCCGGGGACCTCGGCGTTGGTCGAGTCGGTGAGGAACAGGTCCACGCCCTCCTCGCCGAGGCGGGCGAAGGCGCGCAGATCGGTGATCCGGTCGTCCAGGGGGAACTGGTCCATCTTGAAGTCACCCGTGTGCAGCACCATCCCCGCTTCGGTACGCAAGGCCACCGCGAGACTGTCCGGGATGGAGTGATTGACGGCCACGAACTCGCAGTCGAAGGGACCGAAGCCGCGCCGGTCGCCCTCGCGCACGCGCACCGTGCGGGGCCTGATGCCGTGCTCCTTGAGCTTGGCCTCGATGAAGGCCAGGGTGAGCTTGGAGCCGACGAGGGGGATGTCCCTCCGCTCCCGGAGCAGATAGGGCACGCCGCCGATGTGGTCCTCGTGGCCGTGGGTGAGGACGACGGCGACGATGTCGTCGAGGCGGTCCCGGATGGAGGTGAAGTCGGGCAGGATCACGTCCACGCCGGGCTGGTTCTCCTCCGGGAACAACACCCCGCAGTCCACGATCAGCAGCTTGCCTGCATGCTCGAAGACGGTCATGTTCCGGCCGATTTCGCCCAGACCGCCCAGGGCGGTCACCCTCAGAGCACCTTCGGGCAGGGGCGGGGCGGCTTTGAGTTCGGGGTGCGGGTGGCTCATACCCTCACGTTACCGAAGAGTCCCCGCCAGGACGATCATCTGTTTGCAGGCGAGGCGCGGTACGACCTCGAGGATCGCCGGCCCGGGTGCCCGGCCGCGTGACGGGGGTCGCCGCCATCCCTCTCACCACGAACGGAAAGACGGGCAGCGAGGCCGTGAAGAGGCCGCTGGCTGCCACGCGCCGGCAGCGCTCCCCCACCTCTGGTGCTCCCAGGCCCTGCGAGGGTTCCTGATCCCGTCGCCGTACCCGAGTGCGGCACCGCGTCGGTGGGAGTGCGCGGGCCTCGTCAGGTGGAGAAGGAGAAGTAGAGCGTCTCGCTGTAGAAGGAACCGAAGTGGCTCTGCCAGTCGGCTCGGATCGAGGCCAGCCAGTCGTCGTTGTGGCCGGCGATCGCCGCCTCGGCCTGGGCCACGGCGTCGGGGATGTCCCCGGACGCCAGACGCTGCACGCCCGCTACCGGGTCCTGGTCCGTCATCGAGACGATCTCCCCGGTCTCCAGGATGAAGTAGGTCGCCTGCTGCTTGTCGAGGTGCGCCCTGGTCGTGGCAACGCATGCGGCGAACCCGGCGTCGTCCTCCAGGCCCTTGCCGACTGCGCGCAGGAGGTCGCACAGCAGGGCCGCCCCGTCGGCGTAGTCCGCGGCGATCCCGATCGGAGGGTTCCAGATCATGGAGGGAACGACCGTCGTTCCGCGCCCCACCATGAGCTTGTGCGCGAGCGGGATGTCCCAGTTGTGTTCGGATATGCATCGGACCGGCTCGGGGATCTCCGCCTCGTTCGGCATCGAGTCCGCGGAGTGGAGACAGGAACGGTTCGCCATGGTCGGCGACGCCAGCACCGCGGACCGACAACGCCCCCGCCCGCACGACCCACCCGCGCGGGCACACGCGGGTGGGACTCGGCACTTCACTGCTCACCGGGGGCGTGCTCCGGGCGTGTTCTCAACTGCCGGTTGCCGCGTCATCAGGCGTCGTGGGTTCGCTGCGATGTTCCCGACGGTGAGCCGCCTGGTGGCCGACGTGGTTCCGAGCGTCGTCGCGGCCGAGGTCGAAGCGCTCGGTCAGCTCGCGCAGGTCGGCTCGGTAGGCCGCGACGTTGCGGAGTTTGACCTCCTCGAACCCGCGGACCATGTCGGGGAGTGAGGCGATCTGCACGGCCACCGCGTGGTTGGCGGGGGTCAGAGCGGACGACAGGTGGATGATGCGCTCGGTGTAGTCCTCGAGCAGGGCCCGCTCGACCTTGCGCACATGAGCCCGGCCGAAGGGATCGAGAGCGGTTCCGCGCAGCCGGCGCATGCGGCGGAGGGCGGTGAAAGCGGGACGGAACCGGGCACCGAGCCGGATCTTGCGCCGCATACCGAGAACCCGCAGCACCGGGGGTTGCAGATTCCACTGCGCCCGTGCCCCGGGACCGAACAGTTCGGTCACCTCGGCCGCGACGCTCTCGTCGAGGGCGAGGCGCGCCACTTCGTACTCGTCCTTGTAAGCCATCAGCCTGAACAGGTTCCTGGCCACTGCCGTGGCCAGCTCGTCGGACCCGGGCAGGACCCGTCGCTCGCGCTCGTGGACCGTGTCGACGATCTCGGCGTAGCGGGCGGCGTACCCGGCGTCCTGGTAGGCGCTCAGCTCCGCGGCACGGTTCGCCACGAGCCGGTCGAGCGGTGCGGCCTCGGCAGGCGAGTCCGCGGTCGCGGGCTCGGACACACGCCGGGCGCTGCGCTTCACGGCGGCTGTCACCGCGTTGCGGTCCGTGACCCACAGCCGCCCGTAGCGGAACGCCTGGAGGTTGGCTTCCACGGCGACGCCGCTGATCCGGATCGCTTCCTCGACGGCGGCGGCCGGCAGCGGAAGGCCGCCCATCTGGAACCCGACGCCGATCAGCAGGGTGTTGAGGTACTGGTCGTCGCCCAGCAGGGCCAGCACCGTTTCCCGGGCGTCCAGCACCGCCGCGCCGGAGCGCACCCGCGTCAGCAGCCGGTCGGTCATGGCGGTGGTGTCGGGATAGGTCTGGCGGACGTCGGCGACCATGTGACCGGTCGCGACCTTCGCGGTGTTGAGCACCGCGACCGTCCGCTCGGGCGAGGTCACCGTGAGGTTGGTTTCGTCGGCAGCCACCAGGAGGTCGCAGCCGATGTAGAGGTCACATTCACCGGAACCCAGTTTGTTGGTGTGCCCCTCCCCCGCGCGGTGGAAGCGGATGTCGGAGACGACCGCGCCACCCTTCTGCGCCAGTCCGGTCTGGTCCAGTGAGCGAGGCGTCCAGCCGGCGAGCAGCCCCGCCGTGGCGAGGACCTGGGAGAGCGTGACCACACCGGTGCCGCCGACACCGGTCAGCCGGACACCGAAGCAGCTCCCCGTGACGGAGGGGGCCGGGTCGGGAAGGGGCGCGTCACCGAGCACCCGCGCATCGTGCTCCAGAGCGCCCGCGGGACCCGTCGCCGAGTCGACGCCGGTGATCGTCATGAAGGCCGGGCAGTCGCCCTCGAGGCAGCTGTAGTCGACGTTGCACGAGGATTGGTGGATCCGGGTCTTGCGACCGTACTCGGTCTCGACCGGCTGCACCGACAGGCAGTTCGACTTGCGGCCGCAGTCACCGCAACCCTCGCAGATGCGCTCGTTGATGAACACCCGGGTGGTGGGCTTGTCCTGCTTGCCGCGCTTCCACCTGCGTCGTTTCTCCGTGGCGCACTCCTGGTCGTGTACGAGCACCGTGACGCCGGGAACACCGGCCAGCACCCGCTGGGCCTCCTCCGTCCGGCCGCGGTGCCAGACCCTCACGTCGTACGGCAGCCGCATGCGCCGGGTGCGGCGTACGTCGTCGGAGGTGACGATGATGCGGGCCACCTTCTCGGCGCGCAGGACGTCGACGATCTGCCGGAGGTTCATCGCCCCGACCGTGCGCTGGCCGCCGGTCATCGCGACGGCGGAGTTGTAGAGCAGCTTGTAGGTGATGTTCACGCCGGCCGCCACGGCGGCCCTGATCGCCAGGGAACCGGAGTGGTCGAAGGTGCCGTCACCCAGGTTCTGCAGGTAGTGCCCGCGCTCGGTGTACGGGGCCATGCCGATCCACTGCAGTCCCTCGCCGCCCATCTGGGACAGACCGGTGACCGTGCCGACCTGCTCCTCGTCCATGAGCAGCACCATGGCGTGGCAGCCGATGCCCCCGCCGACCAGTGAGTCGTCGGGCACCTTGGTGGAGCTGTTGTGCGGACAGCCGGAGCAGAAGTAAGGGGCACGCTTGGGGAGTCCGACCAGCGGGAGCATGGTGCGGCCCCCGGTGCGCCCGGGGTGCCGCTGCTCCACTGGAACGCCCCGGGCCCGCAGCTCACGGGCGAGCGGGCCGATGATGGCGTCGGCGTCGAGCTCACCGTAGGACGGGATCAGCTCCTCGCCCTGCTCGTCCTCCTTCCCGCAGACCCTGGGCGCACGGGCGCGACCGTAGAGGGCTTCCCGCACGGCGGTCTCCAGGAAGGGGCGCTTCTCCTCGACGACGATGATCCGGTCGAGGCCGGCGGCGAAATCGGCGATCGTCTCGGTGTCCAGGGGATAGGGCATCGAGACCTTCAGCAGTCGGATGCCGGCTTCGGTGAGACGCGTGTCGGTCAGCCCGAGTCGATCGAGGGCGGCGCGCAGCTCACGGTAGGTGCGGCCGGGGGCGACGATCCCGATGACGTCGTCGTCCCCGCGCAGTTCGATCCGGTTGAGCCGGTTGAGCCGGCAGTACTCCCGGGCCAGCCGCAACCGGGTGGTCACGAGGTCCCGTTCCAGTGGACCCAGGGTGGGCTGGAGGAGCCGGGCGGTCGGACGGTGGCGGCCCGAGCCCGGCGGCAGGACCGGCGCCGGCCGCTCGATCCCGAGATCGACGAGCGAGGAGCCGTCGGCGACCGCGGTCACGATCTTCAACCCCACCCAGAGACCGCTGGCGCGTGACAGCTCCACCCCGTGGAGGCCGAGGTCCAGCACCTCCTGGGAATCGGCCGGGTACAGGAACGGCATGGCGAGGTCCATCAGCGCCAGCTCCGAAGCGCAGGGGACGCTCGACGACTTCGCGGCCGGGTCGTCGCCCACGAGCACCAGGGCGCCGCCTGTGGGGTGGGCCCCCATGAGATTGCCGTGCCGCAGCGCGTCGGTGGCCCGGTCCAGGCCGGGGGCCTTGCCGTACCAGAGCCCGAGTACGCCGTCGCGCGTGGCGCCGTCCAGGGTGCTGACCAGTTGGCTGCCCTGTACCGCGGTGGCCGCGGCCTCCTCGTTCAGCCCGGGCACGTGCCGGATGTCGTTGGCCTCCAGCAGGGGCCGGAGGCGGCCCAGCTCCATGTCGTAGCCGGCCAGTGGCGAACCCTCGTAGCCGGAGATGAAGGTGGCGACGTCCTTCCCCGCGGCGAGGTCGCGCCGGTGCTGGTCGATCGGCAGCCGTGCCAGCGCCTGGACACCGGTGAGCTGCGCGCACCCGGCCGTGGCCTCGTAGCGCTGGCGGGGGTCGACCGGTACACCGTCGTCGGGACGGGAGTCGGCGTCGACGTTGGTCGTCATCTCGCCTCCTGTTCGTTCTCGGCCGAGCGCGGAGTGCGCTGAGCCGCAGTCGCACCAGCATGGGCCCGTGGCCTGCCCCGGACGCCGGCAACTGGTCCGTCGGACCAGAACGTCCGCCCCTTCACTGGACCTTGTGATCCATCGGCACAGAACGGGGAGGGCTCGGGGCCATGGCTCGGGGCCCTCGTCGAGGACCACGGAACGCGGAACTCACGGCAGGACGGCCCTGTGGCTGCCGGTCCGCCCTCACCGGTGACGCCTTCCGTGGTCGGTCGGCGCCGGTCCGGAGGCTTTCGTCTCGTGCGACGCGAGGTCATGGGCCACCAGGGTCAGCAGCGGTGCGACGCGGTTCGGCAGCCGCTCGCTGAGGGCGATCTCGGTACGGCAGCGCACCACACCGGGTAGGTGCAGGAAACGCTGGATGACCTCCTCGACGTGTTCGGTGTCCCGGGCGGCGACGCGGCACAGTACGTCCCCGTCCCCGGCCGTGGAGTGGGCCTCCAGCACCTCGTCGACGAGCGCCAGGGCCCGGGTCACCCGTGCGAGCTGTCCCTGAGCCAAGTGGAGGTGGACGAACGCGAGGATGGGGAAGCCGAGCTGGGCCGGTGAGAGCCGTGGCGCGTAGTCGGCGATCACACCGAGCCGCTCCAGGCGGCTCACCCGCGTGTGCACCGTCCCCCGGGCGACAGCGAGGGTACGGGCGAACTCGCGCATTCCGGCTCGGGGCCGGGCCAGGAGTTCACGCAGGATGGAGACGTCCAGTCCGTCGAGAGCGGCCACGATGACCTCGCAATGTCTCGGTGAGGGGCTCGGTGAGGATGGGCTGTCGTTGTGCGGCCGAGCCGGTGGTCCACCGGCCGCCGCTGCGGCCTGCCCGCCGGGAGTCAGACTCTGGCGCGGATCAGGAACCGGAGAGCCAGGCCGGGTGCGCTGCGGGCCCGGCGACACGGAACCACGCCGTCCCGCACCGCCCGGGGCTCAGCTCGTGACGGCCGCGGCAGTTCCCGCGCCTGCGGCGGCTGCCGCGACGGTCCGCAGCACCGCGGTGTTCACTGCCGCTGCGCTCCAGCTGGCCTGCTCCAGCCGCTTCGCGCGGGTGTGGACCGCGCCCGACCACGGAATCACGCGGTGCAGGCTCGGCAGAGTGCCGCTCGCGGACAGCAGGGCGATCAGCGCCGCCGTACGGTCGTCGGGTTCCTCCCCGTCGATCAGCACCGCGCGGACCCGCTTCACCAAGGCCTCCTTGTGCCGGGTGTCGGCGGCCCGGGTGGCCGTCGTGCGGAAGACGCCCCACCTGCGCTTGCTCTCCCGGCGCAGCATGCCCCGCTCGACCAGCCGGTCGAGGACGGTCTCGCGCAGCCGCAGCCCGGTGCCCAGCTCGATGAGGAGGGTCTGGACGCCGCGTACCCGTTCGGCGGTCTTCTCGCCGGCCGCCCGGAGCACCGGGTCGGACAGCGGCTCGCCGGCGACGGAGTGCACCCGCAGCCCGTTCAGCGTCCGGTCGTGCGCGTCGACCCGGACCCGGCCGGCCTGGGCCAGCTCCACGAGCACGGCGCCGCCCAAGGTGTAGTAGAGGGTGCCCGCGCCGGCGATCGCCCCCGATTCGTCGTCGAACATCAGCAGCATCAGATCCTCGACGATGAGCGGATTCTCGCGCATGGCTCCTCTTCCTTGCTCGGGTGGCACATCCGCATGACGTGCCTGCCGGGACATGCGCCCCCACTCTTCCGTCAGGGGAGCGCAGCGGCAGCGGGACACGTCCTGACGGTCTGGGCTGTTCCCGGTGTTCGCCCCCTCGGTCCGCCCCCGCGGTGGAACGGAGCCGCTCCGCCGGACCGGGGGCGGCTCGGTCGGCGCGTGCACCAGCACCCGTCGGGCCCTTCGGGACGGTCATGCGCCGGCGGTGCGGGCCGACGCCTCACGTGTCATGACGACGTGCCTCTCGTGATCACGACGGATGACGGCCGGGTGGCCGCGTCGTAGGCGGCGTGGGCCCCGGTGGCGCCCATGCCGCTGTCGCCGGCCGGTTCCCAGACCATCTCGGCGCTGCCGCCCTGCGACTGGTTGATCGTGACGATGCCCGCGGGCAGCCGCGTCGCCGCCTCGATGTGCTCCGGGTCCCCGGTGTACACCGTCGCGGCGAGGCCGTAGCGCGACCGCGCCGCCCTCCGCAGGCCGGTGGCGAAGTCGGGCACGACGGCGACGGGCGCGAGCGGCCCGAAGGTCTCCTCGGACATCACCAGCATCGAGTCCTCGACACCGGTGAGCACCGTGGGCGGGTAGTAGTAGCCCTTGCCGGGCGGCTCCTCGCCGCCGGTGCGGACGACGGCGCCGCGCCCGACGGCGTCGGCGACGTGCCGTCGGACGATGTCCCGCTGCCGCTCGTCGACCAGCGGGCCCAGCACCTCGCCGGGGGTGTACGCCCCGGCCGCCGCCACCAGGGCGTCGGTGAACTCCTCGGCGACGTCCTGGTGGACGTAGATGCGTTCCACCGAGGTGCAGATCTGGCCGGTGTTGAGGAAGGCCCCCTGGGCCACGGCCTCCGCGGTGGCCTGGACGTCGACGCCCGCGTCCACCACCACGGCGTCCTTGCCGCCGAGTTCGAGCAGCGCCCGGTGCAACCGGCGGGCGGCGCCGGCGCCGACGGCCCGGCCGGCCGCCACCGAACCGGTGAAGTGCACGAGCTGGACGTCCTCGTGCTCCGCGAGCGGCGCGCCGGCGCGGACGTCACCGAGGACGAGGTTGATCACCCCGTCCGGCAGCCTGAGCAGCTCGCACAGCCGTACGGCGGAGAGGGGTGAGCGTTCGGAGGGCTTGACGACGACGGTGTTGCCGGCGGCGAGCAGCGGTCCGAGGGCGCCGAGCAGGACCGCGACCGGAAAGTTCCACGGCGTGATCACCGCGGTGGCGCCCAGCGGGTGCCGCACGACCCTGGTCTCACCGTGCGGGTGCGGGAAGGTCCGCTCGAAGGGGTAGGACAGGGCCCGCTCGGCGGCGGTCCTCATGCCGGCGGCCGCTGCCTCGATGAAGGGCCGGCCGAGGTCGAGCGGCTTGCCCATCTCCCGGCGCTCCAGTTCGGCGAGTTCGTCGGCGTGCGCGGTGACGACCTCGGCCCACTCGGCGATCCGTGCGACCCGCTCGGCGACCGGCAGCGCCGCCCAGGCCGGCTGCGCGGCCACGGCGGCCGCGACGGCCCGGTCCACGTCGGCCGCGCAGCCGGCCGGTGCCCGGGCGACGAGTTCCTCGGTGGCCGGGTCCACGACGTCGATCAGGCTGTCGCCGGCGGTGTCCTGCCAGACGCCGCCGACCAGGATTCTTGCGATGTTCACGGGTTCGGTCCCTTCAGTCGAGGCGGTCGGCCATCAGCTCGCCGGCCATGATCACGGCGAGGTTGGTGTTGGCGCGGGGCACGAACGGGAAGATCGACGCGTCGACCACCCGCAGCCCCTCCACGCCCAGGACCCGGCAGTCGCCGTCCACGACCGTCGCCGGGTCGTCGGCCGCGCCCATCCGGCAGGTGCTGGTGCCGTGCTGGGTGTCCACCACCGTGGCCAGGAGGTAGGCGTCGAGGTCGCGGTCGCTGTCCAGGGCGGCGAACAGCTCGCGGTTGGCCTCGGCGACCGGGGCGGTGGTGATCCGCTCCGTCTCGCTGCCGCGCGCCAGCTCGACCAGTTCGCGGACCCCGGTGCGCATCCGGGGCAGGTCCCGGGGGTCGGAGAGCATGCGTTCGCGCACCAGCGGGTGCTGGGCGGGGTCGGTGGAGGCCAGCGTGAGTTCGCCGCGCGAGTAGGTGCGGTTGAGCCACACGCCGTAGGACCCGATCCGCTCGCCGGGGGTGGCCGAGCCCAGCGCCAGCACGTTCTCGTTGAGGGCGACGAACATCAGGTCGTTCTCGGGGGCACCGGGGCCGCTGGTCCGGCGGACGCAGACGTTGGTGTGCCGGTCGTCCCGCGTCCTGTTGCCGGCCGCGTCGGTGAGGTGCAGCAGCACCGCCGCCAGCGGGTGGTCCTGCAGGCCCTGGCCGACGGGCAGGTCGTGGCGCACGTCGATGCCGAGCGTGCGCAGGTGTGCCGCCGGGCCGATGCCGGAGCGCATGAGGATCGCCGGTGAGTGGATCACCCCGGCGCTGAGCACGACGGTGTCGGCGTGTTCGGTGCTCACCTCTCCCCCGCTGACCACCCGCACCCCGACGGCCCGGTCGCCGTCGAGGAGCACCCGGTCCACCAGGCTGTCCCCGCGCACCGTGAGGGTGTCCAGGTCGCGGGCCCACTCCAGGTACCCGTCGTTGACGGTGACCCGCCGGCCGTGCCGGGAGTTGACCGGGTACGGCGAGATGCCGCTCCCCGACGGGGCGTTGACGTCCTCGCACCAGCCGTAGCCGGCCGCGTCGCACGCCCGGGCCAGGGCCTTGTCGACGCCGCCCCAGTCCTGCCGCGGCACCCGGTGGACCGGGATCGGGCCGCCACGGCCGTGGTAGGGCTCGTCGCCGAACTGTTCGTCGTCCTCGAGCCGGGCGAAGTAGGGCAGCACGTCCCCGGGTCCCCACCCCGTGCACCCCTGAGCCCGCCACTCCTCGAAGTCGGCCATGGGCGGGCGGATGGCGATCTGCCCGTTGACCGCCGAGCTGCCACCGGCGCCGCGGCCGCGCCAGTACAGCTCCGGCTCCTGGTGGTCGGTGCGCGTGGCGTTCAGGCCGGGCCACATCAGTTCCTCGGAAGCCTCCTTGTCCAGCAGGGCCAGCCGGGGATTGGGCGAGCGCCAGACCTCCTTCATCTGTGCCGACCGGTAGTCCGGCCCCGCTTCCAGCAGCAGTACGCGCCTGCCCCGGGCCGCCGTGCGGGCGGCGAGGGCGGCGCCCGCGGATCCCGCTCCCACGACGATGACGTCCCAGTCGTTGCTCGTCACTGTCCGGCCTTCCCATGAGTCGATGTCGTGCAGTCGGTGGCCGCGTGGCCCGCGCCGGGGAGGCGGGGCCGCGTCACGGTGCGGCCGCCGCTGCGGGGACGCCCATCACCTGGTCGAGGACGCGCATGGCGTTGCCACCGAGGACCTTCCTGATGTCGGTCTCGGTGAAGCCGCGCTGCTCCATCTCCTCGGTGATCCGGGGCAGGTCCGAGGGCCGGCGGATCTCGGCGGCTTCCCAGGTGGCGGCCATGCCGGGGATCGCCCAGCCGCCGTGGACCTCCCGGTAGTAGTCGTCGATGAAGTCGGGGCCGAGCCCGACGGCGTCGATGGAGGTGACCGAGGCGAGGTGTTCGATGTGGTCGACCACGCGGGCCGCGGTGGGGCGGCCCGGGTCGATGAAGGGCGGGATGGCCGCGGCCACGCCGATGACCCCGCCGAGTTCGGCGACGCCCTTGAGCTGGGTGTCGGTGAGGTTGCGGTGGATGTCGGTGACGGCACGGCACGCCGAGTGCGTCGCCAGCAGCGGACGGCCGGCGAGTTCCAGCACGTCCTCGACCCCGGCGAGTCCGAGGTGGCTGAGGTCGTAGACGATGCCCAGGCGTTCCATCTCCGACAGGACCTCCCGGCCCTGCGGGGTGAGGCCGCCGCAGGCGGTGTCGTCGACGCCGCTGCCGTCGGCGAGCAGGGTGCGGCCCAGGTGGGCGAGCGAGACCACCCGGACACCGATGCGCTCCATCGTGCGGATCAGTTCCGGGTCCTGGCCGAGGGCGTGTGCTCCTTCCAGGGCGATGACCAGGGCGATCCCGCCGTCCGCCGTCGTCTGCCGGATCTCGGCGGCGGTGCGGCAGACGGTCAGCTGCGGGTACTGCTCGGCCAGCCGGTGGATGCGCTCGACGAGCAGCAGGGTGCGGCGCAGTGCCCCCTCGGACTGGAATGGCTCGTCGATGAAGACCGGGAGCACCTGGACGTCCACGCCGCCGGCGCGCAGTTCGGGCAGCCAGAAGTCGCCGAAGTAGTCGGGCCGCCCGCGACGGTCGAAGTGGTCGACCAGGAGGATCAGGTCGTTGTGCAGGTCGGCCACCAGGGCCTCCCGGTGCAGCGCGGTCATCGTCCGCCTCCGTCCGGCGTCCGGTGCGGGCCGGACAGGCCCGCCTTGCGCAGCAGGTCGGTGATGACGTCCGGCATGTGGGCCATGAGGAAGCTGAGGTGGCCGTGGCGGCCGTAGACGTGCAGGTCCGCCCCGGGGACGGCGCGCGCGAGCCAGACCGAGTGCTCGTAGTGGATCATCCGGTCGAGCCTGCCGGTCCAGATGCTGACCGGGGCGGTGATGGCGCCGAGGTCGAAGCCCCAGGGGGTGACCAGCGCCAGGTCGTCCTCCAGCCAGCCCTCGACGCCGGTGGAGACGGCCTTGCGCAGGCCCGCCACGAAGGTCTCGCCGAACTCGGTGGTGAACAGCTCCTGGTCGACCGGGGGCAGCGTCCCCCGGAAGGCGTCGACGAAGCCGGCCGCGCTGAGGTCGTCCCACTCGGCGACGGTCCGCTCCAGCCAGGGGCCGACGGCCTCGCGGCCCTGCTCGGCGAGTTTCCACTCCTCGACGTTCTCCGGTCCCATCCCGGCGTAGTAGTCCAGGCCGTCCGCGTCGATCGGTGCCGGGCTCACCACGGCGGCCGCGGCCCGGCAGCGGCCGGGCAGCAGCGCGGCGCAGGCCAGGGCGTGGGGGCCGCCGCCGGAGCCGCCCATGGTGACGAAGGTGTCGACGCCGAGGTGGTCCAGCACCCGGGGCAGGTCCTCGGCGATGTCGGCCATCACCCGCCCGGGCCGGGCCGTGCTCAGCCCGTACCCGGGCCGCCCGGCCACGACGTAGCGCAGGCCGAACGCGTCGCAGACCCGTGCGTGGGCCGGCCGCGGGACCAGGCCGCTGGGGGTGCCCCCGTGCCAGACCAGCGTGCCGTTGGTCGCCGTGCCGTGGGTCAGCACCTCCGTCACCCGGCCGTCGGGCAGCGGCACGAGGTCGTGATCCCATCCTTCGGCGGCGTCGCTCACGTCGTCTCTCCTCACGTGCGGTGCTGGTCGGTGGTGCTTCACCGGGAGGTGGCCTCGGCCACGAACACGGCGAGGGCGTCCGTGAAGGCCCGCCGGCTCTCCTGCCAGGTGTAGAACATGTGGCCGCCGGGGAAGTGACGGACTGTCAGACGCCGGGCGGTGGCCGGGTCGAGGCGCATCAGGTTCCGCAGCCGCTCGCTGGTGTGGTACGGCGTCACCAGGTCGTACCAGCCGTGGGTGATGAACGCCCGGGTGTGCTGGTTGACCGCCATGCCGTGGCGGAAGTCGTCGGTGGCGCCGGGGCAGCCCTGGAAGTAGTACTGGGCCTCGTCGTTCTTCCAGACGGCCACCAGGTCGTCGTTGAGCACCTCGTACCTGCGGTCGGTGACGACGCCGATCTCCGTGCGCAGCAGGCGGTTGACCGCGGCCGTGAACACCGCCTTCACGGCGGTCAGCGAGGGTTCCGCCCCCTCGTAGGCGTCCCGGTCCGGGAAGGGGTCCGGCGAGGTGACGGTCGCGTCGTAGACGTCCAGGACGGTGCGGGTGTCCTTCAGCAGCTCGCGCTTGAACCGGTTGACGCCCACGCGGCCCTCCGCCCGGGCGACGAGCCGGGCGTCCAGACCGGTCAGGTCCGCGTACCGGTTGATCACGCGTTCGCGGTCCGTGGCCGGCATCGAGGCGCCGCGGGTGAGGAACGAGGCGTATTCGCCGGTCGCGAACTCCTCGGCCGCGCGCAGCACCTCGGCCGGCGGGGTGCCGGGCTTGAAGGCGCGCGAGCGGCCGTGGTGCACGGCCGCCGCCGCCATGCTCGGCAGTGCGTCGATCCACGGTTCCACGGCGTAGTCGCCCCGCCCCATGAACGCTTCCAGCTGGTTCCATTCGAGGGCGGGCGAGATCAGGATGACGCCGTTCAAACCGACGCCCACGGTCTCCTGCAGGTGGCGGGTCAGGCGTCCCACGCGGTAGCCGCCGTAGCTCTCGCCGGCGATGAACACCGCCGAACCCCAGCGGCCGTTCTCCGACAACCAGCGGCTGATGAAGTCGCCCATCGCCTTCAGGTCGCGGACGGTGCCGAAGTACTGCCCGCGGCCGTCACCGGAACCGCCCGGGTGGGCGCCGGACTTCTGCTGCCCGCGGTCGGCTCCCGCGTCGGCGTGCGCCGCGCCGTCCTCCACGTACCGGCTGAACCCGGTGCCGACGGGGTCGACCAGGACGAGGTCGGTGAAGGCCAGCCAGGACTCGTCGTTGTGGACCAGCACCGGCGGGAACGCCGGCACGCTGCCGTCCGCCGGGAGGTCGATCCGCTGCGGACCGACGGCGCCCAGGTGCAGGTAGGCCGAGGCCGCCCCGGGGCCGCCGTTGAAGACGAAGGTCACCGGCCGCTCGGCGGGCGGGTCCTGCGCGAGGTAGGAGATGGAGAAGACCTCGGCCGTGGGCGTGTCCTCCTCGCGGAGCACGAGCCACTGGGCGGACGCGGTGTAGGCCAGGCCGTTCCACGTGTCCGTGGTGGAGGCTCCGCGCGGCGGCTCGTGGTCCCCGGCGGCGCCCCGGCCGGTCTGGTCGGACGTCATGGCTGGTGTGCTCCCTGGTGGTCGAGCGCGGTGGTCGCCGGCGACCCGGGCGGTGGCGCACCGAGCCAGCTGCCGTCGGAGCGCGGAACGGACCGCAGGAGTTGGTCCGTGTAGGCGTGCTGCGGATGGTCCAGCACCGAGTCGGTCGGCCCGGACTCCACGACCCTGCCGCCGTTCATCACGTAGAGGAAGTCGGAGGCCTGCCGGACGATCGACAGGTCGTGGGTGATGAAGAGGTAGCTGATGCCCCGCTCGGCGCGCAGGTGTTCCAGCAGGTTCAGGATCTGTGCCTGCACCGACATGTCCAGGGCGGACACCGGTTCGTCGCAGATCAGCAGGCGGGGATCGGCGGCCAGGGCCCGGGCGATGGCGATGCGCTGCCGTTCGCCGCCGGAGAGGGCGGAGGGCCGGCGGCGCGCGTAGTCGCGGTTGAGCCCGACGGACTCCAGCAGGTCGCCCACCCGGACGGCCACGTCGACCGGGCCGCTGCTGTGGGTGGTGACGGCCTCCTTCAGCGTCCATCCGATGGTGCGCATCGGGTTGAGGCTGGAGTAGGGGTCCTGGAACACCGTCTGCACGGTCCTGCGCAGTCTGCGCCGGTCGCGGTCGCCGAGCCGGCGCCAGTCGCGCACGGAGACGCCGTCGATCCGGACGTCCCCGCCGGTGGGGGTCTCCAGGCCGACCAGCATGCGGGCCAGGGTGGTCTTGCCCGAGCCCGACTCCCCGACGATGCCGACGCTCTCGCCCTCGCGTACCACCAGGGAGACGTCGTCGACCGCGCGGACGGTGCGGCCGCCGACGGTGTAGACCTTCTCGACGTGCTCGACCTCGATGAGCGGGCTGCCGGTGCGGCCGTCGGCGCGCGCGGGGGCGGGCTCGTCGGCGCGGGCGCGGACCTCGGCCATCTCGGTGCGGATCTCGGGCAGTCGCACACAGCGGGAGGTGCGGCCGTCGGCGACCGTCCGCAGCGGGGGCAGCTCGTGGTGGCAGACCTCGTCCGCCCAGTGACATCGGGCCGCGAACGGACAGCGGTCGGGCACCTCGGCGGCCGTGGGCACCGAGCCGGGGATGGCGATCAGTTCGCGGACCTTGAGCCCGACGGGCGGTTCGGACAGCAGCAGGCCCTGGGTGTAGGGGTGCAGCGGCTCGTGCTGCATCTCGTGGGCGCCGGCGGCCTCCAGCAGCGTGCCCGCGTACAGCACGTGCACCCGGTCGCAGGTGGCGAAGGCGACCCGCAGGTCGTGCGTGATCAGGATCAGGCTCATGCCGCGGGCCCGCTGGATCCGTTTGATCAGTCCCAGCACCTCGCGCTGGGTCACCACGTCCAGCGCGGTGGAGGGCTCGTCCGCGATGAGCACCTTCGGGTCGCGGGCCAGCGCCGCGGCGATGGCGACGCGTTGACGCATGCCGCCGGAGAGCTGGAAGGGGTAGCGGTCGACCACCGAGGCCTCGGTGATGCCGACCTCGGCCAGCCGGCGCACGGCCTCCTCGCGGCGCTCGGCGCGGCTGAGCCGCCGGCCCGGCGCCATGGACTCCTGGAGGATGTGACCGCAGCGCATCACCGGGTTGAGCATGGTGAAGGGGTCCTGCATGACGGTGCCGATCTCGCTGCCGCGGATCGAACGCCACGCGCGCTCGGTGAGGTCGAGGAGGTTGCGGCCCCCGTACTCGGCGGTCCCGCTCGCCTCCACGCCGGGCGGCAGCAGTCCGGTCAGGGCCTTGGCCGTCATCGACTTGCCGCTGCCCGACTCGCCGACGACGGCGAGGCTCTCCCCCGCGGCCAGGTCGAACTCGTCGGCCGTGACGATCACCCCGGCGTCGCCCTGGCCGGCGCGTCCGATCCTCATCCCGCGTACGCTCAGCACCGCTTCGCCCGGCGTGTGCGCCTGCTCGGTGTCGTTCACCGGACGGCTCCTCGGCTCGATATCTTCTCGAAGGTCCAGTCGCCGATCAGGTTCGTCGCGGTGGCGGCGAGGACGATCGCCACGCCGGGGGCGATGGTGGCGACGGGGTTGGCGAACAGCAGGGACTGGTTCTCCGCCAGCATCTGCCCCCAGTCCGGGGTGCCCGGTTCGGCGCCCACGCCCAGGTAGGACAGTCCGGACAGGGCGATCAGCGAGCCGGCGAAGACCAGGAAGGTGTTGGCGAAGGCGGTGGCCGCGATGTTGGGCCAGATGTGCAGGAACATGATCCGCCGCTCCGGCAACCCGAGGGTCTTGGCGGCCTCGACGTAGGGGCGTGACACCTGTTCCAGGGTGGCGGCGCGGATCACGCGGGTGTCGAGGGGCACCGACAGGACGCCGAGCAGCGCGACCGCCATCCAGTAGCCGCCGCCGAGCGCGCCGGCCACCACGATGATGACGAGCAGCGACGGCATGGCCACCATGAGGTCGACCCAGCGCATCAGGGCGAAGTCGAGGGCGCCACCGCGGTAGCCGGCCAGCAGGCCGAGGATGTTCCCGCAGACCATGGCCCCGACGGCGATCACCAGTGGTCCGACGATCGCGGAACGGGCGCCGGCCACCAGCCGGGACAGGACGTCGCGGCCGAGAGCGTCGGTGCCCAGCCAGTGCTCCGCGCCGGGCCCGGCCGAGCCGGACAGCACGTTCTGTGCCCGCGGGTCGTGCGGCGCGAGCAGGTGGCCGAACACCACCATGAGCGCCAGCACCGCGAGGACGAGGAAGCACAGCGCGATGGGGAGGGACAGCCGCCGGCGCCGTTTCGCCGACCTGGCGGCCCGGCCTTCGGGGGGCTCGGTGAGGGAGACGCCGTCCGTCATCAGGCGCGCCTTTCGAATCGGATCCGGGGGTCGATCGCCAGGTAGGCGAGGTCGGCCAGCAGGTTGGCCGAGATGATGATCACGGCGATCATGAGCGTGAGCCCCTGGAGCATCGGCAGGTCGTTCGACTCGGCCGACCGCACGAGGAGTTCGCCGAGCCCGCCGAGCGAGAAGGTGGTCTCCACCAGCACGGCGCCGGTGACGAAGTAGGTCAGCATCACGCCGCTGACGGTGACCACCGGGATCAGCGCGTTGCGCAGCAGGTAGCGCACCATGATCCGCCGTGTCGACAGGCCGCGGGCCCGCGCGAACGCCACGTGGTCCTGGCTCAGCACGCCGATCATCGAGGCCCGGGTGTGGCGCAGGAGGAAGGCGGAGACGGTCAGGGCGAGTGCCACGGCCGGCAGCGTGAGGTGCCACAGTTGGTCGAGGAGCCCCTGGCCCTTGCCGGCCGCGGGGAAGACGGGCACGGCGATCGCGAAGAGATACAGCAGCAGGATGCCCAGGACGAACGGCGGGGTGCTCAGGGCGACCACGGCCCCGGCGACCAGGCCCCGGTCCAGCGCCCGGCGCTGCCTGAGCGCGGCGAGGACGCCCGGCACCACGCCGAACAGGAGGGTGAGCAGGTAGGAGTAGACACCGAGCAGGACCGACGGCCCGAAGCGCGCGCCGATCTCGTCCGTGACCGGCAGGGTGGTCTGGATGGACGTGCCGAAGTCGAGGCGCAGCGCGTCCTTGGCCCAGAGCCAGTACTGGGTGAAGAAGGGGTCGTCGAGGTGGTGTTCCTCCTTGAGGGTGGCCACCAGCTCGGGGCTGCTCGGTCTGCCTCCGAGCAGGGCGTCGACGGCGTCGCCGGGCGCCAGGTAGACCAGGCAGAACACCGCGAAGGAGAGCACGGCCAGCAGAACGGCCATCGCGCCCAGCCTGCGGGCGATGAAGGCGACGGCGGACGTGAGGCTCATTTGGCCACCACGTTCAGGGCCCACGGCATGTTCAGCGTGTAGCCGTCGAAGCCCGCGATGCCGTACTTCACGGACGCGTAGTGGGCGCCCTCGGCGTACAACGGCACGTACGGCACGTCCTCGCCCACCCGCTTCTGCAACGCGGTGTAGATCTTCAGGCGCTTGCCGGGGTCCTGGGTGGTGCGGCCCGCGGCGATCATCCGGTCGATCCCGGGCGGGGTGTAGTTGGCGGTGTTCAGCCCACCGGGGACGGTGTTGGCCTTGCCGAGGTAGACGGAGCTGAAGCTCGGGTCCGGCAGGCAGGCGCCGGTCTCGAACGCGGTGACCGGGCGCTTGTCCGCCGGTCCGGTGACCGCGGCGGCCCAGGCGGTGTCGTTCATGCTGCGGATCTTCAGCTTGACGCCGATCTTCTTCAGCTGGTCGGCGATCACCTGGGCGGGCGCGGCGGCGGACTGGCTGGTGACGAACGTGCCGCTGAATCCGTGGGGCACCTTGGACTTGGACAGTTCGGCCTTGGCCTTGCCGAGGTCGTGGTCGTACCCGGGGACGGAGTCCAGCGCCTTGTCGACCTGCTCCTTGCTGCCGAGCGTCCGCATGACGAGGGGCGAGATGAGCGTCCGCTGCGGGGCGCCGGCCCGGCCCTGCGTGGAGGCGATGACGCTGTCGCGGTCCACGGCGTAGGCGACGGCCCTGCGCACGTGCACGTCGTCCCACGGCGCGGTCTGCGTGGGCATGCTCATCAGCGCCGTCGCGCAGGTCGGGACGGTGGTGACGGTGTTCTTGCCCGCGGTGGCGTCGAAGCCCTTGGGCGCGCCGATCGACGGGGAGATGTCGATCTCACCGGAACGCAGCGCGAGGGCGAGGCTGTTGTCCTCGGTGTAGGACGTGACCGAGATCCTGCCGATGGGGGGCTTGCCGCCCCAGTAGTGCGGGTTGGCGGACAGCTCCATGCCGCTGGTGGGGTTGAGGCTGTCGAACTTCCAGGGGCCGGTGGCCACCATCAGCGTCCCGGGCTGACCGAACGTCTTCTTGTGGGCCTGCGCGAACTTCTTCTGGAAGATGCCCGACCAGAACATGGCGGGGGTGTACTTCCAGGAGGCGTCCGGGACCTTCAGCGTGACGCGGACGGTGCGCTCGTCGGGAGTGGCGATGCCGGCGATGTTGGCGTAGTAGTGGCCCCGCGGGCTGCCCTTGCCGGCGTAGTACTCCCAGGAGTACCGCACGTCCTCGGACGTCAGGGGCGAGCCGTCCGAGAACTTGACGCCGCGGCGCAGGCGGTATTCGTGGACGACGGGGCTCTTCTGCTCGAACGTGTCGGCCAGCCACGGCTCCAGCCGTCCGTCGCGACCGATGCGCAGCAGGCTCTCCAGGCCGAGGGTGTGGGTGTACAGGCCGGCGCCGATGTTCTTGGCGGGGTCCAGGGTGGGTATCGTGCCGAGCACACCCACTTTCAGTTGGCCCAGCCGCTGCTGCGAGACGGGTTTCCCGGGAGCCACGTCGCGTTCTTCGGGGACCCGGCCGGCGCCACCGGCGCTGCTTTCCGGGCGATTGTCGGTGCAGGCCGCGACCCCCAGCACCATTACGCCGGTTACGGCCAGCGCCGGCAGACGCAGCATGCGGCGAGCGCCGTTCACTTGGGACTTCATGGTGACTCCGGGTTCGATCGGGTGCCGGTGAGTCAGGAGAAAGCGGCCGTGGCCGGGTGGCCGGCCGCTTGTGGTGAACCGTGAGTGCCGTGTCGGCGGGGCGGGTGGTGCACCTCGCCTGTGCCAACGGCATGGGCCAGTTATATTGGGCCAACTTCCGATGGTCAATAGCCTAGCCTCAAGTGCCTATATCGACCTAGCACGTCAGTCACATGCAGAGCGCACCGCTGCCGTGCCTCCTCGAAGGAGGGCCCATGCCCCTTCCGCCTCTCACCGCCGAACGCCTCGCGACCCTCCGGAGCGTCACGGACCCGCAGGTCTCCGACGACGGCACGCTGCGCGCGGTGGTGGTCCACGCCCCCGCCGCGGCGCGGGGGGCGTCCCCGCGGTCGGGGATACGGGTGTTCCGCCGCAACGGACCGGCCCGCACGGTGACTTCCGGCCGAGGGGTGCACCTGCTCCCCCGCATCTCGCCCTCCGGCCGCCGGCTGGCCTTCGCCTCGGACCGTGACGAGCCCGGGTTGTGGCGGCTGTACTGCGCCGAACTGGAGGAGGCCGAGCCGGCTCCCCGCCCGCATTGGTTCGACGCCCTGCCCGGTGTCGTCGAGGACATCGTCTGGGCCCGGGATGAGACAGCCCTGCTGGTGGGCGTCGCCGACGACGGTTCCGAGACCGGCAACGCCCGCGGCGGGACGCGGTTCGCCGGCGGAGACGAGGCGGAGGCGCCCTGGACGGTGCACCGGCCCGCCACCGGGTGGCGGCGGCTGTACCGGGTGGACCTGGCTTCCGGGGCGGCGGTGCAGGTCAGCCCCGACCGCCTCACGGTATGGGAGTTCGGGTGGGCGGGGCACGGTCCGGTGGCGGCCGTGGTCTCGGCCGACCCGAGCGAGAACGGCTGGTACGACGCCCACGTGGCGGTCCTCGACATCGAGACCCGGACCGCGCGGACCGTGCACCGGCCGCGGTGGCAGCTGCAATCGCCGGTCGTCGCGGAGGACGGGCGGACGGTGGCCTTCGTCGAGGGGCCGCAGAGCGACCGCGCGCTGCTGGCCGGGGACGTGACCGTCCTGGACCTGGAAACGGGGGCGGTGGCACGGCCGGACCACGAGGCCGACGTCTCCCGGCTGCGGTGGACGCGGGACGGACGGCTCTTCTGGGTGGGCGTCGTGTCGCTGGAGACGGCCTGCGGCTTCCTGCGCCGCGCCGCGCAGACCTGGACGGTGGACGAGTGCTGGCGGGGGCGGGCCACGATCGGGCGGGCCCATTGCAGCCGGGACGGCCGCACCGTCGTGGCCGTGCGGCAGGCCCACGACCGGCCGCCGGAGCTGCACGAACTCACGGTGCCCGCGGCTCGGGCAACGGGCGGCGCGGAGCCCGGCGCCCAGTGGCGGCCCCTCACGGCGGTCAACGCCGCGCTTGCGGGCATCGCGCCCGCTCGGGAGACCGTGCACCGCTGGAGGTCCGGCGACGGCACCGAGATCCACGGACTGCTGTTGCTGCCCGTGGACCGGCCGGCCACCGCACTGCCCCTCGTCGTCGTCGTGCACGGAGGCCCCACCGGCGCGGCGACCTCCCTGTACGCCCAGGGCACGCAGCGCGGTGACGCTCTGCTGCTGGCCCAGGCGGGCTGCGCCGTGCTGCTGCCCAACTTCCGGGGTTCCCTCGGGCGGGGCCGGGAGTTCATGGCCGCGAACATCGGCGACCTGGGCGGCGGCGACCTCGGCGACATCGAGTCGGGGGTGGCCTCGCTGGTGGCGGCGGGCCTGGCCGATCCGGACCGGGTGGGGATCACCGGTGCCTCGTACGGGGGGTACATGGCGGCCTGGGCGGCGGTGCGCAGCGAGGTGTTCGCCGCGTCGGTGCCCGTCGCCGGGCTGATGAACTGGCTGAGCTACCACAACACGTCGAATGTGGGCCGGTTCGACGAGATCTTCCTGGACGGCGACCCGTACGACCCGGCCGGTCCCCACCTGGCGCGGTCGCCGGTCATGTATGTGCGCGGCTGCCGCACGCCCACGTTGCTGCTGCACGGCGACGCGGACCGGGCCTGCCCCCTGTCCCAGGCGCAGGAGTTCTACCAGGGTCTGGTGTCCGCCGGGTGTGAGACGGAGCTGGTCGTCTACAAGGGCGCCGGGCACGGCATGACCCAGCGGGAGCAGCTGATCGACGTCCAGCGCAGGATCGTCGACTGGTTCACCCGGCACCTGCGGCTGGAGCCCGCGGGGCGGTCCTGAGCGTCACCATGTTTGTCCTAGTGATTCTGGCTGAATAGCATAGGACGAAGCTGTTCCGTCGGCGGTGCGCCGTCCGGCGGTCGGGCCCGGCGCACCGGGGTGCGGGCAGGGTCGAGGAGAGGGAGAGCCGAGCTTTGGTGGACAACCTTCAGGTGAGCCGTCACTCCGACGTGCCCATCTTCCGTCAGATCGTCACCCAGCTGTCGTTCATGATCGAGTCCGGCGACCTCGAACCGGGACAGGCCCTCCCCAGCGCCCGGCTGCTGGGCGACAACCTGCACATCAACCGGAACACGGTCGCGCGCGCCTACGCGCAACTCGGCGAGCTCGGGCTGGTCGAGAGTCATGGCCGTGGCGGCACCCGGGTGGTGGGCCCGCGGCCGGCGCAGGAGGACTCACCGGCACGGGACCAGGCGTTGGCCATCCTGCAGCGGGCCATCAGGCAGTGCGTCGACCTCGGTCTCACCGCAGCGGAGATCCAGCCGCTGGTGGCGGGGCTCGCGATGCGTGCGGAGGAGGACCTCCTCAAGGTCTCCTTCATCGAGTGCAACGCCGACCGGGCCAGGTACTTCGCCAACGAGCTCGGCGAGCACATCGGACTGAAGGTCAAGCCGCTGGTGCTGGGGGCGTTCGACGCGGCGGCGGAGCAGGCCGACCTCGTCCTCACCACGTTCTTCCACCTGGCCGAGGTCCGCGGACTGTTCCGGCGGCCCCGGACCGAGGTGGTGGCCATCGTGGTGGCGCCGCACGTGCAGACGCTGGTGCAGATCGCCTCGGTGCCCAAGACGCGGACGGTCGGCATCTGGTACCGCACCGAGGAACAGGCCGTCAGCGTGCGGGACTCCCTCACCCAGTCGGGCATCGAGAACATCAAGGTCCTGCACGGCATCGAGAAGGAGGACCTGGAGGGCGTGGACCTCGTGGTGATCCCCAGCGAGATGCCCGAGTTGAAGACGCAGTTGGAGGGACGGGTCCGGGTCATCGAGTTCGGCAACGTGCTGGACGCGGCGTCGATCCGCATGGTGACCGAGGTGGTCGGCGACATGCAGGCGGCCAAACGCGGCGGGGTCCAGGCCACCGCCGCGCACTGACCACGTCGGCCGGCGCCCCCGGAAGGGGCCCGGCCGCCGCCGTGCCGTCTGCGGCGCAGCCTCGGGCGGCCGTCCCGGCCCGCGCGGTCCTCCGGCCGGTGTGCCCCGGCCGGAGAACCATCGCCCCCGTCAGGCCTCGCCGTCCTCCGGCCGCAGCCGGTCCGCGGCCCAGATCGGGAACTGCGGTTGCGCGGGCGGCGCCGAGTCCTCGGTGCTGTTGCCGTAGACGAGCAGACTCCGCGCCCGCGGCCAGGCGCCCTCGGCGAACTGGACGTGGGAGATCCAGGAGTCGCCGATCATCAGCCGCAGGTCCTCGTCCACGGGCAGGAGGTCCAGGACCTTCAGCACGCCCAGCACACCGGACCCGCCGTCCGCCGGGAGCGCGTCCGCGCCCGTGCCGAGCAGGTACACCTGGCCGATGGAGGCGTCCAGGGGCACGCCGAGGCCCGCCAGCGTCGCGACCGCGGCGCGCAGGGTCTCCACCGCCCGTCCGGCGTCCACCAGGCCTCCGGGCACGTCGCCGGGCCGCGCGGGCTGCTTGAGCAGCGTGCCCTCCAGCAGCTGCGGGCCGCTGAGCAGCCCCCACAACAGGAAGAGCACGTAACCGGCGCTGTCGGCGTGGGCGTGCCGGTCCCACGCGGTCAGCACGTCGACGGCAGGGGCGAGGTCCGCGTCCCCGGTGGCCGCGGCGCACAGCTCGTCCAGGACGATGTCGGCGAGCAGCGCGTGCTTGCTGTACTTCAGACGGAGCAGCGCCTCGGGGCTGATGCGCTCCTGCTGTGCGAGCCAGCCCCGGGACGCCGCGCTGCGCAGGTCGACGAGGTGGAGGGGGTCGGGTGCGATGGCGGTGGGGTACCGGGCCGGGTCCAGCGGCGGGTCCGTGTACAGCCACGGGTTCTCGTTGGCGTTCTGCACCCAGCCGCACGGGGGGTCGATGACACGGGGCATCGCGGAGGCCGGGTGCACCTCGGTCCACAGCCGGTCCGGGTCGGCACCGGGGAGCCGGCGCCGGACGTCGTCGATGCTGTTCCAGGCCGCCACGGGCGGCGTGCCGCAGTACAGCGCCCCGATGGAGCCGCGCGCGTCGGCGGCGATGATGTTGAACAGCGGCAGCCACATGGCGTCGTGGACGGCGAACAGCTCCCGGACGCTGCCGGCCGTGGACATGCGCCACCAGCCCTCCAGCGCGGAGGTCGCCGGGTGGTGCAGGACGCCCGCCACCCGGATCGCGACGTCGGTGCCGTCGGGTGCGGTGAGGACGGGGCCGTGGACGCTGCGCCGTTCGAGGACCGTGACGGGGTCGGCGCCGGCCACCTCGATGTGGTGGCTCGTCGTGTCGAAGGCACGCCGTTCGTCACCGAAGAGGTACGTGTCCTCGGTGACGGTCAGCTCGTAGACGGTGAGGTTGGGCACCAGGTTGACGGTGTGCCCCCAGCCGACGTCCCGGCCGTAGCCGAGGGTCTGCCAGGGCAGCCCCACCAGCGTCGCCCCGTGGAAGTCGCGCCCCGGGTGGGTGCTGCGGGCCTCGAACCACCGGTGGTAACCCTGCCAGGCCAGGTGCGGGTTGATGATCAGCTGGGCGTTGCCGGTCGTCGACCGGCTGGCGGAGACGGCCCATCCGTTGGACCCGGCGGAGGCGAGGAAGGAGTCGGGCGGGAAGGCCAGGGCGGCCGGGTCCATGGTGATGAAGCGGACGAAGACCCGCTGCGTATGGGCGATCACGTCGCGCGGTGCGACCGGCAGCACCGCGCGGCGGCCGGTACCGAGGAAGGGGTCCTCGGCGCACGCCGCGTTGAAACCGTCGCAGAAGGCCTGGATCCTGGCCAAGGTCTCCGGCGCCTGCGCGTCGAACCAGACGTCGGTCTGCGCCTTGAGGCCCAGCCGTGCGGTGAAGGTGTCCTCGGCAATGAAGTCCGGCCCCCACAGGGCGGCCGCTGCGCCGCGGGCGATGCCGTACAGCTCGAGCACCAGCGTGGCGTTGGTTTTGGCCTGGGCGTATCCGAAGCCGTAGGTCACGTCGAGTTCGTCGGCGCCGACGATGGTGGGAACTGCCCACCGGTCCCAGGTGATGTCCATGCTGGCTCCCTACTGGCGTGCACCATTGGCATCGTGAGATTCGTCCGGCGATGCTACTAGGTCATGTGGCCAGTTTCGCCCTAGTGCACTGGGTTTTTTTGTTCACCCGCCCGACGGCTCATCGACCGAGGCAGCGGTGTCGGCCGAAAGACCGACACGCAGGACGTCGGGTCATACGAGAAGCTGACGCGGTCGCGTGCGGTCCGGCGCGATCATGGCTGAGCGGGAGCCGGTGGTGCGCCCGGGAGCGGTGTGCCGCTCGTCGTGGGAGGCGCGGGCGCGCCGAGGTGAGAACCGCGCTCGAAACGACCCCCACGGAGCTGAACACTTCCTCCTCGCGCCTCGCTTCGACCCGGCGGCCCGTTCACCGCCGAAACCGTCAGCACGGACGGCTCCACCGTCTGCGCGCACCTGGTGGAGCCGGGCCGGGACCGGGACGTGAGCGTCGAGCCGTCGGGCGACGCACCGGCCGGCCGCCTCGGGCGTGACCGCGCCGCCCGCTTCCCGCTCCACCGGATCAGGTGCTCCCGGACACCGGTGGCCGCAGCGCGTGCAGTACCACGTGCACGGCCGCACGAGGTGGCGCGCCCCTGCGGGTCACCGCCGTGATGGTACGCGTCACGGGGGCGGCCAGCTCCCGGGTGGCGACACGGTAACGGCCGGCCTCGACAGCCAGCCCCGGCAGCAGTGCGACCGCACGCCCGGCCTCGACCAACTCCAACGTCAACATGTAGTTGCTGAACCGGCCCACCACCCGCGGCTCGAACCGCGCCTGCCGGCACAGCCGCAGCGCGAGGTTGGCCATGTACGACTGGGGGACGTCGAAGGCCCACGGCTCGTCGGCGAAGGCTGCCAGGTCCGCAGGCCCTCGCCCGGCGGCCGGGTGGTCCGGCGGCAGCACGAGCAGGATCGGATCCGTCGTCAGCGCCAGCAGGTCGAGGTCAGGGCCGAGCGGCAGCTCACCGAAGTCCGTGGTCGTGATCACGAGGTCGGCGTCGCCCGCTCGCAGGGCCGGCACGCTCGCATGCGGCTCCAGCTCCTTCAACTCCACGTCGACGTGCGCATACTCACGGGCCAGCCGGCTCACCGCCGGTACGGCCAGCGTGTGCACCGCGCTCTGGAACGCCCCCAGCCGCACCAGGCCCGACGGCTCGTCACCGAAGCCTCGCAGCTCGGCCTCCACGGTGTCCATGTGGTCGAGAAGCTCCCGCGCGCGCCGGGCCAGGATCACCCCGGCCGAGGTCAGCCCCACGCGGCGACCGGCGCGTTCAAGGAGCTGAGTGCCCGTCTCGGTCTCCAGTACGGCCAGCTGCTGGGACACGCTGGACGGGCTGAGGTTGGCCGCCTGGGCCACCGCCCGGACCGTGCCCAGTGCTTCCAGCTGGGTCAGCAACCGCAGCCTCCACGGGTTCAGCATCCCCCGATTGTTGTGCGGTTCTGCCGAACAGTACAGCCGGAAATGTGTGATGGACGCGACACTCGCCCTCGCCCTACCGTCGTCTTCATGGTTGCTCTGCCTCCCTCCTCCACCGTCCTCACGCCCCCCGGATCCACGTTCTGGGCCGACGCGGACCGGCACCTCGTCCGCTACGGCGGCGGTTTCACCCGTGAGGTCATCCAGCGCGCCTCCGGAAGCTTCGTGTACACCGCGGAGGGCCGCGAGATCCTCGACTTCACGTCGGGGCAGATGAGCGCCATCCTCGGGCACTCGCACCCGGCGATCGTGGAGACCGTCCAGCGCCAGGTCGCCACCCTCGACCACCTGTACAGCGGCATGCTCAGCCGCCCGGTCGTCGACCTGGCCCGTCGTCTCGCCGGGACGCTTCCCGCGCCGCTGGAGAAGGTGCTGCTCCTGACGACCGGCGCCGAGTCGAACGAGGCGGCCCTCCGGATGGCCAAACTCGTCACCGGCAAGCACGAGATCGTGTCGTTCGCCCGGTCCTGGCACGGCATGACCCAGGCCGCCGCATCGGCCACCTACAGCACCGGCCGCAAGGGCTACGGGCCCTCCGCCCCCGGCAACTTCGCCATCCCCGTCCCCCATGCCTACCGCCCCGACTTCACCACCCCCGACGGAGAGCTCGACTGGTGCCGCCAGTTGGACTTCGCCTTCGACCTCATCGACGCCCAGTCCACCGGAAGTCTCGCCGCGTGTCTCGTCGAGCCGATCCTCAGCTCCGGCGGCATCATCGAACCGCCGCCGGGCTACTTCACCGCCCTGCAGAAGAAGTGCCGCGAGCGCGGCATGCTCCTGATCCTCGACGAGGCCCAGACGGGCCTGTGCCGCACCGGCACCTGGTACGCCTTCGAGCGCGACGGCGTCGTCCCGGACATCCTGACGCTCTCGAAGACCCTCGGCGCGGGCCTGCCCCTGGCCGCCGTCGTCACCAGCGCTGAGATCGAGCAGGAGGCGTACGGGCGGGGCTTCCTCTTCTTCACCACGCACGTGTCCGACCCGCTGGTGGCCGCGGTGGGCAACACCGTCCTCGACGTCCTGGCCGAGGACCACCTGGACGAGCGCGCCCGCGCGCTCGGTGCCTTCCTGCGAGCCGGTCTGGAGGAGATGGCCGGCCGCCACGAGGTCATCGGCGACATCCGGGGGCGCGGCCTGCTGGTCGGCCTGGAACTCGTCGTCGACCGCGAGACCAAGCGGGGTTCGGACGAGCTCGGTGCCCGGGTCACCCGCCGCTGTCTGGAACTCGGCCTGCACATGAACATCGTCCAGCTGCCCCGCATGGGCGGCGTCTTCCGCATCGCTCCCCCGCTCACGGCGACCGAGGAGGAGTTGGCCCTCGGCTTGTCGATCCTGGACACGGCAATCGGGGAGGTGGCCGCCGCGCCGTGACTGCGCGTTGCCCGGCAAGCCGCCGAGGCTGCCGCCGCACGCGCCTCGGGCCGCGGGCCGCGGGCGCAGGCCAGGTGACGGCCCGGCATCACACGCCGACGGGGCCGCCGGGCCCGGCCGAGGGCTGCCAGCCGACGCGTCCTTCCGATCGGTTCACACGGGCGACGGGTGGCCGGTCGGCGCGTGGAGACACGTATGAACAGAGGGAGGGTGACCGAGGAGCACCTACCTGGTCACCACCTGCCACGCGTTCGTCGCGGCGGCCGAGCCGCATGCCCCCCGGCCTGCGAGATCGCGCTCCGAGCCCAACGAACGCACGACCGCGTCAAAAGGTCGCAGGTGAGATGGCGACGTTCGTCGGGGTCGAACTCGCCGCCGACATGGGCAGGGGACCGGCGTCTGCCAGTCCCGCTGCCCGGTCGGGATCGTAGGGCAGTGATCCCGTCGCGGACTTGGTGGCGCTGCAGATCCACGGCCCCGCGCCCGCCGGTTGATGGCCGTACAGGGTTCGGTCGGTCCGGCCTCGACCGCAACACATACCCTTCGGGACACGGGCGGTGTAGGCGATACGCGGTCGGCGCATCCCGGGGCGAACCTCGTACGGCCATCAACCGGCGGGCGCGAACGCCCCGGAAGCCATCGCCGAACTCGGCGCCCTCGCCCGCAAGCCGTGACCACGTCGTGATGCCCTGACTCGAGGTGACACGGCCCCCGCACGGTGGATGACCACCGCGGTGATCATTCGCCCTGTCGGCCCTCCGGCCTGCAGCGCACCTCGCGTACCGCTGACGCCGGCTAGGAACCGGGGCACGGTTCGCCTGTCTTGGCTACGGCGAGAGTGACGAGATCGGTGATGTGGTGCGTCCCGGCGGCGGGAGTCTGACCGCACACGTGCCAGGTGCTGGTGAGCAGTTGCCTCCGGTCCTTGTCCAGTGCGTCGTGGGTGGCCAGCCGGTTGAAGCCGGCCTCACGCGCGGCGTTCCGTGCTTCTTGCAGGGTGACACCCCTCAGGTCGGGAAGCTCCGCCGTCTGCTTCTTGCCGTACTCGGAGAGGGCGAACAACCCGACGACGACTGCGATGACGAGCAAGGGGCCTTTGCGCATGCGTCCTCCTAGGGGCGGCGACACCAGGTGGCCGGTCGACGCGAAACGGAGAAGGGGCCGGCCACTGCCGATCCGTCTGCCAGGAGGCGGTGCTCGGGAGCGGCCAGGAAGGACCGGGGCCCGCCCCCGCGCAAGGTGTGGCGGGCCCCGGCATGCTCAGTGCTGTCCGTCGCGCTGGGACATGACGAGCGGTTCGCGTTCCACGGGCGCCGCAGTGTGCCGGGACAGCTTCTCGCCTTCGATGTCGACCACGGGCAGGATGCGATCGATCCAGGCGGGCAGGGACCATGCCCGGTGTCCCAGGAGAGCGAGCGCGGCGGGCACGATGGTCATGCGGACCACGAACGCGTCGAAGGCGACAGCGGCCGCCAGGCCGAAGCCGAGCGCCTTGATGACGGCCTCGGAGGAGCCGGCGAAGCCGGCGAAGACGCTGATCATGATGAGGGCCGCGGCGGTGATGACCTTGGCGCTGTGCCGAAAGCCCACGGTGATGGCCTCAGCCGGGTCGGCTCCATGGATGTAGGCCTCACGGATGCGGGTGACCAGGAACACCTGATAGTCCATGGCGAGTCCGAAGACGATGCCGATACTGAGGATCGGCATCAGGCTCGTGATCGGTCCTGTCTGTTCGAGGCCCAGCAGATCCTTCAGCCAGCCCCACTGGAACACGGCCACCAGTGCCCCGAACGAGGCAAGGACCGACAGCAGGAACCCGGCGGCCGCCTTCAAGGGGACCACGATCGACCGGAAGACGAGGATCAGCACCAGGACGGCGAGACCGACGACGACCATCAGGTAGGGCGGCAGAGCCGCGGTGAACTTGTCGGAGATGTCGATGTTCAGCGCAGGGGTGCCGGTGACCATGCCTTGTGCGCCCGTGTCCTTCTCCAAGTCCGCGGAGAGGTCCCGGATGCTGTGGACAAGGCTCTCGGTCGCATCGCTGGCGGGTGCGCTCCTGGGTATGACGCTGATGACGGCCGTGTCGCCCTGAGGGTTGAACACCGGAGGGGAGGCGGTGGTCACATCGTCGAGCCTGCCGATGGCCGCCTGCATGTCGGCAGCCGAGTCCTTGGCGATGCCCGGGTCGTGACCGGTGACCACCACGGTCAGGGGTCCGTTGAACCCTGCACCGAAGGACTGCGACAGCATGTCGTAGGCCTTGCGCTGCGTGCTCGACGCCGGCGCTGCACCGTCGTCCGGCAGGCCGAGCTCCAGTTTCGCGGCCGGAAGCGCGATCACGACGAGGGCGGCGACCGCGATGCCCATCACCCGCACGGGTCGACGCAAGGTCAACGCCGCCCAGCGTTCACCGAGCGAGGCCCTGCCGTGGTCGGTGCCCCGGAACCGTCCGCCGCGCACGGCGCCGCGGAAGAGGCGCCCTCGGGCACCTCCGCGGGAGCGCTCGGGAGCAAAGCCCAGCATGGCCGGCACCAGGGTGACTGCGACCAGCACGGCGACGGCGACGGCCCCGGCGGCGGCCATGCCCATGGCCGTGAGGACAGGCAGGTCGACCACGGCCAAACCGGCGAGCGCGATGATCACGGTGAGACCGGCGAAGGCGACGGCCGAGCCCGCTGTTCCGTTGGCCCGGCCGGCGGCCTCCCGGGGGTCATGGCCCGCGGCACGTTCGGCACGGTAGCGGGAGACGATGAACAACGCGTAGTCGATGCCGACCGCGATGCCGAGCATGGACGCGAGAGCGGACGTGCTGCTGGTCAGGTCGAAGGCGGCGCTCACCACCGCGATCGCACTGGTGCTGATGGCGACACCGACCACGGCGGTCAGCAGCGGCAGCCCCGCGGCGACGAGCGAGCCGAGTGTCATGAACAAGATGACAGCGGCCAAGGCGAACCCGATGACCTCTGCGGACGCCCCGGCCTCGGACGCGGCGAGCGCGCTTCCGGAGGCTTCCACGGTGAGTCCGGTGTCCCGGCCGGCTTGCAGCGCGTCCTCGAAGCGCTCGTGATCGCGATCGGTCAGGTCGGTGGCTGCGACCTTGTAGGTGACCTGTGTGTACGCCGTCGTGCCGTCCTTGCTGACCGTGCCGTCGGCGACCGGATCGCCGACGGACGCGACGGCGGAGGACGACGCCCGCAGATGCTTCACCGTCGCGGCCACGGCGGTGTCATGACCGGCGCTGGTGATCTTCTCCCCTCCCGGCGCACGCAGAACCACACGTGCGGTGGCGCCCTCGGCGTTGGCAGCGGGGAACTTCTCGCTCAGCAGATCGTTGGCGCGCTGGGCCTCCGTGCCGGGAAGCGTGAACGAGGAAGTGGCACTGCCGGAACTGCTCGACGCGGCCGCGCCCAAAGCGCCGAAAGCGACGACCCAGAAGAGGAGCACCAGCCGACGGCGCCGGAAAGCAGCCCGGCCGATGCGGTGCAGGAAGGTGGCCATGAGGCAGTGAGAGACTCTCTGTCGGTACGAACGGTCGCCAGCGGCCGGGTTCGGGGGAAGCTCCGGCCGCTGTGATGTCGATGATTCCGCCATGACGTCAGCCACGGCATCGGCCGTACGTACCCAGTGCGCACGGGACTGTCGGCTCTTCGGCCGACACACACCTCGACTCGCGTAGGCCCGTCGGCTGACATGCGCCATGCCCACGTCGGCCGTTCGGCCGACACACGCCTCGGCTCGCCTTCCTAAGCTGACAGGCATGGACTCGAGGCTTCCGCTCTCCCCCGGCGTCAGACGGTTTCTCCTCACCAGCGGCGCGTTCGCGTTCGTCGGCGCGTTCCTCGTGGACCTCAGTGAGCTGGCCAAGGCCCCTGATCCGTTCGGCACCCCCGGCATCTGGCTGCCCTGCCTCGTCACCGGGCCCCTGAGCGGTCTGGCCGTCCTGGAGACACCCTGGTCACCCTCCCTGGGCAAACGGATCACCGCAGTGGTCACCGTCTCGCTCGCGCTCACGGTGTGGGGCCTGTCCCAGCCTCTCGGACACACGTTGCTCAGCGGGCTGGAACTCTGCGGACTGCTGCTCCTGACCGTCCGCACCACGACCCGCCGCGGCAAGGCCACCACAGCGGCCGTCTACACCCTGCCCCTCGTCATCGCCACGCTGCTGCTCCCGCTGCGGGTGCAGCAGTGGCCCCAGCTCGTTGCCGGCGCCTACCTCATGACCGTCGTCGTGACGGTCGCCGTCAGCATCGGGTGCACGATCCGAGCGCTGGAAAGCCGCAAGGAGCGCACCGCCCGCGAGGTCCGCCAGGCCGAGCGCCTGTCCCTCGCCCGCGATCTGCACGACCTCATCGCCCACCACATGACCGGCATCATCGTGCAGGCCAACGCCGCTCTGACCATCCATGCCGCCGCGCCCGCCAAGGTCGAACCGATCCTGCGCAACATCGTCGACTCGGGTACCGAGACGTTGGAGGCCACGCGGCGACTGGTACGCGTACTGCGGGAGAACGACCACGGCACCATGCGTCCGGGGGATCTGCTCACCGAACTGGCCGAGCTCGTCGCCGCCCACTCCGTTGCCTGCGCCGGCGGCGACGGCACGGCCCGGCTGGAGGCCACCGCCGCCGCGCGCACCGCCCACCTCGCGCCGGAGGTGGAGATCTCAGTCCTCCGTCTGGTCCAGGAGGCGCTCACCAATGTCCGCCGTCACGCGCCGGGCGCACGGACCGTCGTCCACCTGGACGCCGAGCCGGCGTGGGTGCGCGTGACGGTCACCAATACCCCGTCGGCCCACAGCGCGGCCAAGCCGATCGGGGGCCACGGCGGCTACGGCCTGACGGGGCTGCGGGAACGCGTCGAAGCCCTCGACGGCACGCTGCACACCGGTCCGCTGCCGGGTGGCGGGTGGCAGGTCCAGGCCGCCCTGCCCCTGGCAGCCCCGGCCGCGACCTGACCCCGCGCCGTCATCGGCCAGGACGGACCGCTCCGGTCTCCCAGGCCCAGGCCGCGATCTCCACCCGGTTGCGGGCACCGAGCTTGCTCTGGATCCGGCCGAGATAGGTCTTCACCGTCGACAACGACAGGAACAGCTCGTCGCAGATCTCCTGATTGGTGCGGCCGACGGCGACCAATCGCACGATGTCCGTCTCGCGCTCGCTCAGGTCGGCGATCTCCCGGCTCTCGCCCACCGCCTGCTCCCCCTCCTTGAGCTGCCTGAGCAGCCGCACCGTGACCGCCGGGGACACCAGCGCGTCCCCGCGAGCAGCCGCCTGCACCGCTTCCACGAGCAGGCTGGGCGAAGCGTCCTTCAGCAGGAACCCGCACGCGCCGTTGCGCAGAGCGGTCCGGACGTAGTCGTCCTGATCGAACGTCGTGATCATCACCACGTTGAAGGGATCGGCGACGTCGGGGCCGGCCAGCTGCCGCACCACTTCCAGTCCGTCCAACCGCGGCATCCGGATGTCCGCCAGCACCACGTGCGGCCGCAATCGACGCGCCAGCTCGACACACTCCACACCGTCGGCCGCCTCACCGACGATCCGGAAGCCCGGCTGCGCCCCCAGGATCAGGCTGAAACCCGCCCGTACCAACTCCTGGTCATCGGCGATCACCACATCGATCTGCGTATCGGACATGCCCCGTTCCTACCACAGCCCCGTCCTGGGACACGTCCGTCGAACCAGCGGTGCAGTGCAGGTGATGTGGTCGGTCACCGGCCGGCGCATGGAGCCGGAAGGCGAAGGGATGCCGTAGACGGCCGCCGCCGACGGGCTTCCTACGCTCGCCGGCAAGGGCAGCATCGGCACTCGCGTGCCCGTCCGCTGTCCGTCCGCCGAGCGTCCCCGCCCCCGGGGGCAGCCGGTCGACGGTCAACGTGTCTCCGCGGCCTGGCGGCGGAGGAGACGGTGGTGAAGAGGACGAGGGCGGTCGCCAGGCCGCGTGGCCCAGAGGTCGCCATGAGGCTTCCTGCCGGACAGCGGTGTGCCGGGCGTGCGTTCGCCGGTTGCGAGCCCGTTGTGCGACGTGCGTGCAGTGCGAGGCTGCCGTGGCGGAGCAGTGCGGCCATACGGGTGACCCGCACGGGGAAGCCGCACCATCGATCTTCTGCCGCCGGTACACCGGTTCCACCAACCGGACCGTCCCCAGGGGGCCGTTATGACAACGTCAAGGCGTCGGTTCTTAGGCATCAGCATCTCGGTGGCCGGGGCGGCGGTGGCCGCCGGTACGCCGGGTGCCGCAACGGCCGGGGCCGTGCCCCTGGCTGCGCCGGTGTCGCAGAACCCCGACAGCATCCGGGGCATCAAGTGGCGCACGGTGCGCCGTCCGGCCCAGCCGGGAGACACATCCGACACCTTCGGTGTCCGGTTCGACACCCAGGGCCTGGCCTACCGCACCGCCGTCGCGTCCCTGTTCAACAACGACTTCAGGACCGTGGTCCTGCGCGTCGCCAACATGAGCGACCTGCCCCGCGGCACCACGAAGAAGCAGCGCGACGACGAGATCATCAAGGTGCTGCGCGAGCTCAACCGCCGGGGTATGAGGGTCTACCTGTGGAAGCGGCAGTGGCTGCAGCGCAGCGACCGCTCCTGGGGCGCCTACAACAGACACCCCGGGGCGGACGAGTTCATCGCAGACATGAGCGCCCTCATCCAGCGCGCGAAACGCGAGGGGATCGCCGGATCGCTGCAGGGTGTGATGCCGGTGGAGACCAACCTGAACAACTGCGCCGAGGTCCGCAACCGCGCCCTGTACATCGCCCGGGGCATCAACGCCCGTACCGGCAACTGGCTCAGGACCCACACGCTGATGGTCCCCGGCGCGGGCATGGGCCCGTACTTCAAGGGCATCCACAACGGTGGCACCGCGTGGCTGCAGCAGATGCGCGCACAGACCGGCCGCTTCGCCTTCCTCTACAAGCACATGATCAGCCACCCCGAGGCCGTCTGCCGGCTCGGCCGCCTGAACGACCAGTGGCTGACCAACGTCGGCTACGAGGCGAAGAAGACCGTGGACGAGCAGATCCGCTTCCTGCGCACCACGATGGGCCTGGCCGACCTCGAACGCTACCTGCACGGGCACCGGGCCCGCTTCCCCCACCACACCCACGTGGTGTTCTGGGGCGACATCGGCGACGGCATCTTCAGCATGTCCGCCCTCGACAACCAGCCCCGGTGGAACTACAACACCGTCCGGGCCCTGCACAAGCTGCTCGTCAAGCAGAACCGCTGGCACGGGCACTTCTTCAACTTCCCCTTCACCTACAGGGGAGCCACCCGCACCGACCTGTGGGGCTACCTCATCACCGTCGACCGGCGAAACGGCTACGCCCGCGCCAAGAACCACCAGTGGAACCGCGCGAGGACGCACTCGGTGTGGGACGAGTGGCACGCCTGGTCACGCGAGAACGCCGCGTTCTGACACCTCACAGCCACGTCCGCGCGACGTCCACCGGCCAGGAACAGCCGCCGCTCCCCCCGCCGTCCCCGCTCTCGCGCCCACTCCGCCCCAGCGCGCAGCCGACACGAGCAACTGGTCCCCTACGGCACCCCGCCAGCGGGTGACCTGACGCGCCCTCCACCACCAAGCACGCCTCGACCGAAGGAACATGACGCACGTGAGACTGAGACCGACCAGAATCCTGGCACTGCTCGTGGCGGGCGCGGCAGCGGCAAGCACCCTGGCCGCCGGACCGCTTTCACCGGCGGCAGCCACACCGCTGCCCGACCGTGCCCTCTCCAGCGCCCCGGAGAGTCCCCGTGCCGCCGCCGCAGTGTTCTGGCGGGGCAGCTGGGCCGCCGCGCAACAGCCTCTCAACCCCAACGCCCCCGGCTGGGCGAAGCAGGGCTTCGTCAACCAGTCGGTGCGCCAGGTCGTCCGGCTCACCGCAGGCGGCACCATGGTGCGGGTTCGGCTGTCCAACCTGTACGGCACCACGCCCCTGCGGCTGACCGGCGCCTCCATCGCCCGCACGTCGGCCGGCGCAGCCGTCGAACGCGGATCCCAGCGCAACCTCACCTTCGCCGGCCGGAAATGGGCGCAGATCCCCGCCGGCAGGGAACTGAACAGCGAGCCACTGCGCATGGCCACCACAGCCAAGGAACGACTCACCGTCACCCTCTACTTCGCCCACCGGACCGGACCGGCCACCTACCACAGCCGGGCCATCGCCGACAGCTTCCGCGCCGCCGGAGACCACCGCGTCGACCCCGGCGCCGGAGCGTACACGCGAACCGCGGCCAACTGGTACTACCTGACCCGCATCGACGTCCGCGGCGCCCAGGCACAGCCACGTAACGGCATCGTCGCCCTGGGCGACTCCCTCACCGACGGCCACAGCTCAACCCACAACGGCAACAACCGCTACCCCGACCAGCTCGCCGAACGGCTCATCAACAACAGGACCCCGCGCCCCGTCCTCAACGCCGGCATCAGCTCCAACCGGCTGCTGACCAGATCCCCCTGCGGCGGTGAAGCAGCCACCGCACGCTTCCGCCGGGACGTCGCCCTCCAGCCCGGCGCACGGACCGTGATCGTGCTCGTGGGCACCAACGACATCCGCCAGCAAGCCGGGACCACTCGGTGCGCCGAGGGCGCACCGAGGATCACCGCTCAGCGACTGATCGACGGCCACCGCTACCTGATCAGATGGGCACACGAACGAGGCCTCAGAGCCGTCGGTGCCACCGTTCCGCCCTGCGGCTGCATCGGCACCAACGAGACCATCCGCACCCAGCTCAACCAGTGGATCCGCCGCACCGCAGGCACCAGCAGCGGCTACGACGCCCTGGCCGACTTCGACCGCGCCCTGGCCGACCCCCACAGGCCCAACACCCTGCGCCCCGCCTATGACAGCGGCGACCACGTCCACCCCAACAACACCGGCTACGACCGCATGGCCCGAGCCGTCCCCCTCACGAAGCTGTGAGTGGCCACATCTGACACGGTAGGTGGGCCAGGCTCCGGTCTGGCCCACACATGTGCGTCCTAGTCGTGGTGCCGTCGGTGTCGGGCCTGCCTGATCACGGGAAGCCCTGTGTCACTCGAAGAACCCGACCGCCCATCCCGGGTACCCGGTGGCCCGCTCACCGCGGTGCAGGGTCCTGACCATGTTCCCACAGGTGGGGCCGTCGAAGATCATCGCGTGTGCGCTCGTCTGGTTGTAGAAGGTGACCTCTCCCTTCGTGGGGTCGGTGGTGATGCACTTGCGGGGCGCCGGGTCCATGTACCTGATGGTCTGGCCGGACTGAGTGATGTAGAGCGGGCCCGTCGCCGCGTGGGCGGAGGTGGTGAGACCGACGGCCAGCAGGACGGCAGAAGCCAGCGTGCCGATCGTCGTCAGGACTTTGCGCATGGGGAGGTTCCTCCTGTTCTGCAGCGTCTGCTGACGCCTGCTCCGGACGGTAAGCGCCGAACCGGCTCCTGCCAGGCAGTCGCCTCGTGTGGGGGACAGCGCACTGAAGTGAGCGAGGTGCGAGCAGAGGGTGAACCGCGCGCAGAACGGCGCGGACGTCTCAGTTCGCGCTGCCGATGGTGGGCCGGGCGACTTCCCCTCACGACGAGGTGGAGCCCTCAGGGCGTGCAAACACCGGGTGCAGCCCGCGAGTCGGGCCGTGGCGGGGCAGGGCCACCGGGCGACCCGGAGCAGGTGCCCTGTCCGTCAAGCCGGCCAGAGGGCATGCCGTCAACTTCACCCTCGCTGTTACCTCTCGTGGGTGACGCGTCTTTCGGTCTCTTCGAGGAACACGCGGTGCTTGGGCATGTCAGGGATCATCCACGGGACAGCGCTCAGGGACGCGGTCGCTGGGGGGATGCAGTGTCGGCCTCTGCACAGGGCCGGGGCCGCTGGGTGCCGGCGGCTGGCCGGGCGTGTTGTGCTCGTCTCGCTGCGGTGACGCTTCGTGACGCATCGGTGACGGATGCGTGGTAGTTGTACTGGTGCGTTTCTTGTGACCGCTCTTGTCTGTTCGCTCCGTGTGGGGGTTTTCGTGCGTGGGTTCGTCGTGTCCGCTGCTGTCGCCGTCGCTGCTGTCGGGCTGCTCACCGGGTGCGCCGGTGGCGGTGATGGGGATGCTGACGCGAAGGGTGCCGGGTCGGCCGGTGCGCCGGATGTCGCGGCATGCGAGAAGGCTGTGACGGAGCAGGTGAAGAAGTCGATGGGCGGGGATGAGGCGGCGAAGGACTCGGACATGCCGGCGTCGTGCCGGGGCTTGGATGAGGCGACGAAGAAGCGGGTGGCGGAGAGGGCTGCGGCTGCTGCTGTCGCGGGTGCGCTGGGGGGCGGCGAGAAGGAGTCGTCGGAGGGGCCCGATGCGGCAGCCGACGTGAAGATCACCGACTGTACGAGGGACGAGTTCGGCTACCCGGTCGCGAAGCTCGAGGTCGTCAACTCCACTGACCGGAAGCAGGACGTGAACGTGCAGGTGTCGTTCAACGGTCCGGACGGGACGCGTCTGGCGGAGGGCGGCACGATCGTGTCCGCGCTGGAGCCGGGGCAGAGGGCGAAGGAGGACGCGATGGGTTTGAAGGAGATCTCCGGCAAGTTCACCTGCAAGGTCGGCAACGTGGACCGCTGGGAGTCCAACTGAGTCGTGTCCGCCACGTGAGGGGGCGGACTCAGGTCGGCCGGGCACGAGCGGGGTGACTGACGGTGCATCAGTCGGGAAGTCCACGCGATCGACTCGTTCTCCACGGTCCGTTCATGCGAGGAGACGGACAGTATGTATGCGTAGGTGACCGACCGCTGTTTTGAAGCACGGTGCGAATGACGCACGCGCACCGGCGAGCCGTGGGCCGGTTCAGCGGTGCTCGGATCGGGTGCGCAGCCACGCACCGACACCGTGGACGCGGCGGCTACCAGGCTGACAGCCTGCGCGCGCGGCCGCGTCGTCGGATGTGTCGGCCAGGGCGATGCGGGCGGTGATGAGTTTGCCCATCGGTACTTGCTCGATGAGCAGGTCTTCGGTGATGGCCTTGACGATCTCCAGGCCGTGCCGGCCGATCCTGCCGGGATCGGCGGACCGGGCTGCCGGGACCGTGGGGTCACTGTCCCCCACCAGCACTTCTACGACGCGAGCCGTGATGCGCAGCTCCATCGAGGCCGGTCCGGGAGCGTGCTTGTGGGCGTTGGTGACCAGTTCACTGACGACCAGTTCGACGAGGTCCCTGGCGCGGTCGGACACGACCAGCCGGTGGACAGTGCGGGCCTGGTCGAGGAAGGCGAGGGCGTGGTGACGGGCGTCGGCGATGCATCTGCTGCCTGCATCCAGGTCGTAGCCGGCGCACACCAAGTGCGTGTCGGGCTCTGTACAGCCTTGGCAGTCCGTATCGGATCGCAACGGCCTCGTCCTCACTTCCTCCGCGCGCTGGTGTCTCGGGTACCTCGGGTATCGGCATGCATGTCATGCTCATCGCGCGCGCAGGCCCGCTCGGGTGCGTCCGGCCGTAGTGTTGGGCCAGACATACCCGCGCCCCCTCCCGAGGGGGCAAGCCTGAATCGCATTCGAGGAGACCGTGGCCCCCACCGAGCAAGCCGACCGACCAGGGCATCTCTCTACCGAGCACCGCGTGATCGACGGGGTGCGTGTAGTGACCCTGTGCGGCGAGATCGACCGCGACGTCCAGGGCGTGTTCCGTGAGGCGCTGCTGGGTGAGGGCAAGACGGTGCCGGCGCGAATCGTCGCCGACCTCGCCGGTGTGAAATTCATGGACTCCAGCGGCGTCAACGTCTTCATCGCCGCCCACCTGAAGACGAAGGACGCACAAGGGTGGGTACGTATCGCCGGCGCCCCGCCCGCTGTCCGGCGCGTGCTGCAGGTGACCGGCGTCGACACCTTCATTCCCTGCTACCCCAGCGTCGAGCAGGCCTTGACCGCCGAGGCGCACTGACGTCGATCACCATTCCGGCAACGGAGCGCAGTCTCACGTTCGTGTGCTCGGAGACCTCCCGCAGCACCTCGGAGCCGGCCGCCGGCTCGATGCGATGCTCCGCCTGTTGCATCGGGCTGGTCCATCCGCGTGGGGCGCCCGGAGCTCGTTACTCGGCACCGGCGCCACGGGAGTTCGTTCCGGTTCCCGATGTGCGCCGGGGGCGTACTGGGACGGCGGCGCTTCACTTCCGTCGTCGCTCAGGGTGCCATGACAACCTCGCAGGGTAGCGAATGTGGAGCGGCACAGTCCGCTGCCAACCGTTCCGCACGAAGCGACAGCCGACGAGACACAGCCCGTCGTGCCGAAGCAGAACGAGGAGACGCGTCATGCCCCCTCAGCCCACGAACAGTTCCGCAGCCGACCACGAGGTCCGTGCGGGCGATCTGCGCTACGACGCTTTGCGCCGCGGTTTCAACCAGCGGTGGATCGCCAGCCCCGACTACGTAGCCGTTCTCAGCTCCACCGACCAGGTCGTCGCCGCGCTGACGAAGTACCTGTCCACCTACACCGGCCATCCAGGGAAGATGCCGAGGATCGGCCTGCGCTCGGGCGGCCACTGCTACGAGAACTTCGTCTGCGGCACCGATGTGAAGGTGATCCTCGACCTGGGACAGATGGACCGCGTCTACCAGGACCAGAAGATGGGCGGGGCGTACTGCGTGGAGGCGGGCGCTACCAACTGGCAGACGGCTACGCATCTGTACCGCGCCTACGGGGTGGCACTGCCGGGTGGGTCGTGCTACTCGGTCGGAGCGGGTGGCCACATCAGCGGCGGGGGATTCGGCCTGCTCTCTCGCCTGCACGGTCTGACCGTCGACCACCTGTCCGCCGTCGAAGTCGTCGTCGCACCTGACGGCCGAACGCCGCAGGTCGTGGTCGCCAAACGGGACTCGAGCGATCCGGCGGTGAGGGACCTGTGGTGGGCTCATACCGGAGGCGGAGGTGGCAATTTCGGGGTGATCACCCGCTTCTGGTTCCGCGACCTTCCCAAGCCGCCCTCCGAGGTGCTGCTCAGTCAGGTCGCCTGGCCCTGGGCACAGATGAAGAAGGACCGCACCAGCTTCAAGAACCTGGTCCGCAACTACGGCCAGTTCTTCGCCGACCATCAGGCTGACCAGCGCGACCTGTTCTCGTTGCTGAAGCTGACCCACCACAGCAACGGCCAGATCGGCCTGATCACTCAACTGGACGCCGGACCGTCTGACCGCACAGCGGATGCCGTCCGCCGTCTGCAGTCCTTCCTCGACTGTCTCAAGAAGGGCGTGCAGGTGCCCACCACCACCCTGACCCAGCGCATGGGTGACCACGACCCCATGGCCGGGCTGGAGGTACCGGTCCGGCTCCCCTGGCTCACCGCCACCCAAACCCTCAACGGTTCGGGCGACAACCGCTGCGGCAAGTACAAGTCCGCCCACATGACCCGCAACTTCACCGAGCGTCAACTCGACGTCCTGTTCGACTACCTGACCACCGAGCGCTACACCAACCCCCACGCCCTGGTACAGGTCGACTCCTACGGCGGCGCGATCAACAAGGTCCGCCCGGACGCCACCGCCGTCCCTCAGCGCAGTTCCATCCTCAAACTCCAGTACCAGACCTACTGGCAGTGGACCACCGACGCCGACGGCGACGGAGCCGCCGACTGGCGCGACGGCCTCATCGCCGACGCCGTGCCCGACGCCGCCCCGCACCTGCAGTGGATCCGTCAGTTCTACCAAGCCATGTACCAGGACACCGGAGGCGTCCCCGTCCTCGCCGACTACACCCCGCCGTCCGGCACCGAACGCCCCGCGAACGCCGGCCCGGTCACCACGGACGGCGCCTACATCAACTATCCCGACACGGACCTCGGCGACCCCCGCTGGAACCGCTCCGGCCAGCCTTGGCACCAGCTCTACTACGGGCGCAACTACACCCGCCTTCAAGCGGTCAAGGACCGTTGGGATCCCCACAACATCTTCCGTCACGCCCAGTCCGTCCAGCCCACCCCTCGCTGATCACGCCCGCCTTCCACCCCGCAGGACGGCGGAAGGTCGATGCCGGGAACACCGCGGTGATCGCAGACGCCGCCCGAGCCGGGCGTGACCGTCGCCGTCGACTGGCAGACGGTAAGGGGCACGCGTTGCTCGCGCACGGCTCCCCGACATGTGCGGGTGCTCTCGGCACACCCCGCATCCGGCACGCCCGGCCCTCGCCCAGTCCAGGTCACGTGCTTGACCGTGAGGGGGCCCAACCGGGGGCCGTCTGCGGCAGGTGTACCGGCGTCGGGGGTCACGAGCGATCCCTTCAGCGTCGAACGGTGCGAGCGTGGCGGTCGGGTGCGCTGCCGGCGATGCTTCGGCCGTAGCGGCAGACGGTGGTCGGGTCGGTGCTCTTCGACGGTGACCAGCCGCTCGTGGTTGCGGCGGCCGTAGAGGGGTTGCCGGCCGGATGCATCGCAACAGACGCCCGGGCGGTCGGCCGTACCCGCTACTCCGCTGCGATGTAATCGATCTTCGGCTGTTCGCCGTACTTGTCGAGGTGGGGTAGGTTCGTCACTTTTCCGTTCATTCCCGAACGCACCACGGCCCAGACTGTTTCGCAGTCGGTGGACCTGTTGATCTCCTGGTGAACCACATACGGCGGGATGAACACGAAGTCACCCGGCTCGGCCTCGGCCACGTTCTCGAGCCGCTCTCCCCACCGGTAATGGGCCGTACCACTGACCACGTACAGGACGGTCTCTTGGTCCTCGTGGTGGTGCGCACCGGTGGCCGCCCCCGGTCTCACCGTGCTCCGGAAGGCCGACAACCGAACAGGGCCGGAATCCTCACCCTCGAACGCTACCTCACGCAAGAGGCCAGGGGTCTGCAATTTGGCAGGATTCAATTCGTTCGAACGAACGATTCGGACCTGCTTGTTGGCGTGATTTTCGCTCATGTTGTGCTCCCAGCTTTTCACTTGCAGCTCGTGTTCCCGCTGGCGCGCCTTGTCGGCTCCCCGGCAATACGGCGCGTGGCGTGCAGCTGGACAGATCCTCGCTGCAATAAGGTCGTGCGGAACTCTATCGCACGAGCTCAAGACGAGCCATTTTTCGGTGCGCCGCACGTGACGCAGATGCCTCACTGCCACGCCAGGCCAGGAAATGCACATACAGCCCCGGGCGGTTCGGCCTGGCGCAGATGACGAGAATCTCGTTCTCGGTCCGTCGGTGATCACTTCCCTTGCATTATGCACAGAATGCCGACGCGGTAGTCGGGCCGGCCGTTCCGGCGCGCGGACTCTCGTGGCATCAGAGGAGGGGATAAAATCAGAGCAGGAACGTGGTGGCCGTGACGCCGAAGACGACCAGGGCCAGAACCGGCCAATAGAGAAGTTTGGGCGCCAGGTTGTCCCGCCATTCCACCACGCCGATGCGCGGTCCGCGAGAAAGGAGCAGAGAGTTCCACACCACTGCGATGATCATGAAGTACAGACAGAAGTACAGGTAGTCGACGTAGGCGATGCCATGGGAGCCTGTCTCCGAGCGGGCGGTGTTGTGGTCGACGGTCAGCACCAGCAGGATGGCGGCCGCGAATGCCACGATGGTCAGTCCGTCGAATCCGGACAGCGGAAACCGTGCCGTGTTCTTGGTCGTCACGAACAACGAGGCGAAAACCAGCACCGCGATGAACGTGAGCGGGATGATGCGGCCGAACAGCGGGGAGATGAACTCACGGGCCACGTGCATGTTGAAGTAGAGCTCGGGATATGCCTGGGCTTGTGCCCGATAGTGCCGCTGCTGTCCGAAACTCGCCGAGTAGTGCGGGACGTCGTAGCTGAAGGACGTGGCTTTCACGTCCCAATTTCCGGGCACGAAATCGCTGTCCAGTCCGTAGGCGGCGTGTGGGCGCCAGGGCGGGTAGCCCGCCCAGTCGGGTACGAGGACGACGCGGTGCGCGAAATCGGGGTGCCACATGCGGAGCCAGACGTTCTGCTCATCGAGCGGGTACGTGCTGTAGTCGAAGCTCTGGCGCAGGGTGACGTCGAAGTACCAACCGATCACCTGCTCACCGTCCCGGTCGATCTCGTAGACCTTCTCGGGTTCGTAGGATTCGTCCGCCTCTGGAAAGACGATGCCACGCTCGAGGCCGACGGGCAGGGAATCGTCGTAGCGCTGCCATACATATCCGCTGACTTCGACGTCGTAGGCGCTGGTGAAGCGCAGGGCCTGGATGAAGACACCGGTCGGAACGCGGGGAACCGCAGGATGAGCCTTCAGGTAGGCGTCCGACTGGCGGCCGTCGACCACTTGGGTGCCGCGCGTGAGGGTGCTGGAGGTGTCGGCAACCACTCCGTACCAGGCCAGACCCGTGCCGGCGAGCAGGACCGTGCTCGTCCAGGCGCTCGCCAGCCACAAGCGACGCCGGGACAGGCGGCGGATGACGGACAGGCCGACCAACAGGAGCAGGATCAGCCCGAGAGCGGTTGTCAGCCCGAGCCAGGGGCTGGGCCGCGCGAAGTCCAGACCGTGCGGGTGCCGCCGGGCCAGCAGAAGGACCGCGGCGAAGAGGGCTCCGGCGAACAGGACGAGCGGGTCGGTCAGTCGGGAGACCCGCTGCAGGTGACGCGTCATGCGCTCGTGGCTCAGGGTTTTCACGGTGTCTCCGTCATCGCGGTGGTCAACCGAAGCGCACGACGTAGGCCACGACGACACCCAGGCAGAAGACGAGGTAGTAGACGCGGGACACGTGCGCCAGCCGGTTCCAGGCGCGAATATTGTCGTGTTCCACCAGCCATGCGCCGGCCAGGGAGATGAACACGCAGGTGCCGACGAGGAACATGAAGGCGTAGTAGGCCCATTCGATGGCCACCGAGTAGCCGATGTCGGGCAGGGAACTGGTGACGCCCGTCAGCAGCACGGCGGCGCTGAGCATGGCCGTCACCTCCAGGTTGACGCGGGTACTGGTGTAGCGCGGATCGCGGGGGAAGAACAGAGTGGCGTAGGTGACGGCCACACTGAGCAACAGCGGCAGCAGGTTCTTGATCAGGAAGGGTCCGACGTCGCGATGCACGCTGATCTCGGCGACGTACTGGGCGTAGTGGATGCCCTTGTCGGCCCGGCCCAGGTCGGGGTCGCCGAGCCGTGCGGTACTGCCGACCGCGGCCTTGTACGTTCTCAGGTCGCGCAGGTCCCAGTTGGGGAGACCGTCGATGGAGGTACCGACGTCCTTGCCGCTCCTGAAAGCTTCCGTATGGTCCTGGCTGAGCATCGGCTGGTCGATGACGTAGACGACGCGGGAGGAGGGGTGGTCCCGGTTCTGCATGACGATCTTGAGGTGTTGCTCATCGAAGGGGAAGCGGTGGAAGTCCAGTGAGCTGGTGAATTTCGCACTGACCTGATGGAGCCGGTACTTGATGCCCGCGTCCTCGGAGCGGCGGACCGGAGTGCCCGGAGCCGTCTTGCTGTCGGCCGCATTGAGGAATTCGATGTCGGCTGCCTCGTCGCTGCCGGAGTAGCGCAGCCACAGGAAGAAGTCGGCCTCGAAGGTGCCCGCCCGGGTGTTCAGCGCGCTGATCCGGTTGAAGTTGATACCGGTGTAGACGATCTGCTGGCGGGCGAGTACGCGCCCCAGGAAGGGGACGGCGCGGCCGGCGGCAAGGTCGGCGGCGGCGTCAGTACTCTCCTCGGGAGTGTATTCGGTCAGTTGCACAGGGGCGGAGATGATGCGCCCGTTCTGCACCATGCCGATGCTGACGGGCCGGTACAGAGAACGGGTGGCGTCGAAGTGGACCTGGTCTCCGTAGACGCCGGGTATCGCGTGCTCGCGGTCGTTCATGGCGGCGAGGGCATCCCGGACGGCGGTGCGGGCGCGCGGGGTGACGTGGCCGTGCGGTGCCCGGGCCTGGCGCAGGGCGTGGACGGCCATGTCGGTGGCGGTCTGCGCGGACATGGCCCGCCAGGACGGCAGGTCGCCGTAGCGGTCACGGTAGGCGGCTGCCCAGGCCAGTCCAGCACCGGTGAGGCTGTCGGGCAGCTGGGGCGAGGCAGCGTAGAAGCGGCTGGTCATCGAGCCTGGACGGGCCCTTTCCTGGGCGGATGCGGTCAGGGCGGCACCGAACCGGTCCTGCGAGAGGTCGTCGCCCGCGACGACCGTGTTGTCCATGCCGTGGGAGCGCAGGTGCTCGAGAACGGCCAGTGCCGACTGTTCGGGCACGGCCAGCAGGACGGGGCCCTTCGCCGAGTCCGCACGTACGGCGTCGAGGGCCTGCTGCAACTGCCGGGTGCGTTGCGGCCCCGGTTGCTCGTCGACGGCGATGGCGTGATCGACGCGTCCCGTGGTGTCGGTGAAGGCTCGGCGGAAGCCGTTCGCCAGCGTGGTGCCGTAGGCACTGTCGGCGTACAGGACGGTTGCGGTCCGTGCCGAGAGGACGTGACGGGCGTAGGCGGCGAGGAAGGCTCCCTGGGCGGAGTTGGTGTAGGTGGTGCGAAAGCACCACGGGCCGGCGGTGATGCCGTCGGCGGTGGCGGTGGGGGTGATGAAGGGAATGCCCGCGGCGGAATAGACGCGGCCTGCGGCCGCAGCCGTGGGGCTGGACGTGTGACCGATGACCAGCGCCACCCGGTCGTCGCGAACGATGCGTTCGGCCGTGCGGCGCGCGGTGTCCGGGTCCGCCCTGTCGTCGTACGAGAGCAGCCGCACCGGATGTCCGTGGACGCCACCGGCCTGGTTCACACGGTCGGCGTGGAACTGGACGGCGAGCGCCACCTCGGGCGCCCGGGGCCCGCCAGGGGCGGTGCGGCTGGTGACCAGGGCCACGTACACCGGCTCTGTGGGGGTGTGCAGCAGTCGCGGCACCAGGACGGCAGCCAGAGCCGCAAGAACCGCGAGGGCGGCGAGGAGGGCGGCGCGGCGCGCGGTCAGCCGACGTCGCCGACGTCCGCTCGCTGGCGCTCCGGCCGCGGAAGCCGCGGGCCGGTGCGGCCGCGGCTGGGCGCAGTGGTCGTCGGGCACCGCCGGTCCTCCCTGGTGCTGGCGTCGCTGAGATCGTTCGGGGGGGGCGGCCGCCGCGGGGCGGTCCGCCCATGTTCGTCCGCTAGGCGTCGACGTCGGTTTCGTTGTGGAAGACGGACAGCTTGGCGTCCTTGGCGACGAAGTACTTGTCGACCTTGTAGGCGATGGTCGCGAAGTCGAGGCGGCCATCGCCGTTGAAGTCGCCGACGGCGATGCGCGCCGTGGAGTCGGACGAGACACGCCACTTGGCGAAGACGCCGGCCCGGATGTCGATCGCCTTGTAGTAGAACACCCCCTGCCACGGGTGGGGACCGCGCAGGGCGACGAGGAACTCGTCGTCACCGTCGTTGTCGAAGTCGGCGCAGACGATCTGGTGACCGGGGCCTTCGCCGAGTTCGTTGGGGTCGCCGAAGACGTCGAGGACGACGCGGCGCCAGGTGGCCTCGTGGACGGGCGTGCCGGGCTCGTCCTTGATGTATACGGCGACGGTGTTGCCGTGGAACGGCTCCGTGGCGGCGACGTAGGCGTGCGGATCGTCGCCGATGCGGCCGGCGTTGACGTCACCGCTGCCCTTGAAGCCGGTGTCCACGAACTGGGAGTGCTCGCCGTCACCGATGTGGGTGGTGGTGAAGCGACCCTCCCGCTCGTCGTAGTGGAGCCAGGTGATGCCCTCCTCGGACGCGAGGAGGATGGAGTCCAGGTGCTCGGAACCGGGCAAGGGGTTCTGCCGCTTCTCCGCGCCGTGGATCATGCGGAAGTGGGTGTCGTCGACCACGCGCTTGTCCCACGGCTGGCGGACGTCGTTGTTGGGGCTGAACAGCACGACGGGGATGAGACCGTGCACGTGCCGGGGACCGACACAGGGCACGCCCATCACCTCGGGCTTGCGGGTCTGGGTGAAGTGCCCGACGCGCAGTCGGTGCATTCCGGTCTCCCGGCCGATGTAATGGCGTTCCCAGCGGGCGTCGTCGTCGCTCTTGCCGGTGTTCTCGATCCAGTCGATCTTGCCGCCCTCGGTGTTCGGGTCGTCGATGCGTCCGCCGGGACCGTACAGCTCGTAGCAGACGACGATGTCGGGGTGACCGTTGCCGGAGATGTCGGCGCAGTGTGCGCCGATGGGCATGTGGAAGTTGTCGGCGACCAGCTTCCGCTCCCAGCCGGGGTTCTTGTACCAGTAGATCTCGCCGAGGGACAGGCCGTAGCCGAACAGGTCGGGACGGGTGTCGCCGTCGATGTCGGGGGCTTCGACCCAGTAGCCGTCGTTGAGTCGATCGGCGACGACCTCGCGGGTGAAGCGGGGGGTGCGCAGATTGAGGGAGGTGTTTGCGGACATCGGAATGCCTTCCGGGTTCGGTGCGCGTGAGGGCTGGGTCAGCCGAGGACGCGTGCGAGGTAGTCGCGGGCCGTCTGGGCGTGGTGCAGAGGCGGGTGTCCGCCGTGCGGGTCCTGTTCCGCTTCGACGACCAGCCATCCCCGGTAACTGTCCCCGGGACGCAGGGCCTTGAGGACCGTGTCGAAGTCGACGTCGCCGTCGCTGTCACCGGGAACGGTGAAGATGCCCGCTTCGACGTACTCGCGGAAGCTGCCGGCGGCGAGGGTGCGGTCCGCGCGGATGCTGCCGCGGACGTTCTTCAGATGCACGTGGGCGATGCGTTCACGGTGGCGCTCGATGACACCCAGCACGTCGGCACCGGCCCAGGTGAGGTGCCCGGTGTCCAGCAGCAGACTGACGTGGCGGGGGTCGGTCTCCGCCATCAGACGGTCGACGTCCTGTTCACTCTGCACGCCGGTGCCCATGTGCGGGTGGTAGGCGAGTGTGAAGCCCTGCCCGGCGGCGATCTTGCCGATCTGGTTCAGGCCGCGGCACAGATCTTCCCACTGCTCGTCGGTGAACTCCGGTTTGTTGCTGCGCAGGCTGAGTGACTGCAGGTGGACCGAACGACCGAACTCGGCGACGCCGATGGTGGTGGTCTTCACCGGCGGGTCTCCGGCGTTGAAGTCCTTCAGGAACTCCAGCACCTTCAGCAGGTCGCCGGCAGTACGTTCGGCACCGTCGGGCACGGTGAAGAAGGTGCTCACCCACGGTTCGCTGACGCTGAGGCCCCGCAGGTGCATGGCGGCGGTCAGGGCGTCGACGTCGGTGGTGAAGTTGTGGCCGATGCTGCACCCCTCGAAACCGGCCAGCGCGATCTCGCTGAGGCACTGTTCCATCGGGATGTCGTGGCCGATCAGGGGGAAGTCGTCGTTGGTCCAGCAGGTGGGCGTGATGCCGAGGTGAATGCCCTCGGGACGGCTGGTGGTCGCGGGTCGGCTCATGAGGCGGTCCTGGGGTTCGGAGGGTTGCGGACGGCCGGGATCAGTGCCCGGGGTGGCCGCTGAGGATGGTGTCGGCTGCGTGGACGGCCATGGCGACGCTGGTGAGCGTCGGATTGCTGGCATTGCCGAAGGGATGCAGGCCGTTGCCGCCCAGGTAGAGGTTGTCGATGTTCCACACCTTGGAGTACTCGTCGACGACACTGTCCAGCTCGCTGGTGCCCATACGGGTGGTGCCCGCGATGTGCAGCGGCAGGCCCGGGGTGAGGAACACGGGCTCGGAACCGGGCATGAAACCTCCGAGCGCGGCGGCGGTGCGCAGCATGTGCTCGTTCATGCGGTCGGACTCCTTCCGCTCGTTCTGGTCGAGGCGGAAGTGGAAGGTGGGCTGCGGCAGGTCGAAGGTGTCGCGGATCCTGCGGGAGAAGGTGACCCGGTTCTCCGGGCGCGGGCGGGAGATACCGAACCAGCGCAGGTCCACGATCAGGCGGGGGTCGATGTTGGGCGGGACGGCGCCGTAGGTGAAGGCGTCCCGGTGGATCTGGCAGTGCCAGGGACGTTCGTCTGTCACCAGCAGGGCCAGGTTGGGATCGCGTTCGCCCGGCGGAATGGGCACGGGGTCGGCGGTCTTGTCACCGGAGTGCAACCGCTTGAGCTGGGCGGCGCGGTAGGTGGCGACACGGTCCGCCGCGAAGAGGGCGGCCTGGTCGTCGTCGGTGCCGGAGGTGGTACGCAGTACCGACTCGATGCCGTCCATGTGTTCCTGCTGCAGCACGACCTGGCAGAAGGACATGGGCTGTTCGGTCATGTAGCGGCCCAGCGCGGGCAGGGTGACGCCCGAGTTGAACAGCAACTGCGGAGTCGGCACCGCGCCGCAGGCCACCACGTAGGTCCGGGCCCGCAGGCGCAGTTCCTCGCGGACGTCCCGCAGGTTGCGTACGACCGCGTACTCCACCTTCTGGTGCCGGCCCGCGCCGGTGATCTCCAGGCGCACGCATTGGTGCTCGGGCAGCAAGGTGAACGAACCGGCGGCCGGCCGGTGCTCCGGTTCGGCCAGATCACCGAGGACGGTGTCGGACGCCGACCAGGTCACGGCCGAGGTGCGCTCCGAGTCGGCGCGGTCGCTGACGGCGAGAGGCAGCTCGGCCACATCGGTGAACTCCTGCCCCGCCTGCCGCAGCACCTGCTTGACCAGCAGGTGCCGGGCAGAGGAGGCGAAGACATCGGTGCGCCGGCCCAGCAGTTCCTCGGCCTCGTCGTAGAGACCGTCCATCTTCTTGTCGTCGATGGGGTATTCCTCGTCCCCGTTGCGTCGCTCCACCCTGGGGTGGAATCGCGGCACGGCGCAGGTCCAGTGTGTGGCCATGCCGCCCACGGCGTACGTGGCGGCGGCCGCGGGCAGGTTGATGTGTTTCTTCTGCTCCGGGTTCTGGTTGCGCATGGAGAAACCGGCGTACTTGTCCGGGTCGTAGGAGAAGGCCGACGGGTCGAGGGTCAGTTCCGGTTCCTTGTTCGTCGCGGTGGACAGGGGCAGCAGGTTGCCCTTGATGACGGAGACGAACAGATCGATGTTCTTCTGGAACAGGTAGCTGTTCTTCAGGTGCTCGCCGTAGCGCCGGGACAGCTGCGCGCCCGCGTCGATCATCAGCACGTGCTTGCCGGCTTCCACCAGCTTGCGGGCGAAGGTGCAGCCCACCGGGCCGCTGCCGATGATCAGCGCGTCATACTCGGTGTTGGACACGTCGTGGTCGTTCATGGACGTCCTTCCTCGAAGGAGAAACTGCGGGAGCGGGAGCGTGCGGGTGTGCGTCAGCGGCGGGTGCGGCCGCGCGTTGCGGTGAAGGGGTCGCTCGAAGAAGTCGCGACGGCGTGTTCGTGGTGGCCGTCGACGGAGGTGATGTCCGCTGTGCCGCTCAGCCACAGGGCACTGTTGACCAGGCCGACCATGCTGAACGCCTGCGGAGTGTTGCCCAGATGGCGACCCGTGAGGGGGTCGTACTCCTCGCTGAGCAGCCCCACGTCGTTGCGCAGACTGAGCAACCGCTCGAACAGGTCGAGTGCCTCACGGTGGCGCCCGACGCCGTGCAGGGCATCGACGAGCCAGAACGTGCACACCAGGAAGGTGCCCTCGGTGCCCGGCAGGCCGTCCACTCCCCCGTCCGCCTCCGGCCGGTAGCGCACGAGGAAGCCGTCCTCGCCCAGTTCCCGGGCGACGGTCTCGACGGTGCCGCGCACTCGCGGATCCTGCCAGGGCAGGAAGCCGACACGAGGCAGCAGCAACAGCGCCGCGTCCACCCCCTGGGAGCCGTAGAACTGGGTGAAGGTGTTGCGTTCGGCGTCGTAGCCCTGCTCGCACACCTCGGCGTGGATGCGGTCGCGCAACTGCTCCCAGCGGTCCACCGGGCCCCAACGGTCGTGGTGCAGTACGGCGCGCACCGCCCGGTCCAGGCCCGCCCATGCCATGACCTTGGAGTGCACGAAGTGACGCGGCTCGCCTCGTACTTCCCACAGGCTGTTGTCGGGTCGGCTCCAGTTGCCCTCGAGGAAGTCCAGCAGGGACTTCTGCACGTTCCAGGCGATGTCGTGAGCAGGCAGGCCTGCTTCACGGGCGACATGGAAGCAGTCGAGGACCTCCCCCCACACGTCGAGCTGGAACTGGTCGGCGGCGGCGTTGCCGGCCAGGACCGGACGCGAAGCCTCGTAGCCGGACAGCCAGTCGAGCTCGAACTCCGGCAGACGCCAAGTGCCGTCGAGGCCGTACATGATCTGCAGATCGGCCGGATTCCCGGCGACCGCACGCAGCAGCCACTCCCGCCAGGCGGCCGCCTCCTCCAGGTAACCGGTACCCACCAGGGCCTGGAGCGTGAAGGTGGCGTCGCGCAGCCAGCAGAAGCGGTAGTCCCAGTTGCGCGGACCGCCGAGTTGTTCGGGCAGGGAGGTGGTGGCGGCGGCGAGGATGCCGCCGGTGGGCTGGTAGGTCAGTCCTTTGAGAGTGACCAGGGAGCGCCGCACCGCGTCGTTCCACTTGCCGCGGTAGGTGCAGCGGCTCATCCAGTTCTTCCAGAAACGCTCCGTGTCCTCGATGGCGGGTATCGCGTCCACCGGACGCGGGCGGCCCGCCAGGTGGGACGGTTTGTACGTGAGGACGAACGGCACCTGGTCACCCGCTTCGACGGTGAACTCGGCGCGCGTGGTCATGTTCTCCCCGTAGACCTTGACCGGCGTGTGGAGCCAGAACGCATCGGGTCCGGCCACCGCGCGCAGAGCGTTGCCCACCCGGTTGACCCAGGGGACGATCCGGCCGTAATCGGGGCGGAGCCGCAGGTCCATACGCATGGTCACCCGGCCGCTGATGCCTTCCACCACCCGGACGATGTCGGCCGCCTCCCCCCGCAGCGGCATGCAGTCCACGACGCGCACGCTGCCTTCGGCGGTGTGCCACTCGCTCTCCAGGATCAGTGTGTCCTCCCGGTAGCGGCGCCGCGTCGCGGGGCCGCCCTGAGCCGGTGCCAGGAGCCACCGACCTGCGCTTTCGTCGTGCAGCAGAGCCGCGAAACACGCTGGTGAGTCGAACCTGGGCAGGCACAACCAGTCGATGGAGCCGTCTCTGCCCACCAACGCGCCCGACTGCAGATCCCCCACGAAGGCGTAGTCCTCGATGGCACCGGCCATGGCCGCACTCACTCCTCACGTCGGCCACAGCAGCGGGCGGGCCTGTGCACCGGGCTCGCACACGGGGACATACCGTGGCCTGGCTCGCCGCACCGCCCCACGCTCCCGTCGTGGGCGCGTGGGACAGGCGCACACGAAGAACGGAGGGACAGCACGGTCCTTGGATGAATTGCGCCTCAGTGACAGGGAATCAGGGCCGGTGTCGATCACCCGTGCTCCCTCTGGGCAGCAGAACCACAATCACACGACTGACCACCTTCTGCGACCGAAGCATATTCAATAGAACTATGAACAAATGCCGTACCTGCATAAATGCGATCGGCATATGCCAGAAGCAGCGACGTGTCGATGGATCCCCCTCGAAAACCGCATCGCGGAACAGTCCCCGGTCCTTTTCCGGTGGCGCCGGAGTCCGGCCTGTCGGAAGAGGGGGCAAGTAGGCAATCTTGCAACCCAGTTGGCCCACACGAAGCACAGCACTGCAGAATCCTGGCTCGATGAAGACCGCTGCTGCCTGCACTGGGGCCGCTCCGGTCAAGTCGCCGGCGAGGGAGTTCCGGCGCTTCGGCTCAGCGCAGGCGCGACCCGTACTGCCGCCGGTCGGGCTGATCGGCCCGCGTCCCAGCAGGGTGACGCGGACGTCGGCTCCGTCCGAAGTGTGGCGGCAGAAGGTGGAGCGGAGGCGGCGAGGCGGGCAGGGTGCGAGGGACGACCGGGCGGGAGTCGATGCCGCGCGCGGTCGGCGGCCGTGCGCCCGGCCCGGCCGCCGAACAGGCGCTGGACGGTGGCGGGTGGCAGCGAGGCGGGGCTGACGCAGTGCACGCCACAGTGGTTTCAGGACTTGGTCCCGGCGAGGTCCTGGGCCGAGCTCGAGGACTGGGTGGAACGGGAGAAGTCCGCGGTGACGGTTCGGACCGGTCCGGCACCGGAGCGAGGCGGGTGGAGGGGCTCGTGTTCGGAGGGACGCTGCGCGGACGCGGCTGCCGGTTGCAGTGGTGGGGAAGTTCGTGGAAGGAAGCGGGAGTTGAGGTGCGATGGGCGAGCGTGCGGCGGGGCGGAGCGGGTTGAGCAGCGCTGCAGTCGGGGCGAGGGTGCGGCGGGGGCGGAGAGCCGCCGTCGGTGTCGCCGTGCTGGTCTGGCTCATGGGATGCAGCAGCGGCGGTTTCGAGGGCAGGAGCGCTGCGCCGGGTCCGGCGCCGACATCGACACTCCTGGCGGCCGAGGATCTGGAACCGCTGCTGCTGGATGCTTCGGACCTGGGAAGGGGACCCGGTCCCTGGGCATGAAGAAGGACTCGGGCGACTCCCTGGTCCTGCGGGGAGGGCCGCAGGACTGTGAGGAGTTGGAGCCGTACGGCGTCTACGGTCCGATCGAGAAGGTGATGGGAACGGAGCGCACCGCAGAGGCGGTGTTCACCCGCGACGGAAAGCTTCTGACCCAGCGGCTCTACAGCCGGATGCCCGCATCGATGCCGGGTCGGGTGAGCAAGCTGTTCGCCGTGCTGACCGCGTGTCCCTCGTACACCGAACTCATCAGCCTCGGAGACAAGGGCAACGCCGAACATGACGTGACGACGCGCAGGGTCGATATCACGGACGTGGAGGGCGTCGCCTACGGTTACGAGCGCGTCGCGACGGACCGCGCCGACGGGTCGCACGACCGCAGGATGACCGTCGCGGTGACGCGAGGGTGGACCACGGTCCTGCTGGACGGTTCGCCCGACCTCGTTGAGCAAGCTCTGCGGCCTGCCCTGCGGAAGGCGACCGAATGATCCGCCCGCTGCTGTAGCCCTGCTGCCGCTGCCTGCCGCCTGCCGCCTGCCGCCTGCCGCCTAGCGGAAGCCTTCCGGCGGTGTCCCTGCGAACCCTCCCTGAGGACCACAGAAGGCCCGTCGGGGCAGGGTGACCGAATGGGTCCCCCTGCCCCGACGGAGCCCTGTCGGGTGGCGGGTTACCGGTGCCCGGCAGAGGCCGGTGCCATGTGCGGCGCGCTCCGGTTCAGCCGAAGTTCACGTCGCTGCACCACATGTAAGCCTGGTCGAGGTGTGAGGCTTGCCAGATCACGAACAGGATGTGATGTCCGGTGTAGCCGGAGGTCTGGACGGGGAACGTGATGTTCTGCGCCGGGGCGAAGCGGCCGGTCTGCGTGATGAAGTCGAGGTTGCCCCAGCCCAGGGTCTGGGTCTTGGGGTTGAAGCCCTGCTTGCTCACGTAGACCTTGAAGTAGTCGGCACCGTGGGACGCCTGGTCGTGCAGGCGGATCGAGAAGTTGCTGCCGACGGTGGTGGTCTTCCACGGCCCGGGCTTGTTCAGGCTGGCGTTCCTCGAGAGGTTGTTGCTGCAGAGCGTCCCGTCGGGGGTTCGCGCCTGGAACTGGCCACCGAGGCCGTCGCGGAGCGCGCTCATCCAGTTCCACATGGTGTCGGGGTTGGCCTGGAAGGCCTGCCAACACATGGGGTCCTCGGTCTGCATGGCCGGGTTCGTGTGGTTGCTGCCCCACGTCTTCCAGCACTGGTATGCGCGGGAGGCGGGGTCGACGATGGTGCCGTGAGCTTGGGCGGGGGTCGACCAGGTCAGTGCGCCGACAACCACGGCGCACAGCATGATGAGCGCCTGGAGAGGCCGGCGGAGGGACGACCGCGAACGCCCGGTCAACGGACTCTGTTCGTGCATGGGGGGAAGCTCCTTCCAGTTGCGAGCTGTCATGGGAGCGCTCCCAACGGTAAGCCCTCCGAGTGAAATGTCAACGAATCAAACGGAGTTGATGAGAAAAACGGGCACACGATCTCGGCAGCGGGAGTAACGTCCGGCTACCCGCCGCCGCGTCCCCGCGATGACGCCGGAGAAGCGGGCGCACGACGATCACCCAGACCGCGATCCCGTCGATCGCCGAGTACGGCGTCGCAGTGACGACCGCGGAGATCGCCCGTGCCGCATCGGTGAGGGCACGATCCTCCGGGTCTTTGCCGCCCCCGCCGACAAGACCGGTCCGGAGCCCCTGCCCGGACGCATCGGACAGGTGAACCGCCTTACGAAACAGGCGGGTCAGGCAATAAGTTGTGACGCGAACCGCACGCTTCGGCTGAAAGACAGACGGTAGACATGACCGACCACGCGACCACGTCCGGACCGGCAGGGCATCAGAACATCGACACCTCCGTGCCGCATTCCGCCCGTATCTGGAACTACTGGCTGGGCGGGAAGGACAACTACCCGGTCGACGAGCAGGCCGGCGATGCCTACACCGCCGTGTTCCCCGGCATCGTGACCATCGCCCGCAGCAGCCGCGCCTTCCTGCGCCGCAACATCACGTACCTGGTCGCTGAGGCGGGCATACGCCAGTTCCTCGACGTCGGGACAGGGCTCCCGACCGCCGACAACACCCACGAGGTGGCCCAGCGGATCGCCCCGGAGTCCCGGATCGTGTACGCCGACAACGACCCGATGGTGCTGGCACACGCCCGAGCCCTGCTCTACTCCACGCCGGAGGGGGCGACCGCCTACGTCGACTCGGACGTGCTCGACCCGGACCGTATCCTGGCAGCCGCCGCCGACACACTGGATTTCAGCCGGCCGACGGCCTTGATCCTCAGCAACATCCTGGGGCACATCACGGATTACGACCAGGCACGCTCGATCGTCACGCGCCTGATGGGAGCGCTGCCGTCCGGCAGCTACCTCTCCGTCAACGACGGTTCGCGAGGCATCGACCCGGACTTCGAGCAGGCCCAGGACGCGTACAACGAGAGCGGCGCCGTCCCGTACACGCTGCGCACCGTCGACGAGATCACCTCCTTCTTCGACGGCCTGGAGCTCTTGGACCCCGGCGTCGTATCAGTCCCCCACTGGCGGCCCGACCCCACCGGCCCGGCCCCGGAAGTCATCGCCGAACACGGCGGCCTCGCCCGCAAGCCGTGACCACGTCGTGATGCCCTGACTCGAGGTGACACACCGCCTGTCGGGTCGGCCGCTTGCCACCGGGACGCTCGAGCGCCTCGCCGTTTCCCGCTCACGCTCTCACCATGCGTACTGTGGCGATCATGGTGAGAGCGCCGGGCGTCCGCACACGGGGGTCGGGAGCCGGCGGGTGCGCAGTGCCATGCGAAATCAGCGGAAATCTCTCCGGTCACGGCGGCTCTGACGCGTATGCGCGGGCCCCGTGTGCCGTGGGTCCAGGACGCGGTGAAGCCGATGGGCGACGGCCGCGATCCGCGGCGGGGCCCACGACGTCGCCTCCCCTCGATCGAGAGCAGCGGGGCGCCGTGGCACAAGTCGGCCGGATCGGACGTGTTCCAGAACCTGCGCCAAGTCTCCGACCGGCCCTGCTGTGAGGGGCGTTCAGTGCGCGGCCGAGGAGGGCGCAGCCAAGGCCCCTCCTCCCCTCCTCGCCCGGCGGCGAGCGAGAGGCTCGACGGCGATCCACCGGACTCGATGCCCTGCACGGGCGTTCCGATCGGGTGTCCGCCGCGGTCCTGCCGCTGTCCCGCAGAGCCGCCCCAGGCACATGCCCCCAGGCTGTGTGCTCAGGGACTGGTGGTGTCACCGCTGGTGGTGTCCGGGGTGATGGTGATGGCGATGTGGAGTCCCATCCGGGTCAACATCGCGTGGGGATGACCGGTGAGGCCGGTGAGCGTGAGAGTGCCGCCCAGGGTGGCGAGACGCCGGCACCAGGCCAGCAATGCGGTGACGCCGGTGGAGTCCAGGTGCCGGAGGAGAGAGGCGTCCAGAGTGAGATGCCGGCAGCCCTCGTCGATGATGCGGTTCACCACGGCGCACAGGCCTGGCGTGGTGTGCAGATCTGCATCCTCGGGAAGCCGTGCGGTGACCTGGTCCCCCACTCGGCCGGTGACGTCGAGCACTGTCGCACCCCCTGGACACCGCTCGGAGCTGTCGCAGAGGGCGAGAGCGAAGTGCCCACTGGGTCGGACGTCCAGGCTACTGGTCCTTCGGGCGTGGTCGAGCTGCGCCTCAGGACGCGGTCCGCAACGCTGCGCCATAGCAGTTCCCTGCCACCACGGCTCGTAAGGGCGGACACAATGGGTAAACGAAGGCAAGCCGACGGAAGCGATCCGTAATCAGTACGCCTACGCACACCATAGGAACCACATGATCATCCCGCTTATGAAGCAGGCGGCAGATGAATCCCACGCGCCGGTACTCCTTCGTTACGGCGCCGTGTGGGGTCCAGAAGGAACCTCCGTATTCGATGCGCGCAACGCCACCCGCACCCTCCTGGCGCAGGCCGGCTACCCGCCCCACCACCGGGCCGACCACGACGCCCGGATAGTGGTCAGCGAACTCGTCACCAACGCCCTGCGTGACGCCCCCGGCCCCGGCGGCCTCCTGCTGGAAGTGCTCGCCTGCACTCCGGCACGCCTGCGGATCACAGTGCGCGACAGCTCTCGAAGATCGCCCCGGCCACGGGTTCCCGACCCCCACCGCATCGGCGGACACGGCCTGCAGTTGATCAGCCGCATCTGCGACACGTTCCACACCACCTCCCTTCCGGACGGCAAAAAGATCACCGCCGAGATCCGCCTGCCCGCAGCCGCCCTGTGACTGCTGGATCCTGCAACTCCCACGCGGTGGCGGTTCCGCCACCGGGCAACGCCTATCAGGTCGTTGTAGGGGGCGATCGAGAGGTAGCGTCCCCCGCATGGACTTTCACACCACCGTCGAGCGCGCTCAGCGCCTCAGGCATCTGCACGCCCAGTACAAGCCACTCGTGCTGCCGACCGTCTGGGACGTCTGGTCCGCGCGTACGGCCGTAGCCGCCGGTTTCCCCGCACTGACGGTCGGCAGCCATCCCCTCGCAGACTCCCGGGGGGCCGACGACCACGAAGGGCAGACCTTCGAGGAGGTGATAGCCGCCGTCCGGCCGATCATCTCGGCGGTCGACGTCCCTGTGTCCGTGGACCTCGAGGCCGGGTACGGGCAGAAGCCCGCTGATCTGGTCGCCGGACTCATCGAGGTCGGCGGGGTCGGCCTCAACGTCGAGGACACCGTCCACTCGGACGGTGGCCGCGTGCGCAGCACGCAGGAGCACGCGAGTTATGTCGCCGGCCTGCGCTCGGCGGCTGACGACGCGGGGGTCCCGGTGTGGGTGAACGGGCGCACCGACCTGTTCGTGCACGCGCAGAGCGCTTCCGGCGTCCTCGACGAGGCCATCGAGCGGCTGCGGGCCTTGGAGGAGGCCGGCGCCGACAGTGTGTACCCGGTGGGCATTCAGGACGACGACGAGCTGCTCGCCGCCGTGACCGGCGCCGTCTCCGTTCCCGTGAACTCCACGGCCCATCCCGTCAAGCACGATCTCGAGCGCTTCCGCCGTCTCGGCGTCGGCCGGATCACCTATGGCCCGCTCCTGCAGTTCGCCATGGCGGACGCGATGAGGGACCTGCTCAAGCCCTGGGCGCCCTGAGGAGTCGACCGGGGCGGGGTGACCGCCGGACGGTCCGCAGTATGCGGCACCCCGCACACCCCGGAGCCGTCATCGGCGCAAGGGGCCGGGCCGGAGCGCGAGGATTCGCGCTCCGGGTTCGCCCCTCTGAGAGGACGGGACAGCACCGGACAGTGGCGAGGACGGCGAGCGCGGCCAGCCCCCAGAACACCCCGCGCCAGCCGACGACCCCCGATCGACTGGACCATCGCCACCGCGGAACCGGACGCCCTCCTCCGAGGAAGCCCTGCACCTGCTCGCCTCATGGAACGCCACCCAGGCCGGGACGCAGGCGCGGTGGTCCAGTCAGACCGGCAGCCTGCGCGTCCATCGAAGACGGTCCGGGACCGAAGTGTGGGCGTGGCCCGGGTGCCGGGGCCCGTTCCCGAGGCGGCACCGGCACCCCCGGGCATCCCGGGGGCCGTCCTGGCGGCGAGGAGCACCGCCACCCGGGCGCGCTCCTCGCCGGTGCACCGGAGGCTTCCCTCGGCTCAACTCCTCTTGCGGCGCAGCAGCCACAGCGCGACGCCGGTGCCGGCGGCTGCCAACAGCAGCGTGCGGTTGTCCCGCGCCAGTCGGGCGCCCTGCGCTGCCTGGGCTCGGACCGGCTCGGGTGCCTTGTCCTGCATCAGCCGACCGGCCTGCGCCGCTTTGGCGCGGACCTGCCGCGCCGCCTGGGCCGCCTGGTCCTTCACCGGGTCGGGCAGCTTGTCCTGCACCCGGGACGCGGTCTCGGCGGCCTTGGTCTTCAGCTCCCCGGCCTTGACGGTGGCCTGCTCCCTGACCTCGGCCGCATTGTCCCGGGCGCGGGCCTTGGCCTCGTCCTTGTCACCCAGGGCCTCGAGCGTCTCCCCCAGTTCCTGACGGGTGTGCTCGACCTGCTCGCGCAGGTCCTTGGGGGTGGGGGCCGGGGAGGTGGTGGTCTCGTCGTGCGGCTGGGTCATCGCTGTGCACTCTCCTTGATCTCGGCCACGTCGGCCTTCACGCTGTCGATCGTCTTCTCGGGGGTGGGCGGGGCGCCCTGCTGAACCTGCTTCTTGCCGCTCACGGCCATGACTGCGGCGATCACGCCCAGTACCACCGTGACGATCAGGGCCGCGGCCCACACCGGCAGCGGGACCGCCAGGGCGGCGATCACGGTGGCGACCAGCGCCTGCAGCATCAGGAAACCGACGACGCCGGCGGCGCCGAACAGTCCGCCGCCCTTGCCGTAGCGCTTGCCCTTCTCCTTCATCTCCGCCTGCGCCAGCCTCATTTCGCCGCGCACCAGGTCCGTCAGCTGCTGCGACGCCCGCTGCACCAGCTCGCCCACCGGCTCGTCGGCGTCGTGACTGCCCCTGCCGTCGGCAGGGGGCGGCTGCATGGTCGACACGACGATCACCTCCTGTCTCTCTCCGTCCGGTCCCTGCCGGCGAGCTCGGCTCGTCGGCGGTGTGCACGCGAGTACCCAGGTAGACCGGTTCACGACAGCGAGTTGCGGCGGATCTCGAGCAGGAAGCGTGGACGGGTGGGGTGGGCGGTCGTACACGCTGCGGCCCCTGGTGCGTCTCGTCGGCGGCCTGGCGGTCCTGCCATGTGTGCCGGCCACGCCACGATCGTCGGAGGCGGTGGCGCACGACGGGGTGCCGGGGGGTGGGGTGAGCCGGGCACTGGCGCAACCGCGGGAGACCCGGGCGTCCACGTCCCTGGGGTGGTGGCCGCCGCCCGGCCCCGCCGTCCCGCCCGTGCGCGGCAGGTTCCCCGGCCTCCAGCGCTTGCCCGTCACGACGGTGACCGCGTGAGCGGGGCGGGTCAGACGTCGTCCAGGCGGCGCAGATCGTTCTCGTCCCACTTCCTGGTGTCGCGCGGCTGCGTATACGGCTCCGCCTCCGGCGGATGCCCGCCGGCCACGGCCCGCTGCCGCACCGTCTCCGCGTCGAACTCCAGCCCCAGCAGGATCGCCAGGTTGCTGATCCACAGCCACACCAGGAACACGATGACACCGGCCATCGTGCCGTAGGTCTTGTTGTAGGACGCGAAGTTCGCGACGTAGAAGGCGAACCCGGCGGAGGCCACCATCCAGATCACCAGTGCCAGGAAGCTGCCCGGGGTGACCCAGCGGAAGCCCTTCACCTTCGCGTTGGGGCACGCCCAGTACAGGAGCGCGATCATCACGGTCACCAGCAGTACCAGCACCGGCCACTTCGCGATCGACCACACGGTCAGCACCGAGTCCCCGATCCCGAGGGCCTGCCCCGTCTGCTGGGCCACGCCCCCGGTGAACACCACGATCAACGCACTGACCACCGCCAGCACCATGAGCACCACCGTCACGGCCAGGCGTACCGGCAGCACCTTCCACACCGGCCGGCCCTCCGGCATGTCGTACACGGCGTTGGCACTCCGGATGAACGCCGCGACGTAACCGGAGGCCGACCACACCGCCAGCGCCAGACCGGCCAGAGCCACCACGGATCCGGTGCCCGCGTTGCCCTGCAACTGCTCCACCGCGCGCGTGATGATGTCCCGGGCGGAGCCGGGAGTCAGCTTCTGGAGGTTGTCCAGCACCTTGTCGGTGGCCGACTCCCCGGCGATCCCCAGCAACGAGACCAGCACCAGCAGCGCCGGGAAGAGCGACAGCACACCGTAGTAGGTCAGGGCTGCCGCACGGTCGGTCAGCTCGTCGTCCTGGAACTCCTTCACACTGCCCTTGAGGACCTGCACCCATGCCCGTCTGGGCAGCTTCGTGGGCCCGTCCGGCGCCGCCTCCTCCACACCACTGCCCGGCCCCACCTCTTCCGGCTCCGGAACCCCGTCCTCATCACTGTCTTTCCGCCCTGGAAACTGCAGCTTCGCCATGCAAGAGGGAGTAACCCGACCTCCCCCGCTCAAGCCCCGGCAGCACAACCGGCGCTGATCCACCGTCTGCCGACCGAACCCGACACGGTCAGGTCGCGTGCCCGGAGGTCGTCGTCCTGCGCCGCGCGCCCGACGGTGAACCAGGTGGTCCTGCGTGGTCGGTCTCCGTCGAGGTCGCGCAGGCGGCGACCGGGCCTGCCGTCACTCCGTGAGAATCAGACGGCACGTCTCCCCGGGCTGCACGCCGATCCCGCGGTCCGGTAGTTCGACCTCGATCGGTGGCAGGTCGGACGGTGGCACCGAGATTTCCAACTGCCCGCTCGCCAGCCGCAGGTGTATGCCCCAGTGCCCCTGGTACCGGATGGAGAAGCCGTAGGAGGACAGCTCCGGCAGCGGCACCGGGTCCAGCCACAGCGCCCCGGAGCGGGTCTCCAGGCCAGGCAGACCCCGCTGCACCAGGTCGAGGGTCCCGGCCATGGCGCCCAGGTGGATGCCCTCGCCGGTGGTGCCGCCCTGCAGGTCGGCGACATCACCGTGCAGGGCTTCCTGGCAGAACTTCCACGCGTCCGCGCGCCGGCAGCGGGCCAGGACCCAGCCGTGGACTAGGCCGCTGAGGGTGGACCCGTGGCTGGTGCGCACCAGGTAGTGATCAACGGTGCGTCGCCAGGTCTCCTCGTCCAGACGGTAGCCCAAACGGCTGAACAGGCCGCGGAGTTCGGCTGGTGAGAAGAGGTAGCCGAGCATCAGCACGTCGGCCTGTTTGGAGGCCTTGTATCGGTTGACGCTGTCGCCTTCGGCCTCCAGGATCCGGTCGAGGCGCCGAATGTCGTCGTAGCGTTCGCGGTAGTCGTCCCACGCGAGTTCCGCGAGGTCACCGTAGCCCTCGAACTGGCTGATGACTCCGTCGTGGAAGGGCACGTGGAGGGTGCGGGACAGGTGCTCCCATTGGTCCGGTTCACCGTCGTCCAGGGCGATGCGCTCGACGAGATCGCGACGGCGGGGCTCGGGCAGGGTGCGCAGCACCTCCAGGGCACGGGTGAGCACCCAGGCCGCCGTGACATTGGTGTACGCGTTGTCGTCGAGGCCCGGTCGCTCGGCGCCCGGATAGGCGTCGTGGTACTCGTCGGGGCCGACCACGCCCCGGATGCGGTTTCGCCCCAGGGACTCGTCCCAGGTGGCCGAGTCCGCCCAGAAGCGCGCGATCTGCAGCAGCAGCTCGGCGCCCTTGGTGTGCAGGAACTCCGCGTCACCGCCGGCCTCGCAGTACTGCCACACGTTGTACGCGATCGCCGAGCCGACGTGGTGCTGCAGGTGGGTGTGGTCGGGCAGCCAGCGGCCCGAGCGGGGGTTGAGGTGGAGCCACTGGGTTTCCTCGCGTCCGTCGCTGCCGCTCTGCCACGGGTACATGGCACCACGCCGGCCGGTGGCCCGGGCCGCGGCGCAGGCTCGGTCCAGGCGCCGGTGGCGGTAGTGGAGCAAGGCGCGGGACACCTCCGGGAAGTGCAGGTTCAGATAGGGCAGGACGAACAGTTCGTCCCAGAAGACGTGGCCGCGGTAGGCCTCGCCGTGCAGTCCGCGGGCCGGCACCCCCACATCGAGCTCCGCGGTGTGCGGAGACAGGGTCTGGAGCACGTGGAAGAGGTGCAGGCGCAGGATGTGGCCGGCCTCACCGGGGACGTCGAGCTCGGCCCGGCGCCACAGTCGCTCCCAGGCGGTCCGCTGCGAGGCCACGAGATCGTCGAAGCCCGGCGCCGTGTTCACCCGGTCGACGGCGGCCTGCAGCGGATCGCTGATCGCGGGGTCGCGTGAGGTGTGCAGGGCGATGGTCTTGTCGACGGTGGCCGTGGTCCCGGGGACCAGGGAGAGCGTGATGTGCTGGACGGCGCGGAGGGGCTCAAGGGTCTCGGTGATCGCCGCCCGGGCCGTCAGCCTTGCCGCCATGCCGACGCGGATGTCCGAGGTGCGGGTCCGGCAGCGCAGCCACACCGTGCGGGGCGTCGCTGTCCCGGCGTGGACATGGGTCAGGTGGTGGCCGTCCAGGTCCCGGTAGCGCGGCACTCCGGCGTTGGTGACCGCCCCGTCGAGTGCCGCCTCGACCTCCAGCTCGCCGGTGACGTTCTCGGGGGTGAATTCCGTGCGCAGCGCCGCGAGGTGCGGGTCGGCCATGTGCACCATCCGCAGTTGCCGCACTGCCAGCGTCCGCCCTTGGCCGAAGGAGTACCGGGTGCGGCGCTCCAGGATTCCCGAGTCCAGGTGCAGGGTCTGGCTGTGGTCCTGGACGGTCGCGGCATCGGGTGTCAGCCATCGCCCGCCCGTGAGCCGGAAGCGCAGGGACAGCCAGTTCGGGAGATTGACCAGGTCCTCGTTCTCGACCTGACGTCCGGCGACCTCGGAGGTGAGCCGGTTGTAGCAGCCTGCCGCGTAGGTCCCGGGGTAGTGCACGTCGTCCGCCCGGCACTCGGGCAGCGAGCCGCGGGTGGCGAAGTAGCCGTTGCCCACCGTGCACAGTGACTCCCGCAGCCGTTCCTGCGCGGGGTGATAGCCCTGGTACTCCCAGGTGTCGTCGTGGTCCGGGGTCAGATCCGTCACGGTCCGTCTCCTCGTCGAGCGGGATCCACGGGGCAGGACGGTTGCCTGTGGCGTGGTGGTGTCCAGGGCCGCGTTTCCAGGTTCGGCCTGCTCACACACGCTGGGGCACGACGGCCACGGGGCAGTGGGCGTGGTGCAGCAACGTGTGAGCCACTCTGCCGAGCTGAAGCCCGAGGTGGCCGTGCCGGCGTCGCGCTCCGACGATCACGAGGTCGGCTGCCGCCGAGCGGTGCACGAGCACCTTGCGCGCCGGGCCTTCCACGATCGTCTGCCGTACGCGGACGCCGGGGTGATCGGCCCTGGCGCCGCGGAGCAGGTCGTCGAGTTCGGTGCGGGCTCGCTCCGCGTGGTTCTGCCCGGGCGCTGCCGAGGTGTCGGCCGTGCCGGCGGTCTCGTACGCCGGTCGGCGCCAGGTGCGGACCACGTCCAGGACGCACCCGCGGGTCTCGGCCTCGCGAAAGGCGAACGCCACCGCCTCGTGGCTTGTCGACGGATCGCCCACGCCGAGCAGGATCCGCTCGTGCGTGCCGGAGAGGCCGGCCCGGTCGCCGCGCACCACGACCACCGGGCAGTGCGCACGGGCCGCCACGGCCAGCCCGACCGACCCCAGCAGCATTCCTTTCAGCTCGCCTCGGCCGCGGGATCCGGTGATCAGGGCGGTGGCGTTGTTGCCCTCCTGCAGGAGCGCGTCCGCGGCGTCGGCGTGGCGGACCTCGGTGGACACCTTCACGTCGGGGTTGCGCCGCCCGGCTCGCTCCGCCGCGGTGGCGACGATGTGGTCGGCCACCATCTGCCCGGCAGGCCGGTCCCGGCCGACCGACGGGGCGGGGCCCTCGTATCGCTCCGAGCGCGAGCCGTACACCAGGCGCAGCGGCAGCCCGTGGCGGGCGGCCTCGTCCACCGCCCAGTCGACCGCCGGAAGACTGCCGTCCGATCCGTCGACACCCACGACCAGGGGCAGCTCCATGGTCATCGTTCCCACCGCCTCGTGCTCGGGCGTTTGTCGGGTCCGTTTCCACGGTCGCACCCGCGGCGGCCTCACTGCGAGGGTCGGCCGGGCCTTTGCCGGCGCTGACCGGCCGGAGGGTGCGTCCGGCCGTGGCTGCGGATCAGCGGGGCGTGCCGTAGCCGTAGGGGCGCGTGACGGGGTCTCCGGTCCACGCGGCGCCCCCGGAACCGCCGCCCCGCTGCCCGCCTGGACCTTCTCCGTCGCCGGCCGGCCTGTCAGGTGGTGGTGCGACGGCCGGTGACAGCCACGGGCCGGATGCGCAGCCATAGCTCGCGCCGGCCCCCGGTCCGGGATTCGCTGTGCCCCCGCTTCCGAGGAGGGCCACCTCGTCCGGTTCCGTCACGGTCGGCGGGTCCGCGCACCGGAACGCTTCAGCCGTGAACCGGGGTGTGCGGGCGACCGCCCCGGACGGGAGCGACTTCCTCACGCTGCTCCCCTCCGAGGACGATCCTGCGGGCACCGGAGAGGGCGCCGACCGGCAGCAGGGTCCTGGGGGCGGGGAAAGTGCCGCCGGCGTTCGTTGCGGCGCTCAAGCCGGGGGCGGGTGCGACGGTCAGCCGGTGTGGCCGGGATGCCCCTGTGTCAACAGGGTGTTCCACGCCAGGGCGAAGACGGGGAAGCCGAGTTCCGCGAGGGCGAGGCGAGCCGGTTTGACCCTCACATCGGCAGCCCCAGTGGCCTCCTCCACGAGGTCGAGCACGTAGTACAGATGGGTACCGACGAGGGCGTACCAGGTGCGATTGGGGTGTGGATCGGCGGAGTCGGCGGGTGCCAGGCGGGCCGAGGCGGCATGGACCTTCTCCTTCGTGAGCCGGTACGTGACGTCATCGGCGGTGAAGGCCGTCTCCATGGCGGTGGGCATGCTGGCTCCAGGGCTGGAACGAATCGACGGCCAGATGGTAGACCCTGGCGGCACCGCCGAGTCCGGCCACGGCTCGGAGTTGACGGCATGGTGCCGACCGTGCAGCTGTGGCTGGACGGCGAGCGGGACCAAGGGCTTTCCGGATCAGCGATCGGTGGAGTCGCCGCGTCGCGACGCAGACCGCCGGTCGGATCGGTGCGGGGCTGAACAGGTGGATCACCGTGCGAAGATCATGAACAGGATGGCGGTCGCTATCGCGCTGATCAGCAGGGAACCCAGGCAGCCGATCCGACTACTGAAGAAGAAGAACATGGTGCCCGTCTACCCCGAAGGGCGCCCTGCTCACGGACGTACCGCTGGATGCGCTTCTCAGTTCGACTCCGGACGTCCCGCAGTGGACCCGTACAAGGGCCGACTTGCGGAAGGCGACACCCACCTGCGGTCATGGAGAAAACCTAATCGGTCGCTTGCCATATCGCATGAAGGCAACCGGTGACAGTGGGCTCCCACGGTGGAAGGCTCGCAGGCGTTTGCGACTGTCGACCGAGACACCGGGGGAACATCATGCTGGTGAGACGAACGGTGGCCGTCCTGGCCGCCATGGCTGCGGTGGTGTTCGGAGGGAGCGCCGTCACCCAGGCAGCGCCACGATCCGCGCCCGTCGCGGTGGCCACGCAGCCCGAAGCCGGACCCGCCGGCGCACAGGCCTCCTGCACCAAGCGCAACGTCAGTCACTACGACGCGTGGACGCAGCGCACCTGGACGGCCGACTGGGTGTGCGGGAACCGCGCGGGAGCACCTCTGCACGGCTGCGCGAGCTTCATCCCCGCATGCGGCGTGATCGGCTGGATCGACACCTCGTCCAGCTGGTTCGTGTGCTGGGGCAGGGGGGCCCAGCACAGCGGGGGGAACAACATCTGGTACTACACCCAGGGCGACAGGTCGGCCCCCGGCGAAGGCGGCCGTCAGGGATGGGGGTTCATCCCCGCGGTGGACGTGTGGACCTCCACTGATCCGTGGCCCGGCATGACCGAATGCAACATCGCCTAGGGCGGGGGAACTTCATGCGTATCACCACCACATCCGGTCTTGTCCGTACGCTCCGTGGCCTCCTCGCGATGGCGACGGTGTTGTGCTCACTGCTGCTCGCCGGCGCCTTCCACTCCCCCGCCTCGGCCACACCTGCACAGCGTGAGGGCGGCGCGCCCCCGGTCACCCTGGGCGCCACCGCGCAGGTGCCTCCCGGAGTCACCGCCGGAGTCGCCGTCTTCGACCGGCGGACCGGTGCCTTCACCGAGCAGGTGAACCCGGGCATGCAGTTCCGCTCGGCTTCCGTGGTCAAACTGCTGATGGCGCTCGACTTCCTCTGGAACCGGGGGCCCGACTACGTCATTCCGGCGGCCGACCGTACGCGCCTGGAGGCGATGCTGCGCAGCAGCAACGACTTCGCGGCGAACTACTACTGGGATGCTCTGGGCAGGAACGCCATGATCTCCCGCATGGTCAGCCGACTCGGCCTTGTCGACACCGCGCCGCCGCCTGCCGGGCAGGAGGGCATGTGGGGCTACACGGCCATGTCGGCCCGGGACACGGTGACGACGTACCGGTACATCCTCGACAAGGCCCCGGCGCCCGTCCGCGACTTCGTCATGACCAATCTCCGCCAGTCGACGAGGTGCGCTTCCGACAGCTTCGACCAGCACTTCGGCATCGCTTCCGCGTTCGACCGGCCATGGGCCGTGAAACAGGGCTGGGCGGGTCGCTACGGGGCGGGCACGTGCAGCCCGACGCCGGCCCGGGCGGCGGCGGCGCCTGCGAGCAACGGCGAGTCCGGGGCGCCCGCAGCCGCCGACGTGGACCTCACGCGACCCGCGCTGCACACGACGGGCACCGTGGGGTCCGGTGACCGTTCGATCGTCGCCGTCCTCACCCTGCACCCCGAGGGCACGACCTACGGCAAGGCCTACACCGACATCGGCCGCCTGACCCGTTCGCTGAACGTGCCCGGCTCGGTCGCCGCGTCCGGGAAGTGGTACGGAACCTGGAGTTCGGACGTCAACGTGCGCCGGGAGCCGGTGCTCGGGGACAACGTGCTGACCAAGCTGCCGGCCGGCGTGGAGGTGCTGGTGGGATGCCAGAAGAAGGGGCAGCTGGTCTCCGTGCCCCCGTACAGCAACGACTGGTGGGCGTACCTGCCGCAGTACGGCGGCTACATCTCCAACATCTACATCAGTCATCCGGACAACCAACTGCCTGACGTCCCGCTGTGCGGCAACTCGCAGAGCGGTTCGAGCCGGTAGTGAACCGCGGTGACGGGTGGGCGGCCTGGGCCGCCCACCCGTTACGGCATCCCGTGTGACCGCAGCCCGGGCGATCCCACCGGGCCCGGGCGGGCCGAGAGGCCGGTCACTCCGCAGGGACCTGGAGACCGTGGAGTGGTCGAGGCCGGCCCGTTCCAGCAGTTCGGCCTGGGTCCGCCCGTCGTGGTCGAAGAGCCGCATCAGCAGCAGTTCCTGCCCCGGGTGCAGGTTCATGGCGCGCAGCCTGGCGGCGGCGTGAGCGCGGTGGGCGCGGGCCGGCTGGAAGACCTCCGGTGGTGAACCGGCAGGCGCGTACCGTGCGCCGGAGCCGGCGGCGAGCCCGGACGGCATCGGCCGGGGCCCGGTCCGTCATGTGTGCCGCCCGGGAAAGACGCTGGCTCGCCGGGCGTACCCCGACTTACGGTGGCGCCATGAGCGATCACTCGGAAGCATCTGTCGCGCCCGTCGAAGCCTTCGAACCCCCCTATTACATGGCCGTCTTCACCACGGTGCGCACCCAGAACCAGAGCGGCTACAGCGAGACGAACGCGCGCATGGAAGACCTGGTGAAGGACGTCCCCGGGTTCCTGGGTATGGACCACGCGCAGACCCCGGGAGGGCTGGGCATCACCGTCGGGTACTTCCGCGACGCCGACGCGCTCGCTCGGTGGCGGAGCGACGCCGAGCACCGCGCCGCGCAGAAGCGTGGACGGGCCGAGTGGTACCAGAGCTACACGCTGCACGTGGCGAGAGTGGAGCGGAGCCACGCATTCACGCGCGCGCAGGCCCCGGAGAGCCCGACAGCCGGCTGACCAGGTGCACGGGGCGGGGGGATCCTCCGGAGTCTGCCCCCTGCCGCCGCGGGGTGCGCCGTGGTCCGTCCGCGTCCGCCTCGGTGCGCTCCGGATTCGGACCTGGCCGGGGCCAGTAGGCTCTGGGCGCGGCGGGGGCCGGCGAGCCGCCGCCGCAGGTCCTGGCGGCGGTCGGCGAGCGGCCGGACCACGGCCCTTGGGGAGGGGAAGCGCGATGATCGCTGTGGAGTACGGCTACGAGGTGCTGCCCGGGGTGGCGGTGGACACCCCGGGCGTCGAGGACGTCCTGCGGCGGCGGGAACGAGGCGCGCGGTGGGGCATCGTCGCACTGACCGCCGAAGTACTGCTGCTGGTGGCCGTCGGCTGCCTGGCGGGTCCCGGATCGGCCACGGGTCTGGTCACCGGCGCCTGCCTGGCCCCCGTCATCGCGGTCACGGCCGGCCTGACGCTGCTGTGGCGCAGGGCGCGACGCCGGGAGCGGCTGGTGATGTCCACCTACGGCTGGCAGGTCTGGCCCGTGCGGACGCAGGACGTCCGAGTGGTCGCCTCCGAGGGCGAGCGGGCCCAGGGCCGCCGCTGGGGGACGGACGGGCGGGTGGTGCTGCTGCAGCCGGACGGTCAGAGCCACTGCTCCTTCCCCGTCCCCGGGGACGGCTGGGACGGGCCGCGTCCACAGGGGCACCGCCCGGCGGACCGGGTGTGGTTCGCCGGCGACACCCGGTTCGGCGGCATGCTCGCCGAACCGGGCGGGCTGCCCTTCCGCTACGTCGTCCGCTCCACGCCGGGCAGGCGCCGCGGCACCGGGCCGGAGGACGAACTGGCCCGCCGCGCGGGCCTGATGCCCCGGAGCCGGCGGCGGTAGGCAGCCGAAACGTGACGTGGTGGACGGTCCCGCCGCGGGAAGGCGGTCCTGCCGCACCGTCACCACGTCGGGGGACCGACGGACCGGCGAGCACGCGCAACCCCGCCTCACGGTCCCCGGCCCAGGTCACCGCTTCGGTGTCCGCGCCGTGCGTCCCCACAGCATCAGCAGCAGGTCCTCGGCAGTGCCCGAGACCTCCGCGATCGGCTCACCGTTCCCGGCACAGTTCGACAAGCTGGTCCACGTAGCCACGCCACCGCCCACCGGCCGCGCGCTCGTCAGACCTTGCGGGCCATGACTGCGACGATGAGGTGCTCCCAGACCGTGAGTTCTCGCCTGTTCCACGGGCTGTCGGACTCGTCGGGACGCCACAGCGACGCGGGGACTATCCCGGGGTCGAGGATCTCCAGGCCGTCCAGCAGGGAGGCGATCTCCGCGTCCGTGCGCCACCGGCCGCGACCGAACGTCTGCTGCAGCACCTTCTCCGCCTCCGTGGTCTCCGGGTTGTCGCCGGAGCGGAAGTGGCTGATGAAGAAGTGGCTCCCGCTCGGGACATGGTCTCGCCAGTAGCGGACGATGCCGGCGGGGTCCTCGTCGTCGTTGACGTGGTGCAGGATGGCGCTGAGGACGACCGCGACGGGACGGGCGAAGTCGATGATCTCCCGCGTCGCGGGGTGGGAGCGGATGCCTTCGGGGTCGCGCACGTCGACCGCGACGACACGGGTCCGGTCGTTGTTCTCCAGCAGCGCACGGCCGTGGACCAGGACCTGGCCGTCGATGTCGACGTAGACGACCCGGGACTCCGGAGCGTGGCGTTGCGCGACCTGGTGGACGTTGTCCGCGGTCGGCAGACCACTGCCCAGGTCGATGAACTGCCGGATGCCGGTGGTCTTCGCGATCTGCCCGACCGCCCGGACCAGGGCCGCGCGGTTGGCGAAGGCGATGGCCACCGACCCGGGCAGATCACGCTTGAACACGTCGCCGACCTCCCGGTCCACGGCGTAGTTGTCCTTGCCGCCGAGCAGGTAGTCGTAGACGCGGGCGATGCTCGGCTTGGTCGGGTCGATTAAGGAGCCTTCGTACGTCATGGCGGTCATTCTCCCCGGCCGAACCTCCTCCTCACCGCCGGTTCTGCGACGTCGAGGGTGCAACCGACCCCATTGAATAGACGAGACGACTAGTCTAGTCTCCTCGGTAGACGCAACGGTGAGTCTCGGCATGTGCCGCGTCTCTGCTGTTCGTTCTGCACACACACCGCTCATGAGAGGCCACTTCCGTGGGGAACTCGACCGTTCGCGCCGTCGATCAGACGAGCGCTTCAGTGAGGGCACGCGGCGGCCTCGCCGTGTTCAGCGTGGCCTTCGCCTTCTGGATCACCATGGCGGGCACCACGGCGCCCACCCCCCTGTACCCGGTGTACGGCGAGGAGTTCGGCTTCACCCCGTTCACCGTGACGGTGGTCTTCGCCGTCTACGCACTGGGGGTCGTCCTCGGCCTGCTGGTCTTCGGCCGGCTCTCGGACCAGGTGGGCCGCCGCCCGGTCCTGGTCGCCGCCACCCTGCTGTCCGTGTGCGCCGCGGGCATCTTCCTGCTGGCCCAGAGCGTCGCCGCGATGCTCGTCGCCCGTGTCGTCTCCGGCTTCTCGGCCGCCCTGGTGACCGGTGCCGCCACCGCCTCACTCACCGAGCGGCTCGGGCAGCACAGCCGTATCAAGCCTGCGACCCTGGCGCTGTTCGCGAACATGGGCGGGCTCGCGTGCGGCACGCTGCTCGCGGGCGTCCTGGCGGACCTCGCACCGTCTCCGCTGCGCACCCCGTGGGTCGTCATGCTCGGCCTCGCCGCGATCGCGGTGCTCGGCGTCGCCCTCAACGGGGAGAGTTCCGCCCACCGTTCGGGCTTCTCCCTGCAGTTCCAGCCCTTGCACGTCCCGGCCGAGATCCGGTCCGACTTCCTGCGTTCCGCGATGGCCGCGGGCGCGGGCTTCGCCGTGCTCGGAGTCCTGACCGCGGTGACGGGTCTGTTCCTGGGGACGGTGCTGCACGAGTCGAGTCACTCGCTCACCGGCCTGGTGGTCTTCGTCGCCTTCGCGTGCACCGCTCTCGGCCAGCTCCTGGTCCGCACCCTCAAGCCCACCACCGCCCTGCCGGCGGCGTGCCTGGGCCTGATCGTCGCGGCCGGCCTGATCGCCACCGCGATGGCCACCAGTTCCCTGGCCCCCCTGCTCGTCGGAGCCGCGATCAACGGTCTGGCCACGGGCGTCGCCGTCGGTCACGGTCTGGGCAGCATCACCACACGCAGCGCCCCCCAGCATCGGGGCGCCTCGGTCTCCACCTTCTTCGCCATCCTGTACTCGATGCTGGCGGTGCCCGCGATCGGAGTGGGCGTGCTGATCCGCGAGACCAGCCTGCGCCCGGCCGGGGAGACGTTCAGCGCCGTGGTCGCCGCGCTCTGCCTCGGCGTACTGCTCAGCCTGGTGCGCACCGGCCGGAACGCCGCCTGACCCGGGCGACCGGGGCTCCGCCCGCGAACCGGACCGGGAGGGCCCGACTGTGCCAGAATCACGACGACGACACGATGCGAAGGGTTGACGAAACCATCAGCGCCACGCCCAAACCCCACCAGACCTGCGACAAGACGACGGTCATCAGCCGGACCGGCCCGCGTCGCAGCGAGAGCGTACGTCTCGCCGTACTGCACGCCGCGGACGATCTGCTGGTCGAGCGGGGCTTCTCGGCTCTGACCATCGAGGGCATCGCCCAGCGCGCCGGCGTGGCCAAGCAGACGATCTACCGCTGGTGGAAGTCGAAGGTCGACATCCTCCTCGACACCCTCACCGATGACGCCCGCGAGGCGCTGGAATGGCGCGTGGACGAAGAGGCCGGCGTCGAGGAGAACCTCACCTCCCACCTGCGGCGCGTGGCCGATTTCTTCGAGGAGCCGGCCGGACAGGTTCTGCTGGCCCTCCTCGGCCACGCCCAGTTGGACAGCGAGACCGCCGCATCGCTGCGGTCCGAGTTCCTGCAGGAGCAGCGCAAGCGCGACATGACCGGCCTGCGGGATCTGCTCGCCCGTGAACAGGACTTCGTGATCGACGACCGCACGATCGAACAGGTCGTGGATGTGCTGCTCGGCCCGTTGTACTACCGGGTGCTGCTCTTCGGCTCCCCCATCGACAGGGATCTGGTGGAGACCACGTCCCGCCTCGCCCTCGATCTCGCCCGCCGGTCGTCGAAGGCGGACCGCTGACGAGCAGCTGACCTGAAGTGGCCCCCGACTTCGTCGGGGGCCACGCGCATGCGACGGTCAGTGCAGGCTGATGCAGCCGTTCCTGATGGCCTCGATGACCGCTTCGGTGCGTGATGCCGCGCCCAGCTTGATGAAGATCGAGTGCAGATGGACCTTGACCGTCCGCTCGGATATGCCGAGCAATCGGGCGACCATCCTGTTGGAATTCCCCTCCTTGATCCCGTTGAGCACCTGGCGCTCACGCGGGGTGAGCGCCGAGGCCGATTTGACGGCCTGGCGACTCGGCCCCTGATCGGGATGGAGAGTGGCCACTAATCCTTCGGGCGTCGGCCTGGATGCGCGAGACATGTACTTCCCCCTGCCATGCATGGTCATCACTCATCACGATGCGCCCGCGAGAGCGCCCTTGCCCACGCGGCCGCATCTTCAACGATTGCTCGTCACGAAAACAGTATATGGGCGGGACCGAAAACCGCGGATTAAACGTGGGTTACTTCACACGCGAAGGTTGCATTCTGAACTTCTTCCTCGACGCAGTCGGAATCCACGATTCCGCGCAAAGAAAATGTACGATGCATGCATAACGCTGGATTACACGTCGCACGATCACTAGGGTTGACCTCGCAGGGGCGGCGACCTGGTACCTCAACGCCATCCGCTTCGCCGCTGCGGAGCGGCCATACATTACACGAAGCATGGCTCGATCACCTCTCCGGCCATTGACCCGAAGGGCTCGGAGACCCTCCTCAAGAAAGGAATAGTCGATGTGTTCCGTGACCTGTTTCGGGCGGCGAGACAAGTCCGTCACCGGAAAAAGAACGGCAGGGCCGAAATAGATCTCACAAGAGTGCGATCTGTCCACGAGGATCATGCACCCTGTAGATCAGCCGCGTATCGGCGGACGGTGTCGATGCCGCTTCTCCCGCGACCGTAACCCTCTTCTTGATAGCCGCGCATTCCGCCGCTCGGAAGGCGCGCAGATATCTCGGCTTCATGGTCGTCGGCGGAATGTCACATCATGCCGGCGCGCCCACATCGAGCAGCGGACCGAATTCAGGAGCAGCCTTGAGTGAAATCGATACCGACGATCCCGGCCAGGACGGTGACTGCGCCCACGACCCGACCGGTGTCCTCGCGTCGCACGTGGACCTGCGCCTCCTGCCGGCCCTTGACGCGCTTCTGCAGGAGGGCAGCGTGACCGGTGCGGCGGAGCGTCTGGCTCTGTCCCCGCCCGCCATGAGCCGGGCACTGTCCAAGATCCGCCGCGCGCTCGGCGACCCGGTACTGGTGCGCGCCGGGCGGGGTCTCGTCCCGACGCCGCGGGCATTGGAACTCCAACCGAGAGTAAGGGCGTTGATGCGGGAGGCCGAGGCCCTCCTCGCGCCGAGCCGGCAGCAGGAACTCGCCCGGGTCAGCAGGACTCTCACCATCGTGGCGGACGAGGCCTACGCGGCGGTGCTGGCCCCGGCTCTGCTGACCCGGGCCAGCTCGGAGGTGCCACTCGCCCGCTTCGCCTTCACGGCGGAGAACAGCCACGGCAGCGCGCCCTTGCGGGAGGGAGCCGTGGACATCGAGGTGGGCGTCATCGACGAGTGCAGCCCGGAACTGCGGATCGAACCGCTCTTCGCGGATCGGTTCGTGGGCGTGGCCCGGTCCGGGCACCCTCTGCTGGCCGGAGCGCCGAGTGCGGCGGCGTTCGCCGCGGTACGGCACGTCAGCGTCTCTCGCAAGGGTCGTATGACGGGCCCGATCGACGGGGCCCTGAAGGCGCGCGGGCTGCGGCGGGACGTGATCGCCTCCGTGGCGAGCTACGGGGAGGCGCTGCTGATGATCGCGTCCAGCGACCTGGTGACCGCGATGCCGCACTCGCTCGCCGCCAGCGCGCAGGAGTGCGTGTCCGTCGAACTGTTCGACCTTCCGGTGGAGACCGAGCCCATCCACATCTGCCAGGCCTGGCACCCCCGCCGCGAGACCGAACCCGTCCACGCGTGGCTCCGGCAGGCCGTCCGCTCCGCACTGACCCGGTCAGCGCCCTCGGCCCGTCCTCTTGATCGGGACGACCGGGGCCGACGGTGACAGCGCCGGTCCCGTCCCGCCGAGGGTTCCTTCGAGCGGACGGACGATGCTCAGCTCCCGGCGCCGGCCGGACGCCGCAGGGGGCCGTCGAGGAGGACATCGACATCCGACGACGACACCGGCGGGACCGAACCGGTGCAGGCGCCGAGCAGCAGTCGCGCCGTCAGGCCGGCATCGATGTCGCTGCGTATGTCACCGCTGCATGCGGCCCGCTCCAGCAGTTCCGTCAGCCGGCGGACCACGGCCGTCCGGCACGCCGCGTCGGGGTTGCCCGGGCCGGGTTCGCCGCCCGCTGCCCAGAACAGGGCGTGACGCGCCGGGTCGTGCGCCGCGGCGTCGGCCACACCGCGCAGTAGTCCTACGAGCCGGTCCAGCGGCGCGCCCGTCCCCGTGTCGCTCGCGCCGAGCAGGGCCCGCACGTCGTCGCGGACCGGCTGGGTGACGGCCCGCAGAAGTTGGGCCTTGCTCTCCACGTGCCGGTACAGCGCCGCCTTGGTGAAGCCGAGGCGGGCGGCGATGTCGCTCATGCTGGTCGCCTCGTAGCCACGCTCGTGAAACAGGGCCGTCGCGGTCGTGAGGACGTCCTCACGACCGCGACGGCCACGGCGTGACGACGTCGGCGTCGTCACGGGCGGGGTCACCGCGGTGCCCGCCCCCGGCACATCTCCAGCAGCGCCTCGGCCACGCCCGCTCCGCCCTCCCCCAGTTCGTCGGCGTACCGACCGCGTATGGAGAGCTCACGGCCGGAGTCGACCGGGGAGCCGCCGCCCCGGGTGCGGATGCGCTGGATCTGCCGCGACGTCTCCAGCCGTTCCTTGAGCGTCCCGATGAGGGAACGGTCCAAGGCGTCGATCTGTTCACGCAGCCGCGCGATGTCCCCGGAACCGGCCTTCGTGGGGCTTCCGGTGCCTGGGGTGCTCTCGGTGTGCATCGTCCTGCTCCGTTCGTGTGTCGGGACTCGGGCCGCCGAGGGGTACGAACCCAGGCTTCTCAGCCCGGGTACACGCAGGCGCAGCAGGTCCACGGCCCGCCTGGTCGCCGACTGCTCGATGCTGCCGGGGCAGTCGGCGAAGAGGACGGAGCCGCTCCGCCCGTCGGACACCACCTGGACGGACACGGCCCGCAGGAGGGGGTGGCGCCGCACATCCTCGATGAGCCCGTCGAGTGCTCCGGGCCGGCTCTCGACGCGTGCGATCAGCGAGGTGCGGTCGTCTGCCGGACCGGCGCCGACGCGGCCACGGCCCCGCGCGAACAGCAGGAACCGGGTGACCGCACCGGCCGTGTCCTGCATTCCGGTGACCAGGACTCGCAGGCCGTAGTGCGCGGCGGTGAAGTCGCCCGCCACGGCGGCGTCGCACTCCCGGTCGCGGACCCTGCGCGCGGCCTCGGCGTTGGACGGTGCCGGTGTCCAACGGACCTCCGGCAGCCGCCTGTCGAGCCATCCGCGGACCTGTGCCCCGGCGTGCGGGTGCCCACTCACCGTGCGGATCTGTGCGAGCCGTGTGCCGGGACGGACCAGCAGGGCGAACTCGACGGGGAGCACGACCTCCTTGAGCACGCTCAGCGCGGGTGACTCGGCGGCAGCGCGCACCGTGTCCGCGACCAGTCCGGCCACGGTGTTGTGCACGGGCAGCATGGCCGCGTCCACGGCACCGCGGCACAGCGATGTCAGGGCGTCGGCGGCTGTCGCGGCCGGCGACAGCCGGGAGCCCGCCACCTCCGGAAGGGACCGCAGGGCCAGTTCGGTGAAGGTGCCCGCCGGCCCCAGATAGGCGAACCGCCCCTGTGGGCGGGGAGGTCGTCCTCCTGCCGGACCTGTCGGAACGTGCGGTGTCGGTGCCTTCATCTCACGCGGTGGCCAGAGCGGTGTCCATGGTGCTCGCCACGGCCCCCTTGGCCCGTCGCAGCTCCTTCTCCTCCAGCAGCCCGGGGGCGAACGCGGCCGCGTCGATCCCGACCACTGCGGCGATCCGCCCGGCCTGCTCCACCTCGACCGTCGTGCGGAAGGTGAGCCGGCTGGGTTCCGCCACCTCCGACTCGTCCACGGTCAGACGCAGCGTGGCGCCCACGGGGAACAGGAAGTTGGAGAAGGTGGTGTTCATGGAGTTGAGCACGATGTAGTAGCGCTGTTGCGGCCAGCGGGCCGTGTAGTAGCGCTCCACGACCGCCACCAGCATCTGGCGGGCCGCCTCGACGGCCACCATCCCCTGTACGTGCACCCGGTCCTGGACGTCGACGAGCAGTTCGTTGTGGTCGTGCAACCGCAGCGCTGCCTCGTACGTCGTGTCGTCGACCTGGGTGAGTCCGGCGACGAGCACGTTGTCCTCGCGGGCCTTGTGCAGTTCCTGGCGTGCGGCGGGCCGCTCCGCGGAGTGCACCAGCACGATCCGGTCGTCCAACTGCCGTCGGGTGATGGCGTCCTGGAGGTAGGAGATCTCGAACTCTCCGACGCCCTGGCCGGTGACCACGTGCACCGGTCCGTCGACGGTGTCGAGGTCGCCCGCGTCGAGCGAGCGGGCGAGCCGCGAGAACGTATCGGCACCGACGGCGTCGGCGAAGTCGCGGAACCGGTCTCCGACGACGAGTCGGGAAGTGGCTGAGCTGCTCATGTAGTTGCCTCCTGGCAGTAAAGACCGCGGTCGTGCGCAGCCGCGGACGTGCTTCCGGCGTGAAGTCGGCGCGACGCGCCCGGTGATCACCTGTTGGCTGAGGTGCTGAGGGCCCGGGGCGGGGGCCCGCGGCCGCTGTCCACGCAGACGGGGGAGCCGTCGACGTGGCACGATGCGACCCGTGCCGTGCTGAGGTGAGGGCCCGCGCTCAACTCCATGGCAGGCCGCCCAGATAGGACCGCACGTTGCGGCGGGTCTCGGCCACGCTGTCGCCGCCGAACTTCTCCGCCACCGCGTCGGCGAGGACGAGGGCCACCATGGCCTCGGCCACGATCCCGGCGGCCGGGACGGCGGACACGTCGGAACGCTGGTGGTGGGCCTGTGCGGCCTCACCGGTGGAGACGTCCACCGTCCGCAGGGCGCGCGGGACGGTCGCGATGGGCTTCATCGCCGCCCGCACGCGCAGCAGTTCACCCGTGGTCAGACCGCCCTCGGTGCCGCCCGAGCGGCCCGAGGCCCGTCTGACGCCTTCCTCGGT
>NZ_JAUQWJ010000017.1:0-140511 GCF_036857595.1 Streptomyces sp. AHA2
TTCCTGCCCAATCCGTTCGGGCCGGCGGGCAGCCGTCTCTACCGCACGGGTGACCGGGCCCGCTGGGACGGTGACGGCAATCTGCACTACGCGGGACGCAGTGACGGGCAGGTCAAGATCCGGGGTTTCCGGATCGAGCCGACCGGGATCGAGACGGTGCTCACCGGGCACCCCGGCATCGCCCAGGCCGTGCTCCTGGCCACCGACCACCTCACCGCCTACGTGGTGCCCACCGCCGCACCCGGTCCGGAGCCGCAGGAAGTCCGCCGCTGGCTGGGTGAGCGGCTGCCCGACCACATGGTCCCGGCGTTCGTGGTCGCGTTGGACCGACTGCCGCTCACCCCCAACGGGAAGATCGACAAACGTGCGCTGCCCGTCGTCCGGGCGCCCGAGGCGAGCTGCGGTGGGCGTGCCCCCCGCACCCCGCTCGAGACGACCGTGCTCGACCTGTTCACCGAGGTGCTGCCCGCGAAGGGCGCGTTGTCGGTCGACGACAGCTTCTTCGACCACGGCGGGCACTCCCTGCTCGCCGCCCGCCTCACCCACCGCATCGGCGCCGCCCTGGGCGTATCGCTCACCCTGCGCGACGTCTTCCGGCACCCGACCCCGGCCGCCCTGGCCCACCACATCCAGTCCCGGCGGGCCGCCGGCGCCGCTGCGCCCCAACGGGTCCGGCCCACCCTCCGCCGCCGCACCGACGACCACTAACGGAGTTCCGCATGACCGACCACACAGCACCGACCCCCGCCCCCGACGACGTGGTCTGGGACCTGCCCGGTGAGGGCCCGCAGCGCACCGCGCTGCTGGTCCTGCCGCACGCCGGCGGCAACGCGCACGCCTATGCCGACTGGCGCGAGCACCTGCCCGCCGACGTGCGGCTGCTGATCGGCCAGTACCCGGGCCGCGGTGCCCGCTTCGCCGAGGACCTGCCGCGCGACATCGCCGACCTGGCCGGTCCGGTGGCCGCCTGCCTGCCTCCCGGGGTCGGCGACGATCTCGTCGTGCTGGGGCACAGCATGGGGTCCCTGGTCGCCTTCGAGGTGGTGCGGCTGCTCCAGGCGGCCGGCCGCACGCCGCGGGCGCTGGTCGCCTCCGCGTGCCGGGCGCCCTTCCTCGACAACCCGGCCGTGGTCCACCCCGAGCGGCTGGACGACGACCAGCTGGTGGCCGCCATCAAGGAGCGCGGCGGCACCGACGACGCCATCCTCGACGACCCGGAACTGCGGGAGATCGTCATCCCGTCCATCCGCGCCGACTTCGCCATCGACGACGTCTACCGGTGCCCGGTGGCCGAGGCCCGCGTGGAGTGCCCGGTGACGGTGATCGGCGGGGACGCCGACCCGGTCGCCCCGGCCGCCTCCCTCGGCCGCTGGGCGGAGGTCACCGGCCAGGCGTTCACCCGGCACGTCCTGCCGGGCGGCCACTTCTACTTCCAGGACCAGCTGCCGCGGTTCTTCTCGGTGCTGTCCTCCGTCGTCGGCGGCCGCGTCACCGCCTCGGCCCCCTGACGGGCCCCGCGACCGGCCCCCTCCGCTTCCCGCCCTGTCTTCCTCATCTTCGAAGGACTCCTCATGACCATCCACGCAGACGCTCCGGCCGTCCCCGTCACGGGCTCGATCACCCCGGTCCGCGAGCCCGGCAAGCCCGTCGTCGTGCACGTCCCGGCTGCCGCCGGTCTCGACGAGGCCGTGGCCTGGCTGACGGCCCATCGCGAGCAGATCCAGGCCGAGCTGCACCGCTCCGGTGCCGTCCTGCTGCGCGGCCTGCCCGTACGGGACGCCGCGAGCTTCGCCGCCGCCCGTGACGCGCTGATCTCGCAGCGGGCCGGCTACAAGGAGAAGGCCACCCCGCGCACCGACTTCGGCGAGGGCGTGTTCTCCTCCACCGACCTGCCCGCCGTCCAGCCCATACGGCTGCACAACGAGAACAGCTACACCCTCGACTTCCCCGGCGTCCTGCTGTTCGGCTGCGTCACCGCGCCCCAGGAGGGCGGCGCCACCACGGTCGGCGACATGCGCGAGGCGCTGCGGCTGCTCCCGCCGGACCTGGTCGCGCGGTTCGAGCGGATGGGCTGGCTGCTGGTGCGCAACTACTCAGAACTGGCCGGGCTGCCCTGGTACAAGACGTTCGCCACCGAGGACAAGGCCGTCGCCGAGGCCTACTGCGCGGAGAACACCGTCGGCTTCGAGTGGCTGGACGACGACTCGCTGGTGACCCGCCAGCGCCGCTCCGCCATCGTCACCCACCCGGTGACGGGGGAGCGCAGCTGGTTCAACCACTTCGCGTTCTGGAACAGCCGCACCCTCGACCCGGACGTGCGCGACGTGCTCGTCGAGACGTACGGCGAGGACGGCCTGCCGTTCAACACCTACCTCGGCGACGGCAGCCGCCTCACCGACGACGAGGTCGACGCCGTCAACGCCGTCTACGACCGGGTGACGGTCCGCGAGACCTGGCAGGAGGGCGACCTCATGCTCGTCGACAACGTCCTGTGCGCCCACGGCCGCGAGGCGTTCACGGGCGACCGCAAGATCCTCGTCGCCATGGGCGAACCGATCGCGCTCGCCGACTGCGCCCCGACCACCGAGCCCGCCACCACCGTCTTCTCCGGAGAGTGACCGCCGCCATGACCGCCGTCCTGCCCGAGCGCCCCGCCTCCGCCGCGGCCACCACCGAACGCCCCGACACGACTACGACCACCGCCGGGCACCTCGCCACCACCACGAGCACCCCCGAGCGCCCCGCCACGGACGTGGGCACCGCTGAGCGTCCGGCCTCCTCCGTCACCGACCTGCTGGACCGCCTGGCGGAGGCGCCCGCCGACCGCACCGCCGTGGTCGCCACCGACCGGGAGCTGACCTTCGCCGGGCTGCGCGCCGAGGCCATGCGGATCGCCGGCCGGCTCGCCGCCCGCGGGATCGGCCCGGAGAGCGTCGTCGCCCTCGCCCTGCCGCGCGGCGCCGACCTGGTGACCGCCCTGATCGGCACCCTGACCGCGGGCGCAGCCTACCTGCCGGTCGACCCCCGGCTCCCCGCCGACCGGCGGCGTTACCTGGTGGAGGACGCCCGCGCCGACCTGGTCGTCACCGCCGACGACTGCACCGACGTCCTGGCACCGGAGGCCGCGCACGTCACCGTCGGCGAACTCACCGCGTCCGACGGCGTCACGGAGTCGCCGTACCGGCCTGTGCCCGTGTCCGGCGACGGCCTCGCGTACGTCATCTACACCTCCGGCTCCACCGGCCGTCCCAAGGGCGTCGAGATCGGCCGGGCCGCGGTCTCCGCGCTGCTGGCCGAACTGGAGTCCGAGGGCATCGCGGGCCCCGGGGCCGGCCGGGTCGGCTGGAACGCCTCGCCGTCGTTCGACGCCTCGGTGCAGCAGTGGGTCCGGCTGTGCCGCGGCGACACCGTGGTCATGGTCGACGACGAGACGCGCGCCGACCCGGCGTTGCTGGCCCGCTTCGTCGACGAACACGCCCTGACCGCGCTGGACGTCACTCCCGCCCACGCCGAACCGCTGCTGGAGCTGCTGACCGCCGACGGCGGGCCGCGCCCCCTGACCCTCCTCGTCGGCGGCGAGGCGATCGGTCCCGCCCTGTGGCGGCGGATCGGTGAGCAGACCACGGCCGGTGTGCTGCGGGCGGTCAACCTGTACGGACCCACCGAATGCACCGTGGACTCCACGGCGGGCTGGATCGACGGCGCTGACGAACCGCACATCGGCACGGTGCTGCCGGGCCTGCGCGGACGGGTCCTGGACGAGGCGCTGCGCCCGGTGCCGGCCGGCGGCAGCGGCGAGCTGTACCTGACGGGCCCGCGCGTGGGCCGCGGTTACCGGCACCGCCCGGCCCTGACGGCCGATCGCTACGTCGCCGACCCGGACGGCTCCGGGGCCCGCATGTACCGCACCGGCGATCTCGTACGACCGCTGCCCGACGGCCGGCTGGTCTACCTCGGGCGGGCCGACGGGCAGGTCAAGCTGCGCGGTCACCGCATCGAACTGCCGGAGATCGAAGCCGCGTTGACCGGACACGCGCGGGTCGCCGAAGCCGTGGTCGTCCTGCGCGACGACGTCAACGGCGCCCCCGGCCTGGTGGCCTACCACCGCCCGCAGGACCCGGCGGCCGGCCCGGCGGAGGCTTCGGCCCTGCACGCACACCTGGCGGCGACGCTGCCCGCCTACATGGTCCCGGCGGCCTTCGTGGCAGTGGAGCGCTTCCCCACCACCACGCAGGGCAAACTGGACCGGGCCGCGCTGCCCGCCCCCGCCGCCGAGAGGAGCGCGGCCGGCGCCGCCGACCCGGCGCTGTCCCGCTCCCAGACGCTGATCGCCGGGGTCTGGTCCACCGTGCTCGGCGCCTCCCGCATCGGGCCGGACGACAACTTCTTCAAGCTGGGCGGACACTCCCTGCTCGCGATCAAGCTGGTGTCGCGGGTCCGCGCCGAACTCGGCGTCGCCCTGCCCGTCAAGGCCGTCTACGCCAACCCCCGGCTGCGCGACCTCGCCGCCCACATCGACACGCTCGTCGCCGCCGCGCCGGGCCAGGACGCGTAAGGACCATGACCGTGATCCCGCTGTCGTTCGCCCAGCGCCGGCTGTGGTTCCTGGGCCGCCTGCACGGGCCCTCCGCGGCCTACAACGCCCCCGTCGTGCTCCACCTGGACGGCGTGCCGGACCCCGACGCCCTGCGGGCCGCCCTGGCCGACGTCGTGGAGCGGCACGAGGTGCTGCGGACCGTCCTGGCGGCCGGCGCCGACGGCGAGCCGTACCAGCAGGTGCGGCCGGCCTCCGCCGTCGACCCCCTGGCCGTCGAGGACCGCACACCCGCCGAACGCGATGCGGCCGTGGCCGCGTTCGTCCGGCAGCCGATCGACATCACCGCCCGGCCGCCGCTGCTCGCCCGGCTGTTCCGGACCGGTGACGGGACCACGGGCACCGCCCCGTCCACGGGCGCCGCCCCTTCGACGGGGACGTCCGTGCTCGTCCTGCTGCTCCATCACGTCGCCACCGACGGGTGGTCCGTGCGCCCCCTGCTGCGCGACCTGGCGGCGGCCTACGCCGCCCGGTGCGCCGGCCGGGCGCCGGACTGGGAGCCGCTGCCCGTCCAGTACCGCGACTACACCCTGTGGCAGCACGAGTTGCTGGGCGACCCGGCCGACCCGGACAGCCTGGCCGCCGAGCAACTGGCCCACTGGCGCGGCGCACTGGACGGAGCGCCCGCCGTCCTCGACCTGCCCGCCGACCGGCCCCGCCCCGTCGAGCCGTCCGGCCGCGGCGCCACCGTCACCGGCCGGCTGGACGCGGCCGCCCACGACGGGCTGCTGACCCTGGCCCGCGCCCGGAGCGCCACGCTGACCATGGTGGCCCGGGCCGCGCTGGCGACGGCCCTGGCGGCCGCCGGGGCCGGCGAGGACGTCGTGATCGGGACGCCCGTCGCCGGCCGCCCCGAGGAGGACCTGCGCGACCTGGTCGGGTTCTTCGTCAACTCCCTCGCCCTGCGCACCGATCTGTCGGGCGACCCGGCCGTGTCCGAACTGGTCGACCGGGTCCGCGACGCCGACCTGGCCGCCTACGAACACCAGGACCTGCCCTTCGACGTGCTCGTGGAGCACCTGGCGCCGGAACGGGCCCTCGGCCACCACCCGTTCTTCCAGGTGATGCTGACCGTGGCGGCCGACGATGCCGGACCGGACCCGGTCCGGCTCCCCGGTGGCATCACCGGGCACACCAGCGACACCGGCCTGGACGCGGCCAAGTTCGACCTGACCTGGTACTGCGCCGAGCACCACACCGAGGACGGCCGCCCGGGCGGCGTCGATGTGGCCCTGACCTACGCCGAGGACCTGTTCGACGAGGACACCGCCCGCCTGCTGCTCGGCACCTACCTCCGAGCCCTGGCCGCGTTCGCCGCCGACCCGCTGCGACCCGTCGCCGAGCTCCGGTTGCTGAGCGCCGATGACCGGGAGGACCTCCGGCGGCGGCGCGCCCACACCGGGCGCACCGCGGCCGCCGAGCCCGCCCCCGCGGCCGTGCGGACCGACGTGCTCACCCCGCGCGAGGAGATCCTGTGCGGTCTGTTCGCCGAGGTGCTCGGCCGGGAGACGGTTCCCGCGGACGCCAACTTCTTCCGCAACGGCGGCCACTCCCTGCTCGCGGGCAAGCTGGTCAACCGCATCCGCGGCGCGCTCGGCACCGAGGTGGGCATCCGCGACCTCTTCCTCGCACCGACCCCGGCCGCGCTGCACCGGCGGCTCGCGGAAGCGGCACGGACCGGCCGCGCCGACGACCGCCCGGAGCTGACCGCCGTACCGCCCGGGGCGCGGCCCGCCCTGCTGCCGCTGTCGGCCGCGCAGCGCGCCCTGTGGCTGCTGGGCCGTATCGAGGGGGCCTCCGCCGCCTACAACGCGCCGCTGGTGCTGCGCCTGGACGGAGTGCCCGACCGGCGGGCGCTCGCCGCCGCGCTGGCCGACGTCCGTGCCCGGCACGAGGTGCTGCGCACGGTGTACGGATCCGAGGGCGGCGAGCCCCACCAGCGGGTGGCGCCGGCGGACCCGGTCCCGGACGGACTGCCGCAGTGGGAGCAGTGCCCGCCCGGCGAACTGGACGAACGACTGGCCGCCTTCGGACGCTCGCACCTGGACCTCGCGGATGAGGGACCCCTGCGGGCGCGGGTGTTCCTGCCCGGTGACGGCACCTCCGTCCTCGTGCTGCTCGTCCACCACATCGCCACGGACGGCTGGTCCCTGGCCCCGCTGGTGCGCGACCTGGGAGAGGCCTACACGGCACGCCTCGCGGGCCGCGCACCCTCCTGGCCGGCACTGCCCGTGCAGTACGCCGACTTCGCCCTGTGGCAGCGCGGGCTGCTGGCCGGACCGGCCCGGGAGCGGCTGCTGGCCTTCTGGGAGAAGGCGCTGGCCGGTCTGCCCGACCGGACGGACCTCCCGTACGACCGCCCGCGGCCCGCCGAACCATCGGGGCGCGGAGCGGCGGTGTCGGCGGCCTTGGACGCGGACGCACACCGGGCGCTGACGGCACTCGCGCGGGAGCGCAGGGCCAGCCTGTTCATGGTGGTCAGGGCGGCCCTGGCGGCCACCCTCCGCGCCGTCGGCGCGGGCCCGGACCTGGCCGTCGGCACCCCGGTGGCCGGCCGCTCCCACCAGGACCTGCACGAACTGGTCGGCTGCTTCGTCAACTCCCTGGTGCTGCGCACGGACCTGTCCGGGGACCCGGCCGTCGCCGAGCTGGTGGACCGGGTCCGCGACGCCGACCTGGCCGCCTTCGACCACCAGGACCTGCCGTTCGACCTTCTCGTGGAACGGCTCGCGCAGCCGGGGCGGGCGCTGGGTGAGCACCCGTTCTTCCAGGTGATGCTCACCGTGCAGGAGAGTGCCGCCGAACAGGCCGCTCTCGGCGCGCTCACCGCCACCGCGACCAGCACGGACCTGGGCGCCGCCAAGTTCGACCTGTCGTTCCACTGCGCCGTGCGCCGCACGGCGGACGGCCGCCCCGCCGGCCTGGACCTCCACCTGGGCTACGCCACGGACCTGTTCGAGGCGGACACGGCCCGTCTGCTGCTGGAGGTGTTCACGCGCGCGCTGCGGGCCGTCGCCGCCGACCCCACGGCACGCCTGTCGGTCCTGCGACTGCTGACGACCGAGGAGGAGCGGTCAGTGGCGGCCCGACGGGAACGACTGGCGGCGGCGACCGCACGGCAGCCCGCCGAGGACACCGCCGGAGCCGCCGTGCACGCCCCGCGCGTGGAGATCCTCACCGGGCTCTTCGCCGCGGCGCTGGGCAGGGACACGTTCACCGCGGACGCCAACTTCTTCAAGTCCGGCGGCCATTCGCTGCTCGCCAGCAAGCTGGTCAACCGCATCCGGACGGTGCTCGGCTTCGACGTGGGCATCCGCGACCTGTTCCTCGCGCCGACCCCTCTCGCCCTGCACCGGCGGCTGGCCGAGACCGGAGCGGACCACACCGTGTCCCGGCCGGGCCCGGTGGCGATCCCCGCCGGCCGGCGTCCCGCGCGGCTGCCGCTGTCGTACGCCCAGCGCCGGCTGTGGTTCGTCGACCAGATGGAAGGCCCGTCCGCCACCTACAACATCGCCCTCGTGCGGCGACTCGAACGGCCGCTGGACCCGATGACGCTGGCCGACGCGCTCGCGGACGTCGCCGAACGGCACGAGGTGCTGCGCACCGTCTACGGCAGCGAAGGCGGGGAGCCGTACCAGAAGGTGCTGGACGGGGCCCGCCCGCACCTCGAGCTGGGCCGGCCCGCCGACCTGACGGCGGCCGTCGACGCCGCCGCCGCGCACGTCTTCGACCTGGCACGGGACATCCCCCTGCGGGCCTGGCTGCTGCATCCGCAGGGCGACGGCCCGCAGACCCTCGTCCTGCTGCTGCACCACATCGCCGCCGACGGCTGGTCCACCGGCCCGCTGCTCGCCGACCTGGCGGCCGCGTACGAAGCCCGGGCGCGCGGACAGGCGCCGGACCGGCCGGCGCTGCCGCTGCAGTACGCCGACTACACCCTGTGGCAGCGGCAACTCCTCTCGGACGGCGGCGCCGACGGCGAACTGCGCTTTTGGCAGGACGCTTTGGCGGACCTGCCGCCGCTGACCGACCTGCCGACCGACCGGCCGCGGCCGGCACTGCCGTCCGGACGCGGTGCGCTGACCGGCTTCACCGTCCCCGCCGCCACGCACCAGGCCCTGGTGCGCACCGCGAGATCCCGGGGCGCCACCCTGTTCATGGCGGTACAGGCGGCGCTCGCGGCCTGCCTGACCCGGCTGGGCGCGGGAACCGACCTGGCGCTCGGCACGAGCGTGGCCGGACGCGGTGACGACGCGCTGTCCGGCCTGGTCGGCTTCTTCGTCAACACCCTCGTCCTGCGCACCGACACCTCCGGCGACCCCGGCTTCGGCACACTGCTGGAGCGGGTGCGCGACGCCGACCTGGCGGCCTACGACCACCAGGACCTGCCCTTCGACCGGCTGGTGGAGCACCTCAACCCGCACCGCTCCACCGCCCACCACCCCCTGGTGCAGGTGATGCTCCAGGTCGACTCCCGTCCGGAGCGGGACGACACGTCGGCCGGTCCGCTGGCCGGCACCGAACTGCCCCACACCTCGGGGAGCGCGAAGTCGGACCTCACCTTCGCGCTGGCGGAACAACCGGACGGCTCCCTGGCGGGCGTTCTGGAGTACGCCACGGACCTGTACGGGCCCGCCGGGGCGGCCCGTCTCACCGATCTGCTCACGCGGGCACTCGAGCTGTACGCGGCGGACCCGGACGCACGCGTCGGAGACCTCCCGGCCCCGGCCGACCGGCGCGGCGAGCGGCCTTCGGTGAACGGCTACCGGATCGACGTGCATCACGTGGCGGCGGTCCTGTCCGGGCACCCGGCGGTGCGCGAGGCCCGGGTGCGCATCGCCGACGACCGGATCACAGCACAGGTGACGGGTCGGGGGCTCGCCGAGGGAGAGGTGCAGGCCTGGGCGGCGGAGCGGCTGCCGGAGTACAGCGTGCCGGCCGTGATCACGATCGCGCCCGATGGCTCCGCCCGCCCGCAGGAGGCCGTTCGGGACGCCCGCGACGACGTGGACGGGCCGGGGGACACCCTGCTGACCGGGGTGCTGCGGCTGTTCGGGGAGGTGCTCGGCGGACGGGAAGTCGACCCGGCCGACAACTTCTTCAAGGCGGGCGGCCACTCGCTGCTCGCGGTCCGGCTGGTCAACCGGGTCCGTACCGAACTGGGCCGCGAGCTCACCCTGCGCGAGGTGTTCCGCCACCCCACCCCGGCGAAGCTGGCCGCCTACCTTGCGGCCGCCGCCGCCGAAACCGCACCGGTCCCGCCGCTGCGCCGCCGCACCCGCAGCGGCGACCGGGTCCGTCAGCCGTAGGGGACAGGCGTCCCGGCGCCCGGCGCCTGGCGAACCGCACCCGGCTCCCGCGCGACGTCGGCGCACAAGCCCGTGACCGCCACCGACCCACCGCCCGGAGCGACCGACAGCACCCTCGGTCGCTCCGGGCTCCGTCGTGCCCGGCCGCGGTGGACGACCGGCAGCGGCAGCCGCGGCGGCAGTTCGAGGCGGCAGCGGCAGGAAACGGGCGCCGAGCCGCCGGACAAGCTGCCCCGCCGACTGCCCGCCGGGGGGACGTGGGCTGCCTAGCGTGAGAGCACGTCAGCCGGCGGCACACCCCGATCCCTCGCCTGGAGGCCCCGCGATGCCCTCGACCGTCCCCACCGCCTCCGCCGTCCTGGACGGCGGCCCGGCGCCCCGCACGGCGTCCCGCGTCCTGGACCGGATCGCCGGTCAGGACGCCGAGCGCATCGCCCTCGTGCAGGGCGGACGCCGGATGACGTACGGGCAGCTCGCCCTCGCCGTGGCGTTCCGCGCCGACGAGCTGGCCGCCCAGGGGGCCGGGCCGGGCCGGCTGGTCGCCGTGCACCGGCCGCGCGGCATCGACGCCGTCGTGGGGCTCCTCGCCGCCCTGCGCACCGGCGCGGCCTACCTGCCGCTGGACCCCAGGGCCCCGGCCGCCCGCACCGCGGCCGTCCTCGCCGACTGCACGGGCACGGGCCCGACCACCGTCGACGGTGAGCACGTCCTGCCGGGGCCCGGCGTGGACCCGGACGCCGCGTACGTCATCTACACCTCGGGCTCCACCGGCACCCCGAACGGCGTGGTCGTCGGCCAGGACGCTCTCGCCGCCTTCACGGCCGCGGCCACCGACGTCTACGGCATCACCGCCGACGACGTGGTCCTCCAGTTCGCCCCGCTGCACTTCGACGCCAGCGTCGAGGAGGTCTTCCTCACCCTGGGCGCGGGCGCCACCCTCGTCCTGCGCGAGGACGACATGCTCGACGTCCCCGGGCTGCTGGCCGGCTGCACCGCGCACGGCGTCACCGTGCTGGACCTGCCCACCGCCTACTGGCACGAGCTGGCGCACGCGGTGGCCGCCGGGCTCGCCGACCTGCCCCCCACACTGCGGACCGTCGTCATCGGGGGCGAGGCGGCGCTGCCGGACCGGGTGGCCCGGTGGTGCGCGGCCGTGGACCCGGAGCGGGTGCGGTTGCTGAACACCTACGGACCCACCGAGACGACCGTCGTCGCCACCGTCGCCGACCTGTCCCGGTACACCGGCGGGCCGGTGCCGATCGGCACGCCGCTGCCCGGCATGCGGGCCGCCGTGGTCGACGGCGAGCTGTGGCTGCTCGGCGGACAGCTGGCGCTGGGTTACCTGGGCCGGCCCGAGCTGACCGAACGCCGCTTCGTGCGGCTCGGTGCCGAACGCGCCTACCGCACCGGCGACCTGGTGCGCATCCGGGACGACGGTCAGCTCGGTTTCGACGGACGCGCCGACGACGAGGTGAAGATCAACGGCCACCGGGTGGATCCGGCCTCCGTGGAGTCCGTGCTGTCCGGGCACGCGGGGGTGCGCGAGGCCGCCGTGGTCGCCACCGACGCCCCCGGCGGTGGCAAGCGCCTGACCGCCTTCGTGGTCACGGACGGCGGCGTGAGCCCGTCCGCGTTGCGCGAGCACACCCGGCAGGTGCTGCCCCCGGCCGCCGTGCCCACGACGTTCACACCGCTCCCGGCACTGCCCCGCACCTCCTCCGGCAAGATCGACCGCAAGGAGCTGCGCGCCCACGCCGCCCGCACGTCCGCCCCGGCCCCGGTCCCGGCACCGGACCCCGCGTTCGACGTGTTCGCCGGGCAGCCGCTGCCGGCCGAGGACCGCGTGCCCCTGTCGTACGCCCAGCGCCGGCTGTGGTTCCTCGCCGGGCTGGAGGGCCCGTCCACCACCTACCACCTGCCGGTCGTGCTGCGGCTCGACGAGGACCCCGACCCGGCTGCCCTGACCGCCGCCCTCGGTGACCTGGTGGAACGCCACGAGGTGCTGCGGACGGTGTACCCGGCCGTGGACGGCGAGCCCTACCAGCACGTCCTCGACGAGCCGCCCGTCCCGCTCCACGTGCGCACCTGCGCGGCCGGCGACCTGGCCGCCGAGGTGACCCGCTTCACCTCCGCGACCTTCGACCTCGCCTCGCAACTGCCGCTGCGTGCCGCGCTGTTCCGCACCGGCACCTCGGTGGACGGGAACCCGGAGGCGACGCTCGTCCTGCTGACCCACCACATCGCCACCGACGGCTGGTCCGTCGGCCCGCTGCTGCGCGACCTCGGCGCCGCCTACGCGGCCCGCCGCGCCGGTGGCGCTCCCGACTGGGAGCCGCTGCCGGTGCAGTACGCGGACTACACCCTGTGGCAGCGGGACCTGCTGGCGGACCCGGCACCGCTGCTGGCGCACTGGCGCGCCGCCCTGGACGGCATGCCGACCGTGCTCGACCTGCCCGCGGACCGCCCCCGCCCCGCCGAGCCCACCGGATCCGGCGCCACCCTCACCGCCCGCCTCGACGCCGACGCGCTGCGCCGCCTCACCGCACTCGGCGACGAACACGGGGCCAGCCTGCTGATGGTGCTGCAGCCCGCGCTCGCCCTCGCCCTGGCGGCCGCGGGCGCGGGGGAGGACATCCCCGTCGGCACCCCCGTCGCCGGCCGCGGTGACGAGGCCCTGGACGACCTGGTGGGCTTCTTCGTCAACACCCTGGTGCTGCGCACCGACGTGTCCGGCCGTGCCCCGTACGCGGAACTGGTGGAGCGAGCCAGGGACGCGGACCTCGCCGCCTACGCCCACCAGGACCTTCCCTTCGACCTGCTGGTGGAGCACCTGGCCCCGGAGCGGTCCCTGGCGGTCAATCCGTTCTTCCAGGTGATGCTCACGGCCGAGACCGAGGACGGATCCGGCACCGCGACGAGCGGCCCGCTGGCGGGACGCTTCGCCGAACCCGGGCTGGAGGCCGCCAAGTTCGACCTCAGCGCCTCCTGCGTCGCCCTGCCCGGCGACGGCGGCCTCACGGTGTGGTGGCAGTACGCGGCCGACCTGTACGAACCGGACACCGCCCGCCTGCTGCTCGACCTCTTCGTGCGCGCCCTGGAGCGGGCCGCCGCCGACCCGCACGCTCCCGTCACGGCACGGGAGTTGCTCACCGCCGGGGAGGAGGCCCGCGTCACCGGGCTGAGGGACCGGCTCCGGCACGCCCGGCGAGAACGGCAGGAGTCCGCACGGGCCGGCGCCGCTCCCGGTCAGCCGCAGGTGGAGAAGGTGCTGTGCACCCTGTTCGCCGAGGTGATCGGCCGTGAGGAGGTCGGCCCGGACGACAACTTCTTCTCGGTCGGCGGGCATTCGATGTACGGCGTGCGCCTGGTCAACCGCATCCGCGCCGCCCTGGGCCTGGAGGCCCGGATCAGGGACCTGTTCCTCGCCCCCACCCCGCGCGAGCTGGCCGCCCGCCTCGCCGGGCAGGACCCCTCGCTCGACCGTCCCGGCCCTGCGCCCGTCCCCGGCCGGCTCAGGCCCGAGCGCGTGCCGCTGTCGTACGCCCAGCGGCGGCTGTGGTTCGTCGACCAACTGGAGGGCCCCAGCCGCTCGTACACCATTCCCTTCGCCCTGCGGCTGGACCGGCCGCTCGACCCGGACGTCCTCGCCGACGCGCTGGCCGACGTGGCCGGACGGCACGAGGTCCTGCGCACGGTGTACCCCGCGGTGGACGGCGAGCCGTACCAGCGGGTGCTGACCGGCGCCGCGGCCCGTCCGGCGCTCGACGTGGTGCGCTGCCCCGCCGGCGAGTGGGCCGCGGCCGTCGACACGGCGGCCGGTCACGTCTTCGACCTGGCGGCCGACCCGCCGCTGCGCGCCACCCTCATCACCGAGGAGGGCGCCGGGCAGATCCTGGTGCTGCTCGTGCACCACATCGCCGCCGACGGCTGGTCCACCGGTCCGCTGCTGCGCGACCTGGGCACCGCCTACGCGGCCCGCCGCGCGGGTGGCGCCCCCGCCTGGGAGCCGCTGCCGGTGCAGTACACGGACTACACCCTGTGGGAACGCGGCACCCTCCACGACGCGGCCGCCGAGGAACACCTCGCCTTCTGGCGCGAGACCCTGGCGGGCGCCCCGGAGGTGCTCGCACCCACCCCGGCCAGGACCCGCCCGGCCGAGGCGTCGAAACGGGGCGCCGCGGTGCCGGTCGTCCTGGACGCCGAGGTGCACGCGCGCCTGGAGCGGCTCGCCCTGGACCACGGGGCCACCCTCTTCATGATCGTGCAGGCGGCGCTGGCCGCGCTGCTGACCCGGCACGGCGCGGGCAGTGACCTGCCCCTGGGGACCGTGGTCGCCGGCCGCGACGACGAGGTCCTCGACGAGATGGTCGGCTTCTTCGTCAACACCCTCGTGCTGCGCTGCGACACCTCCGGCGACCCGCGGTTCGAGGACCTGCTGGACCGGGTTCGCGCCACCGACCTGGCGGCCTTCGCCCACCAGGAGATGCCGTTCGACCTGGTGGTGGAGCGGCTCAACCCACCCCGGTCGACCGACCGGCACCCGCTGGTGCAGACGATCGTGCAGGTGGAGCCCGCCGAAGCGGGCACGGGGGAGGGCAGCGACCTGGCCGGTGTGCCGCTGCCCACCGAGTCGGGCTTCACCAAGTTCGACCTGACACTCTCCCTGCGGGAGACCCGTACCGCCGACGGCCGGGCCGCCGGAGTGGGCGGCGTCCTGGAGTACGCCACGGACCTGTACGACGCGGCGACGGCCGCCGTGCTCGCCACCCACCTGGAGCGCATCCTGCGGTCGGTGGCGCACGACCCGGCGCAGCGGATCACCGACCTCGTCCTGCTGTCGGCCGAGGAGGAGTTCCGGCTGCTGACCGCCTACAACGACACGGCCGCCCCGTCCGCCGAATGCGGCCTGGTGCACGAGCGGTTCGCCGCCCGGGCCCGGCGTACCCCCGACCGGACCGCCCTGTCCCACGGCGAGGAGCAGGTCACCTACGCCGAGCTGGACGCCCGCGCCAACGCACTGGCCCACACCCTGATCGACGCCGGCGTGGGGCGGGACGCGGCCGTCGCCGTGCTGATGGACCGGACGCCGCTGCTGCCGGTGGCCGTGCTGGCGGTGCTCAAGTGCGGTGCCGCCTACGTGCCGATGGATCCCCGGCTGCCCGAGGCCCGGGTGCGCACGATGACCGAGGACACGGGCGTCCGGGTGCTCCTCACCCAGCAGGCGCATCTGGACTCGCCGTCCGTGACCGCCGAGACGGCGGCCGGGCTGCGGGTGCTGGCGGTGGACGCACCCGGCGCGTTCGACCCGTCCCGCACCGGGGCCCCGGATGTGACCGTCGGCGAGGACGCGCTGATGTACGTGATGTTCACGTCCGGCTCCACGGGCCGGCCCAAGGGCGTCGGAGTGACCCACCGCAACGTGGTGGAGCTGGCCACCGACCGCTGCTGGAACCGCGAACACCACCGGCGCATGCTGGTGCACTCGGCCATCGGATTCGACGCCTCCACCTATGAGCTGTGGGTACCGCTGCTGGGCGGCGGGCAGTTGGTGTTCTGCCCGGGCGACGGCACGGACCTGGCCGAGATCGACCACACCGTGCGCACCCACCGCGTCACCGCCGCCTACTTCACCATGGGCCTGTTCCACATCATGGCCGACGAGGGCCTGGACACCCTGAAGCTGCTGGACGAGGTGTGGACCGGCGGCGACGTCGCCTCCCCTCAGGCGCTGCGGCGGGTCCTGGCGCACTGCCCGGACACCGTCCTGGTGCACAGCTACGGCCCGACCGAGACCACGTTCGCCTCCCACCACCAGCACTTCCCCGTCACCGAACGCGACCTGCGGGGCGTCTACCTGGGGGCGGCACTCGACAACACCCGTGTCTACGTCCTGGACGAGCGGCTGCGACCGGTGCCGAGGGGTGTGGCGGGGGAGATGTACATCGCCGGCACCCAGGTGGCGCGCGGCTACGTGGGCCGCCCGGCACTGACCGCCGAGCGGTTCGTCGCCGACCCGTTCGGCGCGGACGGCGGGCGCATGTACCGCACCGGAGACCTGGTGTGCTGGACGGCCGACGGCGAACTGCGCTTCCTCGGCCGGGCCGACGGCCAGGTCAAGCTGCGGGGCTTCCGCATCGAACCCGGCGAGATCGAGGCCACCCTGGCCCGCCACCCGGGGGTGGGGCAGGCCGCGGTGGTGGTTGTCGACGACGGTCCCGGCGGCAAGCGCCTGATCGCCTACGCCGTACCGCGCGCCGGGTACGAGCTGACCGGCCCGGACCTGCTGCGCTGGGCGGCGGACCGACTGCCCGAGCACATGGTGCCCGCGGCGGCGGTGCTGCTCGACGCGATCCCGCTGACGGTCAACGGCAAACCCGACCGCACAGCGCTCCCCGCCCCCGCACCGGCGGTCCGCACCACCGGCCGGACACCGCGGACCCCGCGCGAGGAACTGCTGTGCGGCCTGTTCTCCGAGGTGCTCGGCGTCGAGGGCGTCGGCATCGACGACAACTTCTTCACCCTGGGCGGTCATTCCCTGCTCGGTGTGCGGCTGATCAGCCGGATGCGGGCGGTCCTCGGCCTCGACCTGGGCGTACGGGACCTGTTCCGCACGCCGACCGTGGCGGGGCTGCTGGCCGACGAACCGACCGGCTTCGACCCGATGGGCGTCCTGCTGCCCCTGCAGACCAAGGGCGGCAGACCTCCGCTGTTCTGCATCCACCCGGGCACCGGCGTCGGCTGGACCTACGCCGGCCTCACCCGCCACCTGGGGCCCGACCAGCCGCTGTACGCGGTGCAGGCACGCGCCCTGGCCGAGCTGGGCCACTCGCCCCGGTCGGTGGAGGAGATGGTCGACGACTATCTGCCGCTGATCCGCGAGGTCCAGCCGCACGGCCCCTACCGCTTCCTCGGCTGGTCCTTCGGCGGCACCGTCGCCCACGCCCTGGCCGTGCGGCTCGCCGAACTGGGCGAGCGGTGCGACCTCCTGGCGATGATGGACGTCCACCTGCTGCCCACCGAGCCGCGGCGCCGCCGCATGACGCCGGCGCAGAAGCGGGACATGCTCGTCGGCGACGCCTCGGACGAGCCCGAGGACGCCCCCTTCGACGTCGAGGCGCTCATCGACCTGGTCCGGTTGAAGGACCCGGTGCTCGGCGCCTTCTCCGACGACGAGATCCGCTCGGTGATCGGCGCCTCCATCAACCACGCCGAAATCATGAACCTGTACGCCCCACGCCCGGTGAGAACGCATCTGCTTTTCCTCGGAGCTCTCGAAGAAGGAGAAACGGAAAACACGCTCGCCCAGAACTGGATCCCTTATATCGACGGCACCGTCGAGAACCATCTGATCGGGGTTCCCCACACCAGATTGGGAGAACCCGAACCGCTCGCCCTGATCGGCCGCATCCTTTCCGACACATTGAGGAGCCTGTCATGACCAACCCCTTCGACGACGCCGAGGGCACCTTCCACGTCGTGGTCAACGCCGAGGGGCAGCACGCCCTGTGGCCCGCCTTCGCGGACGTTCCCGCAGGCTGGGACGCGGTGTGGGGGCCCGGCCCGCGGGCCGCCGCCCTGGAGTACGTGGAGACGAACTGGACCGACATCCGCCCGCTCAGCCTGATCGCACAGTATTCCTGACCCCCTGCCTCATCCCATGACCGAAATCCTGCCGCGCCCCGTGAACGCACGGGGCGCGGCCGTTTGCGCAGTGGGTCGCCCGATGCGTTTCCCCGGTCCGTCGAACGGTTTGTTCTTCCCGCTGTCCTGCCGCCGCAACTGCCTCTCCGGACGCCCTCGCACTCCTATATTTCTGAGCATGCGACGACGGAATGTGAACACCCTGCTGACCGGCACGGCATCGGATTCCCACACCTGGAACCTCATGTATCTCCAGCTGCTTCTGGAGGAGTGCGGGCACCGGGTGCGCAACCTCGGCCCGTGCGTCACCGGCGAGCTGCTGGCCGGGGTGTGCGCGTCCGAACGGCCCGACCTGGTGGTCATCAGCAGCGTGAACGGGCACGGGTACCGCGACGGGCTGAGCGCCGTGCGGGCCCTGCGCGCCGCCGGCCCGCACCCGCCCGTCGTCATCGGCGGCAAGCTCGGCGTCGCCGGCCGCGCCGACCGCGAGCAGCGCGGCAGGCTGCTGCAGGCCGGGTGCGCGGCCGTCTTCGACGACGGCGACACCACCGCCCTGCGCACCTGGCTGGACGGGACCTTCGCCGGGCGGGCCGCCGCGTGAACACCACCGCGACCCTTCCCGCCCCGCAGCAGGCCCCACCTGTTTCCGCCGGTCCGGAGCACACCGGGGCCCACACCGGCGAGGTGCCCGGCTCCGGGCCGGAACGGGCCTCGTCCTTCGGGGAGTTCGTCACCGCCGCGGCCGCCGCCGGCCGTCTCGTCGTCCAGCCCCGCATGGGCTTCAGCGACCCGCGGCGGATGGGCGAGGGCCTGCGGCGCACCCGCTCCGCGGTCGCCACCACCGTCGGCACCCTCACCATCGACAGCTACACACGCACCGGCGACCTCGCCGCCGCCGAGGCCGCGCTCGTAGACGGCACCCCGCTCAACGGCTACCCGATCGCCACGCACGCCCCGCAGGTCACCCGCGGCCTGCTGGACTCCCTGCGCGCCCCCGGTTTCCCCGTCCAGGTCCGGCACGGCTCGTCCCGGCCCGAACCCATCATCCGGGCGCTCACCGCGGCCGGCCTGGACGCCACCGAGGGCGGCCCCGTCTCGTACTGCCTGCCCTACGGACGCACACCGCTCGCGGAGTCCGTGGACAACTGGGCCCGCTCCTGCGAACTTCTGGCCACCCTGGTCCCCGCCCACCGCACCCCGCACCTGGAGAGCTTCGGCGGCTGCATGCTCGGACAGCTCTGCCCGCCCGGGCTGCTGGTCGCCCTCAGCCTCCTCGAAGGGCTGTTCTTCGTCCACCACGGCATCCGCAGCGTCTCGCTCAGCTACGCCCAGCAGACCGACCAGGCACAGGACGTGGAGGCGGTCCGCGCCCTGCGCCGGCTGGCCGAGGAGTTCCTCCCCGCCGACGTGGACCGGCACGTCGTCCTCTACGCCTACATGGGCGTCTTTCCCCGTACCGAGCGCGGCGCCACCCGGCTCCTGGAGGACGCGGCCCACCTCGCCGTCCGGTCCGGTGCCGCGCGCCTGATCGTCAAGACGGCCGCCGAGGCCCACCGCATCCCGACGGTGGAAGAGAACGTGCGGGCACTGGAGACCGCGGCCGCCGCGGCAGCCCTGGCCGGACGGGACGACACCGGCGTGTCGGACGGCGGGATCTACCGGGAGGCGCGGACCTTCGTGGAGGCCGTCCTGGAGCTGTCCGACGACCCGGGGCGTGCGCTGCGTGCCGCGTTCGCCCGCGGGGTGCTCGACGTCCCCTACTGCCTGCACCCGGACAACGCGGGCCGCAGCCGCAGCTTCCTCGCCCCCGACGGGACGTTGCGCTGGTCCACCGTGGGACGGATGCCCGCCGTGCCGTACGCGGCGGCGGGCGCCCCCGGCCGCATGGACTCCACCGGCCTGCTCCGGGCCCTGCACACCCTGGCCGACCGCTACGACCGCCCCGGCCCACCGCCGGCGCACACGGCACCGGCGCCCCCTGCCCCGCCGTCCCGCCGTCCCGCGCACACCCCCGCCACCCCGCCCACCCCACGACCAGGAGACGACATGGACGCCACCACCCCGCCCGCGCTGGGCGAACACCTGGCCTCGCCGCGACTGCGCTCGGCGATGCTCGTCCAGCAGGAAGCCCTGTACGCCGCCCGCGAGTTCCTGCGCGGCGAGGGCTTCGTCGAACTGCTGCCGCCGCTGGTCGGACCGGTCACCGACCCCGGCGGCCGGGGCGCCAAGGCACTCGACGTCGACTACTACGGACAGCCCTACAAGCTGATGACCAGCGCCATCCTCTACAAGCAGGCCTCCCTCAAGGGCTTCCCGCGCCTGTTCTACGTCGCCCCCAACGTGCGGGTGGAACCCCCGGAGACCGCCGGCACCGGACGCCACCTCGTGGAGTTCCACCAGATCGACGTGGAACTGGCCGACGGCACCCGCAAGGACGCCCAGGACGTCGCCGCCGGACTGCTCACCCGTGTCGTCGAGCACGTGTGGACGGCCGTCCCCGACGTGCTGCGCGAACTGGGCCGCGACGAGCTGGACTTCGCGGAGCTGCGGTCGGGCAAGTTCGACACCCGCACCCACGGCGAGGCCGTCGCCCGGCTCGTCGCCGCCGGCCACCCCCAGAGCCCCGACGCGGAGATCGACTGGACCGGCGAGCGGCTGCTGTCCCTCGAGGCCGACCGCCCCTTCTTCGTCGACGACTACCCCAAGGGCTCACGCGGCTTCTACGACCGCGAGGACCCCGAACGCCCCGGCGTGCTGCGCAACTTCGACCTGCTCGCCCACGGCGGCTACGGAGAGCTGGCCAGCGGCAGCGAGCGCGAGTCCGACTACGCGACGATCGTGACGCGGATGCGGGAGAGCGGCGAGAACCCCGCCAAGTACGCCTGGTACCTCCGGCTGGCCCGCGAGGGCATCCGCCCCAGCGCCGGCTTCGGCATGGGACTGCAGCGCCTGGTCCGCTTCCTGACCGGGCTCGACAACCTGTGGCAGGTCAGCGCCTACCCGAAGCTGCCGGGGGTGATCGCGCCGTGAACGCCCTGCACGCGAACGGCTTCCCGGAACACCGGATACGGGCGCGGGCCCGCACCGGCACGGCCGACGTCTTCCCGGCGGCCGAGGAGTACGGCGACGCCCTCTTCGGGGCCACGGCCCCCGAGTCCCCCGACGCCCTCGACCGCCTCCGCATCGCACCACCGGTGTTCATGCCGCGCCGCCTGGAGAAGCTGATCGACCTCGGCCGGGAACCCTCCCACGAGGACGTCGACCTGAGCGGCCGCACCGGCGGGTTCGCCACCCGACTGCCGCTGTACCTCTCGGCGTTCGGCTCCACCCGGGCCGGGAGCGGGGACCTCGCCCTGGCGGCGACGCGGCAGGCGGCGCGCCTGGGCATCCCCGTGGTGATCGGCGAGAACATGGTGCCGGTGCACGGCTACCGGCGCGGCGGCGACGCCGGCCGGGTGCGCTCGGCACTGCTGGAACGCATCGCCGCCTACGCGGAGACCGTCCCCGACGGCGCCGGCGGAGTGGTGGTGCAGCAGTCCACCGAGGACGCCGACTCCGAGGTGTGGAACCTCCTCTACAGCGACCCCGGTACCCGGGCTCTGCGCGACTCCGGCCGGCTCGGTTTCGAGCTGAAGACCGGCCAAGGCGCCAAGCCCGGCCTCGGCGGCATGACCGTGGTCGACGCCGCCGAAGCGGAGCGGCTGGCGGGGCGGTTCACGGTGCTGGACGTCCTGGGCGATCCCGGCCGGCGGCTGCGCTGCGCCACCCCCGGCACCTTCACCGAGGAGATCGTCCGCCAGCAACTGCGGTTCATGCGGAACAACTTCCCCCTCGCGCGCACCTGGGTGAAGTTCCACCCCGGCCGGGACATCGCGCACGCCGCCGCGGCGGCCTGGGCGGCCGGCGCCGACGCCGTCACCGTGGACGGCGCGGAGGGCGGTACCGGCTGGGCCCCGCGGGTCTTCCTCGACCAGGTCGGGCTGCCGCTCGCCGAGTGCCTGCGGCGCGTCGGCCGGCCCGTCGGGGACCTGTTGGTCACCGGCAGGATCTGGGAGGGCGGCCGGACCGTGCGCGCCCTCGCCCTGGGTGCCGGCGCGGTCGGGCTGGGCCGGGCGGCACTGCTCGCGGTGGACGAGGACCCGGAGGAGGGCCTGATCCGCCTCGCCGACGCCCTCGCACTCGAACTGCGGCTCCTGGTGAGCGCGTTGGGCAAGTACCGGATCGCCGACCTGGCCCCGGAGGACCTGTGGGACCCCGCCGGGGGATCGATCACGGAGCCCGGCCGAGCGCCCGCCGTGACGGCCGGTGACCTGCCGTGAGCCGCGCCGTCCGGGGCGAGTCGCCCGAACCGGCGCGGGGGACGCGGGCAGGGCGTCTCACGGATGCCGCCCGGGGGATGCGGCAGGGCCGTGAACGGGCGCGTGCCCGCTTGCGGGTGGCGCGCGGCCGGTCCGATGCGCCCGGGTCCGACCGCGCCCGCCCCGGGCAGGGGCGGGCGCGGAGGCATCCCGGCTCCACCCGGCGCCCGGCGCCGTCCCGTGACGGAGCCGGGCTCAGCCGGACCGGCCCGCACGACACCGGGCTCAGCCGGACCGGCCCGCACGACACCGGGCTCAGCCGGACCGGCCCGCACGGCGCCGCCCGCCCCGGCCCCGTGCGAGCGCTCGTCCGGGCCCGGTTCCGGCTCACGGCGCCCGACGCGCCGCCCGGTGTCAGCGTCCGGCCCGGTCCCGGCGCCCGGACCGCCGGCGCGGCCGCCACCCGCGCCCTGCGCGAAGCCGGACTCGCCCACCTCGGGGGTCACCTGGACCTGCGCACGTACGGCCGCGCACCCCGCGACGCCGAGACGGCCCACGCCGCCCACCGAGCGGTACACCGCACCCTGGCCACCCGCCGCCCCTGACCCGGCCCCACGGGCGCCGGACCCACCCTCTCCTCCTCCCTCGCACAGAACAGGTACCTCCATGGACACCACCGCACAGCACCCCGTCCCCTGGGGCCGGGTCGGCTCCCTCGTCGGCGGTCAGGCCGCCGTCCAGCTCGGCAGTTTCGCACTGCTCATCGCCATGAACTGGACGGCCGTCCAGCTCGGAGGCACCGGTGCCGTCACCCTGCTGATGCTCGCCGCGACCGTGCCGCGCGCGCTCATGCTCATCTTCGGCGGGGCCGTCGCCGACACCCTCGGCCCGCGCTTCGTGCTCCTGCGCACGACCACGGCCCGTGTGGTGCTGCTGGCGGCGGGCGCGGTGATCACGGCGACGACCGAGTCCCTGTGGCCGCTCGTGGCGATCGCCCTGATCGAGGGCGTCCTGCTGGGCCTTGCCGGACCCGCCTCCGGCGTCCTGCTGCCCATGCTGGCGCGCGGCGACCAGCTGGCCCGCGCCAACTCCCTGTACGCCATGGTGCTGCGGGTGGCGCCCATCCTCGGCGCCCCCACCGGCGCGTTCCTCGTCTCGGTGGGGGAGGTGTGGCTGGCGCTGGCCGCCGGCGCGGTGACGGGCGCGATCTGGCTCGGCTGCCTGCTCCACGTCACCCACGGCTTCCGCCGGCCCGAGCCGGAACCCGGAGCCTCACTGATGAAGCGTTCCGGTGACGGCTTCCGGCTGCTGGCGCGGCACCCCCGGCTGCGCTGGATGTTCCTCGCCTCCCTGTCCCTGGACATGGCCTTCAGCTGGCCGGCGGAGGTCGCCCTGCCGCTGCTGGTGTCCGAGCGGGGCTGGGGCGTCGGTGCCGTGGGCGTGGTCCTGGCCGCCTTCAGCGTGGGCGCCCTGGGGTCCAGCGCGCTCGGCGCCGTCCTGGCACACCGCATCCCGATGTACGTCCGCCTGGTCGTCACCGGCGCCGGACTGGCCGCGGGGATCCTGGTGATGGCACTGATGCCGTCGGTGGTGTCGCTCACCGCCGTCGCCGCCGCCGTCGGCCTGCTGTCCGGCCTGAACGGACCGGCCATCGTCACCCTCTACCAGGAGGCGGCCCCCGAGGAGCGGATGGGCGCCGCGATGTCCACGCTCGCGCTCGCCGGCATCGGCACCGCCCCGATCTCCATCGCCGTCTTCAGCAGTCTGTCGCTCGTGCTGGGCGTGCAGACCACCTGGCTGCTGTGCGGCACGATCGCCTTCGTCTCCCCGGTGGCTGCCGTCCTCGCCCTGCGCCACCCGGCCCGCGCTCAGGAGCCCGAGCAGAAGGCCGCCGAAACGCCCGTGCCGGCCGCCGCCTGAAGGAGGGCCATGACCGTCCTGACCGTTCCCCGCCTGCTGCTGCCCCGGCGGCTGTCCGGCTCCGCCCGCGATCCCGGCGGTGGACCGCACGGCGCGCCCCGCCCGTCCCCGGACCCGGAGGTCTGGCTCGTGGACACCGGCGAATACCGCGCACACGCCGCGCGGCGGGCGCCGACGACCCTGGACCACCAGGAGCTCGCGCGAGCGGCCGAGTTCGTGCGGACCGCCGACCGGGACGCCTACGTCTGCGCACACGTGGCGCTGCGCCGTCTCCTCGGCCTCTACCTCGGCATCGCGCCGGGCGAGGTCGTCATCGAACGGGCGCCGTGCCTGCACTGCGACGAGCCCCACGGCAGACCCGTCCTGCCCGGCGACACCCTGCACTTCTCGCTCTCGCACTGCACCGGCCTGAGTCTCCTGGCGTTCGCGACCGCCCCGGTCGGGGTGGACGTGGAGGAACTGGTGGCGCCGGCGACCATCCTGGAGACCGCCGACGTCCTGCATCCACGGGAGGCGGCGGAGCTGTCCCGGCTCCCCGCCGCGGAGCGGCCGGCGGCCTTCACCCGGGTGTGGACCCGCAAGGAGGCGTACCTGAAAGGGCTCGGCGTGGGCTTGTCCGCCGACCCTTCGGCCGACTACGTCGGCTCCGGCCCCGAACCGGCCCCCGTGCCCGGCTGGTCCCTGGCGGACGTCACGGTGCCGCAGGGCCACTGCGCGGCGGTGGCCCTGCGCACCCCCTGACCGCCACGAGGCGCTGCGCACCGGTGCCGGGTCGCTCCCCGACCCGGCACCGGTGCGCGCGCGTCTCGGCGGAAGTCGGGCTCTCCCCCCGCACGACGCGTGGGCCGCCCACCCCCGGCCCGGCGTCCCGGACGTGCCGTGCAGGCGGAGTTGCCAGTCGCAGCCGTCACGGTGATCACAGCCGGTCGGGTGGCGGTGGGGTGGCAGCCGGTGGCGTCGTGTCGGCGGCGGCCTGCAGCATGGCCGCCAGCACCGCGTTCAGTCCGCGGCGGTCCGGTGCGGTGCCGTCCTGCGCTGCTGTCGTGTCCAGTGGCTCGACCCCGAGCATCCGGCCGAGGGCGGTCATGCCGAGCAGCAGCGACAGCACCAGGGCGGCGCGTTCCCGGGCGCTGTCGTCGTCCCCGAAGTATCCGGCGAGCGGCGGGATGACCGTGTTCTCGACGTAGTCGCGCAGCACGGGCCGGGCGGCGTGGCTGGCCGCCGAGCGCAGCAGGATGAGGATCGGGTCGTAATCGTCCTCGTCGGGGGCCGCGGCGCGGTGGCCTCCGCTCGTGATCAGGTCCGCCAGGTGCCGCCCGAAGTCCGCGTGGTCCAGGCCGGCCAAGGTGGGCGGGCTGGGATCCCGGGTTCCCACAGCCTCCCGGAACAGTTCCTTCTTGCTGCCGAAGTAGCGATTGACCATGGCTGCGGTCACGCCTGCCCGGCCGGCGATGTCCCGCAGACCCACGTCGTCGTATCCGTGTTCGGCCCATGCCTGCCGGGCGGCGTCGAGGATGGCGCTCCTGGTCGCTTCCCGCTGACGGCGCCGGGACGTGGGTGCGGACTCCGAGGGCTGGTCGGTGCTGGTCATGCCATGAGTATACGCCTGTTGATCGACTCGATATACAGGTGTTGACATGGCTCGGGATCGCGAGTAATCATGTGTTTACCGAAAACCGGTAACGATCAAAGGGAGGCGGCCATGCCGCAGACAGTTCTCATCACCGGCACGTCCAGCGGCCTGGGGCGGCGCACCGCCGAAGTGCTCGCCGAGCAGGGCCACACGGTGGTCGCCACCATGCGCGATCCCGAGGGACGCAACCGCGCCGCCGCAGAGGCGCTGGTCAAGGAGGCCCAGGGCGCGCCCGGCCGTATCAGGGTGGTGCCGATGGACATCACCTCGGACGCATCCGTGGAGTCCGCCGTCGATGCCGCCGTCGAGCAGACGGGGCACCTCGACGCGGTGGTCAACAACGCCGGTTACGCCGTCACCGGCATCGGCGAGAGCGTGACCAGCGACCAGTTCCTCGACGTGCTCGACACGAACCTGGTGGGTTCCCACCGCGTCGCCCGAGCGGTCCTGCCGCACCTGCGCGCGCGCCGCAGCGGCCTGCTGGTCTTCGTCTCCAGCGGAGCCGGTCGCATCACGGCTCCCGGCATGGGCGTGTACTCGGCCTCCAAGTTCGGCGTGGAGGCACTCGCGCAGGCCTACCGCTACGAGCTGCGCACCCTCGGCATCGACGTCGCGGTCGTCCAGCCCGGGGCGTTCCCCAGCAACCTCGCCACCTCGCAGGTCGTCGGCGCCGACACGTCCCGGCTCGGGGACTACGCCGAAGTCCTGGGACTCACCCAGGGGTTCATGCAGGGTGTCGCCGCCGCCTTCTCCTCCCCGCAGCCGCCGGACCCCCGTGAGGTCGCCGACGCCGTCGTCGCCCTGCTGGAGACGCCGGCCGGACAGCGACCCGACCGCGTCAGCGTCGACCGGTTCTTCCTCGGCGAGACCGTCGAAGCCATCAATGCCGGCATCCGGAGGCCCACCGACCACCTGCTCGCGTCCATGGGGATGAGCGCGGTGCTCGGCTGATCCACCGCGTCAACCGGTCACCCGCACACCGGCACCACCCCGGACACGACCTCGGAGATCACGATGTACTACGTCATCGAACTGTGGCGCCCGCGGCAGGCCTGGCGCGACCTGACCGCCGAACAGCGCACGGCCTTTCTGTCCGGCATGGACGCCACTCTGGAGAGCCTCACGGCCGTCGGCGTCCGACCCGTGGCGATGGGCCGCGCCGAGCCGCTGCTCGAAGAGTCCCCCTGGGCCTTCTACACCGTCTGGCGGTCTCCCACCCGCCACGACGCCCGTCGGCTCACCACCGCGGACGACCCGCAGATGGACGGCTACTTCGAACTCGTCCGCATCAGCGGTGCCGACGAGGGCCCCGCGGCCCTGGCGCACGCCATGACAGCCCTGCCCTGACCGCGTGCCGCACCCTCGGGCGGTGCTCACCTGCGCGGGTCGCGGATCTCCACGGGGTGCGCACCGGGCGGGACGTGACGGGGCTCCCGGAGTCCTGAGGCTCGGCACTCAGCCTCCCCCGGACCAGCGCCGGCTGAAAAGCCGTTGCACCCCCCACCGCCCCCGAACACACTGACGGGCATGCAGCAGCGCCCCGCACAGTCCCGCATCACGATACGGCCGGCCACCCCGGAGGACGCCGCCGAGATCTGCGAACTGATCAACAAGATCGACGTGATCGAGACCGGCGAACCGGACACCGAGGTGGGCGAGGTCGTCCGCGACATGACGCTGTCGGGCACCCGGCCGGAGACCGACACCTGGCTCTCCTACGACACCGACGGGACGCTGGTCGGCTACGCGCTGGTGTGCGACAGCCACGGGACCGGGCACATCGACGCCGACCACTACTCGCTTCCGGAACACCGGCAGGCGGGAGCCGCCCTCCTCGACCTGGTGGGCGCCCGCGCCGCGGCCATCGCCCGCGACAACGGCCAGGGCGAGGCGGTGTGTCACCTGTATCTCAGGGAGCGGTCCACCCTGGATCCCGTCCTGCTGCGGGAAAGGAACTGGCGACCCGTACGCCGGTACAGCCTCCTGAGCAAACCCGTGGCCGCCGGCAGCACCACCCCGCCGCCCGCCGGGCCCGGCGTGTCCGTGCGCGCCTGCGCATCCGAAGCAGACCTGCGGCTCGCCCACGAGCTCATCGAGAGGGCCTTCACCCACCATTTCAGCCACCACCCCGTGACCTTCGAGCAGTGGTGCGAGGGACTGGCCACCCCCACCGGCGACGTCGATCCGTCCCTGGTGTGGCTGGCGCACGTGGAGGGCATCGGCGCCGCGGGCGCACTGGCCGCTCACGACAACCGCAGGACGATGGGGTGGGTGAGGCAACTGGGCGTGATCGAGGGGGCGCGCGGCCACGGCGTCGGCGCCCACCTGCTGGGCACCGCCTTCGCCGCGTTCGCCCTGCGCAACCGCGACACCGTGGGACTCGGCGTGGACACCGAGAACACGACCGGAGCGCTCGCCCTGTACGAGAAAATGGGCATGAGGCCCCACCAGGCCGTCGACACCTGGCAGTTGCGCACGAGCACCGCGCCGTGAGGGTGCCGGCGGGGAGACGGCGAGCGGGGGACATCCGACGCCACGCAGGCTGACGGCGTTCCTTCAGCCGCCTCGCCGGGGTCCCGCACGCACTGCCCCTCAGCCGGCGAAGGGCCCGCTCAGGGCCGCCCAGTGCAGCAGGAGGATGGTCTTGCCGTCGACGATGCGCCCGTCCCGGATCATGGCGAGTCCCTCGGTGAACGGGACTTCGAGGACCTCGATGTCCTCGCCGTCCTCTTCCAGTCCGCCACCGGTGCCGCTGCGGTCGGCGGGCCCGTAGGGGGCGGTGAAGAAGTGCAGCCGCTCGGTGACGGAGCCGGGGCTCATGTAGGCGTCCAGCACGTGGGTGACAGGACCGAGGACGACGCCGAGCTCCTCGGCGCTCTCGCGCCGGATCGCGGTGTGCGGGTCGTCCCCGTCGAGCAGCCCCGCCGCGGCCTCGACGAGCATGCCGTCGGGGTGGTCGTTGACGTAGGCCGGGTAGCGGAACTGGCGGGTGAGCAGGACGCATCCGCGTTCCGGGTCGTACGGCAGGACGACGGCGCCGTTGCCCCGGTCGTAGGTCTCGCGCTGCTGGGTCTCCCACCGCCCGTCACGGCGGCGGTAGTCGAAGGTGGTACGGCGCAGAACGTGCCAGCCCTGTGAGGTGAGTTCGACGTCGCGGACCACGACGTCGGGGTTGCGGGCGAGGCCGCGTCCGGCCCGGTCGAGGTGGGTGCGCCCGCGGTGGTCGGGCGTGTCGATGCCCGGGCGGCCCGTCACGAGGTCTCCTGCGGTGTGCGGTGAGGGATCTCCGACACGTCGTGGTAGACGGGCAGGCCGCGGCGCCGGGCCGTGGCCACGTCCTGGTCGGCGCCGGTGGACTCGCCGGGCAGGCGCAGCACCGCGTCGCAATGGGCCAGAAGGCGGTCGGCGGTCGGATACAGCACCTGGTCGGCGAGTGGATCGGTGGGACCGGCGCCGGCGGACCGCAGGACGGGCAGCGCGATCCATTCGCCGATCACCGGGAGGTGGCCGGCCGCGAAGACGGGCCAGGCGGCGGCTTCCAGGCGCGCCAGGTTGGCGGCCATGGCCCGCGGGTCGCCGTCGGTGCCGGAACGGTACGGGCCCGCGATCAGGACGAGCATGGGCTTGTCGGTCATGGCCACTAGACTACACGCAGAAACAGGCAACATCAGGAAGGAATGTGCATGCTGGCTGCCGAACGACGCGAGCACCTCCTCGGTCTTCTCGCCCGCACCGGGAAGGTCGTCGCCAAGGACGTAGCCGCCGAGCTGGGGATCTCCGAGGACAGCGTGCGGCGTGATCTGCGTGAGCTCGCGGCCGAGGGACTGTGCCAGCGCGTGTACGGGGGAGCCCTGCCCGCGTCCCCGGCGGTGGTGGACTACGACGCACGGCAGACGGTGGCCCCGGACGGCAAGCGGAAGGTCGCAGCGGTGGCCGCCGGACTGGTACGGCCGCACGGCTCGCTGATCCTCGACGGAGGCACCACGGCCCTCGCCGTCGCGCGGGCCCTTCCGAGAGATCTCGTCTGTACCGTGATCACCCACAGCCCGACGATCGCCGCGGCCCTCCTCGACCATCCCGGTGCGGAGCTGTTCCTGCTCGGAGGGCGGGTCTTCAAGCATTCGGCGGTCACGTGCGGCGCCGCCGCCGTCGAGGCCGCCCAGAACGTGTCCGCCGACCTCTGCCTGCTCGGCGTCACCGGCGCCCACCCCGAGGCGGGCCTGACCACCGGGGACGCCGAGGAAGCCGCGATGAAGCGCGCCCTGTCGGCGCGGGCCGCCGACACCTGCATCCTGGCCTCGTCGGAGAAGATCGGCACGGCCTCCCCGTACCGCGTCCTGCCCTGGGAGAAGGTCAGCGGACTCATCACCGACGCGGACACCGAGGACCCGGTCGTGGAGCAACTGAGGAAGCTCGGGGTGCGGATCCTGGCCGCCGGCTGAGACAGGATGCTCCGTTCGCCGCATCCGGCGGGCGGTGGGGAGCCCGGCTCCGTTTCACGCCACGGGTGCGGAGGAACCCCGCATGCATGGGTGACTACAACGACACGATCACGGTCACGGTCGCACCGGACCGGCTCTTCTCCTACCTGGCCGACGTGCAGAACCTGCCCGCCTATCTGCCGCGCCTGACCTCGGCGCGGCCCCACGGCGGTGACCAGGTCACCGTCACGGCTCACATCGACCCGCCGGACGCCCCCGAGCAGGACGTCACCAGCGAGGCCTGGATCCACGTCATCGAGGACGGGAGGACACTCGAGTGGGGCGCTCCGGGAGAGCACGACTATCACGGCCGGCTGCAGATCGATCCGGGTGACGACGCCGCCACGTCACGCCTGACCGTCCGGCTGCACACGGACAGCACCGAGGGAGCCCAGGTGGATCACGGCCTCGAGGAAGCCCTGCGCGGCATCAAGAGTGCTGCCGAGGCGGCCGATCGCTGACACCGTCCGGCCGGCAGGTCGCGGACGCACCGCACAACAAGGGGTGTGACAGCGGCGGCGAGCCCCCTGCCGGCGGACACGATCAGGCGACCGGGACGGCCGCGCCCCCGGAGCGCCGGACGATGCCTAGGGCGCGGTCCGCCACTCGTCGGCCGTGTGCCCGCCGCTTCCGGTGTTCCAGTCCAGTCGCAGGATGGCCAGATCGTCGGTGTGCCGGTCGGCATTGAGTGTGCGGGTCCGGGCGATGAGCTGGTCGAGGTGGGCTCCCGGGTCGGACGCCCGCAGGGAGTCCATGATGCGCAGCAGGCCCTCGACGCCGAGGCGACCGGCGGTGTCGGTGAAACCCTCGATGAGGCCGTCGGTGTAGGCGATCAGCGCACCCTGCGCCGGCAGGGTCAGGGTGGTGGCGGGCCATTTGCCGAGACCGGGGGCGATGCCCAGGGCCATTCCGTGGGCGGCCTCGATCTCCGTGGTGCCGTCGGGGGTGATCAGGAGGGGCGCGTGGTGGCCGGCCAGGTGCAGGGTGAGCCGGGCGGCGTCGGCGTCCAGGGTGATCAGGGTGCACGTGGTGAACAGGTTGCTGTCGGCGCGCTCGGCGATGTGGATCTGTTCCAGCAGGTGGAGCAGGCCCTGGTCCCGGTGGCCGCCGAGGATCAGTGAACGCCAGGCGATGCGCAGGCAGACGCCGAGGGCGGCCGCATCGGGGCCGTGACCGCTGACGTCTCCGATGACGGCGTGCACCTGCCCGTCGCCGGTCTGGACGACGTCGAGGAAGTCGCCGCCCAGCAGTGCCTGCGCCCGTCCGGGGTAGTAGCGGCTCGCGGCGGTCACGGCGGTCGACGTCAGAAGCGGCTCGGGCAGCAGGCCGCGTTCCAGGCGGGCGTTCTCCTCGGCCCGCAGGCGGCCGATCTGGAGGGCCGCGTTGGCGCGTTCCGCCTGCTTTCGCTGGACGGCGTAGCGGACGGCACGCTGCATCAGGTCGGGCTCGACCTTGCCCTTGACGAGGTAGTCCTGTGCGCCTGCGGCGAGGGCGTCGACTCCGGCACGGGGTTCGTCCAGGCCGGTCAGGACGATGATGGCGGCCTCGGCCTCCGACTGGATCGCCTGGACCGTCTGCACCCCGGAGGCGTCCGGGAGGTGGAGGTCGAGCAGCACGCAGTCCACGGGGTGTGCGGCGAGTGCCGTACGGGCGTCGGCGGCGGTCCGGCAGCGCGCGAGGGTGTGCGGCAGGTCGGTGTCGTAGAGGAGTTCCTCCACGAGGAGGGCGTCGCCGTCGTCGTCCTCGACCAGGAGGATGCGGAACTGTTCGGCCTGCCGTGCGGAGGGGGTGCTCACGGCTGCGCCTTTCTCTCCGCGTCGGAGTCGGCGCCGGCGTCGGACGCGGCCACGGGGAGGGTGAAGACGACGCGGGTGCCCGAGGTGTACTCCGGGTCGATCGTGATGCCGCCGCCGTGGAACTCCACGACCTTCTTGCACATGGCCAGGCCGATGCCGGTGCCCGGGTAGGCGTCCTTGGTGTGCAGGCGCTGGAACAGCACGAAGACCTTCTCGCGGAACTCCGGCGCGATGCCGATGCCGTTGTCGCTGACCGCGAACTCCCAGTGCTCGCCGGCGTTCGCGGCGCTGACGTGGATCCGCGGCGGCTGTCCGGGGCTGCGGAACTTGATCGCGTTCGAGAGCAGGTTCTGCCAGAGCATCCCCATCTGGCTGGCGTCGCCGACGACGGTGGGCAGGGAGTCGTGGGTGATCTCGGCGCCGGTCTCCTCGATGGCCACACCGAGGTCGTCGAGGACGCCGGCCATCACCGTCTCCAGGTCGACCCTCTGGTGGTCGTTCAGTACCCGGCCCACCCGGGAGAAGGCCAGGAGGTCGTTGATGAGGCTCTGCATCCGGTTGGCGCCGTCGACGGCGAAGGCGATGTACTGATCGGCCTTCGCGTCCAGCTGGCCGCCGTAGCGCCGCTGCAGCAGCTGGGTGAAGCTGGACACCTTCCGCAGGGGTTCCTGCAGGTCGTGGGAGGCGACGTAGGCGAACTGCTCCAGTTCGGTGTTGGACCGCTTCAGGTCCTCGGCCTGTTCGTCGAGCAGGCGGCGGGAATCCTCACTGAACTGCAGCTCCTCCACCAGGCGCCGGCGCATCGACTCCACGTCGCAGGCCAGCTGACGCAGGTCGGAGGGGCCGGTCACGCTCAGGGTGCGGTCGAAGCGGCCTCGAGCGACGTCCCGGGCCGAGGCGCTGAGCCGGGTGAGCGGACCCGTGACGCCGCGGCGCAGACCTTCGAAGATGAGCGCCGCCACCAGCAGGATCACCAGAGCGATGACCGCGAACATCCAGTTCCGCAGGGTCTCGGCCTGCCGCAACTGACGGTTCGTCGCCGTCCGCTCGGCCTGGAGGCGAGCCTGCTGGGCGGTCATGGTCCGCCGCAGCGAGTCGAACGTGGTCTTGCCCTCCTCGGCCCGGGAGGTGGCGAGCCGCACGGCACTCTCGGGGGACGCGGACGAGACGGGGCGGGCCATGCGCTCCTGCCAGCGGCGGGACAGCCTCTCGACCTCGGCCAGGTCCTCCCGGGCCGATGCGTCGTCCTTGATCAGGGGCCGCAGACGCCGCAGGGAGGCCTGCTCGTCGACCGCGCCCTGCCGATACGGCGACAGGAAGTCCGAGCGGCCGGACAAGCCGTACCCCCGGATCCCGGTCTCCTGGTTGACCAGGGCCGCCTCCAGCCGCATGGCCTCGATGAGGGCGGGGGAGCGGCGGTCGACGAGTTCGTCGGTGAGCTGTGAAGTGCGCCACATCGCCCAGCCGCCCAGTGACCCGAGCACGGCCAGGACGGCCAGCGTCGAGGCCACCCCCGCACGCAGCCATCGCCGAGTGGTCCAGCCCGAAAACGCTCCCTCGGTCACGGACTCTGCGCTGTTCATAGCGGTTTGTTGCTCCCCCTCGGCGGGCCGGGTACGCGGCCTGGGACACGGCAGGCCCACTGTACCGGCCGTGACAACACACGTTGTCTCGGGATGGATCAACGCCTTAGGGTGGCCCCATGCCTGCTCCGCCCGACTCGCCCCCTCCGCCCGGCGGTGAGACGGCTGCGCTGGTGAGCGCGGTGATGGAGGACATCACCCGGCGCCTCGCGCAGTACGGCCTCCAGCCACCGGCTCAATCCGGCGACGTGAGCGACGACGCCCGCCGCCGTGCGCTCGCCCGTCTGCGGGTGATCACCGGAGTCAAAGAGGCCGTGCGTCTGCTCGAGGACCAAGCGGCCCGTGCCGCCGCCGCGAGCGGAGCCGGTTATCCCGAGATCGGCCAGGCCGTGAGCATGAGCCGCCAGGGGGCCCGGCGACGCTGGCCCGGGCTCATCACCGGCAACCCACCCCTTTCCACCACCCCTCCCACTCCACGGAGTCTGTGACCCATGGCCGCTGCCGCCGCAACCCGCCCCTACGACGTGCTGCTGGTCGAGGACGACGTCGCCGACGCGATGCTCATCCAGGACGCACTCTCCGAGCGCGGCACCCGCAACATCACCCAGGTCCCCGACGGCATCGCGGCCCTGGACTACCTGCGCGACCCCGCGAACGAGCGCCCCGACCTCATCGTGCTCGACCTCAACATGCCGCGCATGAACGGCCGCGAGTTCCTCGCCGTGGTCAAGGAGGACGCCGAACTGCGCACCATCCCGGTGGTCGTGCTCACCACGTCCGCCGCGCCGGACGACGTCACCGGCGCGTACCACCAGCACGCCAACGCCTACGTCACCAAGCCGGTGAACCTCGAGGAGTTCGAGGCGGCGGTCCGCAGCATCGACGCCTTCTACCTCGACATCGCCGTGAAACCGCCGAAGCAGTAGAACCGCCCGGAAGCGGCGGGCGCTGCCGTCCCGGCGACGTGAGCAGTCGGCGGCACGGCAGGACGGCGGAAGAAGTCGGGGTCACGCGCGGCGGCGCGAGGGGGGAGCGAGAGGCAACGTAATGGGTCCAGATGTTGGGTGACGGCATAGCTGCGCGCGTCGGCGAGCAGCCCCCTCATGTCTCGGTCGATCTCGTCGGTGACGGCATGCGTATCGCACACGCACGCCACCGCGCCGTCGACTTCCTCGTCCAGGTGAGGACCGCCCACGGCCTGCCCGTCTCACAGCGTGCGACGGACGTCACGCAGCTGGTGGTCAGCGAGCTGGTCACCAACGCCGGGAAGTACGCCCCGGGGCCGGCGCGGCTGGATCTGCGGATCGACGGCGACATGATCGTGGTGTCGGTGTGGGACTCCGACCCGGTGCTGCCGGTGGCACGGGCGGCGGACGCCGGGCGCGTCGGCCAGCACGGCTTGGAGATCGTCATGGCGGTCGCGCACGGCTTCGAAGCCGAACGCGTCCAGGCGGGCAAACGCATCACCGCCCGCATCGCCCTCACCGACGACGTGAGCGGGCGCTGAGTTCCCCCACCGCAGCCCCGGGACACGCCGCGCGGGCATGAACCGCCCCGCGCGGGACACCCCCATAGGCAAGTGCTGTGCCTGGTCCGGGGAATGGGGAGTGTCATGCAGGCCGTACCGTCTCGCGAGGCCCTGATCATCACCGCTGCGGCAGCCGCCGGAGCCGCACTCGGCGCACGCTGGTGGAGCTCCCGCGAACGCCGGCCGCACGCCCTCGCTGAGGTGCCCGCCGGAGACCGGGTCGAGGAACTGCACCAGGTCTTCCGCGATCACACCACGCCCCCGGCCGACTCCCCGGCGCAGACGCTGCACCGGTACTGGAACCGCCTGCACCCACTGCAGTTCTCGGGTCCTCCCGCATCCGCACCCACCGCACACCACTCCCTGCTGTCCCGCAGCACGGAGTAGCGGGCCAGGCGGGGCGGCAAGGGGATGACGGCGCTTCCTCGCGCTGCCAGGCATGGATCGCGGCAGCGGAAGCATCCGTACGCACATGGACTGCGTGATCTATCAGGAGCGAACCGGTCGGTGCGAGCAGATCGACTGCGGGCAGGCGGACGCGTGCGACCTCACCCTGGAACGTCTGACGGCCCTGAAGCCCGACGAGTTCGCCTGGATCCGCGTGGACGGACCCAGCCAGGAGGAGCTCCAGCGGCTCGGAAAATACCTCGACCTGCATCCCCTGGCCATCGAGGACGCCGTGCAGGCGCATCAACGGCCGAAGCAGGAACGCTACGGCGACGTGCTGGCCGTCGCGATGAAGACGCTGTGGTTCGTCGAGGAGACCGCGGACGTGGAGACCGGAGAGGTGATGATCTTCCTCGGTCCGTCGTTCGCGCTGACCGTACGGCACGGCGTGAACGACCCCACGGTGGAAGCCGCGCGCCGTCTCCACGAGCAACCGGACATGGCACGGCTCGGACCGGTCGCCGTCCTGCACACCGTGGCCGACGTCATCGTCGACGCCTACGCCGAGGCCGCCGCGCAGGTCCGGACGGATCTGACCGAGCTGGAGCGGTGCGTCTTCTCGCCCGCCCGGGACGACCTCACCGAGCGGATCTACTCCCTGAAACGGGAAGTGGTGGAGTTCCGCGACGCCATCCAGCCACTCGTCCCCGTCCTGCAACCCCTCACCAGCGCGCGGGACGACTGGCCGCGGCAGGTGCTGCCGTACTTCCGCGACGTGACCGACCACCTCACCCGCACCGACACGGAGGTCCGCGCCCTGGACGACCTGCTCGCCTCCGTTCTGGACGCCCATCTCGCCAAAGTGGGCACCTGGCAGAACGACGACATGCGCCGCATCAGCGCATGGGCGGCCATCCTGGCCGTCCCCACCATGATCGCAGGGCTCTACGGCATGAACTTCGCCCACATGCCCGAACTGGACTGGCGCTACGGCTACCCCTGCGCGCTCACCGTCATGGCCCTGGGGGCGGGACTGCTCTACCGGGCCTTCCGCCGCAACGGCTGGCTGTGACCGAGGCCGGGAGCCGCCTTCGCGAGCCGGCCGCGGTCCCCGGGAGCGCCTCGGCGGGCACACCGGGATTCCCTGACGCACCGGGAATGCTCGCCGGGGTGGCGCGGTTGAACAGGACGTGAGCGTGGAGGGGACAGTGTCCCCGGGCCTCATCCACCGCCTGCAGGGACGATCGTTCGGCTGAAGCCCCGCAGAGCCTTTCGCCGCGTAGGCGACCGCCCTCCACGATCACGCCCCTCGTGGGGTCAGCCCCGGCCGGCGGACGGCCGGGGCCTTCCCTTTCGGCTCGCCTCCGGCCGCCGCGCGAATCCCGCTAGGCGCTGTCCGTGAGGGCCTCGTACCCGTGCGCCCGGGCACAGTGGGCGCAGCAGAAGAAGCGCCCGTCGACCTGGTGCCCGTGCCCGAGGACCCTGCACTGGCAGTTGTCGCAGATGGGGGCCAGCCGGTGGGCGGCGCACTCGATGCTGTCGAAGGTGTGCACCCCGTCACCGGCCGTGTGCACCTCGAAGGACAGGGCGTAGTCGTTCCCGCATACCTCGCATACCGCCATGTCGTCCTCCTTCTCGTGTCCTCACTCGTTCCCGTGCGACGGCTCCCGGAACTCGGGCGCGAGGGCCCCGCGGTCCTCGGTGTCCTGTCCGGTGAAGACCTCCGTGCTCGCGTCATCGTCGACGGCCCTGCGCACGGCGGCCTCGTCCTCCACGGCGTCGGCGCCTTCCTCCGGAACGCCGGCCGGGTCCTCGGTGCGTCGGGGCCAGCCGGCGTCGCTTCGGGCGGCCCGGTCCTCCTGTCCGGCGCGCATGCCGCCGGCGGGGGAGGACTCGCGGTCGTCGTGACTGGTCATGGCCTCTCCCCAGGTCGCAGCGGAGCCTCGCATCCCGTGGCCGGGGCCGGCCGTGATCGGCGAGGGATGTGTGTTCCTGCGCGAGTACCTCGTGCGAAGCCCTCGAAATCCCGACGACCCGACATTCGCTCCGCCTGCGCGACGGATTCCCGGCGCCGCAGACGGGACACCCGCAGTCCCAGGCCACGGAACGAAGTGAGGAGGGACGCCCATGCAGCCTCCCGACCGGGAACTGCTGGACTTCGACACCGGTGGGCTCGAGGACTGGGACGAGCAACGGGCGCGAGCGGCTCTCGACGGCCGCGACGGCCGGCTCTACAGGAACCACCTGCACATCGCCATGCACCTGGACCGGTGGGCGAGGGCGGAAGCCGCACGCACGGACGCCGATGCGCGCTATACAGCCGGATACGTCCAGGCGCTGCAGGACATGGCCGCCTATCTGAGGCAGACCTACTACCTGCCCGAGGAGGACGACGAAACCCCGAACGCCTGAGAGCCGCGCCGGCCGAGCGGCGTTGTCAGGGGCTGGCGCTCCCGTGGTCGATGAGGCCCGGGCTCAGCCCTGATCCGGCGGTCGCGGCGTGGGGGTGAGCACGAGGGGGAGGGTGGTTCTCCGGCCCGGCGGAACGGCGGCCGGGATGCGTTCCAAAACCCCGCCGGCGAAGACGTCGTACAGCGGCAGGGTCTCCAGGTGGACATAGCCGATGTGGCAGTCGCAGACCGGCAGCGGGCAGGGGCGGGGGCGCAGCGCGGCCCGGTAGGAGCCGTCGTACAGGTTGCCGAGTTCGGCGCGGACGAAGTGGCAGCGGCGCACGGTGCCGTCCCCGTCGACCGAGATCACGGACTCGCCGGTGCGGCAGGGCAGTCCGGCGCTGGTGTGCGGGGTGCGGCTGTAGGGGAACAGCGCGTCCAGCGCCGTCCAGTCCTCGGCCTCGGCGTCCTCGTAGGTGTGTCCCTCGGCCGCGTTGACCCACAGGTACACGTGGTCCGGCAGATCGGCGCGCAGCCGGCGGGCTGCCGGGAGGTGCTCGGGCAGGCCCACCACGCCCACGCTGTAGCGGACGCCGCGCCGGGCGAGGTCGTGGCACTTGGTGAGAAAGCGGTCGTAGGGCGTCTGGCCCGGGTGGTAGGTGCACCACAGGGCGAGGGTGTCGCGGTCGGCGGTGTCGAGCCAGTCGGTGCGGCAGCTGAGGTTGGTCTGGATGGCGACGCGGCTCACGTGCGGCAGGTGGGACAGCTCGGCGAGGGTGTGCCGGTACCAGGAGCGCACGAGTCCCTCGCCCCACGGGGTGAACAACAGGGAGAGGCGGTCATCGGTCTGTGCGGCGGCCCACGCGGCGAAGCGGTGCAGGGCCGCCCGGTCGGCGCGGAGCAGGGCCGGGGAGTCGCGCCGCTTGGCGAACGGGCAGTAGGGACAGTCGTAGTCGCAGGAGGCGAGGGGGCCGCGGTAGAGGACGGTGAGGTCCATGGCCGGACGTCACTTCCTCTCGTAGGCGGCCATGGCGGCGCGCACGGCCGGGGAGAACAGGCGCGGACCGATGGCGTCGGAGTGAGCCAAGCCCTCGGGCGTCAGCCGCAGGCGCGTGGCGGTGGGGTCGGCCAGCCAGCCGTGTCGCGTGAGGGCGTCGAGCTCCGTGCCGAAGTCGTCGGCGGGTGTGGAGCCGAAGCGGTCGCGGTAGTCGGCGGTGTCCAGGCCGTCGGCCTGGAGGAGCGACTGCAGCAGGTGGCGGCGGCGTGCCTCGTGCGTGTCGATGCGGTAGCCGACCGCCGCGCGTGAGAAGTCGGTGGTGGCGACGTAGTCGTCGATGATCCCGCGGATCTCGTGCATGCCGACGGCGTAGTCGAACGAGTAGTGCAGGCCGGAGGTGTACGAGCGGGCTCCGCAGCCGAGGCCGATCATGCCGTCGGTCTGGCAGGCGTAGTCGTCGGCGCCCTGCGGTGGGGCGTCGGCCCGGCGGAACATCCGCATCGACTGCTGGACGTACCCCTGAGCCAGCAGGTGGTCGCGGCCCGCCCGGTACAGCCGCAGTCGCTGCTCGTCCCACGCCGGGTCGGGGCCGGGGTCCGGGCGGTGGCGGTCGAGGCCGGTCAGGGGGCGGACGTAGAGCGGGTACAGATACAGCTCCTCCGGGCGCCACGCGAGAGCGGCGTCCAGCGAACGCAGCCAGGTCCGCTCGGTCTGGCCGTCGATGCCGTAGATGAGGTCGATGTTGAGGACCGGTACGGCGGCGTCGCGGATGCGGCCGAGGGCTGCTTCCACGTCGGCGCGGCGCTGCGGGCGGACGGCGGCCCGGGCCTCGGAGTCGACGAAGCTCTGCACGCCCAGGCTCAGCCGGGTGGCGCCGCGTTCGGCCAGGACGGCCAGGCGGTCGGCGGTGGCCGTGGCGGGCGAGGCCTCCACCGACAGCGGCACCCCGCGCAGGTCGGCGCCCATGCGGTCCTCGGCGATGTCGCACAGCCGCTCGAGTTCCCGGGCGGTGAGGAAGGTGGGGGTGCCGCCGCCGAATGCGGCCGTGGCGAACCGCGTGCCGTCGCCGTCGCCGTCGCCGAGAGCGTCGCGCACGGCCGTCGCCTGCCGCTCCAGGGCGTCCAGGTACGCGCCGGTCAGGCCGTCGGGGGCGCCGATGCGGGTGAAGAGGTTGCAGAACCCGCAGCGCACCTCGCAGAACGGGATGTGCAGGTAGAGCGAGAGGGCACTTCTGTCCTCCGTCGCCCACAGGGATGCCAGGGACGGCCGTTCGGGCAGTGGCCGGTAGGCGGTCTTGTGGGGATAGGCGTAGACGTAGTGCTGGTAGGGGCCGGTCGGGTGGGCGGTGGTCATCGCGCGGCCTCGGCGGGGTCGAGGAAGAAGTGGGCGTACGGCACGGTCCATACGCACTCGTGGCCGAGGCGGTGGCCGGTGTAGCCGTCGTCGCCGTAGGCGGTGCCGTGGTCGGAGCAGACGATCGCGAAGCAGCGGCGCCGGGAACGCGCGGCGGCGAACAGCCGTCCGATGTGCCGGTCGACGTACTCCAGGGCGGCGGCGTGGGTGGCGCGGGTGTCACCGGCCTCGCGGGTGGCACCGGGCAGGTGGAACCAGTTCGGCTGGTGCAGCGCGGAAACGTTGACGAAGAGGAACAGCCGCTGGTCCGCGGGGAGCCGGGCGACGACCTGCTCGGCTCGCTCGACCTGGTTCTCGAAGGAGTGGGGCGAGGTGACGCCGAACTCCGGCTCCCAGTGGGATTCCCGGAACAGGCCCGGCAGCACCGAACCGAGCGGGCCCTGCTTGTTGAAGAAGCCCACACCGCCGATGCACACCGTGTGGTACCCGGCCTTCGCGAGCCCGCTGACGAGGTCGGGCGTGTCGTAGACGAAGGTCCCGTCGGCGGTGGTCTCGCTGCCGGCGAAGCTCGCGGCGAACAGCCGGGGGTGCGGTCCGGGCGCGGCCGGGGTGGGCAGGAAGCCGGCGAAGATCGCCTGGTGCGAGGCGTAGGTGAAACTGCCCGGCGCGTGGCGCCTCTCCCAGCGGCCGCCCGGCAGATGACGCGCGAGGTGGGGGATGCGGCCGGCGGCCGCCAGCTCCTCGGCCACGTCGTGACGCAGGGTGTCGAGGGTGACGAGGAGGATGTCGTGGTCGCCGACGACGTCGTTCATGTCGGGCTCGGTCATGCGGTGTTCCTGTTCTGTACGGGTGCGGCGGCCGGCGGGGCCGGGCTGTGTCACGCCGGCGCGGCGGGCGCGCGCGGGGCACCGGGCCGCTCGCCGGCCGGCCGGCCGCGCGGAGAGGTGAGCGCCTCCGGTCCCGGCCACCGGACGTCGGGGTGGGCGGGGCCGCGCAGGACCGCCGCGACCTGTGCGCCGTAGGTGTCCAGGCCCTCCGCGCCGCTGCCGGGCAGGCCGGTGAGGCCGGGCAGCAGATCGCCGAAGGCGTTGACCTCGCCGACGAACATCCGGCGCCAGCCGATGGCCGGCAGCAGGTCCACGCCGACGCACAGGGTGCGCGGGAAACACGCGGCCGCCCGCTCGCACACCTCCAGGACGTCCCTCCAGAGGCCGCCCGCCGCCACGACGGCCGCACGGGCGGCGCCGAGGTCGCCGCGCCGGCCGCCGAGATGGAGGTTGGTCAGGGGTGAGCGGCTGGTGCGCGCCACGGCGTGTGTGGCCCGGCCGGCCACCACGACCACCCGGAAGTCGGTGGCACGGCCCTGCTGGGACGCCTTCGGCACCCACCGTTCGAGGTGCAGGCCGTCCGGGGCGAGGGCGTCGACGACGGCCGCGATGTCCCGCTCGTCCTCGTAGCGGCGCAGCCTGAGGGAGTTGTGCAGCCGGCCCTGCGCGGTCACCTCGACCGACGTGGTCGCCCTGATCCGGCCGCCGCCCGCCTCCACGGCGAGGACCCCGGAGGCCGACGACCCGTGGGCGGGCTTGACGAACAGCCGGGACATCCGGTGCGTGCGCATCAGCGTCCGCACGTCGTCCCAGCCGCGTACCGCGGCGCCGTCCGGTCCGGAGGTGGGGGAGAAGGGCACGGGGACACCCGCGGCGTTCAGAACGGCGTGGCAGCGGCGCTTGTCGAACAGCACGGACAGCTCGTCCGGATCGTCCAGCCGGACACCGCCGCGCAGCCCGCGCAGCCCGGAGGTGAACCCGGCGTACCAGCGCGCCGATCCCTCCACCCGGGTGGGCTCCAGGTCGCCCCGCAGCATGCGGTCCACTTCGGGCTGCTCGCCGGGGGAGTCGACGCGGACGACCTCGCCGGGCGCGAAGTCCGCGCCGCCCCGGTGCAGGACCTCCGTCCACGGCACCACACGCGGGCCGGGCAGACCCGCCGCGCGCACCGCGTCGGCGAACAGCGTCACGCGGCGGTTGCCTGGGTTGCCGACCACCGCGAAGCGCACACCGGCCGCGCGGGCCGTACCGTTCGTGCTCACTCGCCGACGGAGACGTAGCGCCAGACCGTGCCGTCGTCCTCGGTCTCCTCCTCCGCGTCCTCGCGGTCGAGGTCCACCTCCACGCCGGCCGGCTCCAGCACCTGCCGCACCCGCTCCACGAAAGCCTTGCTCAGGTAGTGGTGGTGCAGATCGAGCTTCTTCAGGTGGGTCAACGGCTGGCCGCTCAGCAACGCCCCCGCGCCCTCGTCCGTCAGCACCCCCATGGACAGGTCCAGGACCTCCAGGCGGGCCACGACGGGGGCGGCGGCGACGGCCGCGGCGACCGCGTCCTGCATCTCGCTGTTGCGCAGGGCCAGATGGCGCAGGCGCGGCAGCCGGGCACCGGACAGGATCGGCTCCAGGTCGGCGGCCTCGCTGTCACCGCCGTAGTCGGGCGTGCCCAGCCACAGGTCGAGGTGCTCCAGCGCGGGCAGGTCGCTGGCGCCGATGCCCCGCACCACCCCGGCGGGCAGGCCGCCGGTCTCCACGACGAGGCGGCGCAGCGCGGAGTGCTGCACGGCCGTGAAGCCGAGGCCCGAACCGCCGCGCACGCCGAGCTCCTCCAGGGCGGGGAAACCGGTCAGCAGCGGCGCGACATCGGTCTGGTTGATCCAGGAGATCTCGCACTCCTCCATCACCATGTCGCCCAGGAACAGCGCGCGCAGGGCGGGCAGCCGGTCGCGGGCGGCGAGCAGGGCCTCGATGACGTCGGAGGGGTCCGAGTCGTAGGCCTCCTCCCAGGCACCGACGATCAGGGCGCGCACCCGGGTGGTGTCGACGGTCTCACAGAAGCGGGTGAAGGCCGCCGTCCAGCTCTCGTCGGAGTCGTACACGTCCGCGGAGATCCGCCAGGCGACGGAGTCCGGCTCGGGCAGCCGGCCGGACGGGGTGCCGGGACCGGGGAAGGCGTGCGCGGGCAGCCGGTACAGCTCGTGCAGGTGGTCACCGATGGTCATGCGGCTGCTCCTGGAGGAAAGGGTGTGCGATCCGTGGTGCCGCAGTTCTACCAACCGCCACTGACAGCGGGGCACGGCGGGGCGGCTTTCGGGGCGCTGTCAGTGGCGGCCCCTACGGTCGTGGTCACGAGGCCGGTGCGCGGTGCACCCGGCGGTGAGGGGACAGGTATGTACCGGCAGGGAGACGTGCTGATCGTGCCCGTGCCTCGGGAGGCGGTGCCCGAGCACGTGGCGCACGCGCCCAGGGAGCGACGGGACGGGCGCGGGCGGCTGGTGCTGGCGCTGGGCGAGGTGACCGGGCACGCCCACGCGGTCGTGGGGCCGGGGGAGTTGGTGCGTGAGCCCGGGCCGTACGGTCCGCTGCTGCTGCACCTGCCGCAGGGCGGCCGGGTCGTCCACGAGGAGCACGCGGCGATCGCGCTGCCCACGGGCTGGTACCGGGTGATCAGACAACGGGAGTACGTGCCGGGATCCGTGCGGATCGTCGCCGACTGACCGTGCAGCGACAGGAGTTGGGGGAGAGTCACATGTCGACGACGCAGAGGGCCGGCCGGACGGGCGTGAACGGGCCGGGTGAGCCGACCGGCCGGACGGGACCGGGAACCCGAGCCGACGCGGTGATGAGACCGCAGGAGGGGGCGGAGGGACCTGACGTGTGGCGCGCCCGGGCCATGGCGACCGTTCCCGCCGACCGCGCCGCCGCTGAGGCGGGTGTCCGGCGTGCCTACCGGCTGGCCGGCCTGGCCGAACCGGAGACGGTGGTGTGGGTGGACTCCCCGCGTGCGGCCGTGACGCTCATACGGCAGCTCGCCGATCGGGGACCCAGTGTGCGCGAGGAGGTCCGCAGCGTGCCGTGGGCGCGGGAACGGCTGCGGGCGCGCACCGAGTTGGGAGCCGCGGGCTGGTCCGCGCACTGGGCCTCGACCGGCGCACGCTTGTGGGAGTCCACCCGGGCACTGGTGGACCGGATCCGGGCCGGCGTGCTGGAGGACCTGGTCGGCCGGGGCACCGGTGCGGAGGCCGCCGAGGTACGGCTGTTGCTCGTGGACGCGGTGCTGGGGCAGCACGACGCCCCGTGGCTGGCCGCGTTCCCCTCCGACGACGGCCCGCTCGGCGCGCTGGCCGAGGTGTGCCGCAGCGCGGGCTGGTGGTGGCCGTTCACCCGTGTCGCCGTGCTGTCGGAACGCCCCGTGGCGCTGCACCGGGACGAGGCGGGCCGGCTCGACCGGGGCGACGGGCCCGCGCTGGCCTACCCCGACGGCTTCGCCCTGCACGCGTGGCGGGGCATGCCGGTGCCCGCCGCCTTCCTCGCCGAGCTGCCCTCCCTGACCCCGGGGCGCATCCGCGACGAGGAGAACGCCGAGTTGCGGCGCGTGATGCTGGAGTACTACGGCTACGACCGCTACCTCGCGGACTCCGGCGCCCGTCCGGTGCACCGGGACGAGACGGGCACGCTGTGGCGGATCGACCTGCCCGACGACGAGCCGGTGGTGATGGTGGAGGTGCTCAACTCGACCCCGGAACCGGACGGCACCCGACGCACCTACTGGCTCCGCGTCCCTCCGGCGACCAGGACCGCGAGGGCGGGGGTCGCCTGGACGTTCGGTCTCGGGGCGGAGACCTACGCGCCGTTGCGGGAGACCTGAGGGAAGCCCCGCGCTGCCCGAGTCGGTGAGGACCGGTCGCTCCGGGTACAGCGCAGCGGGCCTCACTCGCAGGCGGTTCGGGCCAGAAGGAGTAGTCGCCGGAGCCACCGTGATCACTCGACCTCCCACGACCGAACGGCACGGACTCCACCACGAGTACGAGCTTCTGCGCGACCGCGACCTCGACCGCGTCCGCGTCCGCGTCCTCGTCCGCGTCCTCGTCATGAGGCGTGTGGCCGCCGAGGATTGCTCAGTGAGAATGCGGGACGAGGCAACGTTCGGAGATCGTTTCGGCTTCGGGAGAGTGTAGAAGAGGCAACGGATCACATACGTTTCGGACGCCGCCGGGTGTCGGCGAGGGAACTCCGCGCCGCTGTTCGGTGACCCGTCCGCCGCGGCACCGGTGATCTTGGTGGGATGTGTCCGGAAACGCTGGCCTCTCACCTCCTCCGGCGGGTCCGGGGAGTCCTGGGCGCCTCGCCGCGTCGGTGCACGTGAAACGGCTTTGACGGGACCCCGTCACCTCCGTACGGTCTGCGTCTGGCCGAATCCGAGTGGTGCGGCTTTCGCAATCGATCCCTGGGGGGACGCAATGAACTGGTTCATCGAGGTCGTGAAGAAGTACGCGGTGTTCAGCGGGCGCGCGCGCCGCAAGGAGTACTGGATGTTCGCGCTCTTCTACGCCCTCTTCGCCATCGTGGCCGCGGTCATCGACGGCGTGGTCTTCGGGACGCAGATCCTCAGCCTCGTGCTGGCCCTCGGCCTCCTGCTGCCGAGCCTGGGCGTCACGGTCCGCCGGCTGCACGACACCAACCGCAGCGGCTGGTGGATCCTGATCGGCTTCATTCCGCTCGTCGGCGCGATCGTCATGCTGGTCTTCCTGTGCCTCGAGGGCGAGGCCGGCAGCAACAAGTACGGCCACAACCCGAAGTTCGCCGGTTCCCACGCCTGACGCATCCAGGCACACACCGAGGCCGCCCGCCTTCCGGGCGGCCTCGGTTCGCTGTGTCGCCCTCGTTGACGCGAGTTGACAGAACCATTCCTTCCGGCCGCTTCCCGTCAGCGGCGTTTGGGGTGCCGTCAACCCCTGATTCGGCCGAATCGAGGGGCCGAAGGCCGCGTGGGCGGAGTCGCCACGTCGGTGGGGGTGGTCCCGGGTGTCGCGGCGCGGCCCGACTTTTTCTCCCCGCCCCTGGTTTGAGTGTGAATCGCCGGGATACACGCCCTCATTGGTGGGTGCTGAACGGCCATCTCCCCTTCGATTTCGGGGGGTTGCCATCCTGTGACCCAACGTGAAAACTGTGAGCGCACTCGGCCCGGACGGATCGTGTCGAAGCGCGTTCTTGGCACGTGAATCGAGGGACAGAGGAGTTCTGCGCAGGCTCACTGCGTGGGAGAAGTAACTGGGGGGACGTGGTGGTGTCTGCTAGGTGCCCTGGGCGCGTGTTGCCAGGCTGCGCACGTTCGGGCCTTTCCGCTGCTCGGCGGGCGTCCGGCCCGCTCGGAACCGCCGCCCCGCCGCCCCTGTTCTGTCCTCAGGTCCACTGACGCCCCGGCCGGGCACACCGCGAGCGGCGGATCTGCCGGTCGCCTCCAGTCGGGCGACCTGGTCGACCCGGCCGATCCGGCCGAGCCGCGCACCGGCCACGTGACGCCGAGCGGCAGGCACCCCACGGTGCCGCACCGATGCCCGCACCCGAACGGCCGCCGCTGCCCGCGGCCGGCCACGGCGCACCCGTCGGTGGCCCACCGCCGGGCCCGCGCGCTCTCATCCAAGGAGAAACGGTGACAAGCACACAACTGACCGGTGCCGAATCGCCACTTGACGAGTTACCCGGGCGATGGTGGTCCTTACACGGTGCCGGCCCCGTGACGTACGACGAGGAGCGGCGGCAGTGGCACGTCGTGGACCACCAGGGCGTCTCGTCGGTCCTGTCCGACCCGGCGACGTTCTCCTCCGACATGACGCCGATAGCCCCCACCCAGGAGGACTTCGCGGCCTTCACGCAGGGCAACTTCGTCGGCATGGACCCGCCGGAGCACCGCAAGCTGCGCACCCTGGTGAGCCAGGCCTTCACCCCGCGCGTGGTCCACGGACTCGCACCGCGCATCGAGGCCATCTGCGCGCGGCTGTTCGACGGCGTCGCCGACCGGGACCGCTTCGACCTGGTCGACACCCTCGCCTACCCGTTGCCGATCATCGTGATAGCCGAACTCCTCGGTATCCCCGCCGAGGACCACCGGCTGTTCCAGGAGTGGGCCGCGACCCTCTTCGGCGGCGACCAGCTCGGCGACAGCCTCGACATGGCCGACCTGGAACGGGCGCTGGAGGCCATCGCCCCCACCGTGCGCGAGATGAACGGCTACGTACTGGACCACATCCGGCACCGCCGTGCCCATCCCGGCGACGATCTGACCAGCAGACTCCTCACCGCCGAGGTCGACGGAACGCGGCTGGAGGACCAGGAGATCGTGGGGTTCGTCGCCCTGCTGCTGGTGGCCGGCCACATCACCACCACCGCCCTGCTCGGCAACGCCCTGGTCGCCTTCGACCGCCACCCCGGCACGCTCACCGCGCTGCGCCAGAACCCGGACGGGGTGCCGGACGCCGTGGAGGAGGTCCTGCGCTGGCTGCCGCCCTTTCCCGAGCTGGGCCGGCGCACCACCCGGCCGGTGGTCCTCGGCGGCCACGAGATCCCGGCCGACACCCTGCTGATGGTGCACCTGGGGGCCGCCAACCGTGACCCCTCCCGCTTCACCTCGCCGAACGTCTTCGACCCGGCCCGGGACCCCAATCCCCATCTGACCTTCGGTCACGGCATCCACTTCTGCTTCGGTGCCCCTCTGGCCCGGCTGGAAGCCCGCATCGCCCTGCAGATGATGATGGAACGTTTCTCCTCCATCGCGGTGCCCTCGTACGACGACGTCGTGTACCAGAACCCGGCCGTCATCGTCGGCGTGCGCCACCTGCCGATCTCCGTCACCAGGCCGTAGGGCACGTCGACGCGCACGTCCCGCACCGCTCACCCGCGGGCCGGCCGCGTCCCCCTCCCCGCACCCGCTCTCACCAGGAGTCACCTCCCCATGCCGTACTCGACCGCCGCTCCGGCCCTAGACAGGCCGTCGATCCCCTCGCACCAGGAACTGCGCAGCCATCTCGACTCCCTCGCACGCTTACACCGCGTGCCCGGGGCCCAGTTGGCCGTTCACACGGGCACCCGTGTCCTCAGCGTGCACACCGGCACGGCCGACGCCGTGGCGAACGCCCCGTTCACCGCGGAGACGGCCGTCCCCCTCGGTTCCGTCACCAAGGCCGCCACGGCCGCGGCGGTCCTGATCCTCGCCGACGACGGAGACCTGGACCTGGACGACCCCGTCGGCGACGTGCTGCCCGACCTGGCGACCGGGATACCCGACGTGACGGTGCGTCACCTGCTGAGTCACACCGCCGGTCTGCCCACCGGACCCGACTCGGACAGCGCCGTCGGCACCACCGCTTCCCGGTACCTCTCCGCGGTCTGCACCGCCCGCAACACCCTGTTCAGACCGGGCACCGGCTTCTCGTACTCCAACGCCGGCTACGTCGCCGCCGGCCGCATCCTGTCCGAAGTGACGGGCATGACCTGGCAGGAAGCGGTGACAGCGCTGGTCCTGGAACCCCTGGGCATCGTGCCCGCCTTCCTCGGCGACACCGCCCCCGCGCGGCCGGTCGCCAGCGGCCACGCCCTCAACACGGCCACGGGCCTGGTACGCCCGGCCCACCAGAACCTCGCCCCGGTGGAGGCCCCGGCCGGAGCCCTGCTGGCGAGCGCCGAGGACCTCGTCGCCCTGGGCAGGGCCGTGATCGGCAGGTCCGCCGCCTTGCCGGCCGCCGTCGCCGACCGGATGCGGCACCCCGAACCGGCCGCCGACCCCGGTGCACTGGCAGACGGCTGGGGGCTGGGCCTCGCGCTCTTCCGGCAGGACGACCGGGTGTGGTACGGCCATGACGGCAACGCCCAGGGCACCTCCTGCCACCTGCGGGCGGACCCCGACAGCGGTGTCGTCGTCGCCTTCACCGGCAACGCCGGCGCCGCCACCGGCCTGTGGCGCGACATCGCCGCGGAACTCGCCCGGATCGCCGGCATCCGCGTGCCCACCGCCGCGGCCGTGGGCGCCCGTCACGGCCTCCCCGTGGCGCTCCCGGACTGCGCCGGAACGTACCGCAACGGGGGCACCGAGTACACGGTCAAACTCGACGGGGACGGCAAGCCGACCCTGTCCGTCGACGGCGACTGCCCCCTGCCGCTGGTGTGCTACCCGGACCTGTCCTGCGACCTGGTGGACCCGGCCACGGACCGGGTCGAACCGGGCGGTCGTTTCCACCGCGACCCCGTCACCGGGATCATCGACCGCCTGCAGATCTCGGGACGCACCGCGCGCCGCACCGGCACCGGCTGACAGCGCCGCCGCGCAGGCTTCGACCGACCGCGCGACGCCGCCCACGCGGCGTCCGACCGCGCGCCTGCCCGCGTCGCCCGACCGCGCCGAACCGCTCCGTCCCACCGCAGCTGCGGACGGCGCCGTTCGACCGCGCGGCGCCGGCACGGCCCGGCCGCGCCCCGCACCCGCTCCGTACGCGAGGACCCCGCTCCGCTCCGGTGTGCCCACGGGCCGCCCGAACGGCGTGGCGTGTCCGCGCGCCGCCCCCGCCCGAAGGACTGCACCCCGATGACGGACCTGCACGCCCAGCGCCCCGCCCCGCCCGCCCCCGCGGCGGCCGGCACCGTCCCCCCGGCCCCCGCCGGCGACGTCGCCCGGCACGTGCCGCTCGGTGAGCTGTTCACCGGACGGGTGACGCGCGACCCGGACGCCCCGGCGGTCACCGACGGCCGGCGCACCTGGTCGTACGGAGAGCTCGCCCGGCGGGCCGGGCGGCTCGCCGCCCACCTCGCCGCGCGCGGCGCCGGGCCGGAGCGGACGGTGGCGCTGGTCCTGCCCCGCTCCATGGAACTGATCGCCGCAGAGCTGGCCGTGGCTCTCACCGGTGCCGCCTTCCTCCCCGTGGACCCCGGCTACCCGGCCGAGCGGCGGGCGCTGATGCTCGCCGACGCCGCGCCCGCCGTCGTCCTGGACGACCCCGACGGGGTCCGTGCACTGCTGGACGACGAAGACGACGGCGGCGGGGAGTACCGGCACGAGGTCCTCCCCGCGCGCCGGACGCTCCCCGACCACGCGGCCTACGTCATCTTCACCTCGGGCTCCACCGGTACTCCCAAGGGCGTCACCGTCACCCACCGCGGCATCGCCGGTTTCTCCGCCGCGGCCGCCGAACGCTACGCCGTCGGTCCCGGCGACCGGGTGCTGCAGTTCTCCTCGCCCAGCTTCGACGCCTCCGTGCTGGAGCTGTTCATCTCGGTGCTGTCCGGCGCCCTGCTGGTGGTCCCGCCGCACGGACCCTGGCTCGGCGACGAACTGGCAGCCGTCCTGGACGAACACCGCATCAGCCATGCCCTCATACCGCCGGCCGCCCTCGCCACGCTGCCCGACCCGGCGGACATCGGCGGCCTGCCCTCGCTGCGCACCCTGATCGTCGGCGCCGAGGCGTGCCCGGCCACGCTCGTCGACCGGTGGGCACCCGGCCGTCGCATGATCAACTCCTACGGGCCGACCGAGGCCACCATCGTCGCCACCTGGACCGGACCACTGGCCGCCGGCACCGGGACACCCACCATCGGCGGCCCGCTGCCCGGCACCGAGGCCCACGTCCTGGACGCGGCGCTGCGCCCGGTGCCCGCCGGCAGCGAGGGCGAGCTGTTCGTGGGCGGCGACGGCCTGGCCCGCGGCTACCTGGGCCGCCCCGGTCTGACCGCGGCGCGGTTCGTCCCCCACCCCTCCGGGCCGCCCGGTGCCCGGCTCTACCGCACCGGCGACCGGGTACGCCGACGCGCCGACGGCGAGCTGGAGTTCCTCGGCCGGGTGGACCGGCAGGTCAAGGTCCGCGGCTTCCGCATCGAGCCCGGCGAGATCGAAGCAGCACTGATCCGCGACCCGGAGGTGCGCGAGGCCGTCGTCGTGGTCCGCGACGAGGAACCCGCCCGCGGCCGCCTCATCGGCTACGTCACCCCCGCCGACCCCGCGCGCAGGCCCGAGCCGGCGCGGCTGCGGGCCGCTCTCACCGCCGCCCTGCCGGCCCACATGGTGCCCTCGGCCGTCGTCGTGCTGGACGCGCTGCCCCTCACCCCGCAGCACAAGATCGACCTGCGGGCGCTGCCCGCCCCCGGTGGCGTGGCCGCCGAGCAGCACGTCGAACCGCGCACCGACGAGGAACGCACCCTGGCCGCGATCTGGGCCGACGTCCTCGGCGTCGGAACCGTCGGCGTGAGCGACGACTTCTTCGACCTCGGCGGCGACTCGATCCTCGCGGCCCGCACGCTGACCCGCGTCCGGGAGGCCCTCGGCGTGCGGCTCTCCCTGCGCGACGTGTTCACCGCGCGGACCGTCGCCGCGCTCGCACCGCTGACCGCCGGGCCGTCCGCCACCGCCCCGCCGGAGCCGATCCCCTCCGCCCCGCGGGCGCAGCCCGTCCCGCTGTCCGGCGCGCAGCGGCGCCTGTGGTTCCTCGACGACCTCGCCGACGGCGGCACCGAGTACAACACCGGCGTGGCCCTGCGGCTGTGCGGCCCCCTCGACACGTCCGCCCTGCAACGGGTCCTGTACCGGCTCGCGGCCCGCCACGACTCCCTGCGCACCACCTTCGCCACCGTCGACGGACAGGGTGTCCAACTCGTCGCCCCCGAGCCGGACCTGCCGCTGCGCACCGCCGACGCCGGGCACGTTCCCGAGGACCGGCGGGACCAGGCCGTCGAGCGCCTGCTGACCGAGGAACTGTGCCGGCCCCACGACCTGACGACCGGGCCCCTGACGCGGGCGCTGCTCGTCCGCCGGGGACCCGAGGACCACGTACTGCTGCTGGCGCAGCACCACATCGTCACCGACGGCTGGTCGGTCGGCGTCCTCACCCGGGATCTCGCGGCGCTCTACCGCGCCGAGGCCGCAGGCGAACCCGACGGCCTGCCCCGGCAGGACGTGCAGTACCCCGACTTCGCCCTGTGGGAGCGCGAGCGGCACACCGCCGGCGCCCACGCGGACGACCTCGCCTACTGGAGACGTCACCTCGCCGGTCTCCAGCAACTCGACCTGCCCACCGACCGGCCGCGTCCCGCGGTGCGCACCACCGCGGGCGCGGCACACCGCCAGGACCTGCCGCGCCACCTCGTGGACCGGCTGCGGCAGCTGGCCGCGGGCCGGGACACCACCGTCTTCACGGTGCTCGCCGCGGCGGCGGCCGTGCTGTTCGCCCGCTACTCCGGCCAGCGGGACGTAGTGTTCGGCACCGTCACCAACGGGCGCGACCGCCGCGAACTGGAGGATGTGACGGGCTTCTTCGCCAACACGGTCGTACTGCGCGGCGAGGTCGACGACACCGCCACGGTGGACCGGTTCGTGCAGACCATGCGCGCGACCGTGCTGGACGCCTTCGCCCACGACGGCGTGCCCTTCGACCGGGTGGTCGAGGAACTGGCCCCGCCCAGAGACCCCAGCCGCACCCCGCTGGTGCAGGCGCTCGTGGTCCAGCAGGCGGCGCCCGCCCGGCCGCCGGTCGCCGCCGGGGTCCGCATCGAGGACCATCCGCTGCCCCGCCCGGCCGCCCGCTTCGACCTCGTGCTGGAGTTCGCACCGCGCGCCGACGGCGGCCAGGAGCTGACGGTCGAGTACAACACCGACCTGTTCGAGACGGCGACCGTGGCCCGGATGGCCCGGCAACTGCGGCATCTGCTCGAAGGCATGGCGGACGGCCCGCACCGGACGCTGGCCGAACTCCCGCTGCTGTCCGACGACGAGCGGCGCATGCTCCTCGACTCCTGGAACCCGCCCGCGTCGGCCGCCGACCCGGCCGGCGGCGCCACGCTGCCCGCGCTCTTCGAGGAGCAGGTGGCCCGAACTCCCGACCGCACGGCGGTGACCTGCGGCGATACCCGGCTGGACTACGCCGGGCTGAACCGGCGTGCCAACCGTCTCGCCCGGCTGCTCGCGGCGCGGGGCGCCGGACCGGAGACCCTGGTGGCACTGTGCCTGCCGCGCACCGCCGACCTGCTGCCGGTGCTGTGGGCCGTGCTGAAGTCGGGCGCCGGGTACCTGCCCGTGGACCCCGCCTACCCGGCCGAGCGCATCCGCTTCATGCTCGCCGACGCGGCCCCCGCCCTCGTCCTCGCCACCCGGGAAACGGCGCACGCGCTCCCCGGGGACTGCGCGCCGCTGCTCCTGGAGGACATCGCGCCCTTCGACGCCGACGGCCCCATCCCGACCGACGGTGACACCCCGGCCCCGACCGACGCCGACGCCGCCGATCTGGGCGACGCCGACCGGACGGCACCGCTCCACCCTTCCCACCCCGCCTACGTCATCTACACCTCCGGCTCCACCGGGCGGCCGAAGGGCGTGGTCGTCCCCCACCGCAGCGTGGCCGCGCTGGCCGCCTGGGCCGGAGACACGTTCGGTGCGCGCGGGTTCTCCCACGTCATCGCCTCGACCTCCCTCAACTTCGACGTGTCCGTCTTCGAGCTGCTGTGCCCCCTGCTGGCCGGCGGCAGCGTCGAAGTGGTCGCCGACCTCACCGCCCTCGCCGACCTCCCCGCCCCCACCGCCGGCTCCGGCCCGCGCCGGGCCGGGCTGCTCAGCGGCGTACCGTCCGCGCTGTCCCGGGTGCTCGGCGGCGACGGCACCCTGCAGGCGGACACCGTCGTCCTGGCCGGCGAGGCCCTGCCCGCCCGGACCGTCCGGGACATCAAGGACGCCATGCCCGCGGCCGAGGTGGCGAACATCTACGGCCCCACCGAGGCCACCGTCTACGCCACCGCCTGGTTCGCCGGCGGCACCGTCCCCGAGCAGGCCCCTCCCATCGGCCGTCCCGTCGCCCGCACCCGCGCCTACGTACTGGACCGCCTGCTGCGCCCCCAGCCGCCGGGCGTCACCGGCGAGCTGTACCTGGGCGGCGGCGGACTCGCACGCGGTTACCTGCACCGCCCCGGCCTGACCGCCGCCCGCTTCGTCGCCGACCCGTTCGGCGCGCCCGGGGACCGCATGTACCGCACGGGCGACCTGGTGCGCTGGAGCGCCGACGGCCGGCTCGAGTACCTCGGCCGCATCGACCAGCAGGTCAAGGTGCGTGGCTTCCGCATCGAACTGGGCGAGGTGGAGGAGGCCCTGCGCGCTTGTGCGGGCGTCGCCGAGGCGGCCGCCACCGTCCGCGACGGTGACGGCCACCGCCGCCTGGCCGGCTACGTCGTCCCCGCTCCCGGCGCCGAGGTGGAGCCCGAGACCGTACGCCGCGAACTCGGGCGCACCCTGCCCGACTACATGGTCCCCTCGGCCGTCGTGGTGCTGCCCGCCCTGCCGCTCAACCCCAACGGCAAACTGGACCGCGGCCGGCTCCCCGATCCGGCGCCCGCCGCCCACGCCACCCGCCACGTCGCGCCCCGCACCCCCACCGAACGCACGCTCGCCGCCATCTGGGCCGGCGTCCTGCACGTGGAGCGGGTCGGAGCGGACGACAACTTCTTCGCGCTGGGCGGCGACTCCATCCTCGGCATCCAGGTCGTGGCGCAGGCCCGGCAGGCGGGCCTGTCGATCACCTCACGGGACGTCTACCAGCACCAGACGCTCGCCGCCCTGGCCCGCCGCGCCGACGAGACGGGCAGCCGGCGCAGAGCCGTCCCGTCCGCCCCCGTCGAGGCCACCGGGGCCGCGCCGCTGACGCCCATCCAGCACTGGCTCTTCGACAGCGCCGCCGAACGGGCCGGGCACTTCGCCCAGACGCTCTCGCTGGAACTGCCCGCCGACGTCCAGGAGAGCGCGCTCCAGGCCGCCCTCGACGACGTGGTCTCCCACCACGACGCGCTGCGCTCCCGCTTCCTCGCCGACGGCACGGGCGTACGGTGGCTGATCGACGGCCCGGCCGCGCGCTGCCGCCTCATCCGCCACACCGGCCCGGACACCGACACCCCGCACCTCGGGCCGTACGACCTGGCCCACGGTCCGCTGCTGCGGGCCGTCCTGCACGACCGGGGCCACGGACGGCCCCCCGTGCTGCACCTGTCCGTCCACCACCTCGTCGTGGACGGCGTCTCCTGGCGCCTGCTCCTCGAAGACCTGGAACGCGCCTACGACGCCCGCCGCGAGGGCCGGGACGGCGCCGCCGCGCTGCCCGGCAAGTCCTCCCCGCTGCGGCAGTGGGCCGAACGCCTGGCCGCGCACACCTCCGCCGGAGGCTTCGACGCGGAGAAGGCGTACTGGATCCGGGAGACCGAAGGCGCCCGGACGGCCCTGCCCGCCGACCGGGACGGCACCGACACCTACGCCTCCCAGCGCTCGGTGACGGTGCGGATCGGCCCCGAGGACACCGACCTGCTGCTGCGGACCCTGCCCGAGACGTACCGCACCCGGGCCAACGACGTCCTGCTCGCCGCCCTCGGCCGGGTGCTGTGCGGCTGGAGCGGGCACGAACGCGTCCTGGTCGACGTCGAAGGACACGGCCGCGAGGACCTGTTCGGCGACGTCGACACCAGCCGCACCGTCGGCTGGTTCACCACCCGCCACCCCGTCGCCCTGGCCGTGCCGTCCGAGGCGGGCTGGGACAGCGTGCTCAAGCAGGTCAAGGAACACCTGCGCGCCGTGCCCCGGCACGGCATCGGCCACGGCTCCCTGACCCTGCCGGGCCGGGGCGGCGCACCCCTGCCCGCGACCAGCGCGCAGATCAGCTTCAACTACCTCGGCCGGTTCGGCCTGTCCGACACCTCCGAGGGCCTGTACCGAGGGCTCGTCCGCCCGCTGGAGCTGGACGCCGATCCCGCGTCGACGCGGCCGCACCCCCTGGAGGTCGTGGGACGGCTGGACGGCGACAGCCTCGAGTTCACCTGGTTCTACTCCGACCGGTTGCACCGGCCGGAGACCGTCGCCGGCCTCGCGGAACGCTACGCCGACGCGCTGGCCGGTCTCGCCCGGTACGCGGCCCGCCCCGGCGCCGCCGGACGCACCCCCTCGGACTTCCCGCTGGCCCGGCTCGACCAGAGCCACGTCGACCGCATCACGGGGGAGGACCCCGCCGGCGTCGAGGACGTCCACCCCCTCACGCCCACTCAGGCCGGCATGCTCTTCCACCGGCTCTCCCAGGACGACCGCGGGGTGTACTTCCAGCAGCTGACGTTCGTCCTGGACGGCGTGCCCGATCCGCAGGTGCTGGCGGACGCCTGGCAGGAGGTCACGGACCGCACCCCGGTGCTGCGTGCGCGGGTGGTGTGGCAGGACGTGCCCGAGCCGCTGCTCGTGGTGCAGCGCCGGGCAGCCGTGCCGGTGGAACTGCCCGACTGGCGCGGCCTGACCGCCGCCGAGCAGGACGAGCGGCTGCGCGACCTGCTCGACAGCGACCGCGCCCGGGGCGTCGACCTGACCCGCGCCCCGCTCCAGCGGCTGGTGCTGGCCCGGGTCTCCGACCGCGCGGTGCGTGTCGTGTGGTCCTTCGACCACCTGATCCTGGACGGCTGGAGCCTGTTCCAGGTCCTCTCCGACGTGTTCACCTGCCACGCGGGCGCGTCCGGCGGCACGCAGGTGCCGCCGTTGCCCGAGCGCCGCCCGTTCCGTGACTACGTCGCCTGGCTGCGGGAACGCGCCGACGCGGCCGAGGGCGAACGGCACTGGCGGACCCGCCTGAACGGCCTGGCCGAGACCACAGCGCTGCCCTTCGACCGCGAGCCCCGCGAGAGCCACCGCGCCGAGTCGACGGCGGCGGTCCGCGTCGCCCTGTCCGAGGCCGCCACGAAGGCGCTGCAGGACGTGGCCAGGACGGCGGGCCTCACGATGAGCACCCTCGTCCAGGGCGCCTGGGCGATGCTGCTGGGTCGTCAGGCGGGCCGCGACGAGGTGGTCTTCGGCACCACCGTCTCCGGCCGGCCGCCCGAGCTGCCCGGGGCCGACGCCATCACCGGCCTGTTCATCGCCACCCTGCCCACCCGCGTGACCGTGCCGCGCGACGAACCGCTGCTCACCTGGCTGGCCCGGCTCCAGCAGGAGCAGAGCGAGGACCGGCGCCACGACCACGTGCCGCTGCACCGCATGACGGCCTACACCGAACTGCCCGAACGGGCCGCCCTGTTCGACAGCATCGTCGTGTTCGAGAACTACCCGGTCGACGACGGCCTCGCCGCCGCGCACGGCCTCCGGCTCACCGGTCTGGACGGGATCGAGACCACCAACTACCCGCTCAGCCTGGTCGCCTACCCGGGCACGGAACTCGCCCTGCGCCTCGGCTACGACCCGGACCTCTTCGACGCCGCCACCGTCGAGCGGACGGCCGAGTACCTCACCGTCCTGCTGGAGGGCTTCGCCGCCACCCCGCGGCAGACCCCCGCACGCCTGTCCCTGCTGACGCCCGCCCGCCGCGAGCAGGTGCTGCACACGTGGAACGAGACGGCCACCGGTGCCCCCGCCGCGACCACTGCCGACCTCTTCACCGCGCAGGTGGAACGCACCCCCGACGCCGTCGCACTGCTGGCCGGCGCCGAGCGGCTGACGTACCGCGACCTCGACGCCCGGGCGACGCACCTGGCCGGCCGGCTGGCCGCGCTCGGGGTGCGTCCGGAGGTCGCCGTCGGCGTGCTGATGGACCGCTCGGTCGCCCTCGTGGTCACCCAGCTCGCCCTCGCCCGCCTCGGCGGCGTGTACGTCCCGCTCGACGGCCGCGCCCCCCGGGAACGGCTGCGCACCATGCTCGCCGAGGCCGGTGCCGCACTGCTGCTCACGGACGCCGAGTGGCACACCACGGCCGCCGGTCTCCTCCCCGAAGGACGCGTCCTGCGCCCGGACTCGGACACCGACGGCCCGGCCGCCGACCCCGCCACGGTGCCGCGCGTGCACCCGGACAACGTCCAGTACCTCATGTTCACCTCCGGCTCCACCGGTGCACCCAAGGGCGTGGCCGTACGGCAGCGGGACGTCGCCGCGCTCGCCCTGGACCGGGCGTTCGCCGGCCACGACCGCGTCCTCGTGCACTCGCCGCACGCCTTCGACGCCTCCACCTATGAGCTGTGGGTGCCGCTGCTGCGCGGCGGCACGGCCGTCCTCGCCCCGCCGGGCGACCTGGACGCCGCCGCCGTCCGCCACGTGATCACGGAACAGGGAGTGAGCTGCCTGTTCCTGACGATCGGCCTGTTCCGCCTGTTCGCCCAGGAGGACCCCGCCTGCCTGCGCGGCGCCCGGGAGGTGTGGACCGGCGGCGAGGCCGTGCCCGGCGCCGCCGTACGGCGCGTGCTGGACGCCTGCCCCGGCCTCACCGTCGTCGACGTGTACGGCCCGACGGAGACCACCACCTTCGCCACCCGCCGGCCCTTCCGCGCCGGTGACGCGCTGCCCGCGACACTCCCCATCGGCCGCCCCCTCGACGACACCCGCGTCTACGTCCTTGACGGCGCGCTCCAGCCGCAACCACCCGGAGTGCCGGGAGAGCTGTACCTCGCCGGCGCCGGACTGGCGCGTGGGTACGCCGGACGCCCCGGCGCCACCGCCGCCCGCTACCTGGCCGACCCCTACGGGCCGCCCGGCGGACGGATGTACCGCACCGGGGACATCGTGCGCTGGAGCGCCGACGGCGAACTGCACTTCGTGGGACGCGCCGACGACCAGATCAAGATCCGCGGTTTCCGCGTCGAGCCCGCCGAGATCGAGGCTCGGCTCACCGCCCACCCGGCGATCGCCGAGGCGGTGGTGTCGGTGTCCCGGCACGAGGGACGCAAACGCCTGATCGCACACCTGGTGCCGGCCCCCGGGGCGGACGTGCCGCAGGCGGCCGGGCTGCGTGACCACGTCGCCGCGGAACTGCCCGACTACATGGTCCCGGCCGCCTTCGTCACCCTGCCCGAGCTGCCCCTGACCACGAACGGCAAGGTCGACCGGCGCCGGCTGCCCGAACCCGAGTGGTCGGCCGCGGCCGACACCGCCCACCGCGCGCCGCGCACCGAGGCCGAACGGGTGCTCGCCGGCATCTGGACCGAACTGCTGGGCGTGGAACGGGTGGGCCTCGACGACCACTTCTTCATGCTGGGCGGCGACTCGATCGTCAGCATCCAGGTCGTCTCCCGCGCCCGCACCGCCGGGCTGGCGCTCACCCCGAGGGACCTGTTCCGCCACCCCGTGCTCGCCGACCTGGCCGCCGCGTCGACCGGGGCCGCCGCGACCGTGGCGGGCACCGGGCCGGTGTCGGGGGAGGTCGCTCTCACGCCGATCCAGCACTGGTTCCTCGACGCCGGGCTCCCGCGTCCGGAGTACTTCAACCAGTCGGTGGTCGTCCAGACGCCCGAGGACGCCGACCCCGGCGCGCTGCGCGCCGCCCTGGCCGCGCTGTGGACCCACCACGACGCCCTGCGCGCCCGCTTCACCCGCGCAGCGGACGGCACCTGGCACCAGTCGTACACCGCCACGGACACCGACGTTCCGGAACTGCTGCGGGTGCACGACCTGGGCGGCCGGGACGCCCAAGCCGCCGCGCAGGACGAGACCCGCCTCTCCCACGAGGCGCACACCGGCTTCCGGCTGGACACCGGGCCGCTGATCGCCGCCCGCCTCTTCACCGGCGGCGGCCGGCCGCCGCGCCTGCTACTGACGGCCCATCACCTGATCGTCGACGGCGTCTCCTGGCGCGTCCTGCTGGAGGACCTGGAGACCGCCTACCGGCAGGCCCGGGCCGGCGAGCCGGTCCGGCTGCCGCAGCGCACCACGTCCGTGCGGGAGTGGGTGCGGCGGCTCACCGCCCGCACCGGCGAGGCGGACCTCGCCGGGCAGCGCGCCCACTGGGCCGACGTCTCGCGGCACTGCGCCGAACCGCTGCCGGTGGACCTCGACGGCGGCAACACGGTCGCCGACCTGCGCGCCGTCACCGTACGTCTCGACCGGCAGCGCACCGAGGAGCTCCTGCGCAAGGTCCCCGGCGTGTACCGCACCCGCGTCGACGACGTCCTGCTGACCGCCCTCGGCCGCGTCCTGGCCGACTGGACCGGCCGCCGCACCGTCGCCGTGGGCCTGGAGGGCCACGGCCGTGAGGACCGGCACTTCGACGACGTCGACCTGTCCCGCACGGTCGGCTGGTTCACCAGCCTCTTCCCCGTAGCCCTCGACCTGCCCGAAGGGGACTGGGGCGCCGCGCTGAAGGCCGTGAAGGAACAGCTGAGGGCGGTGCCCGACCGGGGGATCGGCTACGGCGCCCTGCGCCACCTCGCGGACGACGAACGGCTCGCCGCCGCGCCGATGCCCGGCATCAGCTTCAACTACCTGGGCCGGTTCGACTGGTCCGCCGCCGACGCCGAGCTGGTCCGGGCCGTTCCCGGCGGCCTGGACGGCGCGGAGGACCCCGGGGCGCCGCGTCCGCACCTGCTGGACGTGGTGGCCCGCGTCGAGGACGACGAGCTGGAGATCACCTGGCACTACAGCGGCGGCCGCCACCGCGAGGAGACCGTCGCCTCCCTCGCCGAGGGCATGCTGCGCTCCCTGGAGGAGATCGTCGCGCACTGCGCCTCCCCGCAGGCCGGCGGCCGCACGCCGTCGGACTTCCCGCTGGCCCGGCTCGACCAGGCGGCCGTGGACCGGGTCGTGGGTGACGGCCGCGGCGTCGAGGACGTGTACCCGCTGACCCCGATGCAGGCGGGCATGCTGTTCCACAGCCTCATGGACCCCCGCGGCCGCACCTACGTCAACCAGGTGCAGGTCGTCCTGCACGGCGTCACCGACCCGCACGCCCTCGCCGGGGCGTGGCAGGACACGGCGGACGCCAACGCCGTCCTGCGCACCCGCCTGGTGTGGCAGGAGACGGCCGAACCCCTCCAGGTGGTGCAGCGGCGGGCCGCCGTGCCGGTCACCCACCACGACTGGACCGGGTGGAGCGCCGAGCGGTGCGCGCGCGAGACGGAAGCCCTGCTCGACGCGGACCGCGAAGCAGGGATCGACCTCGGCGCGGCCCCGCTGATGCGGCTGGCGCTGATCCGGCTGGCACCGGACCGGGTGCGCATGGTGTGGACGTTCCACCACGTGCTCCTCGACGGCTGGAGCGCGGCCCAGGTCTTCGACGAGGTGTGCGAACGGTACGCGGCCCGGACCGCCGGCCGCCGTCCGCAGGTGCCCGGCCGGGCCCCCTTCGCCCGCTACCTGGAGTGGCTGGCCGGCCAGGACACCGCCCGGGCGGAACAGCACTGGCGCGACACCCTCGCCGGATTCGCCGTGCCCACCGAACTGCCCCGCGACCGGCGCCCCGCCGACGCCCACCGCGCGTCCTCCTCGGGCACGGTGCGGGTGACTCTCGGCACGGAGGTGTCGGCGCGGCTGAGGGACACCGCCCAGCGGGCCGGGCTGACCGTCAACACGGTGCTCCAGGGCGCCTGGGGGCTGCTGCTGCACCACTACGGCGGCGGCGACGACGTCGTCTTCGGCACGACCGTGTCCGGCCGCCCGGCCGAACTGCCCGGCGTGACCTCCATGGTGGGGCTGTTCATCAACACCCTGCCCACCCGGCTGCGCGTCGACCGGCGGCGCCCCCTGCTGGAGTGGCTGCGCGAGCTGCAGGCCGCCCAGTCGGAGTCGCGCCGCCACGACTTCGTGTCCCTCGCCCAGTTGCAGTCGTGGAGCGAGGTGCCCGGCGGCACCGGCCTGTTCGACAGCATCGTCGTCTTCGAGAACTACCCGTTCGACGCGGGCGCCCTGGCCCGGCACGGACTCGCCGTCGAGCAGGAACGCGACGTCGAGCCGACCAGCTACCCGCTCAGCGTGGTCGTCGCCCCCGGCGACGACGTCACCGTCAGCCTCGACTACGACCCCGCCGCCTTCGACGCGGCCACCGTCGAGGGGATCGGCGCGAGCCTGCGCACCCTCCTGACGCAGGTCGCCGCCGGCGCCGACCGCAGCCTGGCCGACCTGGCCCCGCTCGAACCGGCCGCCGGACGCCGCCTGCTGGACCGCCTCGCCGGACCGGGCGCGCCGCTCCCGCGGCGTACGCTGCCGGACGCGTTCGCGGCCCAGGCCGCCCGCACCCCCGACGCGCCCGCCGTCAGCGCCGGCGGCGACCACCTCACGTACCGGCAGCTCGACGAGCGCGCCAACCGGCTCGCCCGCCTGCTGATCGAGGCCGGGGCCGGACCCGAGCGGTTCGTCGCCCTGGCCCTGCCCCGCACCGCCGACCTGATCGTGGCACTTCTGGCGGTCCTCAAGAGCGGCGCCGCCTACCTGCCCGTCGACCCCGGATACCCGGCGGAGCGCATCGCGTTCCTCTTCGAGGACGTACACCCCGACGCGGTGATCACCTGCGCGGAGACCTCCGCGCGGCTGCCGGACGGCCCGTACGCGCGGATCGCCCTGGACGACCCGGCCTGCGCCGCCCGGCTGGCCGCCGCGTCCGCCGCGCCCGTCGGCGACGACGAGCGGCGGGCCCGGCTGCTGCCGGACCACCCCGCCTACGTCATCCACACCTCCGGCTCCACCGGCCGGCCCAAGGGCGTCGTCGTCCCGCACGCCTCGGTGGTGGCGCTGACCGACTGGGCCGCCGCCGAGTTCACCGGCCGCGGGCTCGCCCACGTGGTGGCCTCCACCTCGCTCAACTTCGACGTGTCGGTGTTCGAGATCTTCTCGCCGCTGCTGGCGGGCGGCCGGGTGGAGGTCGTCCGCGACCTGCTGGCCCTCGCCGAGCGGCCCGAGCCCTGGCGGGCGGGCCTGCTCAGCGCCGTGCCCTCCGCCCTCGGCAGGCTGCTGGCCGAGGACACCGTGCACGTCGGCGCCGACACCGTCGTCCTGGCCGGCGAGGCCCTGCCCGCCCACGCCGTCCAGCAGGTGCGCGCGGCGATCCCCGGCTGCCGCGTGATGAACATCTACGGCCCCACCGAGGCCACCGTCTACGCCACCGCCTTCACCTGCGACCCGGCCGACCCCGACCGGGTCCCGCCCATCGGCCGGCCCGTCGGCGGAGCCCGCGCCTACGTCCTCGACGCCCGCATGCGGCCGGTGCCCGTCGGGGCGCCCGGTGAGCTGTACCTCGCCGGAACGGGGGTGGCCCGCGGCTACCTGAACCGGCCCGGCCTGACCGCCGGCCGCTTCCTCGCCGACCCCTTCGGCCCGCCCGGCGGCCGCATGTACCGCACCGGCGACCTGGTCCGCTGGACCGCCGACGGCGACCTGCTGTACCTGGGCCGCACCGACGACCAGGTGAAGGTGCGCGGCTTCCGCATCGAACTCGGCGAGCTGGAGGCCGCGCTGGCCCGGCACCCGCAGGTCGCCGCGGCCGCCGCCCGTGTCGTCGAACACGACGGCCACAAGCGCCTCGTCGGCTACGCGGTGCCGCGCGGCGGCGACCTCCCGGCGCCGGCCGAACTGCGGGCGTTCCTCGCCGGGACCCTGCCCGACCACCTGGTCCCGGCGGCCGTGGTGCCCCTGGAGCGGCTGCCGCTGGGCGCCACCGGCAAGCTGGACCGGCGCGCCCTGCCGGAACCGGAGTGGTCCGCTGCCGTCACCCCGCAGGACACCCGGCCGCCGAGCACCGCCACCGAGCGGGCCCTCGCCGGGATCTGGGCCGAGGTGCTGGGCGTGCCCGAAGTGGGCGCGACCGACAACTACTTCGCGCTCGGCGGCGACTCCATCCTCGGCATCCAGATCGTCTCCGCGGCCCGCCGGGCCGGACTGGCCCTCACACCCCGGCACCTGTTCCAGTACCAGACGGTCGCCGAACTCGCCGCTGCGGTCGACGAGTCACCGGCCGGTCCCGCCACCGTCGTGGCCGACCAGGGCCCGGTCGTCGGGGACGTCCCCCTCACGCCCGTGCAGCACTGGCTGTTCGACACCCTCACCGGTGATCCGGCCCGCTTCACGCAGGCGGTTTCCTTCGAGGTGGCGCCCGACACCGAGGAGACACTGCTGCGCGCCGCCCTCGCCACGGTGCTGGAGCAGCACGACGCGCTGCGCATGCGCTACGAACCGGCCGGTGAGGGCCGATGGAGGCAGCTCGGCACACCGCCCGGCACCGAGCCGCACCTGGAGGTGCACGCGCCCGGGGACCCGGCCGCCGTCGCCGCCGGACTGTGCGCGGGGTTCGACCTGGCGCGCGGGCCGCTGCTGAAGGCCGCCCTGTGCCACCGGGACGGCGACCGGCCGCCCGTCCTGCTGCTGGCCGCCCACCACCTGGTCGTCGACGCGGTGTCCTGGCGGGTCATCCTCGAAGACCTCGCCACCGCCCACCGGGCGCTGCGCGCCGGCGAGACCCCCGACCTGGGCGCGAAGACCACCTCCTTCCGCGACTGGGCCCGGCGCCTGGCCGCGCACACCGCCGACGGCGGCTTCGACGACGAGGTCACCCACTGGAGCGCCCTGCACCCGACGGCCCTGCCGACCGACCTCCCCGGCGGCAACACCGCCGCCGACGAGGAGACCGTGACGGTGAGCCTCGACGCCGAGGAGACCGAGCGCCTGCTGAAGGAGGTCCCCGAGGCCTACCGCACGCGCGTCAACGACGTCCTGCTGTGCGCGCTCGGCCGGGTCCTCGCCCGCTGGACCGGACAGGACCGGGTGGTGGTCGCCCTGGAGGGCCACGGCCGCGAAGACCTCTTCGACGGGGTCGACCTCTCCCGCACCGTCGGCTGGTTCACCACCATGTTCCCCGTGGGCCTCGACGTGCCCCGCGACGCGGACCTCGGCACCGCGCTCAAGGCCGTCAAGGAGAACCTGCGGGCCGTACCGCGCGGGGGAGTGGGCTACGGCGCGCTGCGGCACCTGCACCCGGCGGGACCCGAACTGCCCGACCTGCCGCAGGTGGGCTTCAACTACCTCGGGCAGCAGGACTGGAGCGCCACCGGGGACGGACTGCTGCGCGCGCCCCACGAGGGCCTGACCGGCGGCATGGACCGCTCGGCGGACCGGCCCCACCTCATCGACGTGCTCGGCCGGGTCACCGACAAGCGGCTCGAGTTCACCTGGTCGTACTCCCGCGCGGCGCACCGGCGGGACACCGTCGCCCGCCTCGCCGAGGAGACGGCCGGGGAACTGCGCCGCATCGTCCGGCACTGCGCCGAGCCCGGCGCGGGCGGCCGCACCCCGTCCGACTTCCCGCTGGCCGCACTGGACCAGGCCGCCGTCGACCGGCTCGTCGGCGACGGGCAGGACGTGACGGACGTCTACCCGCTGACCCCCACCCAGACCGGCATGGTCGTGCACGGCATGGACGAGCCCGGCGAGGGCCTGTACGTCGAGCAGATCACCTTCGTCGCCGACGGCGTGCGCGAGCCCGCACTGCTGGCGGACGCCTGGCAGCACGTCGTGGACGCCACGCCCGTGCTGCGCAGCGCCGTCGCCCTGACCGGGGTGCAGGCGCCGCTGCAGACCGTGCACCGCCACGTCCCCCTGCCCGTCACCCGGCTCGACTGGAGCGACCTCGACCCGGCGCGGCGGGAGGGCGCGCTGAAGCGGCTGCTCGACGAGGACCGCGCCCGCGGCATCGACCTGCACCGCCCCCCGCTGCTGCGCGTCACCCTGATCCGGCTCGGCCCGGACCAGGTGCGCGTGGTGTGGACCTTCCACCACGTGCTGCTGGACGGCTGGAGCGTCTTCCACGTGCTGTCGGACGTCCTTCAGGCGCACGCCGCGCTCGCCGCAGGGACCGAGCCGCGGCTGCCGCGGCGGCGGCCCTTCGCGGACTACGCCGCCTGGCTGGCCGGCCGGGACACCGCGGCCGCCGAGGAGCACTGGAAGTCCGCCCTCGCCGGGTACACGGCGCCGACCCCGCTGCCGTACGACCGCCGGCCCGCCCCGGGCGCCGCCGCCCGGTCGGGCACCTGGCTGTCGCAGCGGCTCGACGCGGCGGGCACCGCGCGGCTGACGGACTTCGCCCGCCGGCACCGGCTCACCCTCAACACTTTGGTGCAGGGCGCCTGGGCGCTGCTGCTGGCGCGCTTCGGCGGCGAGCGGGAGGTGTGCTTCGGCACCACCGTCTCCGGCCGGCCCGCCGACCTGCCGGGCGCGGACACCATCACCGGCCTGTTCATCACCACCCTGCCCGCGCGGGTCACGGTGGACGAGGCCACGCCGTGCACCGCCTGGCTGCGGGAGCTGCAGGCCGCCCGCGCCGAGGACCGGCGCTTCGACCACGTGCCGCTGACGGACCTCCACCAGTGGAGCGAACTGCCCCCCGGCACACCCCTGTTCGACAGCCTGCTGGTGTTCGAGAACTACCCGGTCGGCGACGCCACCGCCGGTGCGCACGGCGTGCGCCTGCGCGGCCTGGACGCCCGCGAGGCGACCAACTACCCGCTCACCGTGGTGATTTCGCCCGGCGACGAGCTGAGCGTGGAACTCGGCTACGACCCGCGGTACTTCGAGGAGACCACGGCCGGGGCACTGGCCGCGCGGCTCATGCACGCCCTGACCGACCTGGCCGCGTCCGGTGACGAGACGCCGCTGCACGGGGTGGACGTGCTGCCGCCCGCCGAACGCCACCGGCTGCTGCACGGACCCGCCCGCCCGCACCTGGCGCCACCGCCCCCGGCGACGCTGCCCGCCCTGATCGAGGCCGCCGTCGACCGGTGGCCCGACCGACTCGCCCTGGACGCGGGGGAGCCGACCCTCACCTTCGCCGAGACGGAGGCCCGGGCCAACCTGCTCGCCCACCGGCTGATCGCTCGCGGTGCGGGGCCCGGCGACATCGTCGCGCTGGTCCTGCCGCGCTCGGCGGACATGGTCCTCGCCCAGCTCGCCGTGGCCAAGGCGGGCGCCGCGTTCCTCCCGGTGGACCCCGGCTACCCGGCCGAGCGGGTCGCGCTGATGCTGCGCGACGCGCGGCCCGCCGTCACGCTGACCGCCGAGGAGGTCGCCGGCCTGCTCGCCGCGCCGCCCGGCGGCACGCCCGGCCACCGGCCCGCCGACACCGACCGCGTCCGCCCGCTGCACCTCGACGACCCGGCGTACGTCATCTACACCTCCGGCTCCACCGGCACCCCCAAGGGGGTCGTCGTCACCCACCGGGGACTGGCCGCGTTCGCCGCCGCCGAGGCCGCGCACTACCAGGTGAGCGCCGGGGACCGCGTGCTGGCCTTCGCCACGCCCAGCTTCGACGCCTCGGTACTGGAGCTGTGCATGTCCCTGCCGCACGGCGCGGCACTCGTCGTACCCCCGCAGGGCCCGCTGCTCGGCGCCGAACTGGCCGGCGTCCTGCGCGGCGCGCGCATCACGCACACCCTGCTGCCGCCCGCCGCGCTCGCCACCCTCCCGCCGGACACCCCCGGCACCCTGCCCGACCTGCACACCCTGATCGTCGGCGCGGACGCCTGCCGGGCCGAACTGGTCGCCCGGTGGGCACCGCACCACCGCATGGTCAACTCCTACGGGCCCACCGAGGCCACCGTCGTCGCCACCTGGTCCGATCCGCTGGAACCGGACGGCGCCGCACCGCCCATCGGCCGCGCCCTGCCCGCCACCGCCGCCTACGTCCTCGACGATCGCCTGCGCCCCGTCCCCGACGGCGTGCCCGGCGAACTGTGGCTCGCCGGACCGGCCCTGGCCCGCGGCTACCTGGGCCGCCCCGGCCTGACCGCGACCCGCTTCACCGCCGACCCGTTCGGGCCGCCCGGCGCCCGCATGTACCGCACCGGTGACCTCGTGCGCCGCGACACCCGCGGCGAACTGCACTACCTGGGCCGCACCGACCACCAGCTCAAGCTGCGCGGCCACCGCATCGAGGCCGGCGAGGTGGAGGCCACCCTGGTGCGCCACCCGGCCGTCCTGGACGCCGTGGTGAGCGTGCGGGAGGACGAACCGGGGCTGCCGCGCCTGGTGGCCCACGTGCTCGTCGCCCCCGGCGCCGAACCGCCCACCGGCGCCGACCTGCGGGCGCTGGCCGCCCGCACCCTGCCCGGCCCGATGGTGCCCTCGGCGTTCGTGGTCATGGACCGCTTCCCGCTGACGGAGAACGGCAAGACCGACCGGGCCGCGCTGCCCGCCCCCGGCCCGGCGACGCGGCAGCCGGACGCCGGGTACGTACCGCCCCGCACACCCACCGAGGAGGCCGTCGCCGCCCTGTGGGAGGAGGCCCTGGAGACCACCGTGGGCGCGGAGGACGACTTCTTCGCCCTGGGCGGCGACTCCCTGCGCGCCCTGCTGATCACCTCCCGCGCCAACGACGCCTTCGGCGTGCACCTCACGCCCCGCGACGTCCTGGTGGGCCGCACCGTCGCCGCCCTGGCGGACCTGGTGGAGGAACAGGTGCTGAGCGAACTCGAAGACGCCGCACGCGGCGACAGCGACCACGAAGAACGGTGAGGACCGGACGACCATGACGTCTTCGAAGCGAAACCGTGCCGAGGCCCTCCCGCAGGACCTCCAGGAAGCACTCCGCCGCCGGCTGGCCGGACGGGCCGCCGCGGGCGCACCCGGCACCGCCCGGCAGGCCATCCCGCGCGCCGACCGCACCCGGCCGCTGCCGCTGTCCTTCGCCCAGCAGCGCCTGTGGTTCCTGGACCGGCTGCGCCCCGGCGACCCGCGCTACAACAGCGCCGTGGCGCTGCGCCTGACCGGCGCCCTCGACCACACCGCCCTGGCCGCCGCACTGGAGCACGTGGTGGCGCGGCACGAGGCGCTGCGCACCACGTTCGAGGAGCACGACGGCACCCCGGCGCAGACCGTGCGCCCCGCCGCGCCGCTGCCGCTGCCCGTGCGGGACCTCACGGGCGAGGCGGGGGCCGACCCGGAAGCGGCCCTGCTGGCCGAGTACGAGCGGCCCTTCGACCTGGAGACGGGACCGCTGCTGCGCGCCCTGCTGCTGCGGGAGGCGCCCGACACGCACGTCCTGCTGCTGACGGCGCACCACATCGTCACCGACGGCTGGTCCATGGGCGTCGTGCTGGACGAACTGTGCACCGCCTACGACACCCTCGCCCAGGGCACGCGGCCCGGCCTCGCGCCGGTGGCCACGCAGTACCCGGACTTCGCCGTCTGGCAGCGCGAGCAGCTCTCCGGCGCCCGGCTGGAACGCCACCTGGCGCACTGGAAGGAGAGACTGTCCGGCGCGGTCGCCCCCGAACTGCCGCTGGACCGGCCGCGCCGCGGCGAGGAGTCGGGTGCGGGCGCGGTGCACACCTTCACCGTTCCCGCCGCCACCACGGCCCGGCTGAGGCAGCTCGCGGCCGACCGGCACACCACCCTGTTCACCGCGCTGGTCGCCGCCTGCCAGGCCCTGCTGGCCCGCTGGTCCGGTCAGGACGACATCACCGTCGGCTCGCTCACCCCAGGGCGCGGCCGCACCGACCTGGAGCGGGCCGTCGGGTTCTTCGTCAACACCGTCGCGCTGCGCACCCGCGTCGAGACCAGCGGCTCCTTCCGGGAGCTGCTCACCGCCGCCGCGGACACCGTCAACGACGCCTTCGCCCACGGCGACACACCGTTCGAGCGGCTGGTCGAGGCCGTCGGCGCGACCCGCGAGGCGGGCCGCAACCCCCTGTTCGACGTGATGGTCCTGCTGCACCCGGCGCCGCCCGCCGCACCCGACCCGCACGGCCTGACCGCCTCCCCGGTCGCCGTGCCGCGGCGGGCCGCCACGTTCGACCTGAGCGTGGAGTTCGTGCCCGACGGGGACGGGCTGACCGGGCTGCTGGAGTACCGCACCGACCTGTTCGACGCGGCCACCGCCGAGCGCATGGCGGACCAGCTGCTGCGCACGCTGGAGGGCGCCGCCACCGAGCCCGACCGGCCGCTCGGCGCCCTGCCCCTGCTCTCGCCCGAGCAGGAGCGGCAGGTGACGCGGGACTGGAACGCCACCGCGCGCCCGGTGCCCGAGGAGACCCTGCCCGAGCTGTTCGCCCGGCAGGCGGCCCGCACCCCGCACGCCACCGCCCTCGTCGCCGGTGACCTACGCCTGGACTATGCGACGCTCGACGCCGACGCCGACCGCCTGGCCCGCCACCTGGTGGCGCGGGGAGCCGGACCCGAGCGCCTGGTCGCCCTGCGACTGCCGCGCACCGCCGACATGATCGTGGCGATCCTCGCCGTCTGGAAGGCCGGCGCCGGTTACCTGCCCCTGGACCCGGCGCTGCCCGAGGACCGGGTCCGGTTCCTGCTGGACGACGCGCGCCCCGCGCTCGTCCTCGACGAGGCCGCGCTGCGCGAGGCCGGCGACACCCCCGGCGGCACGCTGGTGCCGCCGCACCCCGACACCACCGCCTACGTCATCTACACGTCCGGCTCCACCGGCCGCCCCAAGGGCGTCGCCGTGACGCACCGGTCCGCTGCCAACCTCCTCGCGGGCCACCGCGAGGGCTTCGTCGCCGAGGCCGGCGGCGGGCCGCTGCGCGTGGCGCTCACCGCGTCGTTCTCCTTCGACACCTCGCTGGAGGGCGTGCTGCTGATGGCCGACGGCCACCCGCTGCACCTGGTCGACGAGTCGACCCGGCTGGACGCCGCCGCGCTGGTCGAGTACGTGGTCGAGCACCGCATCGACTTCCTCGACCTCACCCCCACCTACCTGCGCCAGCTGCTGCCCGCCGGCCTGCTCACCGACCCGCGTCACACCCCGCGCGTCCTCATGCTCGGCGGCGAGGCCGTCGGCCCCGCCCTGTGGCGGGAGCTGGCCGCCCGGCGGGACGTGGCCGCGTACAACTTCTACGGGCCCACCGAGTGCACCGTCGACGCACTCGCCTGCCGGATCGAGGGCGACGGCCGGCCGACCGTGGGCCGGCCGCTGCCCAACGTGCGCGCCTACGTCCTCGACGACCGGCTCCGCCCCGTGCCGCCCGGCGTCGGCGGCGAGCTGTACCTGGCCGGTGTCCAACTGGCACGCGGCTACAACGGGCGGCCGGGACTGACGGCCGCGCGGTTCCTGCCGGACCCGTTCGGCCCGCCCGGCACCCGCATGTACCGCACCGGCGACCTGGCCCGCTGGAGCGCCGACGGACGCCTGGACTACCTGGGTCGGGCCGACGACCAGGTCAAGGTGCGCGGCCACCGCATCGAGCCCGGCGAGGTGGAGGCGGCCCTGACCGACCTGCCCGAGGTCGCCGCCGCCGCGGTCGTCGCCGTCACCGATCCGCACGGCCACGTCCGGCTCGCCGCCTACCTCGTCCCCGCCGACCCCGACGCGCCGCCCGCCCCGGGCGAGGTGCGGACGGCCCTGCGGCAGGTGCTGCCCGACCACATGGTGCCGTCCTCCTACACCGTGCTCGACGCCCTGCCGATGACCGTCAGCGGCAAGGTCGACCGGCGGGCCCTGCCCGCCCCCGACCTCGAAGGCGCCGAGCGGGAACGGGAGTTCGTCGCCCCGCGCAGCCCCGAGGAGGAGACCCTCGCCCGCATCTGGGCCGAGGTGCTGGGCGCGCGCCGGGTCGGCGTGACGGACAACTTCTTCGAGCTGGGCGGCGACTCCATCCTCAGCATCCAGGCCGTCTCCCGCGCCCGCGCGGCCGGACTGCACCTGACCTCGCGGGACGTCTTCCGCCACCAGACCGTCGCCGACCTCGCCGCCGCCGCCTCCGTGCGCACCGAGCGGGTGCCCGCGCTCCGGCTCCCCGCCGAGGAGGGGCCGGCGCCGCTGACCCCCGTGCAGGAGTGGTTCTTCGCCACCCACGGCCCGCTGCGGCACTTCACCATGTCGATGCTGCTGGACCTGCCGCACGACCTGGACGAGCCCGCCCTGGAGCGGGCCCTGGAGGCGCTGGCCGCCCACCACCCGGCGCTGCGCACCCGCTTCGCCCGCTCGGGGGACGCCTGGCGCCAGCACCCCGGCGAGGGCCCGGCCACCGGGCTGCTCACCCGGTACGACCTCTCCGGCGCCGCCGACCCGGCGGCCGAGCGCGAACGGGCCGCCGAGGCCGCCCGCGCCGCACTCGACCCGGCAACCGGCGCCCTGCTGCGCGCCGCCCTGTTCACCCGCACCGGCGAGCGACCCCAACTCTTCGTCACGGCACACCACTTGGCGGTGGACAGCGTCTCCTGGCGCATCCTGCTCGCCGACCTCGCCGAGGCCTACCGGCAGGCGGCCGGGGGACAGGCGGTCCGGCTGGAGCCCGTCGCCACGCCGTTCACCGACTGGGCCGCGCACCTCGCCCGCCGGGTGCGCGACGGCGACCTCGACGCCGACCTGCCGCACTGGACGGCCGAGGCCGCCGAGCCCCGCACCCCGCTGCCCGTGGACCGCCCGGGCACCCCGCTGGCCGGATCGGTCCGCACCCTCGGCACCTGCGTGGACCGCGCCACCACCGAGGCACTGCTGCGCCGGGTGCCCGCCGTCTACCGCACCCAGGTCAACGACGTGCTGCTCGGCGCGCTGAGCCGGGTCCTCGCCGACTGGACGGGCGCCGAGCGGGTGACCGTCCTGCTGGAGGGCCACGGCCGCGAGGACGACACGCTGGACCTGTCCCGCACGGTGGGCTGGTTCACCGCCCAGTACCCCGTCACCCTCGCGCCCGCCGGACCCCCCGGGGCGCCCGACTGGGGCGCCACCCTGAAGGCGGTGAAGGAGCGGCTGCGGTCCGTGCCCCGGCACGGCCTGAGCCACGAGGCGCTGGCCCGACTCGGCTCGCCCGACCCGGCCGCCCGCGCCCTGCGGGACGTGCCGCTGCCGCAGATCAGCTTCAACTACCACGGCCAGTGGGAGGCCGCCGACGGCGGCGGCTTCGCCCCGGCGGGCCAGGCCCCCGGCCGCGACATCGCCCCCGACGCGCCGCTGGACCACCTGCTGGACGTCTCCGCCGTGGTCTCCGACGGCGAACTGCACCTCACCTGGCACTACAGCGACCAGGTGCACGACGAGGCCACCGTGCGCGCCCTCGCCGACGGCATGACCGACGCGCTCGCCGCGATCACCGAGCACTGCGCCCGCCCCGGCGCGGGCGGCCGCACCCCTTCCGACTTCCCGCTGGCCCGCCTCCACCAGGAGCGCCTGGACCGCCTCGTCGGCGACGGCCGGAACGTGGAGGACGTCCTGCCGCTCACCCCCCTGCAGGAGGGCATGCTCTTCCACCGGCTGGTCGGCGGCCCCGACGACGTCTACGTCGACCAGGCGGGCCTGCTGCTGGAGGGCGTCACCGACCCGCACGCCCTCGCCGCCGCCTGGCAGCACGTCACCGACCGCACCCCGGCCCTGCGCGCCTGCGTGGTCTGGGAGGACGTCCCCGTGCCCCTCCAGGTCGTGCGCCGCGACGTACGGGTGCCGGTCACCCACCTCGACTGGCGCGACCTGGACGAGGCGGAACGCGCCGAGCGCCTGGCCCGGCTGCGCGCCGACGACCTCGCGCGGGGCATCGACCTCGCCGCCGCGCCGCTGATGCGGCTCACCCTGGTCCGGCTGCCCGACACCCGGCTGCACCTGCTGTGGACGTCCCACCACCTGATCCTGGACGGCTGGAGCCTGGCCCAGGTGCTGACCGAGGTGTGCGAGGAGTACGCGGCGCTCACCGCGGGCACCGAATTTCGCCCGCCGCTGCGCCGCCCCTTCGGCGACTACGTGCGCTGGCTCGCCGACCAGGACCCCGACGCCACCCGCGCCCACTGGCAGGGCGTCCTGGCCGGCTTCGCCGAACCCACCCCGCTGCCCACCGACCGCCCCCTGCGCGAGGCCCACCGGGCCCGCTCCGCCGGGGTGCACACGGACGGCCTGGACGCGGAGGCGTCGGCCCGCCTCGCACGCACCGCCCGCGACGCCGGACTCACCCTCAACACGGTCGTCCAGGGCGCCTGGGCGCTGCTGCTGTCCCGCTACGCCGCCCAGGACGACGTGCTGTTCGGCACCACCGTCTCCGGGCGGCCCGACGACCTGCCCGGCGCCGAGTCGATGGTCGGCATGTTCATCAACACCGTCCCCACCCGCGTCCGCGTGGACGCCACGCGTCCCGCCGGGGACTGGCTGCGCGAACTGCAGGACGCCCAGGCCGAGTCGAGACGGTTCGCGGCCGCCTCGCTCGCCGAGCTGACCCAGCTCAGCGACGTGCCGTCCGGCAGCCCGCTCTTCCACAGCATGGTCGCCTTCGAGAACTACCCCTTCGACGAGGCCCGCACCGCCGGATCCGGAATCCGCCTGGCGGAGGTGACCTCCCGCGACGCCACCAACTACCCGCTGGTCCTGCGCGCCTACCACGGCGAATGCCTCGGCTTCGACCTGGCCTACGACCCGGACCTGTTCGACCCGGAGACCGTCCGCGCGCTCGCCGGCCGGCTGTGCCTGCTCCTCACCGGGCTGGCCGACGGCACCGACCGGCCGCTGCGCGCCCTGGCCTGGACGACGGCCGGGGAGCGGCAGCGCATCCTCACCGACTGGAACGGCACCGAGTCCGGCCGGCCCGCCGAGACCCTGGTCGACCTGTTCGAGGCGCAGGCCGCCCGCACCCCCGGCAACACCGCCGTCACCTGCGGCGCCGAGCACCTGGACTACGCGACCCTCGACGCCCGCGCCGGCCGCCTCGCCCACCGGCTGGCCGAACTCGGCGCCGGACCCGAGCGGTTCGTCGCCCTCGCCCTGCCCCGCTCCACCGACCAGGTCGTCGCGATCCTGGCCGTGCTGAAGACCGGCGCGGCCTACCTGCCCATCGACCCGAACTCGCCCGCCGAACGCATCACCCACCTCCTCACCGACGCCACCCCGGTCACCCTGGTGACCACCCGCGACACCGCGGCCCGCGTCGACGGCACCGCTGTGCCCGTCGTCCTCCTCGACGCCCCGGACGAGGAGGCCGACCTCGCCCGGCGCCCGGCCGGCGGACCCGCCCCGGCCCGCCGCCCCCTGCCGGAGAGCCCCGCCTACGCCATCTACACCTCCGGCTCCACCGGCCGCCCCAAGGGCGTGGTGATCCCGCACGCCAACGTGGTGCGGCTGTTCACCCGCACCCGCCCCTGGTTCGCCTTCGGCCCGGACGACGTGTGGACGCTGTTCCACTCCTACGCGTTCGACTTCTCCGTGTGGGAGCTGTGGGGCCCGCTGCTGCACGGCGGCCGGCTCGTCGTCGTGCCCGACGAGACCGCCCGCTCCCCGGAGGACTTCCTGCGGCTGCTGGCCGAGGAAGGGGTCACCGTCCTCAACCAGACGCCGTCCGCCTTCTACCCGCTCGTCCGCGCCGACGCCGAGCACCCCGAGACCGGTGCCCGCCTCGCCCTGCGCACCGTCATCTTCGGCGGCGAGGCCCTCGACGTCGGCCGGCTCGCCGACTGGTGGGCCCGCCACCCGGCGGACGCGCCGCGCCTGGTGAACATGTACGGCATCACCGAGACCACCGTGCACGTCACCCACGCCCCGCTCGACCCCGCCACCGCCGCGCACGGCCCCGCCAGCCCCATCGGCGCCGGCATACCCGACCTGCGGGTCTACGTGCTCGACGCGGACCTGGCACCCCTGCCCTCGGGCGCGACCGGCGAACTGTACGTGGCGGGGGAGGGCCTGGCCCGCGGCTACCTGGGCCGCCCCGGCCTGACCGCCACCCGGTTCCTCGCCGACCCGTTCGGCCCGGCCGGCACCCGCATGTACCGCACCGGCGACCGGGCGAAGTGGCGGCCCGACGGCACCCTGGAGTACCTGGGCCGCGCGGACGCCCAGGTGAAGATCCGCGGCTACCGCATCGAGCCCGGTGAAATCGAGGCCGCCCTGCACGCCCACCCCGGTGTGGCCGAAGCCGCCGTCGGCGTGTTCGAGGACGCCTCCGGCACCCGCCGGCTGGTGGCGCACGTCGTCGGCACCGGCGGTGCGACACCCCCGGCGGCCGAGCTGCGCGCCCACCTGGAGCGGCTGCTGCCCGCCCACATGGTGCCCGCCGCCTACGTGCCGATGGACGCCCTCCCGCTCACGGTCAACGGCAAACTCGACCGGCGCGCCCTGCCCGCCCCCACGGCGGACGGCTACGCCGCCGACACGGGCCGGACCGCACCCCGCACCCCCGCCGAACGGGCCGTCGCCGCGGCCTGGTCGGACGTGCTCGGGGTCGACGAGGTGCACGCGGGGGACGACTTCTTCGCGCTCGGCGGCGACTCCATCCTCGCCGTCCGCGTCACCGCCCGGCTGCGTGCCGCGTTCGGGCCCGACGTCTCCCCGCGGCTGCTGTTCACCCACAGCACGGTGTCCGCACTCGCCGCCGAACTGGGCGAACCGGCCGCCGCCGTCTCCGCCCCGCCCGCCGACGCGATCCCGGTGACCGCCCCGGACACCCCGGCTCCGCTGTCGTACGCCCAGCAACGCCTGTGGTTCCTCGACCGGTTCGAGCCCGGCAGCACCGAGTACACGACGCTGTCCGTGCTGCGCCTGCGCGGCGCTCTCGACGAGCGGGCCCTGCGCACCGCCCTGGACGGTCTCGTCGCCCGCCACGAGGCCCTGCGCACCACCTTCACCGAACAGGACGGACAACCCCGGCAGGTGGTGCACCCACCGCACCCGGCCGCCCTCACGGTGGACGACCTCACCGCCGCCCCCGACCCGCGCGCCGCGCTGGAGGAGCTGCTGGAGCGCGAGGCCGCCGCGCCCTTCGATCTGGCGGCCGGGCCGCTGCTGCGCGCCCGTCTCGCCCGCACGGCGGACGGCGAGCACGTCCTGGCCCTCGCCGTCCACCACATCGTCACCGACGGCTGGTCGCTCGGCGTCCTCGGCCGGGACCTGGGCGAGCTGTACGCCGCCGCCCGCGAAGGCCGCCGCCCCGAACTCCCGGCGCTGCCCGTCCGGTACGCCGACCACGCCGCCTGGCAGCGCGCCCGCACCGGCCAGGTCGAACGGCAACTCGCCCACTGGCGCGAGAAGCTGGAAGGCGTCCCGCCGCTGGAGCTGCCGACGGACCGGCCGCGCCCCGCCGTACGCACCCGCGACGGCGCGCTCGTGACCTTCACCCTGCCCGCCGAGCTGACCGGCCGGCTGCGCGAGCGGGGCCGGGAGGCCGACGCCACCCTCTACATGACCCTGCTGACCGCGTGCACGGTTCTGCTGTCCCGCTGGGCCGACCAGGACGACTTCGCCGTCGGCACCGTCACCGCGGGCCGGGAGCGGCCCGAACTGCACGACGTCATCGGCATGTTCGTCAACACCCTGGTGCTGCGCAACGAGGTCCGGCCCGGCACGTCGTTCCGCGCGCTGCTGGAGCGGGTGCGCGGCACCGTCCTGGACGCGTTCGCCCACCAGGACGTGCCCTTCGAGCGGCTGGTGGACGCCCTCCAGCCCGAACGGGACACCAGCCGCACCCCCCTGTTCCAGGTCATGGTCGCCCTGCACAACCTGGGTGCCGAGGCGCCCGCGCTGCCGGGCCTGGAGGCCGAACCGGTCCTGCCGCCGGTCCGGCACGCCACCTTCGACCTGGCCTTCGACTTCGTCGAGGGCGACGGCGGCGTCACCGGCCACCTGGAGTACGACACCGGCCTGTTCGACGAGGACACCGTCCGCGGCCTGGCCGCCCGCCTGCGGCTGCTGCTGGAGGCGGCGGTGCGGGACCCGGACCGCGACGTGCGGGCGCTGGAGCTGATGACCACCGAGGAACGGCGGCGGGTGCTGCACGACGGGCAGGGAGCGCACCTGACCGTCCCGGACACCACCTTCCCCGCCCTGTTCGAGGCGCAGGCCGCCCGCACCCCGCACGCCACCGCGCTGGTGGCCCGGGACGCCACCCTCGACTTCGCCGCCCTGAACGAGCGCGCGAACCGGCTCGCCCACCACCTGCTGGCCCTGGGCGCCGGCCCCGAGCGGGTGGTCGCCGTCCGGCTGCCGCGCACCTCCGAGCTGATGGTCGCGGTCCTCGCCGTCGCCAAGACCGGCGGCACCCTGCTCTACCTCGACCCCGGCCTGCCCGCCGAACGCGCCGCCGGGCTCCTCGCGGACGCCGCCCCGCACACCGTCCTCACCGCCGACGCGCTGCGCGACACCCCGTGGGACCGGCTGCCCGCCCACGATCCCACCGACCGCGACCGCCCGGCCCCGCTCCGCCCGGACCACGCCGCCTACATCGTCTACACCTCCGGCTCCACCGGCCGCCCCAAGGGCGTCGTCGTGGAACACCGCCACCTGGTCAACCTCTGCCACGACCACCGCGAAGGGCTCGTCGCCCCGCACACCGCGGACGGAGAGCGGCTGCGCGCCGCGCTCAGCGCCTCGTTCTCCTTCGACACCTCCTGGGAGGGGCCGCTGCTGCTCGCCCTCGGCCAGGAGGTCCACCTCGTCGACGACGACGTGCGCCTGGACCCCGAGGCGTTCTGCGCGCAGATCACCGAACGACGCCTGGACCTGGTCAACGTCACCCCGTCCTTCCTGCGCGAACTCCTCACCGCCGGGCTCCTCGCACCCGGGCACCACCACCCCCGCGTCCTGCTCGTCGGCGGCGAGGCGACCGGCCCCGACACCTGGCGCGAGCTGTGCGCCGCCGCCGAACTCGGCGTCACCGCCTACAACATGTACGGCCCCACCGAGTGCACCGTCGACGCCACCTACGGGCGCGTCACCGACCGCCCCGACCGGCCGGTCATCGGACGGCCCGGCGCGAACCTGCGCGCCTACGTCCTCGACGGCGCCCTGCGTCCCGTGCCGCCCGGCACGCCCGGCGAGCTGTACCTCGCCGGCGCGCAGGTCGCCCGCGGCTACCTGGGCCGCCCCGGCCTGACCGCCGGACGGTTCCTCGCCGACCCGTTCGGCGCGCCGGGGGAGCGCATGTACCGCACCGGCGACCGCGCCCGCCGCGACGAGCACGGCGTGCTGGAGTTCCTGGGCCGCGCCGACGAACAGATCAAGATCCGCGGGTTCCGCATCGAGCCCGGCGAGGTCGAGGCCGCGCTGCTCGCCCACCCGGACGTGGCCGACGCCGTCGTCACGGCACGCGAGCACGCGGGCCGGCTGATGCTCGTGGCGTACCTGTTGCCCGCCGGGGACACCGCCCCCACCGCCGACGAGCTGCGCCTCGCGCTGCGCCGCACCCTGCCGGACCACATGGTTCCGGCGGCGTTCGTCCCGCTCACCCGGATCCCGCGCACCACCAGCGGCAAGACCGACCGGCGCGCCCTGCCCGCCCCGCCCGCGCAACCCGACACCACCGCCGCCCACGTGGCTCCCCGCCCCGGCACCGAGCAGACGTTGGCCGCCATCTGGGCCGACGTCCTGCGCGTCGAACGGGTGGGCGCGCGCGACAACTTCTTCGCGCTCGGCGGCGACTCGATCCTCAGCATCCAGATCGTCTCCCGGGCCCGCCAGGCCGGGCTCGCGCTGACCACCAAGGACGTCTTCCGCCACCAGACCGTCGCCGAACTGGCCCTGCGCGTCACCGAGTCGGCGCCGGTCACCGCCGACACGACCGCCCCGACAGAGGCACCGCTCACGCCCATCCAGCGCTGGTACCTCGACGGCCGCCGTCCCGGCGATCCGCTGCGCTTCACCATGTCGCAGCGCCTCGAACTGGCCCCCGGAACAGACCTGCCGGCCCTGCGCACCGCCGTGGACGCCCTCGTACGCCACCACCCTGCGCTGCGCACCCGCTTCCGCCGCACCGAGGACGGCTGGCGCCAGGAGGTCCTGCCCGCTCCCGCGGACGGCATCGTCACCCACCACGACCTGACCGGCCTGGACGGCCTCGCCCTGGAGGCCGAGACGGCCCGCCTCGCGGACGAGGCCCGCGCCGCCCTCGACCCCACCGAAGGCCGGACGGCCCGCGTCCTGGTTCTCGACCGCGGCCCGCACCTCCCCGCCCACCTGCTGTTCACCGTCCACCACTTGGCCGTCGACGGCGTCTCCTGGCGGATCATGCTGGCCGATCTGGAGACCGCCCACCGGCAGGCCGCCGCCGGACACCCCGTCGAGCTGCCCCCGGCCACCACCGCGTACGGCCACTGGGCGGCCCGGCTGGAGGCCCACACGCGCTCCGGCGCCCTGGACGGCGACCTCGGCCACTGGCGGCGCACCGCGCAGGCCCCCGCCGACCTGCCCGCCGGCCGGCCCGGCCCCAACACCCACGGCACCGCCGCCACGGTCACCGTGGAACTGGAGCCGGAGACCACCGAGGCCCTGCTGCGCCAGGTCCCGGAGGTCTACCGCACCCAGGTCAACGACGTCCTGCTCAGCGCCCTCGGCCGCACCCTGGCCCGCTGGTGCGGGCGCGAGAGCGTACTCGTCGGCGTGGAGGGCCACGGCCGCGAGGACCTCTTCGACGACCTGGACCTGTCCCGGACCGTCGGCTGGTTCACCGCCGAGTTCCCCCTAGCGCTGACCGTCGCCCCCGACGCCGGCTGGCACGACACCCTGCGCTCGGTCAAAGAGCAACTGCGCGCGGTGCCCCTGCACGGGCTGAGCCACGGCGCGCTGCGCCACCTGCTCCCCGACAGCCCCCTGGCCGCCGCCCCGGCGCCCCAGATCGGCTTCAACTACCACGGCCGGTGGGACGCCGACGGCGGCGGCAGCGGCCTGTACGGCGCCGCCCTGCCCCCGGCCGGCTCCGACACCGACCCCGACGCCCCCCGCCCCTACCTGCTGGACATCACCGGCGTGGTGCAGAACGGCCGGCTCGAACTCGGCTGGACCTATCCGCCGGCCGTCTACGACGAGTCCACCGTCCGCGCGCTCGCCGAGCAGATGTGCGCGGCGCTGCGCGAGATCGCGGCCCACTGCGCCCGTCCGGACGCGGGCGGACGCACCCCGTCGGACTTCCCGCTGGCCGGGCTCGGCCAGACGGAGCTGGACCGCCTCGTGGGCGACGGCCGGCACGTGGCCGACGTGCTGCCGCTGACACCGCTGCAGGCCGGCATGCTCTTCCACGGACTGGTCGACACGGCGGGCGCCTACGCGGACCGCGTGGCCGTCCGCCTGTGCGGGGTGAGCGACCCGCGGGGCTTCGCCGCCGCCTGGCAGCAGGTCGCCGACCGCACCGAAGCCCTGCGCACCAGCGTCCACTGGCAGGGCCTGCCGCATCCCGTGCAGGTCGTGCACCGACGGGTGGAGCTGCCCGTCACCCACCTGGACTGGCGAGGCCTCACGCCAGAGGAGCGCACGGCGGCCACCGAGGAACTGCTGGCCGCCGACCGGGCGGCGGGCATGGACCTCACCACCGCGCCGCTGACCCGCATCACCCTGGCCGCGCTGCCCGGCGACGAGATCCTGCTGCTGTGGTCCTCCCACCACCTGATCCTGGACGGCTGGAGCACCGGACAGCTCCTCACCGAGGTCTGCGAGCGCTACGCCGCCCTCACCGGAGGCCGAGCCGCCCCCGCACCGGTCAGGCGCCCGTTCGCCGACTTCCTGCGCTGGCTCCACGACCAGGACGAGACCGCCGCCGAGGCCCACTGGGCCGAGACCCTCGCCGGGTTCACGGACCGCACCCCGCTGCCCTACGACCGCACGCCGGCCGAGGAGCACCGCGCCCGCGCCGCCGCCCTCACGAGCCGGCGGCTGGACGAGGACCTGTCGGCCCGGCTGCGGCGGAGCGCCGCCCGGTCCGGGCTCACCGTGAACACCGTGGTGGAAGGCGCCTGGGCGTTGCTGCTGGCCCGCCACAGCGGCCGCGACGACGTCGTGTTCGGCACCACCGTCTCCGGACGCCCCGCCGAACTGCCCGGCGTGGAGTCCATGATCGGCATGTTCATCAACACCGTGCCCACCCGCGTCCGCGTCGCGGGCGGGGGAGCGGCGTCCTGGCTGCGCGAGGTGCAGGAGCGCCAGAGCGACACCCGGCGCTTCGACTTCCTCGCCCTGCCCCGCATCCAGGCGCTGAGCGAGACCCCGGCCGGCGAGGCGCTGTTCGACAGCATGGTGGTGTTCGAGAACTACCCCGTCGACGAGTCCGCAACGGCCCGCACGGGCGTGCGGGTCGAGGAGGTGCGCGCCGAGGACGCGCCCACCTTCCCGCTGTGCCTGCGCGCCCACCTCGGCGACCGGCTCGGCATCGACCTCGCCTACGACGCCGCCCTGTTCGACGCGGACACCGCCGACCGCCTCGCCGACCGCCTCACGGTCGTCCTGCGCGCCCTCGCCGACGGCCTGGAGACGGACGCCGACGTCACCGGCCCGGAGGCGCTGACCGAGGACGACCACGCCCTGCTCCAGCGGTGGAACACCGCAGCCCGCCGGGCGGTGCCGGGCAGCCCCGTCGACCTGTTCGCCGAGCAGGCCCGCCGTGCCCCCGAGGCGCCCGCGCTGCGCGACGGCGACACGGAGCTGACCTACCGTCAGCTCGACGCCTGGTCCGACGCGGTGGCCTCCCGGATCCTCGCCGACGGACTGCGGGCCGAGGACCGGGTGGCCCTTCTGATGGACCGCGGCGCCGCACTCGTCGTCGCCCAGCTCGCCGTCCTCAAGGCGGGCGGCGCCTACGTGCCCGTGGACGCCCGCGCCCCCGAGGACCGGCGCCGCGCGCTGATCGAACGCGCGGGCGCCACGGCCCGGCTGACCGCCGCGGACGTCACCGCCGCACGCGCCCCCGTGCCGGGCGCGCCGGTCGCCGCACCGGCGGACCCCGACCGGCTCGCGTACGTGATGTTCACCTCCGGGTCCACGGGCGAACCCAAGCCGGTCGCCGTACGCCACCGCGACGTGGCCGCCCTCGCCACCGACAGCCGCTTCACCGGCGGTGTGTGCGAACGGGTGCTGCTGCACTCCCCGGTGGCCTTCGACGCCGCCACCTTCGAGGTGTGGGCGCCGCTGCTCACCGGCGGCTGTGTCGTCGTGGCACCCGCGCGGCCGCTGGACGCCGCGCTGCTGCGGCACCTGGTCCGCGACACCGGACTGAGCGCGCTGTGGCTGACCGCCGGGCTCTTCCGGCTGCTGGCACAGGACGCACCGGACTGCTTCACCGGTCTGCGCCAGGTGTGGACCGGCGGTGACGTCGTGCCCTCCGCGGCCGTACGCCGTGTCCTGGCCGCCTGCCCCGGCCTGACCGTCGTGGACGGCTACGGCCCCACCGAGACGACGACGTTCGCGACGTCGTTCGCCCTCAGCGACGCGACAGCGGTCCCCGACACCGTGCCCATCGGCCACCCGCTCGACGACATGCGCGTCCATGTCCTCGACGGCCGGCTGCGGCCCGTACCGCCGGGCTGCTCGGGTGAGTTGTACCTCGCCGGCGAGGGCGTCGCCCGCGGCTACCTGGGCCGCCCCGGCGACACCGCGGCCCGCTTCCTGGCCGACCCGGCCGGCCCGCCCGGCAGCCGCATGTACCGCACCGGCGACCTGGCCCGCCGCCGCCCCGACGGCACCGTGGAGTTCCTGGGCCGCGCCGACGACCAGGTGAAGATCCGCGGCTTCCGCGTCGAACCCGGCGAGGTCGAGGCGGTCCTGGCGGCGCACCCCGGCGTCACCGACGTGACGGTGCTGGCCCGCGAGGACCGGCCCGGCAGTCGCCGCCTGGTGGCCTACGTGGTCGGCACCGACGACGTCGCGGCCGTGCGGGAGTTCGCCCGGCGCTCCCTGCCGGACTACCTCGTGCCGTCCGCGTTCGTCGTCCTGCCCGCGCTGCCGCTCAGCCGCAACGGCAAGGTCGACCGGGCGGCGCTTCCCGCACCCGAGCCCGTGACCGGCGCATCCCCGGACACGCCGGCCGAACCGCGCACCGACGCCGAGCGCCGCACGGTGGAGATCTTCGCCGACGTCCTCTCCGTGCCGCACCCCGGCGTGCGGGACGACTTCTTCCAGCTGGGCGGTGACTCCATCCTCAGCATCCGGCTGGCCGTCCGCCTGTCCGAGGCGTTCGCCACCGAGCTGTCCCCGCGTGCGGTGTTCACCCACCCGACCCCCGAGGCTCTCGCCGCCCTGCTGACCGAGGAACGCCCCGGCGACACCGCGCCCGCCGGGATCGTCCCGGTCACCCGCGACACGCCCGCCCCCATGTCGTACGCCCAGCAACGGCTGTGGTTCCTGGAAGAGTTCGCGCCGGGCAGCGGCGAGTACGTCACCGCGCTGGCCCTGCGGCTGCGCGGCCGGCTCGACGTACCCGCACTCACCGGGGCCCTGCGGGCCCTGGTCGAGCGGCACGAAGCGCTGCGCACCACCTTCGACGCGGTCGACGGCCACGGCGTGCAGATCGTCCACCCGGCCGCCGACGTGCCGCTGACCCTGCACGACCTGTCGGCGCTCTCGGGCAGCGAACGCGACGCCCGGCTCGCGAACCTGCTGGACGCCGAACGCGCCCGCACCTTCGACCTGCGGCAGGGCCCGCTCCTGCACACCGGGCTGATCAGGTTCGCGGACGACGAGCACATCCTGACGTTGACCCTGCACCACATCGTCACCGACGGCTGGTCCACCGGCGTGCTCACCGGCGACCTCGCCCACTTCTACCGCGCCGAACTCGGTACCGAGAAAGGTGCGTTGCCGCCGCTGCCGGTGCAGTACGCCGACTACGCCCACTGGCAGCGCGGGTGCGGCACCGGCGACCACCTCGCGTACTGGAAGGAGCACCTGGCCGGGCTGGAGACGCTGGATCTGCCCACCGACCGGCCCCGCCCGGCGGTGCGCACCCACCACGGCGCCTCCGTACGGCTCGCCCTGCCCCGCGACACGACCCGCCGCCTCGCCCGGGTGGGCCGCGACCGGCAGGCCACCCTGTTCACCACGCTGGTCGCCACAGCCCAGGCCTACCTGGCCCGCCTGACGGGCGGGGAGGACATCACCGTGGGCACGGTCACCTCGGGCCGCGACCGCGCCGAGGTCCAGCACCTCGTCGGGTTCTTCGTCAACACCCTCGTGCTGCGCTCGCGCGTCGAACCCGACCGCCCCTTCCCCGAGTTCCTCGGCGAGGTCCGCGAGACCGTCCTGGACGCCTTCGCCCACCAGGAGGCGCCGTTCGAGCAGGTGGTGGACGAGGTGCAGCCGGTCCGCGACACCAGCCGCACCCCGCTGTTCCAGGTCATGGTGGTCCTCCAGAACGCTCCGGCCGCCGCCCTCGACCTGCCCGGGCTCGAGGTCACCGACGTCGACACCGAGCTGCGGCACGCCGCGTTCGACCTCACCCTGGAGTTCGCCGAGACCGGCACGGGCGAGCTGCACGGAGTGCTCACCTACAACACCGACCTGTTCGACGCGGTCACCGCCGAACGCATGGCCGACCAGCTCGGCACCCTGCTGACGGCCGTCGCCGACGACCCCGACCGGCCCCTGGGCGCCCTGCCCCTCGCCACGGACGAGACCCTCAAGGCCGTGCTCGACCAGGGACGCGGCACCGCCCGGCCGGTCCCGGCGGCGACCCTGCCCGAGCTGTTCGAACGACAGGCCGCCCACACCCCCGACGCCGTGGCCCTGGCCGACGCCGACGGCCGGGAGCTGACGTACGCGCAGGTCGATCGCGTCGCCAACCGGCTGGCGCACCGCCTCATCGCCCAGGACGTGGGACCCGAGCGGATCGTGGCGCTGGCCCTGCCCCGCAGTGCCGAGACGGTCGTGGCACAGCTCGCCGTGACCAAGGCCGGCGGCGCGTTCCTGCCCGTCGACCCGGACTACCCGCAGCAGCGCCGGGAGTTCATGCTGCGCGACGCCGGCGCCCGGCTCGTCCTCGACGACCCCGCCGCCGTATGGCACGCGGACGGCCCGGACACCGCGCCCACGGACGCCGACCGCACGGCCCCGCTGACCGTGGACCACCCCGCGTACGTGATCTACACGTCCGGCTCCACCGGCACCCCGAAGGGCGTCACGGTCACGCACCGCGGCCTCGCCGCCTTCGCCGCGGCGGCCGCCGACCGCTACGACGCGGGCCCCGGAGACCGCGTCCTGCAGTTCGCCTCCCCCAGCTTCGACGCCTCGGTCCTGGAGCTGTGCGTGTCGCTGCTCAGCGGCGCCACCCTCCTCACCGGGGAGGAAGGGCCCCTCGTCGGCGAGCGCCTCGCCCAGGCCCTCGCCGAACGGCGGGTCAGCCACACCCTGATCCCGCCCGCCGCCCTCGCGACGGTCGATCCGGAGCTGGCCGACACCCTGCCGGAGCTGCGCACCCTCATCGTCGGCGCCGAGACCTGCCCCGCCCACCTCGTCGAACGCTGGGCCCCCGGCCGGCGGATGATCAACTCGTACGGTCCGACCGAGGCCACCGTCGTCGCCACCTGGACGGGCCCGCTCACCCCGGGCACGGGCGCCCCGCCCATCGGACGCCCGGCCGGTGCCACCCGCGTCCACGTCCTCGACTCCGCGCTGCGCCCCGTCCCGCCCGGCGTCACCGGCGACCTCTACGTGTCCGGACCGGGACTGGCCCGCGGCTACCTCGACCGGCCCGGCCTGACCGCCTCCCGCTTCGTCGCCGACCCGTTCGGCGCCCCCGGGGAGCGCATGTACCGCACCGGCGACCTCGCCCGCTGGGACGCGAGCGGCGAACTGCGCTTCGCCGGACGCGCCGACGCCCAGGTCAAACTGCGCGGCTTCCGCATCGAACCCGGAGAGATCGAGAGCGCACTGCGCGACAGCCCGCTGGTGCGCGACGCGGTGGTCACCGTACGCGGCGGCGGCAGCGACCCCGACGGCCGCTCCGGCGCCCGGCTGGTCGCCCACGTCGTCCCCGCGGACACGAGCCCGGAGGCACTGCCGGTGCCCGAACTGCGGGACCACCTCGCGGGGTTGCTCCCGCCGCACATGATCCCCTCGGCGTTCGTGCCGCTGGCACGGCTGCCGCTCACCCCGAACGGCAAGACCGACCGCAGCGCGCTTCCCGAACCCGGGCCCACCCACACCGCCACCGGACCGCACACGCCACCGCGCACCGACACCGAACGCCGCATCGCCCGCATCTGGGCCGACGTCCTCGGCGTGGCCGAGGTCGGGGCGCACGACAACTTCTTCCACCTGGGCGGTGACTCGATCCTCAGCATGCAGGTCGTCTCACGGCTGCGGCGCGACGGACTGCACCTGACGACCCGTGACCTGTTCACCCACCAGACGCTCGGCGAACTGGCCGGCGTGGTCACCGCCGCGCCCCGGCACGCCGGGGACGAAGCGGTGAGCGGAGAGGTCCCGCTCACCCCCATCCAGGAATGGTTCCTGACCAGCCCGCGCGCCGACCACGCTCATTTCAACCAGTCCCTGCTGGTGGAACTCGGCCCCGGCCCGGACATCACCGCCCTGGAAACGGCCCTCAACGCGCTGCTCGACCACCACGACGCCCTGCGCATGCGCTTCACCGCGGACCGGGACGGCTGGCGCCAGTACAACCCGCCGGCGGCCGACACCGACCGTGACGGGCTCCTGACCCGCCACGACCTCGGCGGACTGACCCCCACCGACGCCGACGCGGCGATGGAGAAGGCCGCGGACGACCTGCACACCGGCTTCGACCTCGCACGCGGGCCGCTGCTGCGGGCCGCCCTGTTCACCGGCGCCGCAGACCGGCCCGACTTCCTCCTCCTGGTCGCCCACCACCTGGTCGTGGACGCCGTCTCCTGGCGCATCCTGCGCGACGACCTGGAGGCCGCCTACCGGCAGGCCGCCCAGGGCGGACCCGTGTCGCTGGGCGAACGCACCACCTCGTTCCGCGACTGGGCCCGAGGCCTCGCCGCCCACGTCGCCGCCGGCGCCCTCGACCACGAACTGCCCTACTGGGAAAGGGCGGTGAACGCCGAACCGCTCCCGGCCGAGACACCGGCCCGGCCCGACACGGGCGCCGTCGACGCGCTCACCGTCGAACTGGACGAAGCGGACACCGAGGCGCTGCTGCGCGCCGCGCCCACCGCCTACCGCACCCGCGTCAACGACGTGCTGCTCACCGCACTCGCCCTCGCCCTGGCCCGCTGGACCGGCCGCGAGGAGGTCCGCCTGGACCTGGAGGGACACGGCCGTGAGGACGTCCTCGACGACGTCGATCTGACACGCACGGTCGGCTGGTTCACCACCGTCCACCCCGTCGCCCTCCAGATCCCCGAACCCGCCGATCTCGGTCCCGGCCGCGACTGGCGGACCCTGGTGAAGTCGGTACGCCGCCAGCTGCGCGCCGTACCCGGCAACGGCCTGGGCTTCGGCGCGCTGCGCACCTTCGGCCCGCCCGAGGTGCGCGAACGCCTCGGTCGCGCCGCGCACGGACAGGTCGTCTTCAACTACCTCGGACAGTGGGACGCCCGCCCGGAGATGCCCGGCGACGGCCTCGTCCGCGCCGAACACGGCTCGTTCGGCCGCCACCACGACCCGCGCGACAGCGGCTCACACCCGCTGGAGATCGTCGGCGCGGTCCAGCGCGGCCGACTGTCCTTCACCTGGCACCACCGGCCGGCCCTGCACGCCACCGACACCGTGCGCCGGGTCGCCGAGGACTTCGCCCACGCCCTGCGTCACATCGCCCACCACGCCCGCGAGCGCCGGTGACGCCCCGCCCCGTGGGCCGCGCCCCACCGCCGGCACCGCACGACCGGCCCGTTCCGCACCACCCACCCGTCACGAACCCGCCACGACCCCGGAGAGCGAGACCGACAGACATGGACGAGAACACCCGTTACCAGGTGCTGCGCAACGACGAGGACCAGTACTCGCTCTGGCCCGCCGACATCGAGGTGCCCGCCGGCTGGCAGCCCGTCGGCAAGGAGGGCACCGAGGCCGAGTGCTCCGCCTACGTCGACGAGGTCTGGACCGACATGCGCCCGCGCAGCCTGCGTGAGCGCATGGAGAACGCCGAGGCCTGACCGCGCCCGCGTGGAGCCACGCGGGACCGGGCCGGGGCGCGCCTCGTCAGGACGCGCCCCGGCCCGGTCCCCGCCCGCCCTGCCCGTACTTCTCAGGGAGCCCCCCCATGACACCGGTCCTGCACACCGAACGACTTACCTTCCGCCCCTACCGACCCGAAGACGAGGACCACTTCGTGGAGCTCCTGCGCGACGAGGAGGTCTGCCGCTGGATGGGCCAGGAACGCGTGCCCGAGCCGGACATCCGCACGCTCTTCCGCGCCATCCTCACCGACGTCTACCCCCAGCGGATGTTCGACGTCTGGGGGATCTGGCAGGGCGGGCGGTTCGTCGGGCACGCGGAGGTGAAGAAGACCGGCAACGTCGACGGACACGAACTGATCGCCGCACTGGCTCCGCCGTACTGGGGCCGGGGCCTGGGCACGGAAGCGGTCCGCGGCCTGCTGCGCCACGCTGCGGACGGCCTCGGTCTGAAGGAGGCCTACGGCATGGTGGGCGCCGACAACACCGCCAGCCTGGAGATGTGCCGCCGCCTGGGCTTCCGGCACGTGCGCGACGTGGTCGGCGACGACGGGAAGGTGACCAAGATGGTGGTGATCTCCACGACGGATCGGGACTGACCCGGACCGGCCGCTCCTGGCCTTCCGGGAGAACGCGCCAAGGGCCGCTGCACGGCCGCGCCCGGTCAGGGGGTGAAGACCTGTTCCAGTCGGTCGACGGCCCCGTCGGAGCCGAGGTGGTAGCGGAAGACCAGGCCGCTGTCGGGATGCGCCTCCAGCCAGTCGATGAACTTCTGCACGCTGATGGGCTGGTTCTCGGTGCTTGCCACGATCGGATCGGTGACGGTGACGTACGCCGCGTCACTCATGGGCAGGTAGGTCTCCTTGCCGACCGGCTCGAACGGCGCGCCGTCGGAATCCGGGGTGCCGCAGCCCCAGTTGCCGTGCCGGACGATCAGACTCAGCGACCCGCCCTCGGGTGTGTAGCGGTACACGGCGATCTCGTCCGGTGAGATCGGCATCTTGTGGTCGCAACCGTCATCCTCCCCGCCGGCGCCCGCGGAAGCCGTCGAGCCGGCAGACGGCGCTGCGGGCGTCCCCACCGGTACCGGGGAGGCGGACACCTTGCCGTCCTGCGGCGACGAGCCCTTCCCGGCGGGCACCGCCGGCGGGGACGACGAGGTCCCGGCGGTGGCCTGCTTGCTCCCAGCCGGTGGGGAAGTGACGGACGGGGCTCGGTCCTTGCTGCCCGAGTCCGGTGAGTCCGAGTCCGGGGAGCAGCCGGCGAGTGCGACGACCCCGGCCAGGCAGACGGCCAGGGTGAGCGTCCGGACCGCGACCGGTCCGGAGCGGTGTGTGAGCAGCACGATGTGTCCCCCGTTGCGATGGCGGCGGCTACCGGGTAGCCGCAGAGGCTTCGGGGTTCATTTTCAGCCACCCTCGCCTCGTTCGATCCCGCTCGGCTCCGTCTGTTGCGAATCGGTGACCGTAAAGGGGCAGGGACGGGGAGGGCGTCGGTTCCTCAGGGGACTCTTGTGGCTGTCTTAAGGCTTCTTGAAGATGACCTTCGCACAGCGGTTCCCGCCCCCGACGGGTCCTAGGCTCTCGAACACCCCCCACAGGTCCGGTGGCCGCGATCGTGGCCACCGGACACGGGGGGCCGAGTCAGCCGACCGACAGACCGAGGTGTCCTGCATGGGTTCCCGCCGAGCCGCTCGCCCGTCCCGCTTCCACGCCCGCCCCCGCAAGGGGCTGAAGGCACGCGGTCCCGCACTGGCCATCGGGGCCGTCGCCGCGATCGCGGGCGTCGGGATCACGGTGGCCGTGGCCGGTGGCGAGGGCGGTGGCGCATCGGACCGGGTGGTCGCGAACAGCACCGGTGAGGCGCCGGGTGCCGAGGACGCAACCGCCGGCGCGGCGCCCCTCGCCTCCGGTTCGGCGAGCGCGAGTCCGGCCGGCGCGAGCGCGAAGGCGAGCGCCTCGCCGAGCGCCGAGCCGAAGGAGAAGAAGAAGCGGTCGGCGAGCCCCACCCCTCGCCCGCGGCGGACGACCGGGCCCGCGCCGAAGGCACCAGCGGGGACGGCCGCGAAGAGCAGCAGCGGCGGCGGGCCGGCGAGCGGTACCGGCGGCACGGGGCCGGGCGGCGCCGGATCCGGTTCCGGGTCGGGCACCGGGGCCGGGGGCCCCGAGGCCCAGGTTCTCGCGCTGGTCAACAAGGAGCGGGGGGCGGCAGGTTGCTCGCCCGTCACCGCGAACGACCGGCTCACTCGGGCGGCCGACGACTACAGCGACGTCATGGCCCGCAGCGGCGTGATGTCGCACACGGGCCCCGACGGTTCGACGATGACGACCCGGGTGGAGGCCGCGGGCTACCAGTGGTCGACCCTGGGCGAGAACATAGCGCGCGGTCAGGCGGACGCCGCCGCCGTCATGAAGTCCTGGATGAACAGCCCCGGCCACCGCGCGAACATACTCAACTGCTCCTTCAAGGAGCTGGGCGTGGGCGTCCACTTCGGCGACGGCGGTCCCTGGTGGACGCAGAACTTCGGCGCCGGCCGCTGACGCCGTTCGTCGCGCACCGGCCGCGACGCCGTGCGCCGCTGACGCCGTTCGTCGCGCACCGGCCGCGGCGCCGTGCGCCGCTCACCGCCCCGCGCTCGCGGCGCCGCCCGCCTCCGACAGCGCCAACGACACCCGCACCCGCGCGCCGCCCAGCGGCGCGCGGGTGATGGTCAGTTCACCGTCCGCCGCGCGAGCCGCCCGCGCCACGATGTCCAGGCCCAGCCCCGTGGAACCACCCACGCTCACACCCCGCGTGAGCGCTGCCTCGGGGTCCGCCACGCCCGGTCCCGCGTCGTCGACCGTCAGGAACACGTGCCGGTCCGCCCGCTCCACGCGCACGGCGAAGGCGGTGCCCTCCGGGGTGTGCCGGAAGACGTTGCCGATCAGTGCGTCGACGACGGCCGCGAGGTCGTCCTCGGGGAAGGCGACGGGCGCGGGACGCGGGGTGAGGGAGCGCTCGTACGGCCGCCCTTGCTGGGTGGCGAGGACCGACCAGAAGTCCAGCCGCACGGCGACCACCTCGGCGACGTCGCACGGTTTCGCCCCGCCTGCCGCCGCACGGGCCGGCTGCGCCGACGCCAGCGGTGTACGGGCCGCGGCGATGATCGCGTCCAGTTCGCTCTCCAACTGGCCGGCCGCCTCGGCCACCCGCCGTGCACTGGGCGTCGACCCCATCCGGTCGGCCTCCAGGTAGAGGGCGGTCAGCGGGGTGCGCAGGCGGTGCGAGAGATCGGCGACCAGTTCGCGTTCGACGGCGAGCAGGTCGAGGACCCGGTCGGCCATCGTGTTGAACGCCGCGCCCGCCTCCTGCAGTTCGGGCGGGCCGTCCGGTTCCACACGAACGTCCAGGTCGCCGGAGCCGAGGGCCAGGGAGGCGCGCTTGAGGCTGCGCGAGGACCGGACGACGCGGGCGCCGAGCCGGTCCGCGACGAGGACCGAGCCGCCGACCAGCCCCAGCGCGAGCAGCGCCATGACGCCCCAGGACGCAGCCACGCCCCGGGTGAGGTCCGCGGCGGGTACGAAGGACTCCACGACCGCGACCCGGTCACCCTGCAGGACGACGGGCTGGAGATAGACCCAGCCGCCGGCGGTGTCCACGGCCAGCGTCTCGCGCCCCCGCACGGCCCGGTCGAGCGCGGCCCGGGGCGCGTGCGGCCTACCGACGAAGCCGCCGTCGGGCAGACGGACCACGAGCTGGTCGGACGAGCCGAGTTCGGAGACGGCCTGCTGCACGTCGGCGCGCCGGGTGGTGAGGGCGAGCACCGGAGACAGTGCGGCCGCCCGCTGCTCGGCGGCCGTCGTGGCCCGGTCCCGTGCCTGTTCGCGCACGAGGAGGGCGAGGGGGATGAGGAAGGACAGGGCCACCATCGAGGTGACGGCCAGGGCGATCCCGGCGAGGGCGCGTCTCACGGCGAGCTGACCAACTTGATGCCCAGACCGCGAACGGTACGCAGGTACCTGGGCTTTCGGGCCGTCTCACCCATCTTGCGGCGGAGCGCGGACAGGTGCACATCGACCGTCTGGTCCTCGACGTACGGCTGTTGCCACACCTCGGCGAGTATCCGCTGCCGGGTCACGACCTGGTCGGCGTGGGCGGCGAGGTAGGCGAGGAGGTCGAACTCACGTCGCGTCAGGGGGAGTTCTTGGCCGGCCAGGTGCGCGGTGCGCGCGGTCGGGTCGATACGCAGGTCCGCCACCTGGAGGACGGGGCGCCGGGCCGCCTCCACCCCGGCGGGCACGGACCGCCGCAGCACGGCAGCGAGCCGGGCCGCGAGCTGGCCGCCGGAGAACGGCTTGACCAGGTAGTCGTCGGCCCCCGCGTTGAGCAGCCGGATGATCTCGCCCTCGTCGTCGCGGGCGGTGGCGACCAGGACCGGCACGCGGGAGATTCCCCGGATCATGCGCAGCACGTCGAGACCGTCGAGGTCGGGCAGGCCCAGATCCAGCACCACGATGTCCGGCGGGGTCCGGGTGATCTCGCGCAGCGCCTCGAAACCCTGGTGGGTGGTCCTGACCGCATAGCCGTGCCCGGTCAGCACCTCGATCAACGCAGCCCGGATGACGGGGTCGTCCTCGACGACAAGTACGCAGGCCATGAGCAGGCACGTTAGCCGGTCCGTCACTATGGTGTCGTGTCCCGCCTCCTGCGCTACCTGATCATATGGCTCGTCTGCACGGCAGCCAGTGTCACGGCTGTCATCCTCACCGTCCACTTCGTGGTGGGGTCCACCCGGCCGACCGCGCCGGTCGCCCAGTCGGCGCCGAGTGAGCCCGTCGAGTCCCCGCGGCACAGCCCCTCCGCCACCGCCAAGCCCTCCCCGAGCCCGTCGGCGTCCGGTCGCAGGCCCAGCCCGCCCTCCCGGAGCAGTGCAGCGGCGCCCGGCCCCAGCCCGACGCCCACGCCCACACCGACCGCCCGCACCACCGCCCCAAAGGCGCCTGCCGGCGTCGGCGGCTCGGGCTGCGAGGACGGCGGCGCCGGTGTCTACACGGTGCCGTCCGAGGGCGGCAAGGCCACCGTGCGGTTCGGCGACGACGCGGTGTGCCTGATCTCCGCCGTGCCGAACCGGGGGTTCACCGTGAGTACCAGCCGGGCCGGAGCGCAGACGCTGACGGTGACGTTCTCGGCGAGCCGCCACCGCTCGGAGATCACCGCCACGACTCGACCGCAGAGCGGGGCGAACGTCCGTGAGGTGTCCTGGTGATGCGCGCAGGCGCCGGCAGGACCCTCACCGGCTGCCGAGTCCCGCCACGACGGTGGGCAGCGGCGCCTGAACCCGCCTGTTCCACGAACTTCTCGCTGCGCCACCGGGCCGTGCGCATCACGTCGCCCAGCTGCTCGTCGTTCCAGTCGGCGGGTCCGGCACACAAGGCGATGACGACGCCGTTCTCGAAGCTGCATGCCGTGGCAGGCCGCGGCGGAAAGTCCGACCGGTTCCGCCTTGAAAGCAGGACCGATCAGCTCCTGGTGCGAGGGAGGACTGTGATGACGCCCAGTAGAGGCATACCGCGGCGGTTGCTCCTGCACGGGGGGCATGCGCACCAGCCCTGACAGATGCGCTGCGGGCGCCGCAACAAGGTCGGTGATCGCCTACATCCTCACCCGCCCTCTGCGAGTCCAACTGCACGTATCACCCGCACACGACGTTGGGAGTGCAGCATGCAGATGGGGAAACGGGCGGCGATGACCGGTGTGCTCGCGGCGACACTGCTGACGGCGGCGCCCGCAGCAGTCGCGGACGACCGGGAGGAGTCGCTCGGCGTGACCCGGGAAAGGGGGCACGCCGTGGTGTGCCAGGCGGAGCGAGACGGCACGCAGGTGTCGCTCGAACTGTACGAGAACTCCGCCTTCGGTACCCACGTCAGCCTGTCGGTCGAAGCCGACGGGACGCAGTACGGGGGAGGCGGACCCGTCGAGCGCGGTCTGTTCGACCGGGGCGCCATCTCCGGCCACGTGGCGTACAGCGAGTTGGAGGAGGACGGGGCGGAGCAGCGGATCGCCCGCGTGCAGGGCTCGTACGAGGCGTCCGGCCCGCGCGTGCGGGTGCGGGAAGTGCACCCGGAACCCTGGGGCGAGGTGGTGACCAAAGGCTGGCGCACGCCGCTGGCTGCCGAGGTGACCGTCGACGTGCTGGACCGACAGATGCGCCTCACCTGCGATGAGGCGTTCGCCTTCGACCTGCGGGTCAAACGTGTCGGGGACCCGGGCGCCGACGAGCGGGCACGCTGAACACGTCGTGCGCAGGTGTGCGGGGCTCCTCCTGGGGCCCCGCACACCAGCGGTTTCCCCACCCTGCTGGACCGAGGCGTCGGCCTGATGATCGCGGACCGGGAACGGCGCGACGAACGGGCGCCGGACGAGGCGCGTCACGACGTCGGGGCCTGCCGGAGGCAGGTCCGTCCGCTACTTCCTGCTCACGCCTCCAGGAACTCGGCCAGCGCCGCCAGCAGTCGGTCGACGTCCTGCGCACTGTTGTAGGGAGCGAGTCCGATGCGCAGGCCGCCGGTGTCGCCCAGGCCCAGGTGGCGGGAGGTCTCGATGGCGTAGAAGTGGCTGGAGGGGGCGTGGATGCCGCGGGCGGCGAGGAAGCGGTAGGCGTCGGCGGTGTCGTGGTGCTCGAAGGTCAGCAGCAGGGTGGGGGTGCGGTCGGCGGCCCGGGAGTGGACGGTGATGCCGGGGAACGCGGCGAGATGCTCGTCGAGCCGGGTGCGCAGGGTGTTCTCATGGATCTCGAGCGCGGCGAAGGAGGCGGACAGCCGTTCGCGCCGGGTGCCCGCGCAGTCCGGATCCAGGCCGGCCAGGAAGTCGACGGCGGCACGGGTGCCGGCTAGCAACTCGTAAGGCAGGGTGCCCAGTTCGAAGCGTTCGGGAACCGCGTCGCTGGCGGGCAGCAGTTTGTCGGGGTGCAGGGTCTCCAGCAGTGCGGGCCGGGCGGCCAGGACGCCGTGGTGGGGACCGAGGAACTTGTACGGGGAGCAGACGAAGAAGTCCGCGCCCAGAGCCGGCAGGTCGACCAGCGTGTGCGCGGTGTAGTGGACGCCGTCGACATGGGCGAGTGCCCCGGCCTCGTGGGCCAGGCGGCAGATCTCGGCCACCGGCGGCCGGGTGCCGATCAGGTTGGAGGCGGCGGTGACGGCGACGAGGCGGGTGCGTCCGGACAGGACCGTGCGGATGTCGTCGGCCGTCAACTCACCGGTGGCGGGGTCGAATCCGGCCCAGCGCACGGTGGCGCCGGCCCGCTGAGCGGCCTGCACCCACGGGCGGATGTTGGCGTCGTGGTCGAGCCGGGTGACGACGACCTCGTCGCCGGGCGTCCAGGAGGCGGCCAGGGTCCGGGCGAGGTCGTAGGTGAGCTGGGTGGCGCTGCGCCCGAAGACGATCCCTGCCGGGTCCGCGCCCAGGAGGTCGGCCACGGCCCGGCGCGCACCGGTGACGACGGCCTCCGCGTTGCGCTCGCCCAGCGAGTACGGGCCGCGGTTGGACAGGGGCCGCGCCAGTGCGTCGCCGATCGCGTCGATGACCGGCTGCGGCGTCTGGGTGCCCCCGGGTCCGTCGAAGTGGACCGTACCGGCGGCCAGGGCGGGGAAGCGGGAGCGCAGGGCGGCGATGTCGTACGTCAATGTGGTGGCTCCTGTGGTGGTCCGGGCCGGAGGCACGAGTCAACCTCATCGGCCGAACCGAAGCGAGGTCACGTCGACGGCGGTCAAGGTCCCGGGACCGTTTCCCAGACCGCGGCGGGTCCGGCCGGCGGCGATCGTCCGCAGGCTCGCCGCCCGGAGCACCGGCACGCCATCGCCCACGTACACGGCTGATCCGCCGGCCGGGATCCGGCCAAGTGCGATCACTTCGTGCCATTCGTCGGCAATGTGCCCCGCCGTCACTGAGGCGCCGCTACACAAGAAGACCGGGGGGCGTTTCTGCCGCCTGGTGGATGGGTGGCCGGTCAGCGGGGGAGTGATGGCGGTACGTCGACGGGGCCGGCGCCTGACGAAGCGGACGCGCAGGCGTGTGCAGGGCTGGGGCGCGGTAGCCGCCTCGGCCGTGGCGGTGTGGACCGCCGTGAACTGGTCGACGGTGTGGCCGCTCCTGGTCGCCGTCCTCGCCTCCGCCGTGTCGGGCGGGGCCGGCTGGGCCGTGCTGCGGGCGCACCGTCACGCGGTCGGTGAGGATCGCGCGTGGCGGGCACAGGAGGAGGCCCGGGCACGTGAGTCGTCCATGGCCGAGGTCGACGCCCTGTCGTGGCAGGAGTTCGAGACGTACATCGCGCAGCTGTGTCGGCGGGACGGTTGCACGAGGGTCGTCGTCAGCGGCAGGAGCGGTGACCTGGGCGCCGACGTCGTCGGCTACCTCGCCGACGGCCGCAGGCTGGTCGTCCAGTGCAAGAAGTACGCGCCGCAGCGGAGCGTGTCGTCCCAGGACATGCAGAAGTTCGTCGGTACCGCCCGCCCGGAACACGGCGCGGACGTGGCCCTGTTCGTCACCACCTGCCGCACGTTCACGAAGGCGGCGCTGGGCCTGGCGCTGCGCCAGGACATCGTGGCCCTGAACCGCGACCTGCTGGGTGCCTGGGTCAGAGGCGCCCGTCTCGAGACGCTGATCCCGCTGAGCGGCAGCGGCGGTGGTACCGGGCGGCGCTCCTCCGCCTGACACCGTGGTCATGGCACGGGCCCCGGTCGGTCGGCGTATCGTGCACCGGCCCCGTGATCTTCCGTGGGCCGTTCCGCACCGCCCGTGGGGGGTTCCCGCCATGACCGTACCCGCACCCTCGTCCGCGCTGCGTCCGTCCCTGCCCGGTTGCGGACCGGCGTGCTCCAGGCCACCGCCTACCTCGTGTGCGCGGTCGTCTTCCTCGTCCGGTTCTTCCGCATGCGCCGCGCTTCCGGCGTACCGTCAGCCGCCCGGATCCCTGCCCGACCGGGCCACGCACAAGCCTGCGCTCCCGGGCGGGGCGGGAAGCGGCCTCGCCGGCTCGTCGGCCCGATGCTCACGGCGGCGCCGTCGGTGCCGGCGCCGGGACCGCAGAACCGTGAGGGCTCAGGCAGTCGTCGACGATCCCGGCGCGGAAGCGGCTCCGTCAGCCGTGCGCGGTCCGGCCGGAGCGATGTCCAGGAGGGCCACGTACCCGCCGAGGCGGGTCGCCGCATCGAGCATGGACACACCGCGGGCCGTGAGCCGTCGCCGCCAGTCGTCGAGCGCGGCGGACAGGGCCTCCGTGCCGCCGGCCGTGCGGATCTGCCGGACCACCGTGCGGATGTTCTCCAACGGGTAGCCACCGCGGCGCAGGAGATGGGTCAGCTCGGCGTCGCGCACATCCGTCGCGTCGAACGAGCGGTGGCCGGTGACCGGCTCCCGGGCGGGGGAGAGGATGCCCACCGCCTCCCAGTTCCGCAGGGTCGCCGCCGTCACCCCCAGGCGGCGCGCGAGTTCGCCGATGCTGAGCGGCTCGCCGGCGGCGGCAAAGCGTTCGGTGCCGCCGGTGCCGCCGGTGTCGCGGGTGAGGTGCTCCACCGCCCGCCCCACGGCGTCCAGCGTCTCCCGGTCGCGCAGCAGTTGGGCGTGGCCGCGGTCGACGGAGGTCAGTGCGGCGTCGAGGTCGCCGGCGTTGAGCGACCGCATGATCTCGCCGCCCGTGGCGTAGCCGTAGGCCCGGACGAGTGCCAGATAGGCGCGCAGGGCCGCCGCGTGGACCTCGGTGTAGCTGCGGTAGCCGGACGGTGTGCGCCGGGCGGGCGGAATGGCCCCGTCCCGCTCGTAGTTGCGGACCGCCTGGGTGGAGATGCCGTGCTCACGGGCCAGATCATGTGGGCGCAGGTACTTCACAGTTTGAGACTTTACCCGAATTCCACCCGGCATCTTCGCCCCAAGTCTCAACCGAGTTTGCAGGGATACGCTGGAGGTCATGAATCGGGACGTTCAGAACCTCGTCATCCCGTCACCTGACGAAGGAGTGCCGCGTCCGGCCGCCGGGAGCGACACCATGACGGCCGGCCCGCAGACGGGCACCCAGCCCGCAGCGCTGTGCGCCGCCGACAGCCATGACACGATCCGTGTGCACGGAGCACGTGAGAACAACCTCAAGAACGTGTACGTGGAGATACCCAAACGGCGTCTGACCGTGTTCACCGGAGTCTCCGGTTCGGGCAAGAGCTCCTTGGTGTTCGACACGATCGCCGCGGAATCACAACGGCTGATCAACGAGACCTACAGCGCCTTCGTCCAGGGCTTCATGCCCGCCCTGGCACGGCCGGAGGTCGACGCGCTCGACGGGTTGACCACCGCCATCCTGGTCGACCAGCAGCCGATGGGCACCAGCCTGCGCTCCACGGTCGGCACCGCCACCGACGCCGGCACACTGCTGCGCATCCTCTTCAGCCGGCTCGCCGAGCCCCGCATCGGCTCGCAGAAGGCGTTCGCCTTCAACATCGCCTCGGCCGACGGGTCGGGTGTCCTGGTGGTGAACGGCAAGACGATCGAGAAGGGCTTCAGCGTCGTCGGCGGCATGTGCCCTCGGTGCCAAGGCATCGGCACCGTCTCGGACATCGAGCCCACCCGGCTGTTCGACGACTCCAAGTCCCTCGCCGACGGGGCGATCATCGTGCCCGGCTGGAAACCCGACGGCTGGGTGGTGCAGTCGTTCGCCGCATCCGGCTTCCTCGACCCGCACAAGCCGATCCGCGACTACACGGAGCAGGAACGGCACGACTTCCTGCACCGGGACCCGGTCAAGGTCAAGATGAAGGGCATCAACACCACCTACGAGGGCCTCCTCGCGCGGGTGCGCAAGTCGTTCCTGTCCAAGGACAGGGAGACGCTCCAGCCGCACATCCGCGCCTTCGTCGACCGGGCGGTGACGTTCTCCGCCTGTCCCGAGTGCGACGGCACCCGGCTCAGCGAGACCGCCCGGTCCGCGAAGATCGACGGCCTCAGTATCGCCGACGCCTGCGCCATGCAGATCAGCGACCTCGCATCCTGGATCCGCGGTCTGACCGACCCGTCGGTCACCACACTGCTCGCGGTCCTCGGCCAGACCCTCGACTCGTTCGTCCGGATCGGCCTGGGGTACCTCTCGCTCGACCGGCCCTCCGGCACGCTCTCGGGCGGTGAGGCCCAACGGGTCAAGATGGTGCGCCACTTGGGCTCCGCGCTCACCGACGTCACCTACGTCTTCGACGAACCCACCGTCGGCCTGCACCCGCACGACATCCAGCGGATGAACGACCTGCTGCTGCGGCTGCGCGACAAGGGCAACACCGTGCTGGTCGTGGAACACAAGCCGGAGACGATCGCGATCGCCGACCACGTCGTCGACCTGGGGCCGCTCGCCGGCACCAGGGGCGGGGAGCTGGTCTTCGAGGGCACCGTCGAAGGGCTGCGCGCCAGCGGCACCGTCACCGGACGGCACCTGGACGACCGGGCTGCGCTGAAGCCGTCCGTGCGCGAGCGGTCCGGTCTACTGGAGGTGCGCGGTGCCGGCACCCACAACCTGCGCAACTTCGACGTGGACATCCCGCTCGGCGTGCTGACCGTGGTCACCGGCGTCGCGGGCTCCGGGAAGAGCTCCCTGATCCACGGCTCGGTGGCGGGCCGGGAGGGTGTCGTCACGGTGGACCAGTCGCCCGTCAAGGGCTCCCGGCGCAGCAACCCCGCCACGTACACCGGACTGCTCGACCCCATCCGCAAGACGTTCGCCAAGGCCAACGGGGTCAAGCCCGCCCTGTTCAGTCCGAACTCGGAGGGCGCCTGCGCCACCTGCAAGGGGGCGGGTGTCATCTTCACCGACCTGGCGATCATGGCGGGTGTGGCCACGATCTGCGAGGACTGCGGGGGCAAGCGGTTCCAGCCCGCGGTGCTCCGGTACCGGGTCGGCGGCCGGGACATCAGCGAGGTGTTCGCCATGCCGGTGGCCGAGGCCGCCGAGTTCTTCCGCAGCGGTGCGGCACGGACGCCGGCCGCGTGCACCGTCCTCGACCGGCTCGCCGAGGTCGGGCTGGGGTACCTCACCCTCGGCCAGCCGCTCACCACACTCTCCGGCGGCGAGCGGCAACGGCTCAAGCTCGCCGGCCACCTGGGCTCGGCGGGCAGCGTCTACATCCTCGACGAGCCGACCAGCGGCCTGCACCTGGCCGACGTCGAGCAACTGCTCGCCCTGCTCGACCGGTTGGTGGACTCCGGCAGGACGGTCATCGTCGTGGAGCACCACCAGGCGGTCATGGCGCACGCCGACTGGATCATCGACCTCGGTCCCGGCGCCGGGCACGACGGCGGCCGGGTCGTCTTCGAAGGCACCCCCGCCGATCTCGTCGCAGCCCGCTCCACCCTCACGGGCGAGCACCTCGCCCAGTACGTCAGCGCCTCCGCGCCCCGCAATCACTCCGCGGAGCGATCACGGGCCCGGTCGTCATGAGGGCTGCTTCGCTGGTGACACCGACAGTGGTGCGTGCCTGTGCCGCGGCCCTTGAGGCGTGCCTATGGGCTGGTCAGTCGCAGCAGTCGCAGCCGGGGCGGCAGCCGCACCCATCGGCCCCGGGCCCCGCTGCCGGCGTCGCGGCGGCGGCGGACGGTGCACAGCAGCCCTTGCCCCGCCAGGCGTCACGGCCTTCCTTGACAGCGATGGCGGCGATGACCAGGGCGGCGATGGGGTCGGCCCAGGACCAGCCGAGGGTGGCATGGAGGACCAGGCCGGCCAGGAGCACGGCGGACAGGTAGGTGCACAGCAGGGTCTGCCTGGAGTCGGCGACCGCGCTCGCGGAACCGAGTTCGCGGCCGGCCCTGCGCTGGGCATAGGAGAGGAAGGGCATGATCGCCAGCGACAGGGCGGCGATGACGATGCCCGGGACGGATCGGTCGGCCTCGCCGGTGCCGGTGAGCGCGCGGACGGCGTCGACGGTGACATAGGCGGCGAGCACGAAGAACGAGACGGCGATGATCCGCAGCGTGCGCTGCTCGCGTGCTTCGCGTACGGCGGGGTCGGCGGCGGAGAACTGCCAGGCGACCGCTGCGGCGGAGGAGACCTCGATGACGGAGTCGAGACCGAAGCCGATCAGCGCGGTGGACGAGGCGAGGGTGCCGGCGGTGAGGGCGACGACGGCCTCGATCACGTTGTAGGTGATGGTGGCGGCGACCAGCAGGCGTATGCGCGTGGCGAGCGCTTCGCGGCGGGCCGGGGACGGCCCGAGGGACAGGGAGATCTCTGCGGTCATGGTCAGCAGCACCCCTTGTCGGCGGCGTCCACACAGGTGCGGTCGGTCTCGACGGCCACCACGGCGGTGCGCAGGTCGTCCAGGGCATGGCCGAGGCGTTCGTCGGCGAGTTCGTAACGGGTGCGGCGCCCGTCCGGGACGGTGATCACCAGACCGCAGTCGCGCAGGCACGCCAGATGGTTCGACAGGCGGGTCCGCGAGACGCCGAGCACGTCGGCGAGGTCGGCCGGGTAGGCGGGGGCGTCGCGGAGGGCGAGCAGGATGCGGCAGCGGATCGGATCGGCCAGCGCGCGGCCGAACCGGACCAGCACCTCGATGTCGGAAGCAACAGTCAGCACACCAGGACAGTACAAGATATCCTGAATTCAGGGAATCGTGTATCAATGGTCCCCCGCCAAGTGACGTATGCACGTCAGCGGGCCGTGCCCCGGTTTCAGCAGTTCCAGGAGCTGAGTGCGGAAGGACTCGTCCGGCCCGATGCGTGATCGGCAGGACGCCACCTGATGGCGTCGGACCATCCCAGGCAGACCGACTGCACGCACGTGGTGGTGAAGGAAGGGTTGTTATGACGACCGTCATGATGGATGCTGCCTCTCGGCGCGCCGCAGCCGAGCACGACGGGCCGGGAGGACGACGCAGTGAGGGACAACGTCGCACGGGTGATGTGGGAGAGGTATGAACCGGTCCACCAGCTGGTCTACTTCGCCCCCGAGGTGCGCGAAGCCATGGACGGTCTCGGGATGCGCGGCTACTGGATGGGCTACTTCGCCCTGCGCGCGGCGCCTCTCGGGCCTGTTCCCGCCTCCGTCGTCACGAGTTGCTTCTACGTGTTCCACCCCGACCGGGCCACGAGTGCCTTGCCCGACGCCTGGTCTCTGGCCGGGCCGCAGCGGGTGATCGAGGCACGCGAACGAGCCGTGGACGCCGCGATGAGAAGCCTCCACGGTCCCGACGTCGTCGACTCCGCCGAGCTGGCCGAAGCCGCCGACCTCGCCTGGGAGGCCGCCCGCGCCGCGGACACGGCGGGTCGGGTGCTCGGCGCGGCCAACCAGGCCCTGCCACGGCCGGCTCAGCCCCACGTCCGGCTCTGGCAGGCCACGACCACCTTGCGCGAGCACCGTGGCGACGGCCATGTCGCCGTGCTGGTCGGCCGCGGCCTGGGGCCGGTTGAGGCGCTGGTGCTCAAGAGCGCGACGGGGGAGACCGACGCCGAGTTCCAGCGACGCATCCGTCGGTGGGACATCGAGGCCTGGCGGGCGGCGCAGGCCGAGCTGCGCGGGCGCGGCTGGATCGACGAGGAGGGGCGCCTCACGGCGGCCGGAGCGGCCGCCCACGAGCGGATGGAGACGGACACGGACGTCGCGGCGGCTGCGCCGTGGCGGGCCCTGGGCACCGAGGGCACCGCCCGCCTCGCCCACCTGCTCGAACCCCTCGCCCGACGGGTCCTGGACTCCGGCATCGTGCCGACCGCCAACCCTGTCGGTCTCACGGACGGTACGTGGCGCTCCGCCGGATGACCGTGACCTCGACTCACGTCACCCGTCACTCACGGAAGTTCTGTCAGTTCGCCGTCGATGGCGAGCGTGCCCGTCTTCCCGGCGAGTGTGCCGCCCGTGAAGGTGGCGGCGCCGACGAGCCGGATGCCGCCGGTGGTGGTGTTCAGCGGTGTTCCGATGAGGCCTCCGGCCCTTCCCGTCGTCAGCGCGAGCGCCAGGTCCGAGTCACTGGCAGGGAACGGGAGGTCGAAGTGGAGACCGGCTGGCAATCGCATGGTTCCGGCGCTCTTGTCGAAGGTGCCGGTGCCCCCTCCCGTGTGGGTGACGGTCACCGGGCCGCTGCCGGTCTGCACCGTGACGGGAGGAATGGAGCTGATGCTGACTTCGGTGCGCGGCTCGTTGAAGAACAGCTCCACGGTGACGGGGGTGGTGAAGGGGCCGCGGGCGCGGTCGTCCGTGGTGGTCAGGGTTGCGGTACCGGTGAGAGAGGTGAGCAGCCCGGGGGCCGGCCGAACTTCGAAGTCCATGAGGTAGGTCATGTGGGGGTTGCTCGCCGGAACGGAGTGCACGCCCAAGCCGAAGTTCTCCCCCGCATCGAAGCGTCGAACGAAGCCGGGAAGCGCATCGTCAGCGCTGCTGACGTCCTTCTCCACCCCTCCGACGGCGATGGTCAGGGTGGCTGTGGGCGGGACGCGCACCAGAAAGGTGCGGTTGATGGGAGTGACCCCGATGGGCAGATCGTTGTCCACGAACTTCTGCGTCCGGCCGTTCGCAGCGAGTGTGAACTCGACCTCCGCGTTGCTGCCGGGATCGGAGATCTTACTCACGGTAATACGCTGGAAATGCACTTCCAGATCCATTGAGGCCGCCTTTCCTGAGTGCAGACCGCCATCGGACGGCTCCGGCTTCTCTGCGCAGAGGTTGCCCGCCGAGGAAAACGGGCGCAGCCTGCGCGTCACCCGCGGTCGAGGTCATTGACACTCTGGCAGGGTCTGTCCCCCTCGACAGCACGACCAGGGCAAACGGGTATACGGGGATGCGTATCCAGGCGTGGGCGATGGCTGCCTCGTAGAAGGGGGAGGCGGCCTGGCGGCCCTGGTCCTCGACGCCGGGGGTCGCGGACCGGCGAAGGACGTGGCCGGAGGTCGGGACGGGCGTGGCGGCCGGCCCCGTGACGTTCACTCCGCTGCCTCCCTCGCGCCGGTCTCCCGCAGGAAACGGGCCTGACGGTCGAGGAAGCCGGCCGCGTACAGCTTCCGTGGTGCGAACACGGCGGTCGCGGTCAGCCGCAGCGACGAGCGTTCGGTGTCGTGGTCCACCAGCGAGTGCGTGGCGTCGGGGTAGTGCTCGACGCTCAGCGTGGAGGCGGGAAGGACCCTGCGGTACACGGTCCGCGTCTCATTGACGTCCACGTTCACGTCGTGGCCGGCCAGCACGAGCAGGACGGCGGTTCCCCTCATGGCGCGCAGGTCGGCGACCGCGTCGGAGGTGTGGTTCTCCGCGATGAACCGCCACCGGCCGGGTGTGATGTCGCCCGTGTCACCGACCGCCGCGCGGTACTCCTCGTAGGACGCGCCCCGCCTGAGCAGGCGCACGGTCGTCTCGCGGCGGCGCAGCGCCGTCTCGACGCGCCGTTGGTCCGCGCCTTCCCGGCGGAGTTCGGCGAGCAGGTTGTAGCGGCCCTGCCGCAGCCAGTTGACGGCCGGGGAGACGGCGATGACGAACCGTATGCGCCGGTCCCGCGCGGCGACCTTCGGCAGTACCCAGCCGGCCTGGCTCGCTCCCCACAGACCGATGCGCCGGCCGTCGATCCCGGGACGCTTCCGGGCCCAGGCGACCGCGGCGAGTGTCTCATCGGCACGCTCGTCCATGCTCTGGTCGAGCCAGTCGCCCCCCGATCCGGCCACCCCCGGTTTGCTGAACGACAGCGAGGCGTAACCCGCCCGCGCGAACGACTCCCACAAGGGCCGGTAGAAGGTGTCGTGGGTCGCGTCCACGGGCCCGTCCCCGTGGACGAAGACCACCAGCCCGAACGGTCCCTTCCCTGCGGGCGGGCGGGCCAGTACCCCCTCCAGCCGGTGACCGTGGTGCCGCAGCACCACGCGTTCCTCTCGGAGGGCGTAGGTGTTCTGCCACACCACGATCCCGCCGAGACCACCGGCCACCAGTACGGCACCCACCACGGTCCACAGCAGCCACCGCCGCCCGCGCCCCGCGCGTACTGTCCTGCGTCGTCCTGACACTGGACCCTCCTATCTATCGTCCGAAGAACGTTCGTGTTGAGAATGAACGTACTAGACTCGATAGTGCACGGTGACCGGAATCGGCGGGAGGAGCAGAAGCATGGACCCCAGGAACCCGCAAGGCCGCACGACGGAGGGCCTGCCGGCGGGCGACCGGCCGCCCAGGGCCGTCACATGCCGACGAGGTGTGCCGGAGGGGACCGAGAGCGAGGTGGCGGCGCTGTACTGGGAGGCGTTCGGCCGTAAACTCGGTCCTGCCCTCAACCCCCCGGAAACGGGGCGGGCCTTCATCGCCGCGCACCTCAACCACGACCGGGGCGTGACCGCCCTGGCGGACGGAAAGGTGATCGGCGTGGCGGGCTACCGGCTCGGCGGACGCGCGCTGACCGGCGGCGACGTACCGGACGTCCTGTCCACCTACGGCCTCTTCGGGGGCCTGCCCCGGCTCGCCGTCCTCGCCCTGTTCGAGCGCACTCCCCAGAAGGAGGAACTCGTCATGGACGGCATCGCGGTGGACGCACACCACCGGGGCGGCGGGATCGGCAGCCTGCTGCTCAAGCAGGTCGCCACCGTCGCGGCCGAGAACGGCTGCCGCCGCATCCGTTTGGACGTCATCGACACCAACCCCCGTGCCCGGGCCCTGTACGAACGGCACGGCTTCGTCGCCCGGCACACCGAGCAGACGCCCTACCTGCGCCGCCTGATGGGGTTCGGTGCCGTGACGACCATGTACCGCCCCGTCACCGAGGCGGACCGGACCGACGGGGGTGTGCGATGACGGGCCCCGGCGCCACGGTCAGCGGTACCCGTGCGGAGCGGCCTCCCCGGCCGGAGGTACCCACCCGGCTCCTCGTGCACGCCCTGGTGCGGGAGGACGGCACCGTCGACGCCGCCGAGTTGTACGGCGTCGCGAGCCTGCTGGGCATGTCCGACCAACAGGTGCGCCTGTGCGTCAAACGCCTCGTTGCCGACGGCCGGTTCACCCAGGACGGCCGCGGGCGCAAGGCCGTGCTGCGGGCCGTCGCCGACCCGGCCGGTGCCCTCGCGCCGGACGCGGAGTACGTGCGCCATGCCTACCGGCAGGACGCCGGGCACGCCCCCTGGGACGGCGTCTGGCACCTGTTCGCCTTCGCCGTCCCCGAAGCCCGTCGCACCACCCGGGACGCCCTGCGTGACGCCCTTCTCCACCTCGGCGCGGCCCCCCTCCAGGGCGGCCTCTACGTCACCGCCAACCCGGTAGCCGACATCGTCGAGGCCCACGCCCGCCACCTGGGTGTCCTGGACTCCCTCACCTTCCTCACCAGCACCGACCTCCGCGTCGGCACGCTCACCGACCCTGCCGCCCTGGCCGCCGGACTGTGGCCCCTGCCGGAGATCGCCACCCGCTACGAACGGCTCACCGCTCTTGCGCGGCACTGCCTGACCGAGCTGGGTGCGCCGCAGGGGGCCGGGAACGACGGGCCCGTCACGGCGGGGCGGCTGGCCATGGCCGTCGAACTCGCCACCGAGTTCACCGCGGCCATGGCGCCCGACCCGCTGCTCCCCCCGGAACTGCTGCCGAAGCCGTGGCCCGGCGCCCTGGCGCGCCGTCTCACCGCCGACTGCTGGCGACGCCTGCGCGGCACCGGCACCGACGGGCCGGCCGGGCTGCGCCTGTTCCGGCTCTACGGCGACACCTTCGGCGAACCGGCTGAGACAGCCTGAGGACTCCGGTGACCCGGGGCATCAGCGTCAGCCGCGCTGAACGGACGCCTCTCGGGTGACCGCGACATCCGTGCCGAGCAGCGGTGCCGGCACGTCGCCGCCGACGGTCTGGCGGGAAACGATCTTGAAGCGATCGAGCCCCGGTGGGGATCAGGGACATGCAGGCGCTCAGGAGACGGGCGGGTGAGCGGTGCTGCGAAGGATGCGTGGTTCCCGCCTCACGCGAACGGCCCCGTCCGTGGAATCGTTCGACGACGATGACGCGCGGCGACTCGTCCGATCATGGTCCTTCTGGCACACGCTCGCTGCGCCATGATGTGTGAGGCAGGGGACAACATGTATCAAGCGCGCTGTTCGCAGGGGCGGTGGGAGACGGCCTGTGCTCTGCCCCATGCCCGACTGCGCCCCGGTGTGCAGAGGTACCGAGGATTCCGGCTGGACCTCGACCGCCCTCGTGCCAGGCTCGAAGTCCCGGACGGCGTCGTGACGTTGGTACTCACCTTCGATCATCCCCTGACGCTCACCGACGCCACGGACCCCGCCGGTCCGACCGTCACACGCCGTTCTGTGATCTCCGGCCTGAGTACCCGGGCCACGTTCGGCCGACACGGCGGAAAGCTGCACGGCCTTGAGATCATCCTGGCCCCTTGGGCCGCGTTCTCCCTGTTCGGGACACCGATGTGGAATCTCGCGGAGCGTTTCACCGACCCCGCGGAACTGCTCGGGCACCGCTCCGAGCTCCTCGTCGAACAGCTGGAGGCCAGTGTCGACTGGGCCGAGCGCTTCACCTGTCTGGACACCGTACTCGAGCAGTGGCGTCAGGCGGGGCCGCCCTCCTCGCCGCGCGTGCGCTACGCGTGGCGGGAACTCGTCCGGTCCTCCGGGGCGCTGCCCATCAAGCAGCTCGCCAGGCAAACCGGATGGAGCTGGCGGCAGTTCGAGCACCGCTTCCGTGAGCAGACAGGGCTCACCCCGAAGGGGGCGGCCCGGGTCCTGCGCCTGCGCAGAGCGTTGCGGCTCATCACGCGATCCCATACGCCGTCACAAGCAGCGGCGGCATGCCGGTACAGCGACCAGGCTCATTTCGCGCGGGAGTTCAAGGCGATGATCGGCTGCACGCCCCGTCAGTTCCTCCACATCCGAGGCGTGGACGACGCGGGCTCGGAGATCGCCGACCGGGTACCGGGGCAGGTCACGAGTGCCGTTCTGGCCTCGTGAGTCCTTTCGAGCCAGAAGCAGCGCGGAGCACGCGCATTCGGTCCCGGTGCGAATTTCTTCAAGACCGTCCCGGCGTGCGACGGCCAGGGTGTGGTCGTCAGTCCGAGCCCGGTGGCCACGCTTCACGACCGGTCCACCAGGCCCACGTCGAAAGGAAGTGGCAGGCATGCGTTTGCGTACCCACATCGCGGTGGCCGCGGGGACGGCTCTCCTGGGCGCCGCCGGAATCGCTGCACCGGCCTTCGCCTCGGATCGCGGCGAGTCGGCGAACGGCGCGGCGGCGTCCCGCGCCGAAGCAGTCCGCGACGGGCTCAGCGCCCGGCAGATCAGTCGCCTCCAGCAGAAGGTCGACGCGTTCATCGCCGAGTCCGGCGGCCGGCAGATCGCCGTTAACAAGATCGCCGTCGAGGGCGGTTCGGTGACGCTGACCGTCCCGGGCGAAAAGTACGTGCGCGATCTGAACGGCGAGCCGAACGGCGATTCCCCCGCCACGGCCGCAGCGAGCTGTCCGTACTACAACTTCTGCGGCTACAAGGGTGCCAACTTCACCGGCGACCAGTGGAACCGGTCGTCGTGCGCCCTGCACGAGATCCCCGACGGCTGGAACAGCGGCGGATCGTGGATCAACAACCAGTCCACGGGGACGCGTGCGCGCATGTACAACAAGAGCAAGACGCTCATCTACACCACGCCCGGCGCGTACTCCTCCGACGCCCGCGGTGACTGGGGGCCCGTCTGGTACGTGAGGCCCTGCTAGGTCACGTCCTGGCGGCTCCGGTTTCCCGCCCGCCCCGCGTCGCGATCGTCGCGGCGTGGGGCGGGGCCGTGCTCACGCCCCCCCCCGACGAGCACACCGGTGTCGGCTCCTGCGGCGGTACGCACCGGTACGCCGCAAGGCGAGCGGAGAAGGCGTTCCTCTCCGACCGTTGCTACCGCGCCTGGCGGGAAAAGAGGGGGTATGAAGGATTTCGAGGTGGACCAGGTGGTCCAGCGGGCGCTGGACCGGTTGACTCTTCTGGCGGAGACCACCACCGCCATGACCAGCACGCTCGATTCGCACGCAGCCGTGCGGCGGGTGTGCCGGATCCTGGTGCCTCAGCTGGCCGACTGGTGCGCGGTCGACCTGCTCGACGACGACGGTCGCCCGCGCAGGATCAGCGTCGTGCACCGCAATCCCGACATACTGCCGGTCGGCGGTCTGACGGGGCTGCTGCCCGGCATTCCGGATGATCCGGTCGGTCCGCTCGCGCGCGCCCTCGTCGGCGCCGGGCCCCTGCTGCTGACCGCCGCCGACATCCCCGGCCCCGACAAGGCCGCCGACCCGTTGCACGCCCGTCAGCTCGAGCTGTTCCAGCAGCTGGGCACGGACACCGCGGTGGTGGCCCCGGTGCGCGCCCGCCGGCAGGTGCTCGGCGCCCTGACCATCGGCCGCTCCGCCGACCGCGCACCCCTCACGGACGACGATCTGGCCATGGTCGAGGACCTGACCCACCGCATCGCTCTGGGCGTGGACAATGCCCGGCTGCACCGCGAGACCCAGCACATCGCCGAACGGCTCCAGCGCTCTCTCCTGCCGACCCTCCCCAGAAGCGGCCCGTTGCAGATGGCCGCCCGGTACGCGCCTGCCGCGGCCACCGCCGAAGTGGGCGGCGACTGGTACGACAGCTTCCCCCTGCCCAACGGAAGCACCACCATGATCATGGGGGACGTCACGGGACACGATCTGCGCGCGGCGATCACCATGAGTCAGCTGCGCAACATGCTGCGCGGCATCGGCTGCGACCGCCAGGAACCCCCCGGCCAGATCCTGCGGCGCCTGGACCTCGCGCACCAGGCGCTCTATCCGCAGGCCACGGCCACCTGCCTGTACGCCCTTCTCGACCACGAGGACGACGGGGCATGGACGATCACCTACTCCAGCGCCGGGCATCCGCCGCCCTTGCTGGTCACCCACGAGGGCGACACCCACTACCTCAGAGGCGGACGCGGCCTCCTCCTGGGCGTCGACCCCGATCTCCCGCGCCACCACGCGACCGAGACGCTGCCTGCCCGGTCCACTCTGCTCATGTACACCGACGGGCTCATCGAACGCCGCGGCGAGGACCTCACCCACGGTATGACCCGGCTGCGACAACACGCCGCCGCTCTCGCCCGCGAGGACCTCGACACGTTCTGCGACGAACTCCTCGCCGGCATGGCCATGGACCACACCGACGACATCGCCCTCCTCGTGGCCCGAACGCCCGCCCCACCACATCGGCCCCGGAAGCCCTGACCGGTGGGCGCTCCAGCCGAGGCCTTCGGCGCACCCCGGCCAGGTGAGGGGCGGGCGGCCCGGGCCCAGGCCTGCTGAGAAGGCACAGGGGGGTGTGCGGATCACCGGGTGCCGCCGCGAGGACCGCCTTTCCGGCCACGCGGCGCTCACGGAGTGCCGTCGCGGCCTCGTCGAAGCGGTCCCAGGACCCTTGCCGGCCGATCTCGACGGTGAGGTGCCCCGCAGCGGCCAGGTCGGCGAGGACCGCCAAGTCCACGCTGACTTCTCCCTCGACGACGAGCCCCGTCGGCTGCGGCCCGGACGACCACTCCGGCGGCGTCCGAACCGAGCACCGCGCCCACGCCATCCCGTCCCGAGCGGGCGTCGTTGAGGTCGCCGTAGTGCAACGAGGCGTGGGAGACGGCCACCAGGGCCTGGCCCGGACCGGGCACGGGGTGGGCGGGTGTGACTGCGTGACAGGAAAGTGCCTCCTTCCGCCGAGCAGCGAGTTGCCGAGGATGGCTGCCGTCACACGCCGTCAACCGAGGGAGAAGACCGGTGACGCTCGGCCCAGCCCACCAGTCCGATCAGCGAGGAAGTGGTTCGGTGGAGCGGACCGGGCCGTGCGCGGCAGCGATCAGGATCCCTCTGCCCCATGTGCCGGCCACACGGTCGAGCACCTCGGTGACCGGGCAGGCCTCGTCCCTCAGCGCTTCGGTGTCAGCCATCGCCGAGGCTCGCGCCGCCTACGACGGGGCAGCAGTACACGGATCTGGCAGCGACTGACGGTCCGAGCACGGCTCGTACTCGTCAGTGCAGGCCTGACCGTGCGGCGTGGTGGCGGTGACGGCCCGCCTCGGTGGCCGTGGCTGTCGCCCCGGACCTTTGCTCGTGCGCCACTGGCTCTCGCGAAGGTGTGAGGAAGGTGCCGCCCGCGAGACGTACGCAGCGGCTGTTGCCCGTCGGGCAGGGCCCGCGTCGTGTGGACGTGCAGGTCCGGCACGCGGACGGACGCAAGCCCGTGTGCGGCGCACCGCCGCCGTCGATGCAGCCCGTCTGCCGGGCGGTCACCAGTAGTGTCGGCGGCCGGCTACCGCGTGTCCCATGGAACCCATGATCCACAGGATCGCGCCGACGACCGCGAGGATGATTCCGATCGTCCACAGAACCGATATGCCGGTGACGAAGCCGACGATCAGCAGGATGATGCCGAGGAGGAGCATGACCGCCTCCGGTGGGAAGTAGTGCTGCTTCCACTGTGAACCGCAACCCCGGGATGGGGAAGTGCAGACGGCGTGTGGAATTCTCCCCGCAGGCCGAGACGGGCCGCCCCCGCCGCCCGTCAGGAGTGCAGGTGGAGATCGGCGGAGCGCAGCACGTCCGAACGCCACGAGGTGGGCCGGCGCGGTTCCGGCAGCCCCGACTCGACGAGACCGCCGCTCGGCCGCGCGCCCCGGTGTTCGTCAGGCCGGGGCGTCGGCCGGCTGCCGTTCGCGTCCGCCCGGGTGGCGGTGCCGCCAGGTCCAGAACACCGCGCAGGAGACCACCGCCCAGCCGGTCAGCACCAGGAACGGGAAGGCGTGCTGGTGCCGGGCGAAGTACACCGCCGTGTGCTGGGCGTTGACCGAGGCGCCGGGCGGCAGCCACCGCCCGATGACGCCGAGCGCGGACGGCAGCAGGGGCCACGAGACAGCGCCGCCCGAGGAGGGGTTGCCCAGCAGGACCATCACGCCCCAGGTCGGGAGCATCGCCCAGCGGCCCACCAGAGTGTTGAACATGGTGAAGGTCATGCCGCTGGCGAACATGGTGAGCGCCAGGATCAGCCACGACTCCACGAACGGCAGGTCGAGCGCGCCGAGCAGCCAGTCCACGGCCGCCGCGATGGCGAAGCCGCCCAGCAGGGCGTACGCGGCGGTGAAGGCGATCCGCTCCAGCGGGGTGAGCGGCCGGGCGTGCACGCTGAGCTGGATCGCACCGACGAAACCGATGATCACCGCGGCGAGAGAGATGTAGAAGATGGCCAGACCCCGCGGGTCGCCCTCCTGGAGGGGGTTGACGTCCCGGACGGACACCGACACCCCGGTCGCCCGCCCCACCGCGGGCGCCGCCTGTTCCAGCAGTTCCGCCACCGAGGCGCCGGAGGCCGACGACACGTCCAGCAGTACGTGCCGCCCGTCGTCGCGCAGTTCGAACACGGCGAAGACCCGCTGCTCCTCGACGGCTTCCAGGGCTGCCTCCCGCGAGTCGTAGGCACGGGTGCGCATCGAGGAGTTGAGTGCCTTGCCCAGCCCCGCCAGGAACGCCCGGCCCTGCTCCTCCTGGTAGGGCCCGACGACGGCGGTCGGGAGCTGGTGCGGGGTCGGACTGGCCATGGCGTAGGTGTACGACCAGGCGAACAGTCCGGCCGCCGCGGCCAGGATGAACACGAGCACCGTTGCCGGCCACCACGGCGTCCCGCGGAAACGGGACCAGCGGCCCCCGGAGCCGGGGGATGCCTCCCGGCCGTCACCGGCCACCTCGGGGTTGTCATGCATGTGCGTCTGTCCTTGATCGTGCGGAACCTGTTCGCCGGCTCACGTGCGCGGGCCGGCCGCTCAGTTCAGCACGGCACCAGCGCCCGTTCGACGAGGTGCCCGGCGACGAGCCACGCAGGAAACGGCTTCATGGTCACGCGGCGGGCGCAGCTCTTCGATCACCAACACCCTGGTCGGTCGGGTGAAATCCGCCGGCGGAACATGCCCGCGTCGGCGGGACGCGAGGGAAGGCGTCACGTCGTGATCCGGGCTCGCTTCAAGCGTTTCCTCCCTCCGCGCTAGGGTCGGCTCGGCACATGCCGGTCGCAGCCTCGTCGAGGACCGCGACCCGCACCCGTGCCTCGGTGCGGACGGCCGATCGGCCGGCGGCCCCCGGCGCGCTGCGGCCGTGCGGGGCGGGCCGCCGAGGCTGAGCGCGAGCAGGGCCGGAGCCGATCGTGGGCGCGTCGACGATGGGGGTGGGATGGGAATCGCGACGAAGACGGTCCGCGCGGTGAACGGGCTGACCGCGCGGTGGGCGGGTGTCTCGGAGGGCGGCACGGTGTTCTCGGCGGCCGCGGTGTGGCCGCTGCTGGCCCACCTGGCCGACGGGGCCGGCGGCCAGGCGCGGGCCGAACTGGCGGAGGCTCTGGGGCTTCCCGCCGGGCAGGCGAGGCTCGCCGCGCGCGAGTTGCACGCCGCGATGAGTGTCATGCGAGGGCTGCACACAGCCCTGGGGCTGTGGACGGCGCGCACGCTGGAGCTGACGGAGCAGTGGGAGGCGGGCCTGCCGGCCGACGCCCACGGGGTGCTCACCGGGGACGCCGTGACCGACCGCCAGGCCCTGGACGCCTGGACGGCGAAGCGGACCGGCGGGCTGATCGGCCGCATGCCGGTCACGCTGGCCGAGGACACGCAGATGGTGCTGGCGAGCGCGCTGGCCACGCGTACGCGATGGCTGACCCCTTTCGACGAGGTGGAACTGGAGACGGCCCACGAGCCCTGGGCCACCAGGGCGCGGCTGGGGCTGCGGCGTTCCAGCGCCGTGCTGGACCGGGTCGGGGTGGCGGACACACCCGACGGACACATCACCGAGCTGAAGGTGCTGGGGAACAACGCCCTGGACGTACACCTCCTGCTCGGTGAAGAGACCATGAAGCCGAGGCAGGTGCTCGAAGGCGGACTGGACATTCTCGCCGGCCGGTACGCGGTCGCGCCGGGGCCGCGGCTGCCCTACGGGCACGTGGGCCCCGGCCTGTCGGTGGAGAAGGTGCGCTGCACGCGGCCCGAGCCGCCGTCGCTGGAGGTGACGACCGCCGCGTACGACATGCACGCGCGCCACGATCTGCTGAAGCTGCACCGGTTGTTCGGGCTCACGGCGGCACGGGACACCTCGCACGCCCACTTCCCCGGCATCAGCGACTTCCCGCTCGCCATCGGGTCGGCCGAGCAGCACACGAGGGCGAGGTTCAACGCGTCGGGCTTCGAGGCCGCCGCGGTGACCGCGTTCGGCGCGGTCGGCGGGGGCCGGCCCGACCTCCGGTACGTCACCACTCACATCAGCGCCGCCTTCGACCGGCCCTTCGGCTTCCTCGCCCTGCATCGCCACACCCGGCTCGTGCTGACTGCGGGCTGGGTCACGGACCCGTTGCCGTTGCCGGAGCATGACCGGGACGACGACTCATCCCTGCGTGTCGGCGACCCCTCGTTGGCGCGCCGTGAGGGGTCTCAGCGCGAGGGCAGCGATGTCGTCGTCGAGCCTCCCGCCGCTGTGCCGGAGCAGATCCAGGTGCAACCGGTCCAGCAGCTGACGGGGATGTTCCGTGCTCTGCCTTCCCATCCACTCCGGCAACGGGAAGAAGCGGCCCGTGCTGTCCCGGGTCTCCGACACGCCGTCCGTGTAGAGCAGCAACTCCTCACCCGGGGCGAGGGTGACGACGTCGACCCGGTAGCACGCGCCGACCAGCGCTGCGAGGTTGAGGGGCGGGGAGGGGACGGTCGGCTCGAGGACCCGGACGCCCCCGGCATACGCGATCAGCGGCGGGGGATGCCCGCAGTTGAGCAGTCGTAGCCGGCCGCCGCCGGGCGGGATCTCGGCCAGGATCGCGGTGGCGAAGTGCTCGGGCTGGTCATGGACGGCGAATGCCGCGCTGTGGCGCGTGACGGTGGTCTCCAGCCGGCGGACGATGCCCTTCAGATCCGGTTCGTCGTAGGCGGCCTCCCTGAAGCAGCCGATCACCGCCGCGGCCGCTCCGACAGCGGACAGACCCTTGCCCCGTACGTCGCCGATGAGGAGGCGGACCCCGTGCGGTGTACCGACCGCCTCGTAGAAGTCACCGCCGATCCGCGCCTGTTCCTGGGCTGCCAGATACAGCGACTCGATCTCGATGTTCCCGATCCGGCGCGGCAGCGGGCGCAGCAGTACTTTCTGCGCCGCGTCGGCGACGAGCCGCACCTGGAACAGCGTCTCCTCCCGCTGGAGCCGTATGTGGCTGCCGTACGCGGCCGCCAGGGTGACCGCGATGATCGCGGCCGACGTGTACGGCGTCCCCAGATCGGTGTGGAAGAAGCTGAGAACGATCATGAGCAGCAGGCAGACCGCCCCGAGGAAGAGCGTGGGGAGCACGGGCCACATCGCCGCCGCCAGGGCGGGCGCGGCGGGCAGAAGGCGGCTGAACGCGATCTCCCTCGGTGTGGAGAAGGCCAGGCCGGCGACGAGAAGCGTCAGGACCACGGGCGACAACCGGGCAGCTTCCCATCGGCCGCTGTAGGCCGGGCGACGGCGCCACGGCCGTCCAGACATGATCACATACGTATCTTATCCGGCATATCGGACGCAAGATGCGGCTGGGAATCCACGGCGAACACTCCGGGTGCGAGACCGTGGATCCCTGCGATGTGCGGCCTCACGAGCGCGTGAGGGCGGTCGAGCGGGATCGGACGCGCCTGGCCGCTCGGGATCACCAGTGCTACAAAGGAAGGTCACATGGCGAGTCCTTTCGCCCGTTTGCGCAACCTGTCGGTCAAGCGTCACATCGCGAAGAGCGTGCGGACAGTAGCCGGTCAGGTGCTGGTCTTCCAGGTGGCTCTCGTCGTCCTGCTCGTGGCCTGTGGGGTCCTCGCGCTCATCCTGCAGTCGGAGCGGGAGGCCGGCGCCGAGGCCAGGCGCCGCTCGACGGCAGTGGCGCAGACGTTCGCGCACTCGCCCGGCGTCGTGGCGGCCCTGCGGACGCCGGATCCCACCAGGATCCTTCAGCCGCTCACCGAGGCGGCGCGCCGGGCCGCCGACGTCGACTTCATCGTGGTGATGGACACATCGGGGATTCGCTACACCCATCCCTTGCCGGACCGGATCGGCAAGCGCTTCGTCGGCGAGATCGGGCCGTCGCTGGACGGCAGACTCCACGTGGAGAGCGTCGACGGCCCGCTCGGCCGTGAGGTGCAGGCCACGGTTCCGGTCGAGGACGCAGACGGGCAGGTGGTGGGCCTCGTCTCGGCCGGCATGAAGGTCAAGAACGTCGAAAGGCAATTGCACCGGCAACTGCCGATCATCCTGGGTGCGGGGGCCGGAGCGCTCGTGCTGTCGGCCGGCGTGACGGCCCTGGTCGGCAGACGGCTGCGACGGCAGACGCACAGCCTCGCGCCGAACGAGATGGCCCTGATGTACGAGCACCACGACACCGTGCTCCACTCGGTTCGGGAAGGCGTGCTGATCGTGGCTGCCGACGGGCGGCTGATGCTCGCGAACGACGAGGCCAGACGACTGCTGGAGCTTCCCCCGGACATCGAGGGGCGACTCGTCTCGGACCTGCCGGGCCTCGACCCCGGCATGAAGGCGCTGCTCGCTTCCGGGCGTGAGGCGTCCGACGAGGTGCACCTCGCGGGAGAACGACTCATCGCGGTCAACCAGCGGCCCACGGGGCGCGGGGGAGGACGCCCCAGGGAAACGGTGGTGACGCTGCGCGACTCCACCGAGCTCCAGGCGGTGACGGGCAGAGCGGAGGTGGCACGTGAGCGGCTCAGGCTGCTGTACGACGCCGGACTGCGCATCGGCACCACCCTGGACGTGCTGCGCACCGCCGACGAACTGGCGCGGGTCCTGATCCCCCGTTTCGCGGACTTCGTCACCGTGGACCTGGCCGACGCCGTGCTGCACGGCGAGGAGCCGGCCCCCACGGGGACGGAGATGCGACGTGCGGCCGTGTCCGGCATCGCGGAGGACCATCCGCTCACCGAACAGGGCCGGCTTTTCGACTACCAGCCCTCGACGCCACAGGCACGTGGCTACGGCAGCGGCCGCTCCCAGCTGGTGAGCGATCTGGCGACCGCCACAGGCTGGCGCCTGCAGGATCCCGAGCGAGCCCGGGCGATCATCGACTACGGCATCCATTCCCTCATCACCGCGCCGATCCAGGCCCGCGGCGTCGTGCTCGGCATGGCCACTTTCTGGCGCGCGCAGCAGCATGAGCGTTTCACCGAGGAGGACGTGTCACTGGCGGAGGAGCTGGTGGCCCGGGCCGCCATCAGCATCGACAACGCCCGCCGCTACACGCGCGAGCACGCCCTGGCGGTCACCCTCCAGCGCAGCCTGCTGCCGCAGGCGATGCCCGAGCAGAACGCGCTCGAGATCGCCTTCCGCTACATTCCCGCCCAGTCGGGGGTGGGCGGGGACTGGTTCGACGTGATTCCCATGCCGGGCAGCCGGGTGGCGCTGGCCGTCGGTGACGTGGTCGGCCACGGCCTCCACGCCGCCGCCACGATGGGACGGCTGCGTACCGCCGTGCACAACTTCTCCGCGCTCGACCTGCCCCCCGACGAGTTGCTGAACCATCTCGACGACCTGGTGGGGAGCATCGACCAGCGGGAGACGACGGAGAGCGCGGCGGGTGTCGTCGGCGCCACCTGCCTCTACGGGATCTACGACCCCGTGACGCGCCAGTGCGTCATGGCGCGGGCGGGGCATCTGGCGCCCGCCCTGGTCCGGCCCGACGGCACCGTCGATTTCCCGGACGTGCCCGCCGGACCGCCCCTGGGACTCGGGGGCATGCCGTTCCGGACGGCGGAGGTCCGCCTCGCCGAGGGAACCCAGCTCGTCCTGTACACGGACGGTCTCATCGAGGACCGCAGGCGCGACCTGGACGTGGGTCTCGAGCTGTTGCGCGAGGCACTCACCGGTCACCCCGGCCGGCCACCCGAGCAGACCTGCCAGGACGTGCTGGACGCGGTGCTTCCCGAGCGTCCGAAGGACGACGTCGCCCTGCTCGTCGCCCGCACGCGGCGACTGCCGCCCGATCGGGTGGCCGACTGGGACGTACCTGCGGACCCCGCCGCCGTCGCGGGCATGCGCGACGCCGTGTCCCGACGGCTCGACGAGTGGGGCCTGTCGGACTTCTGCTTCACCATGGAACTCGTCCTGAGCGAGCTCATCACCAACGCCATCCGCTACGGTTCCGAGCCGATCCACGTGCGGCTGATCCGTGACCGTGCGCTGATCTGCGAGGTGGCGGACGGCAGCAGCACGTCACCGCATCTGCGCCACGCGGCGACGACGGACGAGGGCGGCCGGGGCCTGTTCCTCGTGTCGCAGATGGCCGAGCGCTGGGGCACCCGGTACACGCCGCAGGGCAAGGTCATCTGGGCCGAACAGGCCCTGCCCTAGATCCGGCGTCCGGACACCGCGTCCCGCGCGGGGCGGACGCTTCCGTCCGGCCGGCGCTCACCGCCCGACGCCCGGGCTCTCGCCCGCGTATTCTGCCGGTGTGGATCTGCGCTTCGACATGCGCCGGTCGGACTCACCGTGGGTCGACAGCGTATGGACCTGCACCAGCGAGCAGGTCACGACGATGACGTCCGTCGCCGGTGTGCGCTGGGGCCTGGTGTTCTGGGAGCAGGACGGCCGGTTCCACGCGGCTGTCACCGGCCCCGAGACCCGGACGAGCACGGCCCCCGTCCCGCAAGGCGCTGCCTTCACCGGCATCGAGTTCGCGGTGGGAACCTCGCTGCGCGCACTGCCCGCACCGGAGCTGGTGGACGGTGGTGTGGAGCTCCCCGACACCACACGCCGGACCTTCCGGCTGGACGGCGCCCGCCGGCAGATCCCGCGCGCCGACGACGCCGAGATCCTGGTGGAACGGCTGGTCGAGGCCGGGACCGTGGTGCGTGACCCGCTCGTCGCCGAGGTTCTGCGGGGCCGCGAACCGGCGGTGTCGGGACGGACGGTGGAGCGCCGCTTCCGGGCCGCCACCGGTCTGACACGCGGTGCGGTACGGCAGATCGAGCGGGCCCGTACGGCGGCGGAGGTGCTGGCGGCCGGTGACACGGCCGCCGACGTCGTCGCCAAGCTCGACTACTTCGACGAGCCGCACCTCGCCCGGGCCCTGCGCACCTACGTCGGGCGCACCGCCGGACAGTTGCGTGAGGGCACGGGGGGCGCCATCGCACTCGACCTGGGTCAGCGCTTGACGTCGTAGATCAGCTTCAGGATCCCGTTGGAGTAGCTCTCCGACTCCCGCAGCGACAACATCTGCTTGTCCTGGTCGGCTCGGTGGAACAGGCTCTTGCCGGCGCCGAGCAGGACGGGGAAGACCAGCAGGTTGTACTGGTCGATCAGGCCGGCCTCCGACAGCCGCCGCGCCAGTTCGGCGCTGCCGTGGATGTAGACGGAGCCGCCCTCGCTCTCCTTGAGCTCGGCGACGTCCTCCGTCGTGCGCAGGATGGTCGACGGCCCCCACCCGTCGACGAGGGCGTCGTCCGGCAGCGTGCTCGACACCACGTACTTGGGCAGATCCTTGTAGGAGGCATGGTCCTCCGAGGCGGGCCAGACGGCCGCGAAGGCCTCGTAGCTGCGACGGCCGAACATCAGCGCCGTGGTGTCGGCGAGCTCCTCGGCCTTCAGCGACCAGGCCTCCGGGACGAACTCCAGGTCCTTCACCACCCAGCCGCCGCTGCGGTGCCCCTCCTCGGTCCCACCCGGCGAGTCCAGGACGCCGTCGAGCGACATGAATCCGGTGTAGACCAACGTGCGCATGTGTCTCTCCTCACCAAGGGCTGAACTTCTGGGCACACGCTACGTCGCCGCCGGGGCGGACGTCTTGGACGGAAACGACACCGGGTGGCGACGAGCACCTGCACCGAAGTTTCGGTACGTGCTGACACGCCCGCCCACGGGCGAAGGCGCTGCTCGACCGTCCCGGGCGTCTGTGCGCGGTGAGGGGGTACTCAAGGGGTTGGCCTGCCGTGGGTCTGCGGATAAGGAGGCCGGGCTCGTGACGATGAGTAGCGCGGTGTCGATGATGCGGCTGATGCAGGCCAGTCACACGGTCCCGCTGGAGGAACTTCCGGAGCTGATCGCCGAGCATGCCGCCGCGGCGGGCATGCGCGACGTGGCGGTCTTCGTGGTCGATATCCAGGAGACCGTGCTGCGCCGGCTCACCGGCCACGGACAGGCTGCCGGCGACGGCGGGCAGGAACTCACCGTGGCGGGGAGCCTGCCCGGCCAGGCCTACCAGCGCGTGGAGCTGCTGCCCGAACCGGACCCGCCCGGCAGGGGCCGTGCTTCCGGTGGGCGGCGGTGGTGGGTGGCCATCACCGACGGCGTGGAGCGCCTCGGGGTCCTGCGGGCCGACACCGACACCGGCGACGAAGCCACACGCCAGTCCCTGCGCGACCTCGCGTCCATGACGGCCCTGTTGCTGCTGAGCAAGCGGTCCTTCAGCGACTCCTACGCGCGCCTGGTGCGCACCGAGCCGATGAACGTGGCCGCCGAGATGCAGTGGAACCTCACCCCGCCACCCGCCTACGCCGGGCACGCCGTCACCGTGGGCGCGGTCATGGAACCGGCCTACCAGGTGGGCGGGGACGTCTTCGACTACGCGGTGTCCGGCACCACCCTGCACCTGGGCGTCTTCGACGCCATGGGCCACGACACCACCGCCGGGATCACCGCCAACGTCGCTGTCGCCGCCTGCCGCAACGCCCGCCGCCAAGGCGCGTCGTTGATCGAGACCAGCCGCCAGGTGGAGCGCACCCTGTTCGAGCAGTTCGCCAACAGCCGGTACGTCACCGCCGTCCTGGCCGACCTCGACATGTCGAGCGCCCGGCTGACCTGGATCAACCGCGGTCACCACCTGCCCATCCTGATCCGCGACAACCGCTGGACCAGCGAACTGGCCTGCCCACCGGCCGGTCCCATGGGAGCCGACCTCGGCCTGCCGATCACGATGGCCACCGAACAACTCCAGCCCGGCGACCGCCTGCTGCTCTACACCGACGGCATCGTCGAAGCGCGCGACGAGCAAGGACGGGAGTTCGGGCGGGACCGCTTCGTCGACTTCGTCCGGCGTCACCACTCCGGCCGGCACACCCTGCACGAGACCCTGCGCCGACTGATCGGTGCCGTCATGGACCACCGTGACGGAACCCTCGACGACGATGCCACCGTGCTGCTCACCGAGTGGCGCGGCGGACACCAGCACGAGCTGATCCCGTGAAGCGCGCCCCGACTCGGAGAAGGAGGCGATCATGAGCGGTGAACGGCGGCCGGCCCACGACGACCAGTCACACACCCTCCGGCTCGACGTCGACCCGTTGGACGCCGACCGCTTCGTCCTGACGGCGGTCGGCCCGCTCGACCTGCACACCGCCCCGGAGTTCTCCGACACCCTCCAGCCGCTGCTGCGCGACGGTGACCACCGGGTGATGGTGGACCTCTCCCGCGTGGAGTTCATCGACTCCACCGGCCTGACCAGCCTGATCGCGGCCTACCGCACGACCAGGACCACCGGCGCCCGCCTGGCGCTGATCGCACCCAGCGAACGGGTCCGCGCCATGCTGGCCCTCACCGGCACCGATCAGGTCCTGCCCAGCTACGCCACCGTGCACGCCGTGCCCGACTGATCGCTCCCCACCCTCGGCAGCGCGCTTCGTCGTCGGCCGTGGCGGCGTCGGGCACCAGCCGGATCGTGCTCCTTCGGGCCCGCCCGTAACAGGCGGGCCCGAAGGAGCGGTGTGTTCGGCGATCCGGCCCCCCGCAGGGCCGGGCCGGCTCAGCTGCCCGGGGTGGACGGTGCGGTCATGCCTGATCGGGCTTTGCCGCTCTCGGCCGCGCGGGTGGCGGCGCTGGCGGCAAGGGCCAGCAGGGCTGCGATCGCGCCCGTGATGATGTTGTTGACGATCGTCTTGGTGGTGCTGACGTCGCCTGCCACCACCCACGGCGCAACGATCGTCCAGAGGCCCAGGGCACAGGCGCCCCAGGCCATGCTGTGGGTGCGTTCGTAGGCCCGGCCGAAGCCCCCGCTCATGAGCAGCGCGTAGGCGATTCCGACGAGCAGGTTGGTGACGGCCAGCGTCGACAGTCCGTTGAAGCCGGTGATCCACGGGGAGGCGGCCAGGTAGATGCCGGTCAGGAAGGCCAGCGTTCCCACGGCCTGCCCCTGGGGCGTGCTGGTCGCACGTTCGGCCATCTCGTGGCGCTCACGCATTTCGACGAGGTCCGGGTGCGTCTCCATGGACGGCCGGGAAGCGGAAGTGGACATGGCTGATACCTCACTTGCTGCTCGGTCCGCGGTTGACGGGTGTGCCCCGTCAGTCCGGGGACTCCGTGATGCTCTGCCTCAGCCGAGTGACTCCTTATGCGTCCTTTACGCATTTTCGCGGCAATTATCTCGGTCGGGCAAGCCCACCTGCCCCGGTCCAGCCCATGGGCGCGGCCATGGGATCGGAGTGCGTCCGGCCCGGGGCCCTCATGTCGCGCGGGCTTGGCCGGAAGCGCGGCAGGAGCACGCGCGCACGAGCCCGTGCGCCCGGAGGCTCCCTTCCCCGGCCACCGGGCGCCGCTCGCCGGGCACCGTCCGCCCGTCGGCTTCGGCGCGCACGTCGGAGCGTTTCTGCAGGTGCGTGGGGCGGACCGGTCCTTCGCCGTGCGACGTCGACAGCATTCCGGTCCGGGAGGTGCGGCTCACGACACCAGTGCGTACTTTCCATATCATCTGACGGTCTCCCGCAGTCTTGTCCCGCACGCCGGACATGCGGATAGCTGGGTGCTGCGGCCGCCTCAGCGGTCGTACAACCGCACCTGAGGAGAGATCATGAAGAAGGCGTACGAAGCTCCGACCCTCGTCCGGCTCGGGACCTTCCGCAAGAAGACGGGTCTCCTGCAGCGCTCCGGCAACGACCGGCTGATCCTCAGCAAGAACTGACGGGCGACGGTCGCCGATCCGACGTCATGACGCAACTGCACGCGAGTGCGGGGACGGGCCGCGGCGACGCGCACTTCACGGTCTTCACGGACCGGGAGGACGCGGCCGCCGTGGCCCGCTCCTTCGCCCGCCCCGGGACCCGAACCCTGACGCACCCCTCGGGCCGGCCGTGGCTGGTCGGCCGGTGGGCCGACGAGGAGATCGTCACCGCGCACGCCGGCCACGCCTCCCTGGCCGTCGTCGGCTGCTGCCCGGTCGACGCCGCCCGACTGCGCCGGTACGCGCAGCGGCTGCGCGATCTCACCGAAGTCGGCGCCCTGGCCCGTTCCCTGTCCGGAAGCTTCCACCTGGTCGCCGCCCTCGACGGCCGGCTCCGGGTGCAGGGCACCGCCTCCGGGCTCCGGCTGGTCTTCCACGCCACCGTGGACGACGTACAGGTGGCCGCCACCCGCGCCGACGTGCTCGCCCACGCACTCGGTGCCGAACCGGACGCGGAGCGGCTGGCGGTGCGGCTGCTGTGGCCCGCTCCCTACCCCCTGTCCGAGACGTCGCTCTGGCGTGAGGTCACCGCCGTGCCACCGCAGGACGCGCTGTACATCGGGGCGGACGGGCGCAGCGCCCGGCACGCGCGCTGGTGGACTCCGCCCGAGCCGGTCCGCCCGCTCGCCGAGGGCGCCCCGGCGGTCCGCGAGGCCCTCGTCGCGGCCGTCGACGCCCGGACCCGCGCGGGCGGCGTGGTCAGCTGCGACCTCTCCGGCGGCCTGGACTCGACCTCGCTCTGTTTCCTGGCCGACCGCTCCGCGGCCCGCGTGGTGGCCAGCACCTGGCCCGGGCGCGACCCGGCCGACACCGACCGGTACTGGGCCGAGCAGGCCGCCGAGCACCTGCCGGACGTCGAACACGTCGTGTGGGACGCCGACGCCTCGCCGCTGGTGTACGAGAACCTGCTCTCCATCGACGACCTGCTGGACGAACCCACCATCGGCGTCATGGACCGCTCCCGGGTCCTGCACCATCTGCCGGCCATGGCCGAACGGGGCAGCAGGCTGCACCTGACCGGCATCGGCGGCGATCACGTGGCCTGGTGCTCCGAGGCGTACTACCACCGACTGGCCCGCACCCGGCCGCTGTTCGCGCTGCGGCAGCTGCGCGGTTTCCGTGCCCTGTGGCAGTGGCCCCTGGGCGACACGGTCAGGGCACTGGCCGACTCCCGCCCGTACGGCCGGTGGCTGGCCGACGCTGCGGGACGGCTGCGCGCTCCCGGCTCGGCGAACGTCACCACCAGCCTCGGCTGGGGCATGCCCCCGCGCCTCTTCGACTGGGTCACCCCCGACGCCGAACGGGCCGTGCGCGGCGCACTGCTCGACGCGGCCGGGACGGCCACACCGCTGCACCCGGACCGCGGGATGCACGCCGATCTGGAGCAGATCCGCTCGTGCACCCGCATCATCCGCCAGTGGGACCGCATGGCCGCCCGGGCGGGGGTGCCGATGGCCTCGCCGTTCCTGGACGACCGGGTCATCGAGGCGTGCCTGGCCGTCCGGCCGGGCGAACGCGTCTCGCCCTGGCGGTACAAGCCGCTGCTCACCGCCGCCATGCGGGGCCTCGTGCCCGACACGTGCCTGCGGCGCACCAACAAGGCCGCCGCCTCCATGGACGCCGCTGAAGGCCTGCGCAGACACCGCGCCGACCTGCACGCGCTCTGGGAGGACTCCCGGCTCGAAGCACTCGGCCTGGTCGACGGCGACGCACTGCGCCGCCTCGCCCGGCGCCCCGCCACCCCCGGGCTGCGCGACGCCATCCTGTACTCGACCATCGCCGCCGAGGTCTGGCTGCGCGGACTGTCCCGCACCCCCGCCCTCTGAAGGCCCCCTGAGAACCGCCCTCCGGGCGGCCCTCGGAAAACGAACGCGAACGAACGCCACGCCGGAGAAAGGCAGTCGCACCATGGCATTGCGGTTCGGCCCCGACGTCTCCACCGCGGAGACCGCCTACGGCACCGTCCTGCTGGACGAGCGCAGCGGCGACTACTGGGAACTCAACCCCACCGCCACCCTGGTGGTCACCACCCTCCTGGAGGGCGGCGACGAGACCGCGGCGGCCGACGCGCTCGTCGCGCGGTTCGACATCGACCGGGCCCGCGCGGAACAGGACGTCACGGCCCTCGTCCGGGAACTGCGGGCCTCGGGACTGGTCCGATGACGACCCCCAGCGCCCTGGAGCGTCCCACCGGAGTGCCGTTCGCCCGGCGGCTGGCCGCCCGGCTGGTGCTGCTTCCCGCCCTCGCGCTGTCGCTGCTGCCCCCGCGCAGGATCCGGGCCGTCCTCGCAGTCCTGCGCCGCGGGGCAGCCCCGGCCACCGCCGCACAGGCCCGGAACGCCCGGAACGCCCTGTGCGCGGTCAGCCTGCGCTGCGCCGGCCCGAAGGGCTGCCTGCCGCGGTCCCTGGGCGCCGCCCTGCTGTGTCGGCTCGGCGGCACCTGGCCGACCTGGTGCACCGGCGTGCGCGTCGTCCCGCCCTTCACCGCGCACGCCTGGATCGAGGCGGACGGCCGTCCCGTGGACGAGGGCGTACCGGACGACTACTTCGCCCGGCTCATCGCCGTCCCCGCCGCCCGCCGCACGGCCCGATGAGCGATCCCGCGGCGGAGGAACACCGTGCCCGGTCCGGGCCGGGCACGGCGGAGGACCACCGGGCCGGGCCCGGGCCGGACCGCTCCACCCGGGCCGCCGTCCGCACCCTGTACGGGCTGACCGCCGGTCACCGGTCCGCCGTCGCCGTCGCCGTCGCCCTGACCCTGGCCGGTTCCGCGCTGGGACTGGCCCAGCCCCTCGTCGCCAAACAGGCCGTGGACCTCAGCGGTGGCGGCCGGGTGCCGTGGCCCCTGCTGCTCCTGCTGGCCGGTCTGTTCGTGACCGAGGCGGTGACCGGCGCGGTGGGGCGCTTCGTCCTGGAGCGCATGGGCGAGGGCGTCGTACGGCAGCTGCGGCACGGCTTGGTGGCGCGGCTGCTGCGACTGGAGATGCGGGAGTACGACCGGCACCGCACCGGCGACCTGATCTCCCGGGTGACCGTCGACACGACCGTGCTCCGGGAAGTGGTCTCCCAGGCCCTGGTCGACCTGGTGACCGGGGCGCTCGTCGCGGCCGGTGCGATCGCCCTGATGCTGTGGCTGGACGCCCTGCTGCTGCTCCTGGTCGCGGCGACGGTCGCGGTCGCGGCCCTGGTCGTGGCGTCCCTGCTGAAGGGCATCCGGGCGGCCTCCGAGCGGATGCAGACCGCCGTCGGCGCGATCGCCGCCGACCTGGAGCGCGCGCTGGGCGCCCTGCCGATGGTGCGGGTGCACCGAGCCGAGGAGCGCGAGGCCGGGCGCATCGGCGAACGGGTCGAGGCGGCCTACGGCGCGGGCGTCAGGACCGCACGGCTGGCGTCGGTGATGAGCCCGGCCGTCGAACTCGCCGTCCAGGGCTCGTTCCTGATCGTCCTGGTGATCGGCGGCCTGCGCGTCGGCGGTCACGCCGGCTCCCTCGGCGACCTGGTCGCCTTCCTGCTCTACGCCTCCTACCTCGTCCTGCCCCTGTCGTCGGTCTTCCGCGCGGTCGGCCTGATCCAGCGGGGCATGGGCGCCTACGCGCGCGTCGAGCAGGCCCTGACCCTGCCCGCCGAGCCCACCGGACCCGCCGGGCCCCGGGCTTCCGAGAGGGCGCCGACCGGACAGGTGCGCACGCCCGCCGCACCGGCCGCACCGCGCCGCGAGGAGCCCGTACTCGCCCTGCGGGACCTCACCTTCGGCTACGACCCCGGCCGGCCGGTGCTGCGCGGCGTGACCCTCACCGTTCCGCACCGCCGCCAGACCGCTCTGGTCGGCCGGTCGGGCGCCGGCAAGAGCACGGTCTTCGCCCTGGTGGCGAGGTTCTACGAACCGGACTCCGGGACGCTCCTCTTCGACGGGCGGCCCGCCACCGAACTGACCCGCGCCGCGTGCCGGTCACGGATCGCCGTCGTCGACCAGAACACCCACGTCGTCCACGGAACGCTCCGCGACAACATCACCTACGCCGTGCCCGACGCCACCGAAGCCGAGGTGCGACGCGTCGTCGAGCTCGCCCGGCTCGACGACGTCGTACGCCGGCTGCCCGGCGGCCTGTCCGGCATGCTGGGCGAGCGCGGCACCACCCTCTCGGGCGGAGAGCGTCAGCGTGTCGCCCTGGCCCGCGCCCTGCTGGCCCGCCCCCGGCTGCTGCTGCTGGACGAGCCCACGTCCCATCTGGACGCCATCAACGAGACCGCGCTCGCCCGCGTGATGGCGGACGTGGCCCGGGAGTGCGCCCTGCTGGTGATCGCGCACCGGCTCTCCACCGTGCAGCACGCCGACCAGATCGTCGTGCTGGACCAGGGGCGCACCAGCGCCTGCGGGACCCACGAGGAACTGCTCGCCGGGAGTCCCGTCTACCGTGAGCTGGCGGCGGGGCAGATGCTGCGTCCCGCCTCCGGCCCGCTCCGCACCGCGCGGACCGGCTTGTAGCGGGGTCGGGCCACTGCTCGGCCGGAGCGACCGTCTGAAACGGCCTCTCACTCGCCCCGTTCGCACCACGAGCACGGGCACCGTCCGTCAGTGGGTGGGGTGTGCGGTGGTGCGGAGGCCGTCTCGGTTCTTGCGGCCGAGCAGCCCGGCGGCGACCAGTTCGGTGAGGGCCTTCGAGGGCTGGTGGGTGGTGGGGGAGTGCTCGTGGAGGCGGTGCTGGATGGCGAGACTCACGTCGAGGCCGATGGTGTCCAGGAGGCTGAAGGGACCCATGGGGTAGCCGTACGCCTGTTGGACGGCGGTGTCGGTGTTCTCGATGAGGTGCTCGTCGGCGCCGGGGCGGTCGAGGAGGTCCAGGGCGGCGCCGAGGTAGCCGAAGAGCAGGCTGTTGACGATGAAGCCGGTCCGGTCGGGGCAGTGCACGGGTGTCTTCCCGAGCCGATGGCAGAAGGCGTGCGCTGTCGCGAGGGCGGCGGGGGAGGTGTGAGCGGTGTGAGCGACCTCTACGAGCCGCATGGCGGGAGCCGGGTTGAAGAAGTGCAGGCCTATGACGTCGGCGGGGCGGCGTGAGGCCTCGGCGCAGTCGGTGACCGACAAGCTGGAGGTGGTGGTCGCCAGCAGCGTGCCGGGGACACAGGTCCGGCCGAGTGCGGTGAAGATGTCTCGCTTGATGCGGGGGTCTTCGGCGGCGGCTTCGATGACCAGGTCGCAGTGGGACAGCGCGGCGGCGTCGGTGCCGGTGCGCAGGACGGCCAGGGCCTGGTCACGGGTGGCGGGTGTGATCCTGCCGCGGCGTACGGCGCGGACGAGGGAGTCGGTGATGGCGCCCAGGGCGGCCTGGGCCTTGTCGGCGCTGCGGGCGATCAGGAGGGTGGGGTGCCCGGCGGTGGCGGTGACCTCGGCGATGCCGCGGGCCATGGTGCCGGAGCCGAGGACGCCGACCTGCTGGACGGCGCGGGCGGCGCCGGGGTCGGGGGTGGGGGTGTGCTCGGGCAGGGGTGTCGCGGTGTCGTCGTACGTGTAGAAGCCGCGACCGGTTTTCCGGCCCAGGTGGCCGCCGTCGATCATGCGGCTGAGGACGGGTGCGGGGATGAGGGAAGGGTCGCCGGTGCGCCGGTGCAGGTCCGTCAGGGAGGCGTGGGCGGTGTCCAGGCCCATGGCGTCGAGGGTCTGCAGGGGACCCGCGGGCAAGGCGCAGCCCAGGCGCATCGCGGTGTCGATGGCGTGGTGGGAGACGTATCCGGTGTCGTAGAGCGCGGCGGCGCGGTTGAGCAGGTTGAGGACGAGAGCGGTGGCGTCGGCGGCGGGCCGGGCGCCGACCCGGACCGCGGTGAGCCGGGCAGCCTCCAGGAGCTGGTGTGCGGCGCGGGCGGCCCCGGGGGAGGTCAGCGAGGTGTGCACGGGTTCGGCGGGGGCGCCGGCCGTGGGTGGGGTGAACAGGCGCAGTGCGGCGAGGTCGGCGGGGCGCCCCGACGCGATGGCGAGCCGGGCCAGGGGGAGGCCGGCGGTGGTGCTGATCATGGGGGTGCCGGGCGGGCAGACGCCGTGGATGCGGGCCAGCACGTCGCACTTCACGTCCCAGTCCTCGGGGACGGCCTCGACCACCAGGTCGCTTCCGCGCAGCAGGGTGTAGTCGTCGGAGAGGACCGGTTCGAGGCCGGGGACGGCGGTGGGGCCGGCCGCTTTGAGACGCCGTGTCAGGCGGGTGAGGACGTCGAGGTCGGTGTCGACGCCGACGACGTGGTGGCCGGCGGTGTGCAGCGCGCCCAGCAGGGCCTCACCGATCGAGCCCAGGCCGACGATGCCGATCACCGGCGCGGGCGCGGAAGTGGGCGCAGGGGTGGGTGTGGGTGTGGTCATGGGGTGGGGTCCTGGTCCTGGCGGAAGCGGTTGATGGCCGTCAGGTGGCGCGCTCGCAGCCCGGGATCGCTCACGCCGAGACCCTCTCGGGGTGCGAGGCACAGCACGCCGACCTTGCCCTGGTGGAGGTTGCGGTGCACGTCGTAGGCGGCCTGGCCGGTGTCCTCGAGGGAGTACACCTTGGACAGGGTGGGGTGGATCTTGCCCTTGGCGATGAGGCGGTTGGCCTCCCAGGCCTCGCGGTAGTTGGCGAAGTGGGAGCCGATGATGCGCTTGAGCGACATCCACAGGTAGCGGTTGTCGTACTCGTGGATGTAGCCGGAGGTCGAGGCGCAGGTGGTGATGGTGCCGCCCTTGCGGGTGACGTAGACGGACGCGCCGAAGGTCTCGCGGCCGGGGTGCTCGAAGACGATGTCGACGTCCTCGCCGCCGGTGAGTTCGCGGATGCGCTTGCCGAAGCGCTTCCACTCCTTGGGGTCCTGGGTGTTCTCGTCCTTCCAGAACCGGTAGCCCTCGGCGGTGCGGTCGATGATCGCCTCGGCGCCCATCGAGCGGCAGATGTCCGCCTTCTGCTCGCTGGAGACGACACAGATCGGGTTGGCGCCGCCGGCCAGGGCCAGCTGGGTGGCGTAGGAGCCCAGTCCGCCGCTCGCGCCCCAGATCAGGACGTTGTCGCCCTGCTTCATGCCGGCGCCGTTGCGGGAGACCAGCTGCCGGTAGGCGGTGGAGTTGACCAGGCCGGGAGCGGCGGCCTCCTCCCAGGTCAGGTGGTCGGGCTTGGGCATCAGCTGGTTGGACTTCACCAGGGCGATCTCGGCGAGGCCGCCGAAGTTCGTCTCGAAGCCCCAGATGCGCTGCTCGGGGTCGAGCATCGTGTCGTTGTGGCCGTCGGCCGATTCCAGTTCCACTGACAGGCAGTGGGCCACCACCCGGTCGCCCACCTTCCACCGGTTCACGCCGGGGCCGGTGCGCAGTACGACGCCGGACAGGTCCGAGCCGATCACGTGGTACGGCAGGTCGTGCCGGGCGGTGTCCTCGGACAGCCGGCCGTAGCGCTGAAGGAAGCCGAAGGTCGCAACGGGTTCGAAGATGGCGGACCAGACGGTGTTGTAGTTCACCGAGGAGGCCATGACCGCGACGAGTGCTTCACCGGCGGCCGGTTCGGGTACCGGCACGTGCTCGATGTGCAGTGACTTGCGGGGGTCCTTGTCCCGGGAGGCCAGCCCCTCGAACATGGCGGTGTCCTCGCGGCGTACCACGGCGCCCCGGTAGGACTCGGGCAGGCGCAGCGCGGCGATGTCGTGCGGCGATGCTTCACCGGTCACAGCTTGGATGATCTCGTCCACGGTGTCTTCCGATTCCTCTCGCCACGGCGAACAACGGCTGCGTCACCGCCAGCGTGCTGGCCCACGGTCGTGCGGGACCACCCCGGACCACCCCCTGACTTTCCGCCCGCTCCCGCGGGGGTGGTTCAGGGGGATGTCAGGGGAGGTGCACGCGGGCGGGGGCGGCACATCCTTCATCGGTGACGCACGCCCGGAAGACGGCGAGGAGACCCCATGACCGCACACCGCGGTGACAGTCCGTGGCTCAGGAACTTCTTCCCCGCCCCCCGAGCGCCCGTGCGGCTGGTGTGCCTGGCGCACGCGGGCGGTTCGGCGAGCTTCTACTTCCCCGTGGCGCGTGCGCTGTCCCCGCGGATCGAGGTGCTGGCGGTGCAGTACCCGGGACGTCAGGACCGGCGCGGCGAGAATGCGATCGGCGATCTCGACGTCCTGGCCGAGCGGATCGTGCAGGCCCTTGAGCCGTGGACGGACAAGCCGTACGCCCTGTTCGGGCACAGCATGGGCGCGATCGTCGGCTTCGAGGCGGCGCGCCGGCTGCAGTCGGCCGGGCGGGGGCCGTCGCGATTGTTCGTCTCCGGGCGCCGCGCGCCGTCGCTGGACACCGCGGGGGAGTACCAGCCCGTCACCGACCAGGAGGTCCTGACGGAGATAACCCGGCTCGACGGCACAGGCCGGGAACTGCTGGAGGACCAGGAGACGCTGCGGATGATCCTGCCCGCGCTGCGCGCCGACTACGGTGCGGTACGCCGCTACCGCTACCGGCCCGGGCCGGCGCTCGCCTGTCCCATCACCGCCTTCACCGGCGACCGTGATCCCAAGGCGACGGCCGGCCAGGTGCGCGCGTGGCAGGCGCACACGACGTCCGCCTTCGAGCTGAACGTACTGCCCGGCGGACACTTCTTCCTCGTCGGGGAACAGCAGCGAGTGCTGTCCACCGTGAGCCGGCAACTGGGGTGTGCGGCGCCTTCGGCGGTGGTGTCGTGACGGTGTATGCGCCGGGGCGGGGCACCGTCGGGGTATGGGGCACCGGCTCGTACCTGCCCGAGCGGGTCGTCACCAACGATGCGGTGGGGCGGCTCGCCGGGGTGAGCGCGGAATGGATCGAGCGCAAGACCGGCATCGTGGAACGGCGTTACGCGGCCGACCACGAGGCGGCGTCGGATCTGGCCGCCCGGGCGGGAGCCCGGGCGCTGGCCGATGCCGGGGTGCGAGCCGAGGAACTGGACTGGATCGTCGTGGCGACGTCCACGCCGGACCATCCGCAGCCGGCGACCGCCGCGTTGGTGCAGCACAGGCTGGGTGCTTTCGGGGCCGCGGCGTTCGACGTCAACGCCGTGTGCGCGGGCTTCGTCGCCGCTCTGCACACCGCTGCCCGGTTGCTGGCCGCCGACAGCAGCGACGGCAACGGTGAGAGCGGCACAGGCAACACCGCGTCCCGCGGTGGCGATGACAGCGGTGGACGACGGCGTTGTGCGTTGGTGATCGGCGCGGAGGTGTATTCGCGGATCATCGACCCGGCTGATCGCAGGACGGCGCCGCTGTTCGGTGACGGGGCCGGTGCGGTCGTGATCGGGCCGGTGGGCGAGGGCCGGGGTCTGGTCGGGACGGCGATGCGCACCGACGGGCAGCTCCACGCGTTGATCGGGGTGCAGGCGGGCGGGAGCAGGCAGCCGGCGACGGAGAAATCCGTGGCACGCGGCGAGCACTTCTTTCGGATGCAGGGCCGTGCGGTGCGTGAGTTCGTCGAGCGGGAGTTGCCGGCCGCGGTCACGGGGACACTGGAGCGGTTCTCGGTCCGGCCCGGCGAGGTCGACCACTTCGTGCCGCACCAGGCCAACGGGGAGATGCTGCGGTCGGTGACCGATCTGCTGGGGCTCACCGCGGCGCGCGTGCATCTGCCGGTGGACCGGCACGGCAACACCGGTGCGGCTTCCATCCCGCTCGCCTTGGATCACGCGGCCCGCGCGGACGAGAGGGCGGGCCACGGACCGCTGGAAGCAGACCAGTTGGTGCTGCTGGCCGGTTTCGGCGGGGGGATGACGCTGGGGACGATGCTGCTGCGCTGGGGACGTTGACCCGAGGGTTGCGATCACGCCCGGGCCGAAGGGCCGGAGCGCTCGCCGTCGAACCAGGCCGGCCTGAGAGGGCTCGCCACCGGCTTGCACGCGCAGCGCTCGCGACGCGCGTGGTCGTTCCTGTGGAACGTCCCCGGAGGCCGGCCGTCCACAGCGTTCAGTCCGAGGCCAGTGGGTCGCGGTGGTCGGCCTCGTCCCGCTTCCAGTAGCCCTTCGCGTAAGCGCGGTCGCGGTCCAGGCCGAGGGCCTCGGTGAAGTGGCGGCGGATGGCTCGGATGGCGCCGGACTCGCCGGCCGCCCACGCGGCGACGCCCGTGGCCGGGACGCTTGCCTTGAGGACGGCGTCGCGCAGCGCCTCGCCCTTGGGACGGCCGGCGCCCCGGTGCACCCATACGACGTCCAGACCGGCCGCGCGGTCCACCTCGACCTCGTCCTCGGGCCCCTCCACTTCCAGGTAGACCGCTCCCCGCAGGCCGGACGGCAGGCTCTCGACGATGGTGAGGATGGCGGGCTGAGCGCTCTCGTCGCCTGCCAGGAGGTAGTAGCCGGTGTCGGGGACGGGACGGAAGGACCCCTTCGGCCCGCCGAAGGAGACCTCCTGGCCCGGCCGGGCGGCTTCGGCCCATCGTGCGGCCGGGCCGTTGCCGTGCAGGACCACGTCGACGTCGATCCGCGGTTCGCTGGGGGAGTGGTGCCGCACGGTGTAGGCACGCCCCACCGACCGTCCGTCCAGGGGGTCGGTCACGAACAGCTTCACCCACTGCGTCGGCTGGTCGCAGTGGAAGGCGGCCATCCCGGGCCCCGACAGCGTGATGCGGGCCATGCGCGGGGCGATCAGGGAAACCGCCTCCACCGTGGCGGTGTAACGGGCGCGGCGGGTGCGGAACATGCGGAACAGCCCTTCAGCTGACGGGGGTTGCCTGCCGGAAACGCTGCCGGCAGGCCGAGGACGGTCAGCGGCCGGGCGCTCGACGAGCCGCGGCGGCGGTTGTCGTACGTGTGGCGCCCGGCCGCACGCGGTGCCGATGACCCCGCGACGAGGTGGTCGGTGTCGCCTCGGGGTGGCATGCCCTGCAGACTAGACGCAACGGTGCGTGTAGTCAAAGGGGGGGCGTCCGGTGCTCGGCACGGCGACCCGTTTCCCTCCGGACCGGGGGAAATCCGGAGGGAAACGGGAGTCGGTGGCCGTCGGGCGTACTCAGCGGTGCGCGTCCGCTTCCTCGTGCGCAGTGCCGCTGCTCCGCGTGCGACCGAACAGAAGGCGCGTACGCATCCGGTACACGGCCTCACCCCGCTGGTTGTCCGCCTCGACGACGAAATGCACCGTGCCCGTCTCCGGGCGCCGCGGATGCGGTGCGGCCTCCTCCACGACGGCCCGTCCGTGCAGTTCGTCATCCGGGCGCACCGGCCGCAGGAAGCGGACCTCGTCCATCCCGTAGGAGCCCTGGCAGGCGGAGTCGGCCAGCAGGGAACGGACGAACTGGCCCATGACCACGGCGCCGGTGTGCCAGCCGCTGGCCACCAGGCCGCCGAAGGAGGAGCGGGCCGCCGCTTCGGGATCCACGTGGAAGGGCATCGGGTCCCACGTCCGGGCGTAGCCGATGATGTCCTCGCTGGTGAGCCGGGTGGTCCCCAGCTCGTAGGTGCTGCCGACGCGAAAGTGTTCGAAGTGCCGCACGGTTGAGGTCCTTCGTCCGGGAGTCTGGGTGATGGCGGGGAACCACGCGGGATCGGGCAAGGCGCTCAGCGGAGGGACGCCGTAAGAGCCGCGTCCGTCCGTGCCCCGGCCGAACGGACCGGGGCGGGCTCCGGGCGGGGCGGGCCGAGGCGGCGCTTCTCGGCGCTGAACCACTCGGCGACCCGGAAGGCCAGGTCCATCGACTGGCCGCGGTTCAGCCGGGGGTCGCACGCGCTCTCGTACCGCAGGTGCAGGTCGTCGGACAGGACCGCGTTGCTCCCGCCCACGCACTCCGTGACGTCCTCGCCGGTGAGCTCCACGTGCACCCCGCCGGGATGCGTGCCCAGCGTCCGGTGCACCTCGAAGAAGCCCGTGATCTCGTCGAGGACGTCCTCGAAGCGCCGGCTCTTGTGCCCGCTCGGCGCGGTGAACGTGTTGCCGTGCATGGGATCGCAGACCCACACCACACGGGCGCCCTCGGCGCGCACGGCCTCCACCAGGGCGGGCAGCCGGTCACGCACCAGGCCCCGCCCCATCCGCGCGATGAACGTCAGCCGGCCCGGCGTGCGCTGCGGATCGAGCCGGTCCACCAAGGACAGGACGTCGTCCACGGCGGCGTCGGGACCCAGCTTGACGCCGAGTGGATTGCTGACGCCCGCGGCGAACGCCACGTGCGCGCCGTCGAGTTGGCGGGTCCGCTCGCCGATCCAGAGCAGATGCCCGGAGAGGGCGTAGCGCCGTCCCGTGTCGGGGTCCGTGCGTGCCAGGGCGGACTCGTAGTCGAGCAGCAGTGCCTCGTGACTGGCGAACACCTCGGTGGTGCGCAGGGTGGAAGTGCTCATGCCGCAGGCCCGGATGAACGCGAGCGCCGCGTCGATCTCGGCCGCCAGCCGCTCGTAGCGGCGTCCCGCGGCGGACAGCGCCACGAAGTCGCGGTTCCACTCGTGCACCCGGTGCAGGTCCGCGTGCCCGCCGGCGGTGAACGCGCGCAGCAGGTTGAGCGTCGCGGCGGACGCGTGGTACACGCGTCCGAGCCGGGCCGGGTCGGGGGTGCGGGCCTCGACGGTGAACTCCAGCCCGTTGACGGCGTCGCCCCGGTACGAGGGCAGGGTCACGCCGTCGCGGGTCTCGGTGGGCCGGGAACGGGGCTTGGCGTACTGACCGGCGATGCGGCCCACCTTGACCACCGGAACGCCGGCCGCGTACGTCAACACGGCGGCCATCTGGAGGAGGACCTCCAGCTTGTTGCGGACCGACTCCGCGCTGACGGAGTCCAAGGTCTCCGCGCAGTCGCCGCCCTGGAGCAGGAACGCCCGGCCGAGGGCCACTTCGCCGAGACGGTCGAGCAGGGTGTCGCACTCCCTGCCGAACACCAGCGGCGGAGCGGCGGACAGGGACGACAGAGCGGCCCGCAGCGCCGGGGGATCGGGCCAGTGGGGCTGTTGCGCGGCAGGCAGCGCCCGCCACGCTTCGACGGAGGGTCCGGAGACCGGCTTCTGGTCCGTTTCCAGGTATTCCACGCTCAACCTCAACGCCTTCTGTTCCGAGGGGAGGGCAGGGGGGTGTGGTGGGCGCAGCCTGACACGCGCCGACCGGGCGTCGGCAGTGGGTCGTTGTGGCTAGAAGGACGGATCTACTACCCGGGTACTAGACCCAGCGGCCGACTGTCGGGGCCGGGCGCACTCCTGGAGCATTTCGGCAGGCGCAACCGGTCGTCGGCACGTGACGGCCGGCACGGTCCGCCGCACACCCCTCCACGCCGCCCGCCCGAAAGGTGATTCCGCATGACCAGCACCGTCAGCCCGTCCGGGTCCGCGTCCCGTCCGCAGACCGGGGACGAGTACCTCGAGAGCCTCAGAGACGGCCGGGAAGTGAGGATCTACGGCGAGAAGGTGCAGGACGTCACGACTCACGCGGCCTTCCGCAACAACTCCCGGATGGTGGCCCGGCTCTTCGACGCGTTGCACGACCCCGAGCGCAACAGCAGGCTGGTGGTCCCCACCGACACCGGTAACGGCGGATTCACCCACCCCTACTTCAAGGCCCCGTACACCCCAGGCGACCTGCGCGCCTCCGCCCGGGCCATGGAGGAGTGGGCGCGCATGACGTACGGCTGGCTGGGTCGCACCCCCGACTTCAAGGCCGCTTTCCTGTCCACCCTGGGCTCCAACAAGGAGCACTACGCGCCGTTCGAGGACAACGCGTCCGCGTGGTACCGCACCGCACAGGAGAACGTGCTGTTCATCGGCCACGGCATCGTCAACCCGCCGATCGACCGCAACCGGGGGCTGACCGAGCTCAAGGACGTGATGCTGACGGTGGAGCGGGAGACCGACGCCGGCCTCGTGGTCTCCGGAGCCAAGGTCGTCGGCACCGGGGCGGCGCTCACCCAGCACATCTTCATCGGCAGCTACGGGGTCATACCGAAGGGCGCCAAGGAGTTCTCCGCGTACTTCATCGTGCCGACCAACAGCCCCGGCCTGAGAATCATCTCCCGCCCGTCGTACGAATTCGCCTCGGCCACCGTCAGCAGCCCCTTCGACCAGCCCCTCAGCAGCCGCCTGGACGAGAACGACGGAATCCTCGTCTTCGACCAGGTGCTGATCCCCTGGGAGAACGTCTTCTGCTACGACGTCGACAAGGCCAACAACTTCTTCTACGGGTCCGGCTTCTTCTACCGGGCCATGTTCCACGCCTGCGTGCGCTTCGCGGTCAAGATGGACTTCCTGACCGGGCTGCTCGCCAAGTGCCTCGAGACCACGGGCACGTCGGAGTTCCGCGGCGTGCAGAGCCGGCTCGGAGAAGTCCTGGCCTACCGCAACATGTTCTGGGCCCTGGTCGACTCCATGGCCGAGAACCCCACCAAGTGGCCCGACGGCACCGTCACCCCCAACGGGGAGACGGCACTGGCCTTCCGCGTCCTGTCCTCGTCGATCTTCCCCAAGGTACGCGAGATCTTCCTGCGCGACCTCGGCAGCGCACTGATCTACAACAACTCCCACGCCCTCGACTGGTCCGACCCCGAGGCCCGCCCGTACCTCGACAAGTACGTCCGCGGCCTGGGCGTGGAGGCGATCGACCGGGTGAAGCTGATGAAGCTGGCGTGGGACGCGGTCGGCACCGAGTTCGGGGCGCGCTGGGAGCTGTACGAGATGAACTACGCGGGCAACCACGAGCAGATCCGCTTCGAGGCGCTCCACGCGCAGCAGGCTTCAGGGAAGTTCGACGACTACAAGCTGCTGGTCGACCAGTGCCTGTCCGAGTACGACGAGAACGGCTGGAAGGTCCCGGACCTGATCAACCCCAAGGACACCACCGTCATCGGCGCAGGCGCACCGGGCACCGGGACGACCGCTCCCGTCGAGGCCGCGCAGTGAGCAGCGGCACCCCCGCTCGGGGCGGTCCCGCCGCCCCGCCCGCGGTCGCCGTCCTGCCGGACCAGGCCCATCTGCGGCGCGTCCTCGGGCAGTTCGTGACCGGCGTGTGCGCGGTGTCGACCCGTTTCGCGACCCGATCAGGGCTGCGCCACGACGCCATCGCCGTGAACTCGTTCACCTCGGTCTCCCTCGACCCGCCGCTCGTGTCGATGTACCTGCGCGACGACTCCACCTTCCTGCGGCGGGTGCGCACGTCCGGCCAGTGGGCCGTGTCGTTCCTCGGCAGCCGGGCGCGCCCTCTGGTCGACGTCCTCACCACGCCGGCGGCCCAGCGCCCCCCGGTCGAGCAGGCCGCGGACTGGGCCGTCGGCCCGCACACCGGTTGCCTCATCCTGCCGGACGGCCCCGGAACGCTCGAATGCGCCCTGCACCTGACCCAGACACTCGGCGACCACGTCCTCGTCGTCGGACAGGTCCTGGGCGCCGTCGACCGGGACCACCAGCCGCTGGTCTTCCACCGCGGCACCTTCACCGAGGTCGCACCCGCGCCGTGAGCACCCGCCACCGTCCGGCGGTGGCGGACAAGGAGAAGGAGAGGAAGACCCATGTCGGGGAAACACCCGTACGTGGCCGTGGTGGGCGGTGGCATCGGCGGTCTGGCCCTCGCCCTCGGACTGCGTCGGCAGGGCGTCGAGGCGGTCGTCCACGAGCAGGCGCGGACACTGGCCCACCAGGGAGCGGGCATCGCGATCGGCGCGAACGGACACCGGGCCCTCAGGGAACTGGGCGTCTCCCAACGGCTGGCCGCCTCGGCCACCCAGCCGGTGCGTGCCGACTTCCGGCACTGGCGGACCGGCCGGTCCATGGTGTCGCACCGCCTGACCGGCATGTACGAGGAACGCTTCGGCGCCCCCTTCTGGACCGTGGAACGCGCGGCCCTCCAGCAGGCCCTGCTCACCGAACTGGGCCCGCGGCACGTGCGGCTCGGCGCGCGCTGCACCCAGGTGGAGACGACGGCCGACGCGGCCGTGATCCGCTTCGAGGACGGCAGCGAGGTGGAAGCCGACGCGGTCGTCGGAGCGGACGGCATCCACTCCGCCGTGCGGCACAGCCTCTTCGGCCCCGACGAGGCCGTGTTCTCCGGCACCAGCGGATACCGTGCCCTCGTGCCGATGGACCGGCTTCGGCACCTGCCCGAACTCGCCGAACCCGTCCTGTGGTTGTGGCTCGGGCCGGGCCGCCACTTCATCGCCTACCCGGTGGCCGACGGCAGCGCGCTGAACTTCCTGGCGGTGGTGCCCGATCACGGCTGGACCGTCGAGTCGTGGTCCACGGAGGGCGACGCGGCCGAGCTGCTGTCCGCCTTCGAGGGCTGGCACCCGTTCGTCAGCGAGGTCCTCGGTGCCTGCGAACGCCCGGGCCGCTGGGCGCTGTACGACCGTGAGCCGCAGCGCACCTGGAGCGCCGGCCGGGTGACGCTGCTGGGCGACGCCGCGCACGCGATGCTGCCTCACCACGGACAAGGAGCCAACCAGGCGCTGGAGGACGCGGTGGTCCTCGCCCACCTCCTGGCACGCACGGACACCGCAGGTGTGCCCCCGGCCCTGCGCGCCTACGAGCGCCTGCGCCGACCGCGCACCCGGCTGCTCCAGACGGGCTCCCGCAAGAACGCCGGCTGCTTCCAGCTCCCCGACGGGCCGGAGGCCGACGCCCGCAACATCAGGCTGGCCACCCTGCCCGACGACCTCGCCTGGATCCACGGGCACGACACCCTCGGCTCCCTGCGTTCGGCCCCGGCACGGGCGTGAACCGCCGGTCCGCACACCGGCCGGGTCCCCACCGCGACGACCATCGACGAACGGTGAGAAACACCATGGCAAGGATCTACTCCTTCGAAGGAAACGTTCCCGTCGTGCACCCCACGGCATTCGTGCACCCCGACGCCGTACTGATCGGCTCGGTCGACATCGGTCCAGGGTGCTATGTCGGCCCCCTCGCGAGCCTGCGGGGCGACTTCGGGCACATCGAACTGCGGACCGGCTCCAACGTCCAGGACGGTTGCGTCCTGCACTGCTTCCCGGGCGCCGACACGATCGTCGAGGAGGACGGCCACGTCGGGCACGGCAGTGTGCTGCACGGCTGCCGGGTGGGCCGGGACAGCCTCGTCGGGATGAAGTCGGTACTGATGGACGGTGTCGTGGTGGGCACGCAGGCGTTCGTGGGCGCCGGCAGCTTCGTCAAGTCCCGCTTCCACGTGCCGGAACGGCACCTGGTGGCGGGCAGCCCGGCCAAGGTCGTGCGCGAGCTCACCGCCGACGAGGTCACCTGGAAGGGCAACGGCACGGCCCAGTACCAGAAGCTGGCCCAGCGCTGCCTCACCGGTCTGCACGCGAGTGAGGCCGTCACCGAGCGGGCCACCAGGTCAGCCCCCGCCCGGCCCGGAGAACCCGAGCACGTCACCCTGCACGCGTACCGGTCCCGCTGAGGAGCACCGTTGAGCAGGTTGCGCTGGCTGACCGCGGGGGAGTCCCACGGTCCCGCACTCGTGGCGACGCTGG
>NZ_JAUQWJ010000018.1:0-131215 GCF_036857595.1 Streptomyces sp. AHA2
GCTAAGCCTTACAGCGCCGATGGTACTGCAGGGGGGACCCTGTGGGAGAGTAGGACGCCGCCGAACAATCATTGGGAGAACCCCCGCATCGAAAGATGCGGGGGTTTTCTGCGTTTAGGGTGTAGTGGTGCGCTATGACCTCGTGATCTTCGACAATGACGGTGTCCTCGTCGACAGTGAGCCGATTTCCAACCGGCACCTGGCCGCCTACCTCACCGAGCTGGGGCACCCGACGACCTACGAGGAGTCCCTGCGCGACTACATGGGGGCCGCGATGCACCGTGTCCACGACCTGGTGGGGGAGCGGACCGGGCGGCGGCTGCCCGAGGAGTTCGACGACGTCTTCCACGCTCGCGTCTTCGCGGCCTTCGAGCGGGACCTGAAGCCGGTCGAAGGTGTCGAGGAAGTACTGCAGAAGCTCACCGCGGACTCCGTGCCGTACTGCGTGGCGTCGTCCGGGAGCCACGAGCGGATCCGGGTGGGGCATCGGACGACCGGGCTGGACCGGTGGTTCGACGAAGGGCGGGTCTTCAGCTCGCAGGACGTGGGGCGGGGCAAGCCGGCTCCCGATCTCTTCCTGTACGCGGCGGAGCGGATGGGCGTGGCGCCGGAGCGGTGTGTCGTCGTCGAGGACAGTCCGCTGGGGGTGCAGGCCGCCGTCGCGGCAGGGATGGACGTGTACGGGTTCACCGCCATGACGCCGGCGGACAGATTGGCCGGCTGCCGTGGGCTGTTCTCGGACATGGGAGAGCTGATCGGTCTGCTGGGCTGAGGCCCGTCGCGGCGGGGAAGATGAGGCGAATTCATCTTTGGCCGGATCTACCCACGGGTAGGCCGGGGCCCTACGCTCGCCGCCATGACTGAAGTGCTGCGGCGCGGCCGGGCCTCGTTGGCGTTCGGCTTCTTCGTGCAGGGAGTCGCCTTCGCCCTGCTGGTGACGCGGATCCCCGCCATCCAGGACCGGTACGGGGTGTCCGACGCGCTGCTGCCCGCCTTCCTGGCGGCGGTCCCGATCCTGGCGGGGATCGGCAGTGTGACGACCGAGCGGCTGGTGAAGCGGTTGCCCCCCAGCCGGCTGCTGCGGTGGTCCCAGCCGGTGGTGCTGCTGGCGCTGCTCGGCGTGGGGGCCGGGCGGCGGATGGTCGAACTGGGCGTCTGCCTCGCCGCGTTCGGTCTCGCCGTCGGTGTGCTGGACGCGTCGATGAACATGCTCGGGGTGAGCCTGCAGCGGTCGTACGGGCGCAGCATCATGCTGAGTTTCCACGCGGCCTACAGTCTGGGCGGGATCGTCGGGGCCTCGCTGGCGTGGGCCGGGGCGCACCGGGAACTGGCGCTGTGGGTGTCGTACCTGCCGGTCGTGGTGGTGCTGCTGCCCGCCGTGCTGGTGGGGAGCCGGTGGTACGTCGACGATGACCGGGATGTGGTGGCCGGTGCGGCGGAGAAGGCCGGTGAGGGGCAGACGCCGGTCCTCAAGCTGCTGCTGCCGTTGTGCCTGGTGATGACGGTGGCCTACATCGGCGACTCGACCGTCTCCAACTGGAGTGCGAAGTACCTGCAGGACGTGCTCGGGAGTTCCGAGCAGATGGCGACCGTGCCGTACAACGTGTACATGGTCACCACGCTGCTGGGGCGGGCGATCGGGGACTTCGGGGTGCGGCGGCTCGGGGCCGTGGCGGTGGTGCGGGGCGGGGCACTGGTGGCGGCCGGCGGGTTCGCCGTGGTGGCGTCGGCGCCCGGGGCGTGGCTGGGGATGCTGGGGTTCACCCTGCTCGGGCTGGGTCTGTGCGTGCTGGTGCCGCAGACGTTCGCGGCGGCCGGGAGGCTGTTCCCGGGTGCCTCGGACGCGGCCGTGGCGCGGCTGAACGTCTTCAACTACGTGGGGTTCCTGATCGGTTCGCCGCTGGTGGGGGCGCTCGGGGAGGCGTGGAGCTACCGCGGGGCCATGCTGGTGCCGATGGTGTTGGTGCTGGTGACGCTGGTGTACGCCCGGTCGTTCGCGACTCAACCGGACCGATACGGTGGCGGGCATGAGCGGCCGCGCACAGCTGATGTGGGACGAGGCAGTAACGGGCTATGACTTCGGCTCGGGCCATCCGATGGACCCGGTCCGGCTGGCGCTGACCCGGAGGCTGGTCGGTGCCTTCGGGCTGGACCGGGAGGTGGACGTGGTCGCCGCGAAGGCGGCCGGGGAGTCGACACTGCGGCTCGTGCACCGGGAGGACTACATCGAGGCGGTGAAGGCGGCCTCGGCGGACCCGGGGGCCGCCGACCAGTCGTACGGGCTGGGGACCATGGACGATCCGGCGTTCGCCGGGATGCACGAGGTGTCGTCGCTGATCGCCGGGCAGTCGGTGGGGGCGGCGGAGGCCGTGTGGCGCGGGGAGGCGCTGCACGCGGTGAACTTCGCGGGCGGGCTGCACCACGCGATGCCGGGCGGCGCCTCCGGTTTCTGCATCTACAACGACGCCTCCCTCGCCATCGCCCGGCTGCTGGAGCTGGGCGCCGAGCGGGTCGCGTACGTCGACGTCGACGTGCACCACGGGGACGGGGTGCAGGCGGCGTTCTGGGAGGACCCCCGGGTGCTGACGATCTCCCTGCACGAGCATCCCCGGACGTTGTTCCCGCAGACCGGGTGGCCGGAGGAGACGGGGGCGGGCTCGGCGGAGGGCTGCGCGGTGAACGTGGCGCTGCCGGCCGGCACCGGGGACGCGGGCTGGCTGCGGGCGTTCCACGCGATCGTGCCGGAGCTGATCGCCGACTTCCGCCCGCAGGTGCTGGTGACGCAGCACGGGGCCGACACGCACTTCGAGGACCCGCTGGCGCACCTGGCGGTGTCCCTGGACGCGCAGCGGGCGGTGCAGGTGGCCTGTCACGACCTGGCGCACGAGCACGCCGACGGCCGGTGGGTGGCCCTGGGCGGGGGCGGTTACGCGGTGGTGGACGTCGTACCGCGGTCCTGGACGCACCTGGTCGCGATCGCCGCGGGCCGGGCCGTGGCGCCCGAGGCGATGATCCCCGAGGCGTGGCGGCAGGAAGTGTTCGCCAGAACACGGCAGTTGGCGCCCGCGCGCATGACGGACGGACGCTGGCCCGTCGGCTGGTCCGCCTGGGAGGAGGGCTACGACCCCGCCGACCGGCTCGACCAGGCGGTCCTGGCGGCTCGCCGGGCGGTGTTCCCGCTGCGGGGGCTGCTGGCCTGAGCGGCGAGGGGTGAGCCGGAGGGCGCCCCGGCACGGGGTGGGTGACGGGGCGCTGTGCCGACCGGCGTAGGCCGACCGTGCGGTGTTCGGGCGTTCCCGGGACAGGTGCGGGGGCCGTCGCGCACGATCTCCTCGTGCTGACCCCGCAAGCTCTTCGCGCGCACCTCGTGGGCGCGCGGCTGGCCGGCACCGTGGCGACCTCGCGGGAGGGTAGCCTGCGGCGCTACCGGCTCTTCGCGGCCCGGGATCCCCGCGTGCTGCTCGGCATCGACCCGGAAGGTGCCTGGCAGCAGCGGGAGTTGCTGGAGCTGATGGCGGACCGGTGCGGAGTTTCGGCCGATCACCGGTGTACTTCCGGCCAGGATGTGATCGACCCGGCCCGGACCGTGGCGGCCCTGGACGCCTTCGCGGACCGGCTCGGCGACGCCGTGCGGCGGGGTGCCGCCGTGCTGCTCGGCACGGGGCACCCGCACCGGCTCCTCGGTTTCTACGCCGCTCTCGCAGACGCCTTGTCGGCGGCGGGATGTGCCGTCCTCACACCGGCGCAGGGTCGCTGTGTCGACATAACGACCCGGTTCGGTCTACGTACGTTCGTCCTCGACTACGTACGGGGAGTGGCGCTCGTGCGGACCCCCGCCCCCGAACGCCCCGGTTGTGAGCCCGGCGCACATACGCACTCACCCCTCCCGGTACGCACCGCGCTCGCCGCCGCGGCGGAGGCCGGCGGGCCCCTTCCCGGGCTGGTGATCGGCGACCACGGCTGGGTCTGCGGGGCAGGTCAGCTGGGGTTCGAGGCCATCGGACCGGCCGACACGGACGACCCGGCGCTGTTCGTGGGGGAGGCCGAGGGGTCCGTGGCCGTCGCCGTTCCACTGGATGACGGCGTGCGGTCCGATTACTACCTGCCGCTGACCCGCTACGTACTCAATCGGGCGTGTCTGTCACAGTAGGCCGCCGATGGGTGCACCTCTTCCCCACTCGCATCACCCGCCCCTACATTGGGGAGTGAGCACGCAGCGACGAAGAGTCACCGGAAGGGGAAGCCGGTGGCCGTCGAGTGCGGAAGGTTCAGGTGTGTCATGGCTGCAGCTGGCGAGAGGCCTCTGAACGAGGTTCAGTTCCTTACCGTGGCGGAAGTCGCCTCGGTGATGCGAGTGTCGAAGATGACCGTGTACCGGCTGGTGCACAGCGGTCATCTGCCCGCGATCCGGGTGGGGCGGTCCTTCCGCGTCCCCGAGCAAGCGGTTCACGAGTACCTCCGCGAGAGTTACGTGGGGGTGGACACCGCCTGACGGCTGGGGCGGGGAGGCCCCGCAGGGCACTCGGGGATCTCCCCGGCCCCCTCGATTACGACCTCAGCGCTCGGGCGGGTAGGCTGACCCCTCGTAGGTCGTATGGGCCCATGGCGCCCAAACACCGAGTGATGAGAAGTGAGCGAGGGTAGTCGTGGGCTCTGTTATCAAGAAGCGGCGCAAGCGGATGGCGAAGAAGAAGCACCGCAAGCTGCTCAAGCGCACGCGCGTTCAGCGTCGCAACAAGAAGTAGGTTCGCGACGCGGACGACGCGAGAGCGTTGCTGTGGCCCCCCACCGTCGGTGGGGGGCCACACGCATGTCCGGCTCCTGCGTCCGGCTGGCATCTGTCACCCCGCGCATCCGGCGGTCGTCACAGTGCGACGCCGACCCGCTAAGTTGGCCCCACGGGGGAACGCGGCGGGACAGGGACGTTTCTGAAGGAAGGCGCTGATCTTGGGCAAGGTCGTGCTCGTCACCGGAGTGGCCCGCCAGCTGGGGGGCCGGTTCGTCCGGCGGATCCAGCGTGACCAGGACGTCGACCGGGTCGTCGCCGTGGACGCGGTGCCGCCCGAGCACCATCTGGGCGGCGCGGACTTCGTCCAGGCCGACATCCGCCAGCCCGGGATCGCGCGGGTGCTCGCCGAGACGGGCGCCGACACGGTCGTCCACCTCGACGTGACAGGCACACCGCTGGGCAGCGGCAACCGGGCCTCCCTGAAGGAGACCAACGTCATCGGCACCATGCAGCTGCTCGGTGCCTGCCAGAAGTCCCCGGCGGTGCAGCGGCTGGTCGTGAAGTCCAGCACCAACGTCTACGGCTCCGCGCCCCGCGACCCGGCCGTCTTCACCGAGACGACCCCGCCCAAGTCCCTGCCCAGCGGTGGCTTCGCCAAGGACACCTGCGAGGTCGAGGGCTACGTCCGGGGCTTCGCGCGCCGGCGGCCCGACGTGGCGGTGTGCGTGCTGCGGTTCGCCAACATCCTCGGCCCGACCGCGGACACCCCGCTCGCCTCCTACTTCGCCCTGCCCGTGCTGCCCACCGTGTTCGGCTACGACCCGCGGCTGCAGTTCGTGCACGAGGACGACGTGATCGAGGTGCTGCGCATCGCCTCCCACGAGCCGCGGCGCGGCACCCTCAACAGCGGCACCTTCAACATCGCCGGGGACGGCGTGCTGCTGCTCTCCCAGTGCTCCAGGCGCCTGGGCCGCCCCACCGTGCCCCTGCTGCTCCCCGCGGTCACCTGGGCCGGCTCGCTGGTGCGTACGCTGGGAATGTCGGACTTCTCGCCCGAGCAGATCCGGCTGCTGACCCACGGCAGGGTCGTGTCCACGGGCCAGATGCGCGAGACGCTGGGATTCCAGCCCAAGTACACGACCGCGGAGACGTTCGCGGACTTCGCCCGCAGCCAGAGTCCCGGACTCCTTCCGCCGGAGGCCCTCGCGGGGGCCGTCGACCGGATCGCCGCGCTGCCCCTCGCGGGCGGCGCCCACCTCCCGACGCAGAGCGCCAACTGAGGAGCGCAGCAACGATGGCGGACGCCAAGGTCATTCCGTTCGACGACGACCGGTCCCGGGGCGGTGCGGCGCAGCGCCCCCAGCGCCGCCGCAGCGCGGGCGCCCGCCGCCCGGGCGTGGATCCGGCACCGGTCCGTGAGGTGCAGCCCCTGCCCACCGGTGCCGCCGCGCAGGAGGACGTCCCCGTGACCGCCGGGGAACAGCCGCCGCGGGAGCCGGACGGCGGGAGCGCCCTGGAGCGGCGGATCGCCGGCGGCCTGGCGTTCCTGCGCCGCCGCCTCACCGGCGACTACGAGGTCGACGACTTCGGCTACGACGAGGAACTGACCGACCAGGTCCTGATGTCGATGCTGCGCCCGCTGTACGAGAAGTACTTCCGGGTCGAGGTGAAGGGCGTCGAGAACATCCCGTCCGAGGGCGGCGCCCTGATCGTCGCCAACCACTCCGGGACGCTGCCGATGGACGGCCTGATGATGCAGGTGGCCGTGCACGACAACCATCCGGCGGGCCGGCATCTGCGCCTCCTGGCCGCCGACCTGGTGTTCATGCTGCCGGTGGTCAACGAGCTGGCCCGCAAGCTGGGTCACACCCTGGCGTGCGCGGAGGACGCGGCCCGCCTGCTGGAGCAGGGCGAGCTGGTCGGGGTGATGCCGGAGGGCTTCAAAGGGCTCGGCAAGCCCTTCGCGGACCGCTACAAGCTGCAGCGCTTCGGCCGCGGCGGTTTCGTCTCCACGGCCCTGCGGGCGGGGACGCCGATCATCCCGTGCTCGATCGTCGGGGCGGAGGAGATCTACCCGATGATCGGCAATGCCAAGACCCTGGCCCGGCTGCTGGGCCTGCCGTACTTCCCGGTCACGCCCACGTTCCCCTGGCTCGGGCCGCTCGGGGCGGTTCCGCTGCCGACCAAGTGGACGATCCAGTTCGGCGAGCCGATCCCGACGGACGGTTACCCGCCCGAGGCGGCCGAGGACCCGATGCTGATGTTCAACCTGACCGACCAGGTCAGGGAACAGATTCAGCACACCCTGTACAAGCTGCTGGTGCAACGGCGGTCGGTGTTCTTCTGATCCGGCGGTCTCACGGGTACGACGATGGGGGCGCCCCTTGCCGAAGGGGCGCCCCCACTGTCGACCGCCGGCTAGTCGGCGTCCTCGCTGTCGATGTCCAGGCCGGGCAGCAGGCCCGGCAGGAGCGGCGGGAGCGTCACATCCGGCTCGGGGGCGGGAGTGACGTCGTCCGCGGACGGGGACGTGCTGGCCTCGCTGTCCTTCGGCGGATCGAGGAGGCCGCCGGTGTTGCCGCCGAGCAGGCCGTCGTCGTCCTTGCCGGTGCCGGCCGAGCGGCTGGGGCTGCCGCTGCCGGTGCTGCCCTTGTCGCTGTGCCGGCCGCCGCTGTCGCCGGGGCGCGTCGAGCGGTCGTCGGTGCCGGAGGGGCCCGCGGGCGCGGACTGCGAGGCTCCCTGCCGCTCGCTCGCTCCGCCGCCGCCCCTGGCCGGGGGCTCGGGGAGCAGGGAGCGCAGCGGGGCCACGTCCTCGTCTATGGCGTCGAACACCGACGACACCTGCTCGCTGACGTCCCCGAGCTGGACGGGGAGTCTCTCGCGCAGCTCGCCCCAGGCCTCGCGGTGGGAGCTGGAGAACGCGGACAGGGCCTGGATGGGACCGAGCGAGTCCGGGTCGCGCCGGAACGCCTCGCTCAGCAGCCGGTGGCCCTCGGACGCGTCGTGCCGCATGCCGGACAGGGCGCGGCGGATCTCGCCCAGGGACTCGTGGTCGAGGGGGCCGCTGCGGCCCCGCTCCATCAGGCGGCGGGCTTCGCTGAGGCGGGTGGAGGCGTGGTCGAGGTAGACCCGGCCGCGCTCGTGCGCCCCGTCGGCGAGGCCGAGCTTGACGTCCTCGATGCCGCGCTTGAGGCCGTAGAGCGAGTCGCCGGGCAGGGCGTCGGAGCTGGCGGCGGAGACCCCGCCGAGAGCGCTCGCGGCCACGCCGACGCTCAGTCCGCCGGCGGTGAGGCCCTTGGCGAGGCGGGAACGGGGCCGGAACTTCTTCAGCGAACTCGCGCGATGGGCGCCGCGGGCCCGGGTGGAGCGCTGCTCGGGGACCGCACGGTCCGTCGCCCCGCCTCCCGCGGTGCCCTCCTGGAGCATGGCCTCGAACGCGGCCACCAGCTGGGCCCGCTGAACGACCTTGACCTCCGGGTCGAGCTCCGGCTTGGGCAGTGCGCCGAGACCGGAGGCCAGCGCCAGCAGGCGTGACCCCTCGGCCGGTTCCCCGGCCGCCGGTGCCGGTGCCGGGCCTTCGGACTTCTCGGCCGCCGTGCCCGGCTCGGACTGCTCCTCCAGGGCCTGGGCGAAGGCGTTCGCCCGCCGGTGCGCCGATACGTTCGCGATCACTGGCGGCACCTCCTCTCGTCATGACGGTCGACTCCCCAGGGGGTCCTGAGGGTTGCACACCCCGGGCACGACCACACGAACGGGTGATCGGTGTCGGCCAGGGGGTGACCACAGGGAGCCTGCATCCCGCACAACGAGCGGCGCGGCACTTGGGTTACGGATCCCGGATGATCGGATGCCGAAGTCAACGTACGGTCACGAAAAGTGAGTTGAACGTCGCCGAGCGTACCGGGCCGTCAGCGGGCGTCTTCCGGGAGGAGCCGGGCGAGCGTACGCACGGCCCGGTACTGGAGGGTCTTGATCGCGCCCTCGTTCTTGCCCATGACACGGGCCGTCTCGGCGACGGACAGGCCCTGGAGGAAGCGGAGCGTGACGCACTCCTGCTGCTGCGGGTTGAGCCGCCGCACGGCGTCGAGCAGGGCGGCGTTGGACAGGGACTCCAGGACGGAGTCCTCCGGGGAGCGCTCGACCTCGTTGGCGTCGAGCATCTCGCCCGTGGTGACCTCGAGGCGGAAGCGGCTGGACTTGAAGTGGTCCGCGACCAGGTTGCGCGCGATCGTCACCAGCCAGGCCCCGAAGTCGCGGCCCTGCCAGGTGAAGGTGCCGATCCGGCGCAGGGCGCGCAGGAAGGTCTCGCTGGTCAGGTCCTCGGCGGTCGCCTTTCCGCCGACCCGGTAGTAGATGTACCGGTAGACGGTGTCGCTGTACTGGTCGTAGAGGCGGCCGAAGGCGTCGGCCTCGCCGGCCTGGGCGCGCTCCACGAGGTCCATCATCCGGGCGCTGTCGCTGTCCGCCGCCGGGCGGCGGGCGGTGGCCGCCCCGGACGGGCGGCCTCGTCTGCCGACCGCGGCGCTGCCCTCGGCCAGTGCGTAGCACGGGCCGAGGGGCGCGGCGGTGGCGAATGCGGGGACGGCGTACGCGGTGGGGACGAAGCCGCGCAACAGGTCGAGGACCGTTGCGCGCAGCGTAGCCAGGCCCGAGGCGTCAACCCCGACGTGTGGGTACACGGGACTCCCAGAGGCAGAGCTTCCATCACGTGCAGTGCGGGACCTTTCACCCGTCGTAGCGACGGAGGGGTACCGGTTTGCGTCTGAGGAGAATAACGCTTCGTGCAGGGCCTGCTACACCGAGTTGCTCAAATCATCGATTACGTCGCTTCCGTAACCGATTGACGCCGCATCAAGTGTCAGATCGTGAACGACTGTTGATCGTAAAGCTTCGGATCGGGGTTGCGTCCAGGGCGTGTTGTGGCCGTGTGCAGCCAAGAGGACTGGATACGAGGTTGTGGGGGTACGCCAGTTGGATTTACGCGGATTGTCACGCCGCAAACATCCGTGTCCCGGTTCGATCACGTGGGGTCAGCGGCGGCGGCGGTGCAAAGCGATCGCCGCGGCCGTGCCGCCCGCCACCGCGCCGACGCCCGCCGCGGCCGGGATGCCGACCTTGGCGGCCTTGCGGCCGGTGCGGTAGTCGCGCAGGCGCCAGTCCAGCTCGCGGGCGTGCTTGCGCAGCTTGGAGTCCGGGTTGATGGCGTAGGGGTGGCCGACCAGCGAGAGCATCGGGATGTCGTTGTGCGAGTCGCTGTAGGCGGCGCACCGGCCGAGGTCCAGGCCCTCCGCGGCGGCCAGGGCGCGGACCGCCTCGGCCTTGGCGGGCCCGTGCAGCGGCTCGCCGACGAGTTTGCCGGTGTAGACGCCGTCGACGGACTCCGCGACCGTGCCGAGGGCGCCGGTCAGCCCGAGCCGGCGGGCGATCACCTGGGCGATCTCGACGGGGGCGGCCGTCACCAGCCACACCCTCTGGCCCGCGTCGAGGTGGGCCTGGGCGAGGGCGCGGGTGCCGGGCCAGATGCGCTCGGCCATGTACTCGTCGTAGATCTCCTCGCCGATCGACTGGAGTTCGGCGACGCGGTGGCCCTTGACGATGGACAGCGCCGACTCGCGCGCCTGCTGCATGTGCTCGGGGTCCTCGACCCCGGCCAGCCGGAACCACGCCTGCTGCCAGGCGAAACGGGCGAGTTCGCGGGTCTCGAAGAACTTCCGCTTGTACAGGCCCCGCCCGAAGTGGAAGAGGGCGGCGCCCTGCATGACGGTGTTGTCCAGGTCGAAGAAGGCGGCGGCCCGGTCGTCGCCGTGCACGGGGAACTGCGGTTCCGCGATGGTGGCGGCGGCTTCCTGGGTGGACTTGCGCGCTGCCTCCGCCGAGGCCTCGCCTGCCAAAACGCTCCGCGCCGTGGCGGAGCGCCTACGGGGGGTGAGCCATCCGAGAGCGGCCATGGCGTGAGCATAGCCATTCCGTCCGCAGGTTCCGGAGTCGAGAGGTTGGGACCCTGTGAACTCTGGGCGAGCGCGGCGTTAATCGGCGCCGGACCTCCTCGGACCGTCCGGCGTGTCCCCTGGCGTTCCGGCCGGCTTCCCCTCCCGCCCGGGCGCGCGACAATGGCCGACATGAGCCCACTGTTGCGTCGCAAATCCCCCGGGGACCGGCTCGTCACGCTCATCCGCAAGCCCGGCTGTCATCTGTGCGATGACGCACAGGTCGTGGTGGAGAAGGTGTGCGGCGATCTGGGCGTCCCCTGGGAGCAGAAGGACATCACCGAGGACCGTGAACTGCACGACCGGTACTGGGAGCAGATCCCCGTGGTGCTGGTGGACGGCCGGCAGCACACGTTCTGGCGCGTGGACGAGGGTCGCCTGCGCAGGGCGCTGACCGGCTGAGGCCGCCGGGAAGACTGACTGATCAGTACAAAGAGGTCCCTGAGTCGCTTAGGATCGATGGCGGCTTGGTCTCGGGGGCGGGATTCACAGAGGAGAGTGTGCGGTTTTGCCCCCAGAAGCGAAGGAACGGTGGTGGCTGTGCGCTGGTTCCCCGGGCGTGCGCCGGGGGCGCGTGAGCCCGGTCACGTTGGGCGGGCAAATCGGACACCATCTTTGTGCACGCGTTCACAAAGACATAGCCTGCTTTCGACGGGGCGGTCATGTAGGGACGTATGACCGCCTACAGCCCCGCTCTACCCGCAGGAGCACCGTGGCAACTGGCCGAACTCACCGACCGGCGACCCGCAGCCGAGGGATTCCCGAGGCCACCGTCGCCCGGCTTCCGCTGTACCTCCGCGCCCTGACCGCGTTGTCGGAGCGCTCGGTGCCCACGGTCTCCTCCGAGGAGCTCGCGGCCGCTGCGGGGGTCAACTCCGCGAAGCTGCGCAAGGACTTCTCCTACCTCGGCTCCTACGGGACCCGGGGCGTCGGCTACGACGTCGAGTATCTCGTGTACCAGATCTCCCGCGAACTGGGGCTCACCCAGGACTGGCCGGTCGTGATCGTCGGTATCGGAAACCTCGGCGCCGCCCTGGCCAACTACGGCGGCTTCGCCTCCCGCGGGTTCCGCGTCGCCGCGCTGATCGACGCCGACCCGGCCATGGCGGGCAAGCCCGTCGCCGGCATGCCGGTGCAGCACTCCGACGACCTGGAGAAGATCATCCAGGACAACGGCGTGTCCATCGGCGTCATCGCCACCCCCGCCGGTGCCGCCCAGGCCGTCTGCGACCGGCTCGTGGCCGCCGGCGTCACCTCCATCCTGAACTTCGCGCCGACCGTGCTGTCGGTGCCCGAGGGCGTCGACGTGCGCAAGGTCGACCTCTCCATCGAGCTGCAGATCCTCGCCTTCCACGAGCAGCGCAAGGCCGGCGAGGAAGCCGCGAGCAACGACGGCGCCCTGCCGGCCGCCGCCGCCCGCAGCGACTCCGCCGACCAGGGACCCGACGGGGACATGCCCGCCGTGATGCCGGCATGAGCCTCCTCGTCGTCGGACTCAGCCACCGCAGCGCCCCGGTCAGCGTCCTGGAGCGGGCCTCGCTGCACGCGGACGCGCAGGTCAAGCTGTTGCAGGACACGGTCGCCGCCGAACCGGCCACCGAGGCCGCGGTGCTCGCCACCTGCAACCGCATCGAGCTCTACGCCGACGTGGACAAGTTCCACGCCGGTGTCGCCGAGCTGTCCACGCTGCTCGCCCAGCACAGCGGGGTCGGCCTGGAGGAGCTCACTCCTTATCTCTATGTGCACTACGAGGACCGGGCCGTCCACCACCTGTTCTCGGTGGCCTGCGGCCTGGACTCGATGGTCGTCGGCGAGGGGCAGATCCTCGGCCAGATCAAGGACTCCCTGGCCCGGGCGCAGGACGTCCACTCCGCCGGCCGTCTGCTGAACGACCTGTTCCAGCAGGCCCTGCGGGTCGGCAAGCGCGCCCACTCCGAGACCGGCATCGACCGCGCCGGCCAGTCCCTGGTCACCTTCGGCCTGGAGCAGCTGGCCGCCCGCGGCGACGTGCAGACCTGGGCCCGGGGCAAGAAGGCCCTGGTCATCGGCGCGGGGTCGATGTCGTCGCTCGCCGCGGCCACCCTCGCGCGAGCCGGGGTCGCCGAGATCGTGGTCGCCAACCGCACCCTCGACCGCGCCGAGCGCCTCGCGCAGATCCTGGGCGAGGGCGACGACACGGACGTGCTGGCCCGCGCGGTACCGATGGAGTCGGTGCCGGCCGAGCTGACACGTGCCGACGTCGCCGTCTCCTGCACCGGCGCGACGGGCCTGGTCCTGACCGCCGAGTCGATCGCCGCCGCGGTCGAGGGCCGTACGGGACGTCCGGCCGCCGAGATCGCGGACGCGACGCAGCCCCGGCAGACGCCCGCCGCCGTCCCGGCCGCCGGCAACGACGACAACTGCCCGCTCGACCTGGCCGCCGTGCAGCCCGGCTTCTCCGTCATGGGCGAGGCCGCGGTGGCCGGCATGGACGCCGCCACGCTGGAGCAGCACGCCGCCTGGGTCGCCGGCGGCACCGTCGACCGCCGGGACGCGGCCCGCCGCAGCCCGCAGGCCGACGCCGAGCTGATCGGCGCGCTCGCCGCGACCGCCGCCACCGCCGGCCGGATCCCCGAGCGGCGCCGGCCCGAGCCGGTCGAGCAGGTGCCGCGGCCCGAACCCGTGCTGTTCCTGCTGGACCTCGCCATGCCGCGCGACGTCGACCCGGCCGTGCACCGGCTGGCCGGGGTGCGCCTGGTGGACATCGAGTCGCTCGCGGAGGCCTCCGCGGACGCTCCGATGGCTGCCGATGTGGACCAGGTCAGGCGTATCGTCTCCGACGAGGTCGCGGCCTTCGGGGCGGCGCTGCGGGCCGCGCACATCACGCCGACCGTGGTCGCCCTGCGCACCATGGCCGCGGACGTCGTGGCCAGCGAGATCGCCCGGCTGGACGGGCGGCTGCCCGGCCTCGACGACAAGCACCGGGCGGAGATCACCCAGACCGTGCGGCGCGTGGTGGACAAGCTGCTGCACGCGCCGACCGTGCGGGTCAAGCAGCTCGCGGCCGAACCCGGCGGCGCCGGGTACGCGGACGCGCTGCGCACCCTGTTCGACCTCGACCCCGAGACGGTGGCCGCCGTCTCCCGGGCCGGGGAAAGCACCACCCAGGAAGACCGAGGCCCGGCATGAATGACAGGACGCTGAGGCTCGGTACTCGGCGGAGCAGGCTCGCCATGGCCCAGTCCGGGCAGGTGGCCGAGGCCGTGAGCCGGGTGACCGGGCGGCCCGTCGAGCTCGTCGAGATCACCACGTACGGCGACGTCTCCCGGGAGGCGCTGGCGCAGATCGGCGGTACCGGCGTGTTCGTCAACGCGCTGCGCGACGCGCTGCTCGCGGGCGAGGTCGACTTCGCGGTGCACTCGCTGAAGGACCTGCCCACCACGCAGCCCGACGACCTCGTCGTGGCCGCCGTGCCCGAGCGCGAGGACCCGAGGGACGTGATCGTCGCCCGGGACGCGCTGAAGCTCACCGACCTGCCCCCCGGGGCGCGCATCGGCACGGGTTCGCCGCGCCGCATGGCGCAGCTCAACGCGTACGCGCGCAGCCACGGGCTGGACATAGCGACGGTACCGATCCGCGGCAACGTCGACACCCGCATCGGGTACGTCCGCAGCGGAGAGCTGGACGCCGTCGTGCTGGCCGCCGCCGGGCTGAACCGGATCGGCCGCGGTGACGAGGTGACCGACTTCCTGTCGGTCGACACGGTTTTGCCCGCCCCCGGCCAGGGGGCCCTGGCGATCGAGTGTCCCGCGGCCGACGCGGACCTCGTCGCCGCGCTCGCCGAGCTCGACGACCCCTTCACCCGGGTCGCCGTGACGGCCGAGCGGTCACTGCTCGCCGCCCTGGAGGCCGGTTGCAGCGCCCCCGTGGGCGCGTTGGCCGACCTGCCCCCGCTCTCGGCTCCGCTGGAGCGCGGGGACTCCCAGGCCGACCGGCAGATTTTCAAGGAAATGCGCCTGCGTGGCGTCGTCGGCACCACCGACGGCTCGCGCATGGTGCAGTTGTCCACCACCGGTCCCGTGCCCGACACGCACGAGGGGGCCATGGCGCTCGGACGCGAACTGGCGTCCGAGATGCTCGCCCAGGGCGCGGCCGGTCTGATGGGGGAGCGAGCACATTGAGCCCCACCACCCTTTCCGCCGGTCCTGAACACGGGCACGTCACCTTCCTGGGTGCCGGACCCGGAGATCCGGGACTGCTGACTCTGCGCGCCGTGGAGGCGCTGGCGCACGCGGACGTCCTCGTCGCCGAGCACGAGGTGCTCGACGTCGTACGTCAGCACGCCAGGCAGGGGGTCTCCGAGGTGCACACGGACGCCGATCCCTCACAGGATCCGGCGCCGGGCACAGGAGCGCCCCAGCTGACGGTAGTTGACGGCACGTCAACCGCTGTCGCCGCCCCCGCCGTGCGGGATGCCGCACATCTTGTCATGGAGGCCGCGCGAGGCGGCAGGCGGGTCGTGCGTGCGGTGTCCGGCGACCCCGGACTGGACACCTACGCCGCCGAGGAGATGCTGGCGTGCGCCGCCGCCGGTGTGCCCTTCGAGGTGGTGCCCGGCATCGCGAGCGCCGTCGGCGTGCCCGCGTACGCAGGTGTGCCGCTGCGGGACGCCCAGGGCGCCGACGTGCGGTTCGTCGACGCGCGCACGGCCTCGGACCGGTGCTGGACGGAGGTCGGGGCGTCGGACGGCACGGTCGTCGTCTCCACGACGCTGGACTCCGTCGCCGCGGCGGCCGGCGAGCTGGTCTCCGCCGGGCGCAAGCCGGACACCCCCATGACGGTCACCGTCGCCGGGACGACCACGCGGCAGCGCACCTGGACCGCCACGCTCGGCACGATCGCCCAGACGCTGAAGCAGCTCAAGGTGCTGCCCTCGCCCGAGGGCGGCCGGCCGGTGATAGCCGTGGTCGGGGAGCGTTCCTCCGCCGCCCAGCGCGACCAGCTCGCGTGGTTCGAGTCCAAGCCGCTGTTCGGCTGGAAGGTGCTCGTGCCGCGCACCAAGGAGCAGGCGGCGTCGCTCTCCGACCAGCTGCGGTCGTACGGGGCCGTGCCGCACGAGGTGCCGACGATCGCCGTCGAGCCGCCGCGCACGCCCCAGCAGATGGAGCGCGCGGTCAAGGGCCTGGTGACGGGCCGCTACGAGTGGATCGCCTTCACCTCGGTGAACGCGGTCAAGGCCGTGCGGGAGAAGTTCGAGGAGTACGGGCTCGACGCGCGTGCCTTCGCGGGCATCAAGGTCGCGGCGGTGGGCGAGCAGACCGCCAAGGCGCTGATCGCCTTCGGCGTGAAGCCGGACCTGGTACCGAGCGGGGAGCAGTCGGCCGCCGGTCTGCTGGAGGACTGGCCGCCCTACGACCCGGTCTTCGACCCGATCGACCGGGTGTTCCTGCCCCGAGCCGACATCGCCACGGAGACGCTGGTCGCCGGGCTGATCGAGCTGGGCTGGGAGGTCGATGACGTCACGGCCTACCGGACCGTGCGGGCCTCGCCGCCGCCGGCGGAGACGCGTGAGGCGATCAAGGGCGGTGGTTTCGACGCCGTGCTGTTCACCTCGTCGTCGACCGTGCGGAACCTGGTCGGCATCGCCGGCAAGCCGCACAACGTCACCGTGATCGCCTGTATCGGCCCGGCCACGGCCAAGACCGCCGAGGAACACGGGCTGCGGGTGGACGTGATGGCTCCCGAGCCGTCCGTGCACAAGCTGGCCGAGGCGCTGGCCGACTTCGGCGCGAAGCGCCGGGCCGCGGCGCTGGAGGCGGGCGACCCGGTCACCCGGCCGAGTGAGCGGCGGCCGGGGGCGCGGCGGAGGCGGTCCACGACCTGAGGCCGCGCCTGGCGCCCCTGAGGCCGGGTGCAGCGGGGCCGAGGTCGGGCGGGCAGACCGCGCACCGGACGGGCAGACCGTCCCGGTGGGCGGGTGCCGAGGAGTGCACCGGCGGTGGCGGGGAGCCGGTCCGGGTCCGGCCCGGTGGGCTCCGAGGCCGCGCCCGCAGCCCAGGACCGGCCCGGGTCTGGTCCCGACCGGTTCCCTACGGGGCGCACCGTGGGCCAGGGGCCGGGTCGGCCGGCTCCCGCTGTGCCGGCGGTTCAGGGGCGGGTCGGTCGTTGCGGTCGCGGTTACGCCGGTGTCACCGCGTGGCCGAAGCGGAGCAGGTTGGACGGGTCGTAGGTCGCCTTGTCGTGGCGCAGGCGGGCGTAGACCTCCGGGGTCCAGGCGCGGGCGACGTCCTCCGCGTCGCCGGGCGTGCCGTGGATGTTGACCATCGTGCGGCCCGTGCCGTACGGGGCCATCGCGGTGTGCAGGCGGCGCGTGGCCTGCTCGACGGCCTCGGCCACCGGCGGGGCGGGCATGATCCCGACCGCCTCCAGGAAGTACCGGGCGTCACGGGCGCACACGGCGTCCTCGACGGGCGCCGGGCGGGACAGCGCGCCGCCCATGTGCCGCAGCGAGGCCACCAGCAGGGGGTACCCGGCGCCGGCCGCGGGACCCACCTGATCCAGGAACGCGTCGATCGCCTCCGGGGTGAGGTCCCGCAGCAGCATGCACGACTCGCGGGCCGGGAGCGGGTCCTGCGGCTCCATGTGGATGCGGTCCATGTCCGTGCAGGCCGTCTCCCCGACCATGTCCACCGCCACGGGGGCGGCCTGCCACAGCGGGCCGATCAGCGCCTCGCCCTCGGCCGCGTCGCCCGGCCAGGCGATCGCCACCCGGGCCCAGAAGCCGCCGCGCAGCTCCGGCGGGAGCTGGGGGATCGGCGGCAGTCGCAGCACCGAGAACATGCTGCACATCTCGTCCGGGACGGTGCGGGTCCAGTCCGACCAGGCGTGCAGCAGGGCCGCGGTGTGTTCCGCGTGGCAGTACAGGCCGCCGCCGTGGACGCGGGACAGCGGCAGCAGCGCGGTCACCAGCGAGGTGACGACGCCCACGTTCCCCTTGCCGCCGCGCAGCGCCCAGAACAGCTCCGGCTCGTGCCGGGCGTCCGCGTCGCGCAGCCGACCGTCCGGGGTGACGACCTCGAAGGAGCGGACGAGATCGGCGCCGTAGCCGTAGGCGCGGCCGAGGACGGGCAGTCCGCCGCCGAGGGTGTAGCCGACCACACCCGCGTCCGTGGAGGTGCCGCACAGGCCCGCGAGGCCGTGCGGGGCGGCGGCCGCCATCACGTGGCTCCACTTCGCCCCGGCGTCGATGCGGGCGGTACGGGTGGCGGGGTCCACGCGCACGCCCGTCATCCGGGACGTGGTGATCAACAGGCCCCGCTCGATGGGGAAGTTGGCGCCGTGTCCGGTGGCCTGGACGGCCACCGGGGTGCGGGTGGCGCTCGCCCAGCGCATGGCCGCGACGACGTCGTGCGCTCCGGTGGCCCCGACGACGACGTCCGGGGTGTGCAGCGCGGACACGTTGAAGCCGGTGACCTCCTGGGCGTAGGCCGGGTCGCCGGGGCGCAGCACCGGGCCGTCGACGTCCGAGAGCGCGAAGAGGTCGGGGGTGGGGTGGGTGGCGGTCATCGCGTCCTCCGTGGGGGCGGGTACGGAGGGACGGCGGCGGCGAGGTGGGGGGAGCGGGCCGTCGGGGTCCTCGAACTCGGGCAGGCCGGACCGTGAGCCTGCCCTCCCCACCAGGATGGACCCGTGCCGGGGGACCCGCATCGCAGGACCGCGGAGGTGTGCGGCCGCGGGCGGGCGGAGCGCACTCGGACGGCACTTCCACGGCACCCGGACGGGACCCGCAGGCGACCGAACGGGACCGGCCAGGGCACCCGCACGGCACCCGCACGGCACCCGTACCGCGCCGACATCGCGCCGACATCGCGTCGGCATCGGGGCGTTTGGGGCGGGCGTAGCGTAGAGGGCATGACGACGTACGGATCATTCCCCGGTACGCGGCCGCGGCGTTTGCGGATCAACCCCGTGATGCGTCGGATGGTCGCCGAGACCCGGCTGCACCCCGCCGATCTCATCCTCCCGGCCTTCGTGCGCGAGGGCGTCACGGAGCCCGTGCCGATCGGGGCCATGCCGGGCGTCGTGCAGCACACCCGGGACAGCCTGAAGAAGGCCGCCGCGGAGGCCGCCGCGGCGGGGATCTCCGGGATCATGCTGTTCGGCGTGCCGGAGGAGTCGAAGAAGGACCCGCTCGGCACGCCCGGCACCGACCCGGACGGCATCCTCCAGGTCGCCCTGCGGGACGTGCGCGCCGAGGTCGGGGACGACCTCCTCGTCATGTCCGACCTCTGCCTCGACGAGACGACCGACCACGGGCACTGCGGCGTGCTCGACGAGCAGGGCCGGGTCGACAACGACGCGACCCTGGAGCGGTACGCCGAGATGGCCCAGGTGCAGGCCGACGCCGGCGCCCATGTCGTGGCGCCCAGCGGGATGATGGACGGGCAGGTCGGCGTCGTCCGCGACGCCCTCGACCAGATCGGCCGGGAGGACGTGGCGATCCTCGCCTACACGGCGAAGTACGCCTCCGCGTTCTACGGGCCCTTCCGCGAGGCCGTCGGCTCGTCGCTGCGCGGTGACCGCAAGACCTACCAGCAGGACCCGGCCAACCTGCGGGAGTCGCTGCGCGAACTCGCCCTCGACCTGGAGGAGGGCGCCGACATGGTGATGGTCAAACCGGCCGGGCCCTACCTGGACGTCCTCGCCCGGGTCGCCGACGCCGTGGACGTGCCCGTCGCCGCGTACCAGATCTCCGGCGAGTACTCGATGATCGAGGCCGCCGCCGAGAAGGGCTGGATCGACCGCGACCGGGCGATCATGGAGACCCTCACCGGCATCCGGCGGGCCGGGGCGCGCACCATCCTCACCTACTGGGCCACCGAGGTGGCCCGGAAGCTGAACGATCAGTAGGACAGCGCGTCGTCCATGTCGCGCAGCCAGTAGGTGACCGTCAGCGTGCTGTCGTAGTAGACGCCCCCGGCCGGCAGGGCCGGGATCGCCGTGGGGCCGCCGTCGCTGTTCGGCGTGCGGCCCTGGAAGCCGACCGTCAGCTCGCGGCCGGTGGTGCCGGCTTCGCCGCTGCCGTCGGCCGCCGACAGCGAGACGCCCGCGTAGCCCTTCTCGCCGGGCGCCAGGGTCGTCACGGCCTGCGGCTTGGAATCCGCGACGGGGCGCGGGGCCCACTGCATCGCGTCGAAGCGCAGCACCGGGTGGTAGGTGAGGTCGCAGGGCTTCGAGCCGGTGTTCTCGACCGTGATCAGCAGGTGGTTCAGGGGGCGCGGGACCGGCCGGGCGGTGACGGTGGTGTTGCCGCCGTGGCAGAACACGCGGGCGGGTGTGCCCTTCCCCGCGGTCCTGCCGGTGCTCTTGCCGGGGGTGTGCCCGGTGGCCTTCCCGGTGCCCGGCTCGCTCTCGCCGCCGTCGCTCCCGCCGGAGGTTCCGCCGGTGTCCGCCGTGCCCGGAGTCCCGGACGTGCGCGCGGACCCGGTGGCGGGGGCGTCCGTAGCCGGGGCGGTCGATGCCGTCGCCGACGCGGCGGGGCGGGCCGCGCCCTCGTCCTGTGTTCCGGTGCCGTCGTCGCACGCCGTGAGGGCGAGGGCGGCCAGGAGGGCGACGGGCAGAGCGTGGTACGTACGCATGGCTGGGGTTCCTTTCGGACAAAGGCAGTGCGGGAGAAGGCCGGAGCGGGTCGCTCGACCGGCGGGCCGGGAGCGGCGTGCTTGGATGACCAGAGCTTGTGCCGCGCTTCGTCCCGCCCGCCACACCCGGCGGGCGATCAGGGACGCTGGAACGCGCACGGGGAACCTGACCAGGGGAAACGACCGTCCCCTGGAACGGGGGCACGGGACACGGGGTGGGAGGAACGGTGTCGCAGGACACGGGCGCGGCCGCATTCGCGCGGCTGCTGGGGGAGTTGAAGGAACGCTCGGGCCTGAGCTACGGGGTGCTCGCGAAGCGTCTGCACATGAGTACGTCGACGCTGCACCGCTACTGCAACGGCGACGCCGTGCCCGCGGACTACGCGCCCGTGGAGCGGCTCGCGCGGCTGTGCAAGGCGTCCCCCGGGGAACTCGTCGAACTGCACCGGCGGTGGGTGCTCGCGGACGCCGGCCGGGGGCGGAAGACGGGTGCCGGGTCCGGGCGGGCCGGGCCGCCCGTGCCCGACGCGGCCGCCCCGCCGGCCGGGTCCGCCGGGCTTGCCGGGTCCGCCGGGCCCAGCGGGCTTGCCGGGCCCGCCGGGCTTGCCGGGCCCGCCGGGTCTGCCGGGTCCGCGGGGTCTGCGGGGTCTGCTGAACCTGCCGGGTCCGCCGGGTCCGCCGGGTCTGCCGGGTCCGCCGGGCTTGCCGGGCTTGCCGGGTCCGCCGGGCCTGTCGGGTCCGCCGGGCCCAGCGGGCTTGCCGGGCCTGTCGGGTCCGCCGGGCCCAGCGGGCTTGCCGGGTCTGCCGGGTCCGCCGGGCCTGTCGGGTCCGCCGGGCCTAGCGGGCTTGCCGGGTCCGCTGGGTCTGCCGGGTCTGCCGGGTCCGCCGGGCCTGTCGGGTCTGCGGGGTCTGCTGAACCTGCCGCGCACGCCGGACCTTTGGCGCCTGCCGGGTCCGCCGGGCCTGCCGGGCCTGCCGGGCCTGCCGGGTCTGCCGGGTCTGCCGGGTCCGCGGGGCTTGCCGGGTCGGCCCGGCCTGTCGGGTCTGCGGGGTCTGCTGAACCTGCCGCGCACGCCGGACCTTTGGCGCCTGCCGGGTCCGCCGGGTCTGCCGGGCCCGCCACACCCGCCGTACCCGCGGCTTCGGACGGATCCGCCGCGGTGTCGTCGGTGAACGGTGGTGACGGCCTGTCGGCCCAGGGCGTCGGCGCCCGGGCCGGTGCCGGGCCGGGGCGTGCGGTCGGTGAGGAGCCCGCCGAAGTCACCGGGCCCCAGGCGCCGTCGTCGGGGAACGCGCCCGCGGAGCGCACGCGGCGGCGGCCTCGGGGGGCCGTTCTCGTCGCGGTCGCCGCTGCCGTCGCCCTCAGCGGGGTCGGCTTGGCCGTGGCCATGCCGGACGGCGGGCCGGACCGGGACGGCCACCGCGAACCGGCGGCCGCCTCACGAGACTCCGGTGACTCCCGCCCACGCACGGACGGCGGTGTCGCCGCGACGGCGTCCCCGTCCGGCAGCTCTTCCCCGGACGGCGAGAAGCGCGAGAAGAGCGGCCGGCACGAGGAGTCCGCCCCTTCGAACTCCGCCGCGTCGTCCTCCCCGGCCGGTGCCGGCAAGCCCGGCCGCGCCGGGGCCGCACCCCGCTCCGGCCCGGCCCCGCTCACCGTGAACACCCAGCCGCACGCCTGGGAAGACCCCTGCTCGCAGCGGTACTTGGTGAACCTGCCCCCCGAGCGGGTCGTGCCGCCGCCGCTGGAACAGGACGCGCCCGGCTGGGTGGCCGCGATGGGCGCGGTGCCGTCGGGGGAGCAGCTCCTGAAGATCACCGTGCAGGGGACCGGGAAGGAGACCGTCGTCGTCGAGGACCTGACGGTCCGCACGGCGGGCAGGCGCTCGCCGCTCGCCTGGAACGACTACGCGATGGGCTATCCGGGCGTGGGCTGCGGCGGTGGCATGCCGAAGCGGTTCTTCACGGTCGCCCTGGACGCCGCCCGCCCCGCCGTCGTGCCCGAGGCGGGGCACGCCGACTTCCCGTTCACGGTGAGCGAGTCGGACCCGGAGGCGTACTACGTCAAGGCCGACGCCTCCGCCTACGACGTCAGCTGGTACCTGGAGCTGACCTGGTCCAGCGGCAGCCGCAGCGGCACGCTCCGGGTGGACGACGAGGGCCGGCCGTTCCGCACGAGCGGCCACAACGGGCGCCCGGCGTACGAGTTCCCCCTGGGTGGCGAGAAATGGGTGAAGGCCGGGACGACCGACCCGTCGTGACGCCGTCCGGGCACGATCGGCCCGGCCGGTCCGTTAGGTTGCTGCCCACCGAAACGGTCGCTGTTCGGACCGCCCAGTCGTCAGGGAGAGACCCATGCCCGGTGAGGCGCTCAGCCAGGATCCCGCCGAACTGCGCAGGAGGATCGACAGCGGCAAGGCGCATCCGGCGCGGGTCTACGACGTGTTCCTCGGCGGCAAGGACCACTACCCGGCCGACCGGGAAGCGGCCGCCGCCGCTCTCGCGGTGAACCCGCGCGGCTACCTCGACGTGCGGCACAACCGCGACTTCCTGCGCCGCGCGGTGACCACGCTCGTGCAGCAGGAGGGCCTCCGGCAGTTCCTCGACATCGGGACGGGGCTGCCGACCGCGCAGAACGTGCACCAGATCGCGCAGCGCACCGCGCCCGAGTCGCGGGTGGTGTACGTCGACAACGACCCGGTGGTGCTGGCGCACGCGCGGGCGCTGCTCACCAGCGGGCCCGAGGGACGCACGGACTACGTCGACGCCGACCTGCGCGACCCCGGCCGCATCCTCGAACAGGCCGCCGAGACGCTGGACTTCGACCGGCCCGTCGCCCTGTGCCTGGTCGCGGTCCTGCACTTCGTGGCCGACGATGAGGCGTACCCGCTGGTGCGCGAGCTGCTGGACGCGCTGCCCCCGGGCAGCAGACTGGTGCTCAGCCACCTGACCGAGGACCTCAACCCGGACAACGTCCGGGCGGTGCAACGGACCTACACCGCCCGGGGGTTCTCGTTCGTGCTGCGGACCCGGGCCGACGTCGAGCGGTTCTTCACGGACAACGGGCTGGAGATCGCCGAGCCGGGTGTCGTCCCCGCGCACCGGTGGCGGCCCGACGGCGCCGCCCCCGTGCCGGAGCAGCCCGCGGCGTCCTTCCTCGCCGGGCTCGACGAGATCGAGAAGGTCCGCTACCGCGACATCGCCGACGCCACGGACGCGGACATCAACGTGTACGCGGGGATCGGGGCGAAGGGCTGAGCCGACTCGGGCCGAGGCCCCGGCCCGGCCGGGGCGTCCCGCTGTCCGTATCGCGGAAAACTTCTTGTAGGCGACACGCACCTGCCTAGGCTGCGGGGCAGCAGGCGTCGCCGCAGCCGAAGGAGCCGTGTCATGACCATCGCCGAGCCGGGGCCCACCACCCGCTCCGCCGTGCCGCCGCTCGCCGCGCGCGCCCGCGCCGTCGGGGGATCGCCGGTGCGGGACATCCTCGCCGTCACCGCCCGCCCCGAGGTGATCAACTTCGCCGGAGGGCTGCCGGCGCCGGAGCTGTTCGACGCCGACGGCATCGCCGCCGCGTTCCGCGCGGTGCTGGCCCGCACCCCCGCGCGGGCCCTGCAGTACTCCACCACCGAGGGCGAACCCGCGCTGCGCGACGCACTCGCCGCCCGCACGGCCGCCCGGGGCCTGCCGACCGGCCCCGACGACCTGCTCGTCACCACCGGTTCCCAGCAGGCCCTGTCCCTCCTGGCCACCGCACTGCTCGAACCCGGCGACACCGTCCTGGTCGAGAACCCCTGCTACCTCGCGGCGCTGCAGGCCTTCGGCTTCGCCGGAGCGCGCGTCGTGGCCGTGCCCGGCGACGAGCACGGCCTGGACCCCGCGGCCCTGGACGAACTCGTCGCGCGGGAACGGCCCAAGCTGCTGTACACCGTGCCCACCTTCCAGAACCCCACCGGCCGGACCCTGCCCGGCGAGCGGCGGGCCGCCGTCGCCGCCGTCGCCGCCCGGCGCGGCCTGTGGATCGTCGAGGACGACCCCTACGGCGAACTGCGCTACGAGGGCGCACGCGTGCCCTGGATCGCCGCCCATCCCGGAGCCGAGGACCGGACCGTGCTGCTCGGCAGCTTCTCCAAGGTCATGGCGCCCGGACTGCGGCTCGGCTGGCTGCGCGCGCCCGGGCAGCTGCGCCGGGCCTGCGCCGTCGCCAAGCAGGCCGCCGACCTGCACACCCCCACCGTCAACCAGCTCGCCGCGGCCCGATACCTCGCCGACCAGGACCTCGACGCCCACGTCGCCCGCGTCGCCGGGGTGTACCGCGAGCGCCGGGACGCCATGCTCGCCGGGCTGCCCGCCGCGCTGCCCGAGGGCTCGGTGTGGAACCGGCCCGAGGGCGGCATGTTCCTGTGGGCGCGGCTGCCGGAGCCCCACGACACGACGGCCCTGCTTCCGCGGGTGGTGCGGCACGACGTCGCGTACGTCCCCGGCGCCCCCTTCTACGCCGGCACCCCCGACCGGACGACCCTGCGGCTGTGCTTCGTGACGCAGACGCCGGAGGAGATCGAGGAGGGGCTGCGCAGGCTCGCCGAGGGGCTCAGTCCCACCAGAACTGCCACGTCCGCCGGTTGAGGACCTGGTTCGCGGCGTAGGAGCGCAGCGTCCGGTCCGCGCCCTGCTCCAGGTTGTCCGGGCAGAACGCGAAGTGCTCCGCGGCCAGGGCCTCCGCGTCGGCCGGGGTCGTGGGCGGGGCGGCGACCGACACCAGCAGGTGGTCGAAGCCGAGGGCGGCGACGCGTATGCCGAAGCGGTCCTCCCAGGAGCGCAGCACCGCGCTGAGCCGGGCCGTGTCGCCCTCGTGGTGCGCCGGGCCCGTCCAGCCGATCGCCGCCGGGATGTCGGCGCTGCGGCGGGCCGGTACCAGGGCCAGCCGGGGCTCCTTCAGCGGTCCGCCGTCCTGGAGCAGGGCGTCGGCGCCCCGGGCCGCCACCGTGTCCGGGTCCTCCTCCCACCCGAGCGGCCGGGCCGGCCCGGGCCAGGAATCACCCTCGGCGGCGCACTCCTGCCAGTACTGAGCCAGGACCTCCTCGGCGTCGTGGTCGCCCGCGTACGACACCGCGCCCGGCGTCAACTCCCAGTCCTGCGGCCCTCCGTGGCCGCCGCCCACCTCCAGGACGACCGGGAGCAGCCCCACCCGCCTCGCCGGCTCCAGCGCCTCCCGGTCACCGGGCCGGGCCCGCTCGTGCGCGCACCACAGCAACGGCTCGTGCCAGGGGCCTTCGCCGGTCGCGTCGACCAGGGAACCGGACGGGAGCCGAAGCCCGAGCACATCACCGCTCGGATCGGCCGCCAGCTTCGGCAGGGGATTGGGAAGAGTCGCCATGGGGTGAGCGTAGGCGCCGGCACCGACAGCAAGTCCGGGGCGCCCGCACCCGGTTGGGAAACGACGAGGGCGGCACCCACGGGGGAGTGCCGCCCTCGGCCCGTCACATCCGGACGGGCTCAGAGCCGCTCGGGCGTGCGGATGCCCAGCAGGGCCATGCCCCGGTGCAGCGTGCGGGCCGTGACGTCGCACAGGAACAGGCGGTTCTCCACCTGCTCGTCCGTCTCGGCCTTCAGCACCGGGCACTTGTCGTAGAACGTCGTGTAGAACGACGCCAGCTGGTACAGGTACGCCGCCAGCTTGTGCGGGGCGTACTCCCGGGCCGCCTCGGCCACCGTCTCCGCGAAGGAGTCCAGGTGCAGGCCCAGCGCCCGCTCCGCCGCGTGCAGTTCCAGCCCGGGGTGCGCGGCCGGGCGGGCGGCGCCGGCCTTGCGCAGGATGGACTGGATCCGGGCGTAGGCGTACTGGAGGTAGACGGAGGTGTCGCCGTTGAGCGAGACCATCTGGTCCAGGTCGAACTTGTAGTCCCGGTTGGCGGAGGTCGACAGGTCCGCGTACTTCACCGCGCCGACGCCCACCTGGGCGCCGCGCTCGGCGATCTCCTCATCCGAGAGGTCCTGGGCCTTCTCCCGGACGACCGCCGAGGCGCGGTCGATCGCCTCGTCGAGCAGGTCGACCAGGCGGACCGTCTCGCCCTCACGGGTCTTGAACGGCTTGCCGTCCTTGCCGAGGACCGTGCCGAAGGCCAGCTGCACCGCCTTGACGTCCTCGTTCAGCCAGCCGGCGCGGCGGGCCGTCTCGAAGACCATCTTGAAGTGCAGCGACTGCCGGGCGTCCACCACGTACAGGAGCGTGTCCGCCTTGAGGCCGAAGACGCGGTCGCGGATCGCGGACAGGTCGGTCGCCGCGTAGCCGTAGCCGCCGTCCGACTTCTGCACGATCAGCGGGACGGGCTTGCCGTCCGGGCCCTTGACGTCGTCGAAGAAGACGCACAGGGCGCCCTCGGAGCGCTCGGCGACACCCGACTCCTCCAGCAGGCGGCAGGTCTCGGCGAGCATGTCGTTGTAGCCGGACTCGCCGACGATGTCCGCGTCGCGGATCTCCATGTCGAGCTTCTCGAAGACGGAGAAGAAGTAGATCTTCGACTCGTCGACGAACTTCTGCCACATGGCCAGCGTCTGCGGGTCGCCCGCCTGGAGGTCGACCACCCGGCGCCGGGCGCGGGTCTTGAACTCCTCGTCCGCGTCGAACAGCTTGCGGGCGGCCTTGTAGAGGCGGTCGAGGTTCGACATCGCCTCCTCGCCGGACACCTCGGCGTCCCGGTGGTCCAGCTCGTGCGGGTGCTCGTCCAGGTACTGGATGAGCATGCCGAACTGGGTGCCCCAGTCGCCGATGTGGTGGCGGCGGACCACGTTCTCGCCGGTGAACTCCAGCAGCTGCACCACGGAGTCGCCGATCACCGCGGAACGCAGGTGACCGACGTGCATCTCCTTCGCCACGTTCGGCTGGGCGTAGTCGATGACCGTGGTGCCGGGCCGCTCGGCGAGCGGCACGCCGAGGCGGCCGGTGTCGTCGGCATAGCGCGCGGCGAGGTTCTGCGTGATCGCCCGGTCGGTGAGCCTGATGTTCAGGAAGCCGGGTCCGGAGACCTCGACGTCCGCGAGCAGTTCGCCCGACTCGACCCGGGAGACGACCTGCGCGGCCAGCTCGCGCGGGTTCGCCTTCTCCTTCTTGGCCAGGGCCAGGATCCCGTTGGCCTGGAAGTCGGCCCGGTCGCTTCGTCGCAGCAGCGGGTCCGCGGAACCGGCCTGCGGCAGGGCGGCCGACAGGGCCGCCGCGAGGCGCTGGTGGACGGAGTCGCTGAGGGACGTGACCGAGGCCATGGGCGAGGGTGCCGTTCTCCTAGGGGAATCGATGGACACGGCCAGTATCCCACGGGGGTAAAGCCGTTTTTCCGGGCGCGAGGCGGTCTGGGACAATGGGGCGGTCAGCCGTGCGACCGTACCGGCTGCCCGATGCAGAAAGAAGGACGTGCCGATCGTGGCTCAGAGCACCGAGACCACCGACTGGGTCTCCCGTTTCGCGGATGAGGTCATCGAGGAGTCGGAGCGCCGGGCCCCGGGCAAACCCGTCGTCGTCGCGTCCGGGCTGTCTCCGTCCGGCCCCATCCACCTCGGGAACCTGCGCGAGGTCATGACCCCGCACCTCGTCGCCGACGAGATCCGCCGCCGGGGCCACCGGGTGCGCCACCTGATCTCCTGGGACGACTACGACCGCTACCGCAAGGTGCCGGCCGGTGTCCCGGGCGTGGACGACTCGTGGGCCGAGCACATCGGCAAGCCGCTGACGTCCGTGCCCGCGCCGAAGGGATCGCCGCACCCGAACTGGGCCGAGCACTTCAAGGCCGCGATGATCGAGTCGCTGGCCGAGCTGGGCGTGGAGTTCGACGGCATCAGCCAGACCGGGCAGTACACCTCCGGCGCGTACCGCGAGCAGATCCTGCACGCCATGCGGCACCGCGGTGACATCGACGCCATCCTCGACCAGTACCGGACGAAGAAGGCCACGGCCAAGAAGCAGCAGGGGCAGAAGCCGCTCGACGAGGCCGAGCTGGAGGCCGCCGAGGGCTCCGGCGCCGCCGCCGAGGACGACGGCAGCTCCGGCTCCGCCGGCTACTTCCCGTACAAGCCGTACTGCGGCAACTGCGAGAAGGACCTCACCACCGTCACGTCGTACGACGACGACTCCACCGAGCTGACCTACGCCTGCACGGCGTGCGGCTTCTCGGAGACGGTCCGGCTCAGCGAGTTCAACCGCGGCAAGCTGGTCTGGAAGGTCGACTGGCCGATGCGGTGGGCGTACGAGGGCGTCGTCTTCGAGCCCTCCGGCGTCGACCACTCCTCGCCCGGGTCGTCGTTCCAGGTCGGCGGGCAGATCGTCGGGATCTTCGGCGGCAAGCAGCCGATCGGCCCCATGTACGCCTTCGTCGGCATCTCCGGCATGGCCAAGATGTCGTCCTCCAAGGGCGGTGTGCCCACCCCGGCCGACGCCCTGCGGATCATGGAGCCGCAGCTGCTGCGCTGGCTGTACGCCCGCCGCCGGCCCAACCAGTCCTTCAAGGTCGCCTTCGACCAGGAGATCCAGCGGCTGTACGACGAGTGGGACCGGCTGGACGCCAAGGTCACCGACGGCAGCGCCCTGCCGGCCGACGTGGCCGCGCACGCGCGTGCCGTGGGCACGGCCGCCGGTGAGCTGCCGCGCACGCCCCGGCCGCTGCCGTACCGGACGCTGGCGTCCGTCGCGGACATCACCGCCGGGCACGAGGACCAGGCGCTGCGCATCCTCAGCGAGCTGGACCCGGAGCAGCCGCTGACCTCGCTGGACGAGGCCCGCCCGCGCTACGACAAGGCCGAGGCGTGGATCAACACGCACGTCCCGGCCGACCAGCGCACCATCGTGCGGGACGAGCCCGACGCGGAGCTGCTGAAGTCGCTCGACGAGGCGTCCCGGCAGTCGCTGCGGCTGCTGCTCGACGGACTCGCCGACCACTGGTCGCTCGACGGTCTGACGCACCTCGTCTACGGCGTGCCCAAGGTCCGGGCCGGGTTCTCCGCCGACGCCACGGCGAAGGAGCTGCCGCCGGAGATCAAGACGGCCCAGCGGTCCTTCTTCGCGCTGCTGTACCACCTGCTGGTCGGCCGCGACACCGGTCCGCGGCTGCCCACGCTGCTGCTGGCGGTGGGACAGGACCGGGTGCGCCGCCTGCTCGGCGAGTAACCGGCCCGCACGGCAAGGGGCCCTCGGCGCAGTCGCCGAGGGCCCCTTTGCCGTGCGCACGGATTTCAGGCGATGTGGTCCTCCTCCAGCTCCGTGTTGTAGCGGTGCTGGAAACGGTCCGACAGGGCCTTGAGCGTGCTGGTGGTCAGTGTGACGCCGTAGGTCGTCTGGATGTTCTCGCCGAGCACCGCCGGGGTGGGGAAGCTGCCGTCGATGGACTGGCGGAACACCTTGTAGTACGCGTCCTCGTCCGGCTCGGCGGCCGGCTGGGGCGCGCTGCCGCCGCCCTCGCCCAGCTCGCGGGTCCGGTTCGGACCCACCGGGATGGGGAAGCCGCCCGTCTCCTCCGGGCCGGGCTCCCGTTCGTACCCGTCCTGCTCGAACGGCTCCCGCTCGTACTGCTCCTGGTACTGCTCGGCCTCCCGCTGCTCCGCGTACCACTGGGCGTACTGCTCGGCAGGGTCGTAGGCCGGGTCGTAGCCGCCCTGGTACTCGACCTCGCGCGGGGCCTGGAACCAGGGGCTCTGGTCGGGCTCGGGGGCGTCGGGGTACGCCTCCGGCGGTCCGTCCACCGGCCCCGGGCGCTGCCCGGCGGGCGCCGCCGCACCCCGCTCCGCGGCGGCCGGCGCCTGCGGGAGGGAGGCCGCGTCCTGCGGCGCGGGGGCGGGGCCGACCGCACGGCGGGCCGCCACCGGGTCGGGCGCGTCCAGGGCCTGCTGCGGGGGCGGGGGTATCAGCGCGGGCTCGATCCCCGCCGCCGCGAGACCCGCCGGGGCCGTCTCCGCCAGCGGCACCCCGTACTTCGCCAGCCGCAGCGGCATCAGCGACTCCACGGGGGCCTTGCGACGCCACGAGCGGCCGAACCGCGAGCGCAACCGCGCCTGGTAGACCAGCCGTTCCTGCTCCAGCTTGATGACCTGGTCGTAGGAGCGCAGCTCCCACAGCTTCATCCGGCGCCACAGCAGGAACGTGGGGACGGGCGACAGCAGCCAGCGCGTCAGGCGCACGCCCTCCATGTGCTTGTCGGCCGTGATGTCGGCGATCCGGCCGATCGCGTGGCGGGCCGCCTCGACCGAGACCACGAACAGCACGGGGATCACCGCGTGCATGCCCACACCGAGCGGATCCGGCCACGCGGCCGCGCCGTTGAACGCGATCGTCGCCGCCGTGAGCAGCCACGCCGTCTGACGCAGCAGCGGGAACGGGATCCTGATCCAGGTGAGGAGCAGATCCAGGGCCAGCAGCACGCAGATGCCCGCGTCGATGCCGATGGGGAAGACGTAGGAGAAGTCCCCGAAGCCCTTCTTGACGGCCAACTCGCGGACCGCCGCGTACGAACCGGCGAAGCCGATGCCGGCGATGATCACGGCGCCGGTCACGACCACGCCGATGAGAACGCGGTGCATCCGAGTCAGCTGCAGTGGCGCGGCCACCCGTACCCCTCCCCTTGCGTGTTGTTGCGCGCAACAGGGTGGCACACATGTACGGGGAACGGGTGGCCGGTTCGCGAGGGGGCTGCTGTCAGCCCTTCGCCACGGGCTTCCTGGACGCCGACTGGGCCGCTTCCTTCGACGGGGACTCGGAGGGGGACCTGGACGCCGACTGCGACGGCGACTTGGACGCCGGCTTCGACGGGCCGCCGCTCGCCTTGCCGCCACCGGTGCCGTTCGCCTCGGACACCGCCGCCACCGCCTCCGCGGCGGCCTTCTTCGCGTCCTTCAGCAGGTCCTTGCCGCTCGGGGTCTTGTCCCCCGCGAGACCCGCCCCGTTGTAGTCCACGGTGACGACGACGTTCTCCACGCGCGCCACGACCGTCTGCTGCTTGAAGGTGCCTTCCTTCTTCTTCAGGTCGTAGTGCACCGCCGTCGCCTGGTCACCCGTCCCGGTCACCGGCTCCGACGCGGCGGCCTTCGCGCCCTCGACCGCCTGCGCGTCCTGCACCTGCTTCGCGTAGTACTCCTGCGCCAGCTTGTCGGCCGAGCCGCGGGCGGCGTCCGACTCGAAGCGCAGCATCGACACGTTCAGCCAGCGGAACTGCGAGCCCTTCACGCCGTTGTTGTCGAGGCTGTCCCAGGAGCAGGAGGCACGCGTCGAGATGTCGTCCGAGTTGCCCTCCTTGCCCGACTTCGCCTTCGGGACGAGGTTCTCCAGCGTCTTCTTGGAGAGCACCTTGCACGCCTCCGGAAGCCTGCCGTACGCCGCCGCCTGCACGGTCGGCGACGGGCTCGCCGACGCCGACGCCGAAGCCCCCGCCCCGGCCGTCTTGTCCGCGCTGTCGCCGGAGCCGGAGTCCGAGGAGCAGCCGGCGGCGACCAGCATCACGGGGACGGCGGCCGCGCCGACCAGGACGCGGTTCAGACGCTTCGCTCGCTGGATTCGCTCTACTCGTCGCTGCATGGTTCCTTCACTCATGACGCTCGTGGTTCCCTGCGGTCGGAACGGGTCCGGGTGGTCACGGTACGCGGTGAGGCGAGCGTGTGTTCCCCCTTCGAGCACGCGCGGGCTCCGGGTGAAGACGCCGTGGAACGGCCTCAGTCACCCAGTGAATCGGCCAGCCGCAGGGCCAGCTTCTGCGCCCTGTCCTGCATTTCCTCGCTGTCCGGCACGACACCGACCGTCGCCGGCTGCTCCGCGTACTCGATGGTCACGATGACGTTGGACGTGCGGAACGCCACAGTCACCGTCCGCTGCTCGGCCGTCGAACCGGAGCCGGCCAGTTCGTCGTCGAGGAACCCCTCGTCACCCAGGTCCTCCAGCACCCGCGGGCGCAGCTCGGCCGGCGTCGCCGAACCGGTATCCGACGACGAGGGGGAGCCGGACGGCGACGGCGAACCGCTCGGGGTGCCGGACGCGCCGCCGGCCGGGGAGCCGCTCGCGGACGCCGACTCGGTGGCGACCGGCTCGGGCAGATGGGCCGACGCCTGCTTCTCCCCGAACAACTGCTCCGCCTGGCTGTCGTCGCTGACGGCGGTGTCGTAGGACACGACCCGCTCGAAGTCGATCAGGAGGTGGTTCGTGGCGTCCGGGGCGTCCACCTTCCAGCGGCAGCCGACCCGGCGGTCCGTGTCGAACGTGCTCGTCGCCGTGCCCTCGTAGGCCCGCTCGCGCTGTTCCTCGTCGCCGATCTGCCGGATACCGGGCAGGAGTTCGTCCAGCGTGGTCCGGCCGGGAGCGTCGCAGGGCTCGGGCAGGGTGCGGTACCGGCCGGGCTCGGCGGCGGCCGACGCGGTGCCGGTGTCGCCCGGGTTGGAGTCGTCCGTGGTGCTTCCGTCGCCGGAACCGCCGGTGCAGCCCGCCAGCAGCGCCGCGAGGAGCGCGGCGACACCGGACGCGCAGGCCTTCCGTTGCACGTGGTGGCTCCTCTCGAGACGGATATTGCCTTGCCGCCGTGGGGCGGGCGATGAACACAATGTGTATCGCACGCACTGCCGTGGACGCCGGTCCGATTTCCCTTTCGTCGACCTTGGCTCCGGTATTTGCACTTGAGGACTTCTGCTGGTTTACGGGGGATTGAGGACGATATGTCGTATGTAGAGATGCCGGGTGCGAAGGTGCCGATCCGGATGTGGACCGACCCGGCGACGGTCGAGGACTCGGCGCTCCAGCAGCTCCGCAACGTCGCGACGCTGCCATGGATCAAGGGCCTGGCCGTCATGCCGGACGTCCATTACGGCAAGGGCGCGACGGTCGGCTCGGTCATCGCCATGCAGGGCGCGGTGTGCCCGGCCGCGGTCGGCGTGGACATCGGCTGCGGCATGTCGGCGGTGCGGACGTCTCTGACGGTGAACGACCTCCCGGGCGACCTGTCCCGGCTGCGCTCGAAGATCGAGCAGGCCATCCCGGTGGGCCGGGGGATGCACGACGACCCGGTCGACCCGGGCCGTTTCCACGGCATGGCGACCGGCGGCTGGGACGACTTCTGGGGGCGGTTCGACGGGGTGGCGGAAGCGGTCAAGTTCCGTCACGAACGGGCCGGAAAGCAGATGGGAACGCTCGGAAGCGGAAACCACTTTGTCGACGTCTGCACGGATACGACCGGTTCCGTATGGCTGATGCTGCACTCCGGTTCCCGCAACATCGGCAAGGAACTGGCCGAGCACCACATCGGCGTGGCCCGGAAGCTCCCGCACAACCAGGGCCTGGTCGACCGCGACCTCGCCGTCTTCGTGGCGGACACCCCGCAGATGGCGGCCTACCGCAACGACCTGTTCTGGGCGCAGGAGTACGCGAAGTACAACCGCTCGATCATGATGGCGCTCCTGAAGGACGTGGTCCGCAAGGAGTTCAAGAAGGCGAAGCCCGTCTTCGAGCCGGAGATCAGCGCGCACCACAACTACGTGGCCGAGGAGCGCTACGACGGCATGGACCTGCTCGTCACCCGCAAGGGGGCGATCCGGGCCGGTTCCGGCGAGTACGGGATCATCCCGGGTTCCATGGGCACGGGTTCGTACATCGTGAAGGGGCTCGGCAACGCGAAGTCCTTCAACTCCGCCTCGCACGGCGCGGGTCGGCGCATGAGCCGGACGGCGGCCAAGCGCCGGTTCACGACGAAGGACCTGGAGCGGCAGACCGAGGGCGTGGAGTGCCGCAAGGACTCCGGTGTCGTCGACGAGATCCCCGGCGCCTACAAGCCGATCGAGCAGGTCATCGACCAGCAGCGGGACCTGGTCGAGGTCGTGGCCAAGCTCAAGCAGGTCGTCTGTGTGAAGGGCTGACCGCCGGCCCGGCCCTACGCCTCCCGGTGCACCTTGGTGTTGGAGGCCTGGGCGCGGGGGCGGAGGACCAGGAGGTCGACGTTGACGTGGGCGGGGCGGGTGACCGCCCACGTGATCGTCTCGGCCACGTCGTCGGCCGTGAGGGGCTCGGCGACGCCCTGGTAGACCTTCTCCGCCTTCTCCTTGTCGCCGCCGAAGCGGGTCAGGGCGAACTCCTCCGTCCGGACCATGCCGGGGGCGATCTCGATGACGCGGACCGGCTGTCCGACGATCTCCAGACGCAGGGTCTCGGCCAGGACGTGTGCGCCGTGCTTGGCGGCGACGTAGCCCCCGCCGCCCTCGTAGGTGCCGTGGCCGGCGGTGGAGGAGACGACCACGACCGTGCCGTCGCCGCTCTCGATCAGCTTGGGCAGCAGGGCCTGGGTGAGGTTGAGGGTGCCGATGACGTTGGTCTCGTACATCCGGCGCCAGTCGGCCGGGTCGCCGGTGGCGACCGGGTCGGCGCCGAGCGCTCCGCCCGCGTTGTTGACCAGGACGCCGATCGTGGTGAAGGCGGTGGCGAACTCGTCCACGGCGGCGCGGTCGGTGACGTCGAGGGGGTAGGCCGTGGCCTGGTGGCCCGCCTTGATGATCTCCTCGGCCAGGGCCTCGATGCGGTCCTTGCGGCGCGCGGTCAGGACGACGCGGTAGCCCGCGGCGGCGAGCTGCCGGGCCGTGGCGGCGCCGATGCCGCTGCTCGCACCCGTGACGACGGCGATGCGGGAGGCGGCGGACGGGGCGGCGGTGGCCATGGGTGCTCCTCGGACGGGTGCGGGCGGGGTGCGGCGGGTCGCGTGTCCGGCCCGGCGGACGGACCTGGCGTCAGGATAGGCGGGGCCCGCGGCGCGCGGCGCGGGTGCCCGGACGGTGGGCGGGCCCGTCCGGCCGCCGGGGAGGCGCGCGGGGCCCTGGGTGGACCCCCGGGCCGTCCGTGGTGTGGGCCGGGCCGTCCGGTGCGCGTGCGGGCCCGGGGTCACTCGCCCCGGGGGGCGTACATGATGACGGCCATGCCGGCCAGGCAGATCAGCGCGCCCGTGATGTCCCAGCGGTCCGGACGGTAGCCGTCCGCGACGACGCCCCACAGGATCGAGCCGGCGACGAAGATGCCGCCGTACGCGGCGAGGACGCGGCCGAAGTGGGCGTCGGGCTGGAACGTCGCGACGAAGCCGTAGGCGCCGAGGGCGAGGACGCCGCCGGCCGCCCAGAGCCAGCCCTTGTGTTCGCGTACGCCCTGCCAGACGAGCCAGGCGCCGCCGATCTCCAGGAGGGCGGCGAGGGCGAACAGGGCGGCGGAGCGGAGCACGGACATGGCGGTCAGCTTCGCATGCCGGTTCGCGGTGAGGCCGGGCGCCGGCCACGGCGGGTCCGCCGTCGCGGGCCGGCGCTTCCACAGGTCGTCGCGGGCCGGTGCTCCCTCGCCGGTCGTGATCCTCCGCCGGTCGTCGCGGGCCGGTGCTCGCCGGTCAGCCGCCGGGGTTCTCGGCGTCGTGGCGCTCGCCGCCCGGTCTCAGCGCTCGCCGCGCGCCTCCGCCGCGTAGACCGTCGGCGGTACGCCCACCGTCGCCGTGAAGTCCCGTACGAGGTGGGCCTGGTCGGCGTAGCCGAGGTCGGTGGCGAGGGCCGCCCAGTCGATGCCGGTGCGGGTGCCGGCCAGTTCCAGGGCCTCGTGGATGCGGTAGCGGAGGATGACCCACTTCGGGCTGACGCCCACGTACGCCGAGAAGAGCCGTTGCAGCGCCCGTACCGACAGGCCCCGCTCGCGGGCGAGGTCGCCGACCCTGCGGACGGTGCGGTCGGCGCGGATCCGCCGGACCAGGTCGATCGCGAGGTCGGCCTGTCCGTCCGGGGCGCACGGCCGGGAGAGCAGGAAGTCGTCCAGGGCGGTCACGCGGGCGCGGTCGCCGGTGGCGGTGACGATCCGGCGGGCGGTGTCGCCGGTGGCGCCGGGGAGCACCTCGTGGGCGGGCAGGGCGCGGCCGGTCCAGCGGGAGACGGGGATCCGGGGGGCGTAGGGCCGGAAGCCGCCGGGGCGGAACTTGACCCCGCAGACGCGTCCCGGCCCGCTCAGCTTCCTGGTGTACAGGCCGAGGGCCACGCCGGTGACCTCGGCGTACGGGGGGCCGTCGTCCTCGTCCCACTGGAAGGTGAGGTTGACGCAGGGGTGCGGGACGATGTGGGAGGCGTAGGGGGCGGGCAGGTCCCAGTCGATGAGCCAGTACCACTCGACGTACCGCCGCAGCGCGGGCGCGGGCTCGTGGCGGCGGAATCGCACGCGGTCCAGCAGACCGGACGGGTCGACGATCCCCCGGGTGTCGTCGCGGGGTGCCTCCATGGCCGGATGGTACGTCGCGTTTGTTCAAGAAGGGCAGACCCGGGCCTGCGTACGGTCGGGGCATGGAGACGAACGCGAGTCGGACGCGGGGCATCGGTGAGCTGCTGGGGCTGGCCCGGGAGCGGGCGGTGCCGGTGGTGCGGGGGATCGGGGACACGGCGCTGGCGGCTCCGACGCCGTGTGCCGAGTACGACGTGCGGGCGCTGGTGAATCACCTCTTCCAGGTGGTCGTGCAGTTCCAGCGGCTGGCCGCGAAGGAGGAGGCGGACTTCGGTGCGACGGCCGACGTGGTCGCCGAGGGGCATGACTGGCGGGAGCGGCTGGCGCGGGAGGCGGACCGGCTGGTGGCGGTCTGGTCGGCGCCCGGGGCCGAGGAGGGGACGACCGGGGCGATGGGCATGCCGGCGCGGCTGGTGGGGTCGATGGCACTGCTGGACCTGACCGTGCACGCGTGGGACCTGGCGCGGGCGACCGGCCAGGACTTCCCGGGGCCGGACGACGCGGTCCTGGCGGAGCTGACCGGCGCGGTGGCGGAGCTGGCGCCGACGGCCCGGGCGATGGGCGTGTTCGGGGAGCCGGTGGCGGTGCCGGAGGGCGCGTCGGCGTTCGAGCGGCTGCTCGCGCAGACGGGCAGGACCCCCGGCGGGGAACCCGTGCGCGGGGAACAGACCCCTGCGGGCGGCCGTTCTCCAGGTTATAGTTGAACGGTAAACAACCTGGAGGGTGAGCGACCATGCAGTTCGGGATCTTCAGCGTCGGCGACGTCACGCCCGACCCGACCACCGGCCGGACGCCGACCGAGCGCGAGCGGATCAAGGCCATGGTCGCCATCGCGCTGAAGGCCGAGGAGGCCGGGCTCGACGTCTTCGCGACCGGTGAGCACCACAACCCGCCGTTCGTGCCGTCCTCGCCCACCACCATGCTCGGCTACATCGCCGCCCGCACCGAGCGGCTGATCCTCTCCACGGCCACCACCCTCATCACCACCAACGACCCGGTGAAGATCGCCGAGGACTTCGCGATGCTCCAGCACCTGGCCGACGGCCGGGTCGACCTGATGCTGGGCCGCGGCAACACCGCCCCGGTCTACCCCTGGTTCGGCCAGGACATACGCCAGGGCATCCCGCTCGCGCTGGAGAACTACGCCCTGCTGCACCGGCTGTGGCGCGAGGAGGACGTCGACTGGGAGGGCAGGTTCCGCACGCCCCTGCAGGGCTTCACCGCGACGCCGCGCCCGCTGGACGGCGTACCGCCGTTCGTCTGGCACGGCTCGATCCGCTCGCCCGAGATCGCCGAGCAGGCCGCGTACTACGGCGACGGCTTCTTCCACAACAACATCTTCTGGCCGGCCGACCACACCCGGCGCATGGTCGAGCTGTACCGGGAGCGCTACGCGCACTACGGGCACGGCACGCCCGAGCAGGCGATCGTCGGCCTCGGCGGGCACGTGTTCATGCGGAAGAACTCGCAGGACGCGGTGCGCGAGTTCCGCCCCTACTTCGACGTCGCGCCGGTGTACGGGCACGGGCCGTCGCTGGAGGACTTCCAGGACCAGACGCCGCTGACGGTGGGCTCCCCGCAGCAGGTGATCGAGAAGACCCTGGCCTTCCGCGAGTACGCCGGTGACTACCAGCGCCAGCTGTTCCTCGTCGACCACGCCGGGCTGCCGCTGAAGACCGTCCTGGAGCAGATCGACATCCTCGGCGAGGAGGTCGTGCCGGTGCTGCGCAAGGAGTTCGCCGTGGACCGCCCGGCGGACGTGCCGGACGCCCCGACGCACGCCTCCCGGCTGGCCCGGTGAGAGGGCAGTAAGAAGGACGCCGCGGCACAGCCCGTGCCGTTCCCGGGACCGTGCGGCTTGGCACACTGGACGCGTGCCCCACACCGTGCTGCTCGCCGAAGACGACCGCGCCATCCGCAACGCCCTGGAGCGCGCCCTGACCCTGGAGGGATACCAGGTCGTGGCGGTCGCCGACGGCGTCGAGGCGCTGGCGCAGGCCCACCGCAACCGCCCCGACGTCCTGGTCCTGGACGTGATGATGCCCGGCATCGACGGGCTGCAGGTGTGCCGGGTGCTGCGCGCCGAGGGGGACCGCACGCCGGTGCTGATGCTGACCGCCCTCGTGGAGACCGCCGACCGCATCGCCGGGCTGGACGCGGGCGCCGACGACTACGTGGTCAAGCCCTTCGACGTCGAGGAGGTCTTCGCCCGGCTGCGCGCCCTGCTGCGCCGCACCAGCCCGGTGGGGGCCGGCAGCGCGGCCGTCCCCGCCGAGGCGCCCCGGCCGGAGCCCGGCCGGTTCGTCGAGGCCGCCGGCATCCGCATGGACCCGCAGGCGCGCCGGGCCTGGCGCGGCCCGCGCGAGCTGGAGCTGACCCGCACCGAGTTCGAGCTGCTGGAACTGCTCGTGCGCAACGCCGGCATCGTCCTGGACCACTCCACGATCTACGACCGCATCTGGGGCTACGACTTCGGCCCCGGCTCCAAGAACCTCGCCGTCTACGTCGGCTACCTGCGCCGCAAGCTCGACGAGCCGGACGCGCCGCAGCTGATCCACACGGTGCGCGGCGTGGGTTACGTGCTGCGGGAGGACTGAGTGGGCCGCCTGGGCCGGCTGGTCGCCGGACGCCGGCCGAAGCTGGTCTCGCTGCGCACCACCCTGGCCGTGTCGTTCGCGGTGGTGACGGCGGCCGTGACGATCCTGGTCGGCATCCTGTCCTACAGCGCGGCGGCCCGGCTGGTGCGGGTGGACCAGCAGACGGTGTTCGACGAGGTCGTGCAGGACCTGCGTGACGAGGTGCGCCAGAACCGCATGGCGCCCGGCGACTTCTCCTCCGCCGCGCCCGGGCACGACCTGGTGCGGCCGGCCCGCACGGACGTGCAGGTGCTCGGCCCCGACGGGCGCGTCGTCGACCGGGGCAGCCCGGGCCTGCCGGTCACCGGCACCGATGTGCGGATCGCGGGGGCGAGGGCCTCCGGGCAGGTCGCCCAGCACCGGGACGTCGACGTCGGCGACGACGTCTACCGCGTCGCGACGGTGTCCCTGGGCGGCGGGCGGGGCGCGGTGCAGATCGCGCAGGAGTTCAGCGACGTCGAGGACCTGCTGCGGGTCCTCCAGCGGCGGACGCTGCTGCTGGTGGCCGCCGTCGTGGTCGGCGCCGGGCTGTTCGGCTGGTGGCTGGCCCGGCGCATCACGCGCCGCCTGGTCGTGCTCACCGACGCCGCCGAGGACGTCGCCCGCACCCGCCGCCTGGGCGTCCAGGTGCCCGTCGCCGGGAACGACGAGGTGGGCCGGCTGGGCCGGGCCTTCGACCGCATGCTGGGCCGGCTCGCCCAGTCGGAGGAGGACCAGCGGCGGCTGGTGCAGGACGCCGGCCACGAGCTGCGGACGCCGCTGACCTCGCTGCGCACGAGCATCTCCCTGCTGCGCCGGATCGACGAACTGCCGCCGCGGGCCCGCGAGGAACTCGTCGCCGATCTGGGCCAGGAGGCACGTGAACTGACCGACCTGGTCAACGAACTGGTCGACCTGGCCGCCGGGCAGTCCGACACCGAGCCGCCGCAGCGCGTGGACGTCGCCGCCGTCGCACAGGAGGTGGCCGGGCTCGCCCGGCGCCGCAGCGGCCGGGAGATCGCGCTGCGCGCCAGCGGCGACACGACCACCGACGGGCGCCCCGGGATGCTGACCCGGGCGCTGTCCAACCTGGTCGAGAACGCCCTGAAGTTCGACCAGGGCGGCAGGCACCCCGTCGAGATCGCCGTCTCCGGCCCGGCCCGGCCCGGCACGATCCGCGTCGAGGTCCTCGACCGCGGCCCCGGCATCGCCGACCAGGACCTCGACCGCGTCTTCGACCGCTTCTACCGCGCCGCCGACGCCCGTTCCCTGCCGGGCTCGGGGCTGGGCCTGTCCATCGTGCGCGAGGTGGCGCTCGCCCACGGCGGCGCGCCGTTCGCGTACCGGCGGGAAGGGGGCGGGACGGTGATCGGCTTCACGGTGGGCGGCGGCACCTGACCGGCCCGCCGACGCGCGGCCCGGTATGCCGGTCGCGGCCCGGCACGTCACGGCCGTGTCCGGTTCGGGCGGTGGGTAGGCTGCCCCGATGCCTCTCGTAGAGATCACCTGCGCCCCGCACGTCCCCGAGGAGACGCTCCGCGAACTCGCCGCCGTCCTCCCGCACCTGGTGTCCCTGGCGGTGGAGTGCCCCGAGGAGCCCTACGACGGGGACCTGCAACCCGGTGACGTGGAGCTGCGCTTCCGGCGGCTGGGACCGCTGGACCGCAGCGGCCTGGACGTGGTCGTCGAGGTGCGGTCGAAGTGGTTCGAGAGCAGGGCGGCCGACCGCCAGGACCGGGTGGACGGCCTGCACGACGCCATCACGGCGGCGACGGGCCTGCGCGACGTCGGCGTCTACCTGTCGCTGCCGGTGGCCGCGTGGTCCCAGGGGGACTGACCGCACCCCGGCGCTCCCGCGAAACCGTCGCTCAGGGCCACACCAGGCAGTACGGCTGATGCCCCGCCTCGTGCAGCCGGTGGCTGAAGTCCTGCCACTCGTGCAGGAGTTGGTAGACGTTGAACGCGTCGCGGGGGCCGCCGCGGTCCGGGACCGTGGACCAGATGAAGGCCGCCGCTCCCACGGCCTCCTCGCCGATGCCGCGCAGCGGGTCGACGACCGTCATGGGGAGCTTGACCACCGCGTAGTCGGGGTGCAGCACGACCAGTTCCAGAGGCGGGACCTTGTGCAGGGGGACGCCCTCGATGCCCGTCAGCACCATCGCGGCCATGGTCTCCGGCTTGATCTTGGTGAACATGCCGTTCATGCCGAGCTCGTCGCCGCCGAGCTCCTCGGGGCGCATCGAGATCGGGACACGGGCCGCGGTCGCACCGTCGGGCGCGCCGAAGTACTTGTACGTCACCCCCACCCGACCACCATTCCTGCTCCCCGCCCGAAGATCGTCCGCTCGGCGTTCAGTACGTCCGTCGAGGCGCTCCGGTTCATCGGGACGGCCCTGCGTCCGACGTGCTTCCTGCGTGTCCTCCGCCTCGCGCCGGTGCCTTCCCCGCCGGGCACGTCGAGGACCCAGGTCATCAGTCCCCTCGCCCAGTCCGCCACCGCGATGCATATCTCCACCCGACTGCTTTTCTAGGACGCGTCGCCCCCGCCGCGCAACCCGATCATCGTGTCAGTGACCTCCCCCACGGCCGCACGCCGAAACGTGCGCTGAAGACATCCGTCCGCGGGACCTTCGCAGCCTCTGACCACGCCGGGCCGTTCGAGCTGTGTGTATCAGGGACCAGTCTCGCAGACGCCGGCGCCCCCGGGACCGGGTTGTCCCACGCCCCGGTCCGCGGGCCCCCTGGCCTACCCTGAACAGGTCACTGGCACCCGGAGTCCGACTACGTCGGAGAAGGTCGGAGAAGTCGCAGGTCATGAGCGAACTCGCATATCCGTATGAAGCACCGGCCTCGCAGGCTCTGTTCGACCGCGCGGCGGCCGTCACGCCCGGCGGCGTCAACTCCCCGGTGCGGGCCTTCCGGGCCGTCGGCGGCACGCCGCGGTTCATGGTCTCCGGCAGGGGCCCCTACCTGACCGACGCGGACGGGCGGGAGTACGTCGACCTCGTCTGCTCCTGGGGGCCCATGATCCTCGGGCACTCCCACCCCGAGGTGATCGCCGCCGTGCAGGAGGCCGTCGCCCGCGGCACGTCCTTCGGCACGCCCGGTGAGGGCGAGGTCGCGCTCGCCGAGGAGATGGCCTCCCGCATCGCGCCGCTGGAGCAGGTGCGGCTGGTGTCCAGCGGCACCGAGGCGACCATGTCGGCGATCCGCCTCGCGCGCGGGTTCACGCGGCGCACCAAGGTGATCAAGTTCGCCGGGTGCTACCACGGGCACGTCGACTCGCTGCTCGCCGCGGCCGGCAGCGGCGTCGCCACCTTCGCCCTGCCCGACACCCCCGGCGTCACGGGCGCGCAGGCCGGCGACACGATCGTGCTGCCGTACAACGACCTCGACGCCGTGCGTGAGGCCTTCCGGGCCCACCCCGGCGAGATCGCCTGCGTGATCACCGAGGCGTCCCCGGGCAACATGGGCGTCGTCCCGCCCGCCGACGGCTTCAACCAGGGACTGAAGGACGTCTGCGCCGACAACGGCGCCCTGTACATCTCCGACGAGGTCATGACCGGCTTCCGGACCAGCCGCGCCGGGTGGTTCGGGGTCGACGGCGTCGTCCCGGACCTGATGACGTTCGGCAAGGTCATGGGCGGCGGCTTCCCCGCCGCGGCCTTCGGCGGCCGCGCGGACGTGATGGCCCACCTCGCCCCGGCCGGGCCCGTCTACCAGGCCGGCACCCTCTCCGGTAACCCCGTCGCCACCGCCGCCGGGCTCGCCCAGCTGCGGCTCCTCGACGACGCGGCCTACGCGAAGGTGGACGCCGTGTCGAAGGAGATCCAGGGCCTGGTCACCGAGGCGCTGAGCAAGGAGGGCGTCGCGCACCGGCTGCAGACCGCCTCCAACATGTTCTCGGTGTTCTTCACCGACCGGCCGGTGCGCGACTACGAGGACGCCAAGACCCAGGAGTCCTTCCGCTACACCGCGTTCTTCCACTCGCTGCTGGCGAACGGCGTCTACCTGCCGCCGTCCTCCTTCGAGTCCTGGTTCGTGTCCACCGCGCACGACGAGCGGGCCGTGCAGCGCATCGCGGACGCCCTTCCCGCGGCGGCCCGCGCGGCGGCGGAGGCGACGGCATGAGCGAGGGGACGGACAACGGAATGACCACCGAGACCAACGACGACCTCACCGTGGTGCACCTCATGCGGCACGGCGAGGTCGCCAACCCGGACGGCATCCTCTACGGGCGGCTGCCCGGCTACCACCTGTCCGACCTGGGCCGGCGCATGGCCGACCGGGTCGCCGAGCACCTGGCGAACCGCGACGTGACCTACGTCGTCGCCTCGCCGCTGGAGCGGGCGCAGGAGACGGCCGAGCCGATCGCCAAGGCGCACGGGCTGGACCTGGCGACCGACGAGCGGCTGATCGAGGCCGAGAACATCTTCCAGGGCAAGACGTTCGGCGTCGGCGACGGTGCCCTGCGCAAGCCGAACAACTGGAAGCACCTGGTCAACCCGTTCCGGCCGTCCTGGGGCGAGCCGTACGTCGACCAGGTGGTGCGCATGATGGGCGCGCTGGGCGCCGCCAAGGACCAGGCCCGCGGGCACGAGGCGGTCGTGGTCAGTCACCAACTGCCCATCTGGATCGTCCGGTCCTACGTCGAGCGGCGGCGGTTGTGGCACGACCCGCGCCGGCGCCAGTGCACCCTCGCGTCCCTGACGACGTTCACCTACCGCGGTGACCGCATCGTCTCGGTCGGCTATTCGGAACCGGCCCGCGATCTGGTGCCGCCGCACCTGCGCGCCGGCGCCAGGCCGGTGAAGGGTCAGAGCAAGGGCTTCGGCGCGTAGGCCCCGGACCACTGCCCGACCCTTTCTGATCGTTTACGACTGTTCCGTTACGGAATCTGCGCATCTTGGCGGAACCTCCCCGTTCGTCACGTCCTCTGACTGGGTGACCACCAGAGAACGTGACGATCGGGGATGCAATGCGCCCACTCACCCGCAGGGGAATGCTCGGACTCGGCGCGGGTGCCGCGGCCGCCGTCTCGCTCGCCGGCTGCGGCGGCCTCACGGGGGCGGACGACGACGGCCGCGCCGGCGGTTCCGGGGACGGCGACCGCGCCCAGGGCCGGGCCCGGCCCAAGCCCGCCGCCCGGCCGATCGGCGACGGCTCCACCGCCTACACCGGCCCCCAGCCCCACCAGCCGGGCAAGCCCCGGCCGCTGGAGCCGGGTCAGACCCCGCCGCAGTTCGTGGTGTTCTCCTGGGACGGAGCCGGCGAGGTCGGCAACGGCCTCTTCCCGCGCTTCCTGGACCTCGCCAAGGAGCACGGCGCGAGCATGACCTTCTTCCTGTCCGGGCTGTACCTGCTGCCCGAGTCGAAGAAGCGCCTGTACAACCCGCCGAACAACCCGCGCGGCGCCTCCGACATCGGCTACCTCACCGACGCGCACATCAAGGACACCCTCAAGAACGTCCGGCGCGCCTGGCTGGAGGGCCACGAGATCGGCACGCACTTCAACGGGCACTTCTGCGGCGACTCCCACGGCTCGGTGAAGCACTGGACGCCGCGGCAGTGGCGCAGCGAGATCGACCAGGCGAAGTCCTTCGTCACGCGGTGGCGCACCCACACCGGCTGGACCGACCTGCCGTCGCTGCCCTTCGACTACGACAAGGAGCTGGTGGGCGGCCGCACACCCTGCCTGCTCGGCCAGGACAACCTGCTGCCCACCGCCCGGGACCTGGGCTGGCGCTACGACGCCTCCTCGTCCGGCGGCCTCCAGGTCTGGCCGCGCAAGCGCCAGGGCATCTGGGACCTGCCCCTGCAGCAGATACCTTTCCCCGGCCGCGGCTTCGAGGTCCTGTCGATGGACTACAACATGCTGGCCAACCAGTCCCTGAACTCCACCAAGGCCCCCGCGCACAACTACCCGGGCTGGCGGAAGCAGTCGGCCCAGGCGTACATCCAGGGATTCAAGCGGGCATACGAGACGAACCGGGCGCCGCTGTTCATCGGCAACCACTTCGAGGAGTGGAACGGCGGCATCTACATGGACGCCGTCGAGGAGGCGTTCCAGCACATCGCGCGGGAGAAGGAGAAGGGCGCGGATGTGCGTCTCGTCTCCTTCCGGCAGTTCACCGACTGGCTCGACGTGCAAAAGCCCGAGGTGCTCGACAAGCTCCGTACGCTCGGCGTCGGGCAGCAGCCGGCCGGTGGCTGGCGGAAGTTCACCTCACCGGCGTCCGCGCCGAGCGGGAAGGCCTCGCGGAACGCCGCCTGAAATGCGGTTTTCCGCCCGCAAGGGGGGTGGGCGAGAGCCACTGAACGGACATGCGAAACTTTTCACATGAGTGCCGCCAGCCGCGCCCCCCTGCGCTCGAACCGCACCCGCCGTGTCCGTCGTGACGCCGTGCTGACCGCCGGTCTCGCCGCGACCGCGCTGCTCGTGACCGCGTGCGGTTCGGGCGGCACCTCCGGCGGGGGCGGCAACACCAACTTCGTCACCGGCACCGACGGCATCGCCACGGTCGCCCGGGGCGAGCGCACCCAGGCGCCCGAGCTGTCCGGCAAGACCATCGCCGGCAAGACGCTCGACGTGGCCGACTACAAGGGCAAGGTCGTCGTCCTCAACGTGTGGGGCTCCTGGTGCAACCCCTGCCGGGCCGAGGCCAAGTACTTCGCGAAGGTCTCCAAGGCCTACTCCGGCAAGGGCGTGCAGTTCGTCGGCATCAACACCCGGGACACCTCCACCGGCGCGGCCCTGGCCTTCGAGGAGGACTGGGGCATCACCTACCCCAGCCTCTACGACCCCACCGGCAAGCTGCTGCTGCGCTTCAAGAAGGGCACGCTCAACCCGCAGGCGATCCCCTCCACGCTCATCCTGGACCGGGAGGGCAAGGTCGCGGCCCGCTCGCTGTCGGCGCTCAGCGAGGAACGGCTGCTGAAGATGCTCAAGCCGGTCGTCGCGGAGAAGTGACGTGAGCGCCGTCACCACGCTCGCCGCGGCCACCGACCCCAACGGCACCGTCCTGCAGGGCGCCCTGCTGGTGGCCCTGCCGATCGCGCTGCTCGGTGGGCTCGTCTCCTTCTTCTCCCCGTGCGTCCTGCCGCTGGTGCCGGGATACCTCTCCTACGTCACCGGGGTCGCCGGAACCGACCTCGCCGACGCCCGGCGCGGCCGGATGGCCGCGGGCGCCTCGCTGTTCGTGCTCGGCTTCACCGTCGTGTTCGTCTCGTCCGGGGCGCTGTTCGGCTACTTCGGCGCCGAGCTCCAGGAGTACCGGGACGTCCTGTCCAAGGTGCTCGGCGTTCTCATGATCGTCCTGGGTGTCTTCTTCATGGGCCTGATGCCCTGGTTCACCCAGCGCGAGTTCCGTTTCCACCGCAGGCCGGTGGCCGGGCTGGCCGGCGCCCCCCTGCTCGGCGCCCTCTTCGGCATCGGCTGGACGCCCTGCATCGGGCCGACACTCGCCTCGGTGCTCGCGCTCTCCTCGGATCAGGGCAGCGCCGGGCGCGGGGCCGTGCTGACCGTGGCGTACTGTCTGGGCCTGGGCGTGCCCTTCGTGCTCGCCGCGGTCGCCTTCCGCAAGGCCCTCGGCGCCTTCGGCTGGATCAAGCGCCACTACGTCTGGGTGATGCGGGTCGGCGGCATCATGATGATCGTGACCGGTCTGCTGCTGCTGACCGGCGCGTGGGACCGCATCGTGCAGGAGATGCAGGTCTGGTCCGACGGCTTCACTGTGGGGATCTGATCGATGAGCAAGACCACCGCCTCCGACCCGGCCCCGTCCGCCGCCGAGGACCAGGACCTGGACGCCGCCGGCTCCCAGTTGTCCACCGCCCCCAAGGAGGAGGCACCGCACCTGCCCGCCCTGGGCGTCATCGGCTGGGCCCGCTGGTTCTGGCGGCAGCTCACCTCGATGCGCGTCGCGCTGCTGCTGCTCCTGCTGCTCTCCCTCGGCGCGATCCCCGGCTCGCTGATCCCGCAGACCGGCCAGGACGAGACGAAGGTCGCCGACTTCCGCGAGGCGCACCCCACCCTCTCGGACGTGTACGACAAGCTCGGCATGTTCCACGTGTACAGCTCGGTGTGGTTCTCCGCGATCTACATCCTGCTGTTCGTGTCCCTCATCGGCTGCATCGTGCCCCGCACCTGGCAGTTCGTGGGCCAGCTGCGCGGCCGTCCGCCGGGCGCGCCCAAGCGCCTGACCCGGCTGCCCGCGCACACCACCTGGCGCACCACGGCCGAGCCCGAGCAGGTCCGCGAGGCGGCCCTGGCCCTGCTGAAGAAGCGCCGCTTCCGCGCCCACCTCGCCGGTGACGCCGTCGCCGCCGAGAAGGGCTACCTGCGCGAGGTCGGCAACCTGGTCTTCCACATCGCCCTGATCGTGATGCTGGTCGCCTTCGCCTGGGGCCAGCTGTACAAGTCGGAGGGCAACAAGCTGATCGTCGAGGGCCAGGGCTTCTCCAACACGCTGACCCAGTACGACGACTTCAAGTCGGGCAGTCTCTTCACCTCCGACGACCTGGTGCCCTTCAGCTTCAACCTGAAGAAGTTCACCGGCAGCTACGAGCGCACCGGCCCCAACAAGGGCACCCCGCGCGTCTACAAGGCCGACCTGACCTACAGCTCGGGCGCCTACGGCGAGGACCGGAACGCCACGGTCGAGGTGAACCACCCGCTGGAGATCGGCGACTCCAAGGTCTACCTCGTCAGCCACGGCTACGCCCCCGTCATCACCGTCCGCGACGGCAAGGGGAAGGTGGTCTTCGACGACGCAGTGCCGCTGCTGCCGCTAGACGCCAACGTCACCTCCTCCGGTGTCGTCAAGGTCCTCGACGGCTACCGCAACCCGCAGGGCAAGAAGGAACAGCTCGGCTTCAACGCGTTCTTCGTGCCGACGTTCGGCGGGTCCGCCAGCGGCACGATGCTGTCGCAGTTCCCCGCGCTGGACTACCCGGTGCTCGCGCTGTCCGCCTACCACGGCGACCTGGGGGCCGACTCGGGCATCCCGCAGAGCGTGTACCAGATGGACAAGAAGAACATGAAGGAGTTCAAGGACTCCAAGGGCAAGCTGTTCAAGAAGCTGCTGCGGCCCGGCGAGACCATGAAGCTCCCGAACGGCGCCGGTTCGGTCACCGTCGGCGAGGACGTCAAGGAGTGGGCCGGCTTCCAGGTCGTGCAGCAGCCCGGCAGCGGCTGGGCCCTCGCCGGCGCCCTCGCCGCGATCGGCGGCCTGGCGGCCTCCCTGTTCATCCAGCGCCGCCGCGTCTGGGTGCGCGCGGTCCGCGGCGCCGACGGCGTCACGGTCGTCGAGATGGCCGGTCTCGGCCGCAGCGAATCCGCCAAGGTCCCCGAGGAGCTGGGCGACCTCGCCGGTGCGCTCTACGAGCGGGCCCCGGGTGCGCCCGGCCCCGCAGACTCCCCCGACCCCGACCTCGATCAGGAGCCGGGATCCGAAACCCCCGTACCCGCCGAAGGGGCTGAGAAGCAGTGACTCTCGCCGCCGCCACCAACGAAAACCTCGCGCAGATCAGCAATGTGCTGATCTACTCCGCGATGGCCGTCTACACCCTGGCCTTCTTCGCGTACATCGCGGAGTGGCTCTTCGGCAGCCGCAGCAAGGTCGCCCGCACGGCCGCCGCGCTCACGGCCGACCCGGCGGCGAAGAAGGCGCCGGCCGTCACGGTCCACAAGGCCGGCGGCACCACCGTGCTGGAGCGGCCGAAGGTCACCGTGCGGGCCGCCGCCGGCCGGCGGGACGTGCCCGACGGGCCCGGGGCGCACGGCGGTGACGAGCAGGGCGACCTGTACGGCCGCATCGCCGTCTCCCTGACGGTGCTGGCGTTCCTGGTCGAACTGGGCGGCGTCATCGCCCGCGCGGCCTCGGTGGAGCGGGCCCCGTGGGGCAACATGTACGAGTTCAACATCACGTTCTCCACGGTCGCGGTCGGGGTGTACCTCGGACTGCTGGCGCTGAAGAAGAACGTGCGCTGGCTCGGCCTGTTCCTGACCACGGCGGTCCTGCTGGACCTGGGCCTGGCCGTCACGGTCCTCTACACGGCCAGCGACCAGCTCGTCCCGGCGCTGCACTCGTACTGGCTGTACATCCACGTCTCCACGGCGATCTTCTGCGGCGCGGTCTTCTACGTGGGCGCGATGGCCACGATCCTGTACCTGTTCAAGGACTCCTACGAGACCAAGCTGGCGGGCGGCGGCAAGCCGGGCACCTTCGCGACCTCGGTCCTGGAGCGGCTGCCCTCCGCGGCCTCCCTCGACAAGTTCTCCTACCGCGTCAACGCGGCCGTCTTCCCGCTGTGGACGTTCACGATCATCGCGGGCGCCATCTGGGCCGGCGACGCCTGGGGCCGCTACTGGGGCTGGGACCCCAAGGAGACCTGGTCCTTCATCACCTGGGTCGCCTACGCCGGCTACCTGCACGCCCGCGCCACGGCCGGCTGGAAGGGCCGCAAGGCCGCCTACCTGGCCCTGATCGCCTTCGGCTGCTGGCTCTTCAACTACTACGGGGTCAACATCTTCGTCTCCGGCAAGCACTCCTACGCGGGCGTCTGAGCCCCGTACCGGCGAAGGCCGGTTCCCCTGCCCTGCGGCACGGGAACCGGCCTTCGCCGTACGCGCGGTGCCGGGTGGACCCTCACCGCCCGGAGCGCGGGGCGTGGTCCGCGACGGAGACGACGATGTCGCGCAGCCGGTCGGTGTACAGCCGCAGGTTCTTGTGGGCCACGTCCGTGTCGGGGTGGCGGGCGGCGAACCACAGGCCCTCGTGGAGGCGGGTGAGCCAGGCGCAGACCTGGTCGCCGTAGGAGACCCGGATCAAGCCGTAGGCGTTGCGCTCGGTCCACAGCGTGGAGTCGGGAGTGTCGCGGGCGTCGGCGAAGGACACGATGGAGTACATGTCCGGGGAGGTGGGCCGGAAGTCCGCGCCGAGGAGCCGCAGGACCCGGGCGAGCGGCATGCGGGCCAGCGGCCGGGTGGCGTGCAGCGCGGCCCGTACGGTCTTCAGCACCTCGGGGAAGCCGGACGTCCCCGCGACGGGCACCTCGATGGGCGCGCCCCCGACGTACCAGCCCACGGAGTCCGAGTACGCGGACTTGGCCCGGGTGTGGAAGGGCACCACCGTGCGGTAGACGGGCTCGCCGCCGATCTCGTGGACGATCAGGGCCGTCGCCGCGAGGATGCCGACCAGGGAGCCGCCGTAGGGACGGCAGTACGCCTCGAACGCGGCGGCCGTCTCCGCGTCGACGAGCATCTCGCGCATCAGCTTCTGGGCGGGCAGCCCGCCGCCCGGCTCCAGCCCGAGGTCCACCGGGAAGCTCGGCAGCCGCCCGTCGCAGCGGTGGATGAACTCCCGCCAGCGGGCGACGATCTCGTGGTCCGCGTCGATGCTGTCGGCGTTCGCCCGCTCGGCCTCGCAGAAGTCGACGTAGCTGCTCACGGGCGGCTGCTGCGGGGCGTGCCCGGCGAGGTGGGCGGCGTACAGCTCGTGCACCTCGGCGGGGATGCGGTAGATCGAGAACGCGTCGACGTTGCTGTGGTCGAAGGCCATGTAGACGCTCGTGGAGTCGTCCCGGACGACGGCCGTGTAGATCAGGTTGGGCCAGCGCAGCGCGTCCGCCGTGGTGTCGAAGCGGTCCTGCAGGTGCTGGGCCAGCTCCACCGGGTCGGTGAACTCCCCGGCGTCCTCGCGGTGCAGCGCCACGGCGTCGGCGTCGAGGGTGAAGCGGCGCAGCGAGTCCCCGGGGCCGCCGGCCCAGCGGAAGCCGCTGCGCAGCGTCTCGTGCCGCAGCGTCCAGTCGCGCAGCGCCTCGCCGAGCGCGTCCAGGTCGGCCCGGCCCGGCAGGTCGAAGGCCGCGCCGATCCAGGTCGGCACGAACAGGCCGTCGTCGCGCACGGTGCGTGCCGTGCGCAGGTGGGACTCCTGGATGTAGGCGGGCGGCCTGGAATCGTCCGGGAGGGCCTTGGCCGTCGCGACGGTCGCCGGACTGAGCGTCCATTCGACGAGCCGTCCGGGCCGGACGTCGCAACGCTGGATGTCAGTCATTCGCACGGGGCGTCTCCGTTCGCAGTTGGGACAGACCCGACCAAGGGAATGCCGACGAAGCCACCGCTCACACCGGGTGTCGCCGCTTTTCCATGGAACGGATGGCACCTCGAACGGCGATACGGGCTCCGAGCGGGGTGCGACGTTGACGTATCGGCCGATTCCTCCGATCAGCGGACCGGTGTGCGGCGCCGGGCCCGCGGCCCGCGCGACCGGCGGACGCCCCGGCCCCGCTTGGCGATCGCAACCCCCCGCGGAAGCCGAACGTCCCACCGCCCCCACGCGTCTTCGTCATGTGTCCGAAGCGACAGGAGCCCCGGCTCCAGGAGGAGGCGCGACGATGAAACCGGTGAAGAGGCCGATCCTGCCGGGGGCGGTGCTCGCGGTAGCCGCCGCCCCCCTGGTCGCCGGCTGCGCCCCGTCGCCGTCCCCGGCGGGCGGTGCGCAGCCCGAGGCGTCCTGCGCGTACGTCGTCGAGTACGGCGGCCGCAGCTATCTCGGCGGCGAGGAGACCGAGGTGCCCGTGGGGGAGCCGCTCGGCACCGCCACCCTCCCGGCGTGTGACGACACCCCGAACGACGGCGGCGACGGGCAGGGCCCGGCCTCCGTGACGGCGTTCACCGTGCGGGGCGTGGACCCGGCCGTCGCCGTCGCGGTGGCCGAGGACGCCGGTACGTACCGCCTCGTCGTCGCCGACTCCGACCAGAAACTGCCGCCCGAACTGAGGAAGTTGCTCGACGGGCCCTGACGGCAGTCTCATCCCCGGGGCGTCAGCCCTTCCGCTCCAGCACCGCGTAGTCGGCGAAGCAGCGGCGGTAACGCAGGTGGCGGGTCTCCTGGGTGTGCCTGCGCTGCCACTCCTCGACCTCGGCCGGCGCCGAGCGCACCCCGGAACCGGCCCCGCAGTCCGCCTCCTCGCCCGAGACGCAGCGCGCCTCGTACTCGGGCAGGGCGGACGGGTCCTGCACGATCGTGTATGGCACGTACCGGAAGACCCGCCGGCCGGGCACCGCCTCCCCGCCGTGCTCCTCGCGCTGGTGCCGGCGCAGCAGCACGTCGGCGTCCGTCACCGCGCTGCCGTCGAACGCGGCCCGCGCCCGGCCCCGGCGCAGGTCCAGCTCCTCGCACACCGCGCACCCCCGCACCGGCAGCGGAGGCCGTGCCGGGTCGGCCGGCAGCCCCTCCCTGGACCGGTCGTTGACCGCCCGCACCCCCGCGCTCAGCCGCTCGTCCGACGTCGCCGGCCTGATCCTCCCCGGATCCGCCTGCCACTCCCGGCCGCCGCCGACCGGGCGCAGCATCACATACGGGCCGGTCCTGTCCTGGTACGCGCCGACCTTGTTCGTCTGCGGGTCGTAGACGAGCGTTCCCGGTTCCATTCCGTGCACCTCCGTCACTCTGGGTGTACCGAGCGTTGCGCAGGGGAACGGTCCGGATCAATGCTTTGCGTGTGACACCGGTGCACTGTCACGGAGGGGGGAAGCCGTGGGTCGACGCAGCGGCGGGACGGAGTCGGGGGCGAGCACGGCGGCCGTGTTCGGCGAGGTGCTGCGGCACTTCCGCGAGGCGGCGCTGCTCACGCAGGAGGGCTTGGCGCGCCAGATTCCGTGCGACCGTTCGCACGTGGCGCGGGTGGAGGCGGGCACGAGGGTTCCGCAGGACACGTTCGCCAAGACCTGCGACGAACTGCTCGGCACGGGTGGGGTGTTGCTCCGGCTGTGGGGCCGGATCGACTGGTACCCGCAGGTGGAGCATCCGGATTGGTTCGAGCGCAGGGCGCGCATGGACGCGGAGGCGGTGGCCGTCCGCGCCTACCAGACGCAGGTGATCCCGGGGCTGTTGCAGACACCCGGATACGCGACCGCGCTGTTTGGTCGCCGCCTCCCGGACTCCCAGGACGTAGCGGAACGGGTCCGGGCTCGACTGAGTCGCCAGCAACGCTTCGTCGTCGAGGGCGGCCCGTTCTACCTCGTGGTGCTCGACGAAAGCTGCCTGCGGCACATGGTCGGGGGGCCGGAGGTCATGAGGGACCAGTGCGAGCACCTGCTGGCCGTGGGGCGGCTGCCCAACATCCGCGTACAGATCGCACCGTTGGACCGCCCGGAGATCGACCGCCCCGACACCTCTCTGTCGTTGATCGAGCTTCCGGGCGGCGAACGCTGGGTCTACTCGGAATCGCTCGACCGGGGCCACTTCAGTGATGATCCGGCCGTCTTCGCGCAGCACATGCGCTCTTATGATGTGCTCAGAGCGGACGCCCTGTCAGCACCTCAGTCCGCTGCTCTGATCAGCGACGTGAGGGAAGGGTACGAGGCCCATGACCAGCCATCAGCTGCGCGCGGCGACCTGGATCAAGAGCAGCCACAGCGGCGCCAACGGCGGGGACTGCATAGAAATAGCCCCCGGTTTCCCCGACACCGTGCCCGTCCGCGACAGCAAGGACCCTGACGGGCCGGTCCTGGTCGTCGGCCGGTCCGCCTGGTCCGCGTTCGTCGGTTCCGTGCGCTGACCTACTGCCCGCCCAGCATCTGCAGGATCCGGTTCGCGGCCTCCGCCACCGGCTGCCCCACCGCCCCGACGGCCGCGGCGATCGCCGCGACGGCCATCAGCGCGCGGTGCCGCTCGGCCGGCGGCGCCGCGTCCGCGGCCAGCACCGGCAGGGACTCGTCGATGAGCTGCACGCTGGGCTGCGGCAGCTGCTCCCGCAACTCGCGCACGCCCTGGAGGAGTTCGGCCAGGGCCAGCCGCAGGGCGGGGTCGGTGCCGGTACCCGTCCCGTTCTTCACGATGCCCGTGTTGCCGCTGCCGCCGTGCATCGAGACGTTGTCGCCGTAGTAGTAGTTGTTTCCGCTCATGCCGCGATCCCCACGTTCCCGCTGCCGCCGTACATGTTGACGTTGTCCCCGAAGTGGTAGTTCGTGGGCGAGCTGATCGTCAGCCGCTCCACGGTCACCCGGAACTCCGTGTCCGGGTTCTCGAGGGCGCCGGCCACGTAGCCCACGAGCTGGTCCAGGTGCTGGGGGTTGTGACTGGTGACCATCGCCGTGGACGGGCCGGCCGTCTCCACCGCGAGGACGTAGTGGGACTGGGCCGTGAGCACCGAGAGCATGTCGACGAAGAAGTAGATCAGCGCCGCGCCCGCCACGAGCCACACGAAGGTGAGGAGACCGCTCGCCGTGGACTCGTCGGCGAGGACGGTCAGGCCGGCGACGATCGACAGGCCCACCGCCGCGGCCAGGGTGATGCCGGTGCGGGCGAGGAAGCGGACGACCGCCTCCTTGCGCTTGGGGTGCAGGGTGAACGTGTACACCCGGGCGATGTTGCGCAGCGGGTAGGCCGCGGCGCCGACCCATAACAGCCCCTTGGCGACCCGTAGTTCGACATCGGTGACGGACCGGGGCGGCATCGCGGGCGGGGGTGGCACGTCGTACTGGCCCGGTGGCTGCTGTGTCTCCATGTGATCCCCCTGAGCGCCGGCGTGTGCGGTGTGGCAGCCGTGACTGCGTGGACACCATTGACGACGATGCGTGTCCCGAGGGCAAGTGGTTTCACCACCCCGGGCGGGGGTCGGGACGGGTCAGGACTCGTCCGGGCGCCGCGGGTCCTCGTCCTTCTTCTTGTCCTCGTCGAGGGACTTCAGGAAGTCGGGATTGTCGTCGGGGGCGACCCATTGGCGGGAGCGGCCCGCGCGGGCGCCGGACCAGCCGTCGGCGGCCGGGCTGCGCCTCTTGCCGGCGATCAGCCAGGAGATCGAGCCGACCAGCGGGAAGAGGAGCACCAGGATCGCCCACAGCGGCTTGGGCATGTGGCGGATGTCGTCGTCCTTGGTGCTGATGCAGTCGATGAACGCGTACACGCTCAGCGCCAGCGGCACGAGGAACATCAGTACCCGGAGCATGCGCGGCCTCTCAGCAAAGCGGTGGGTGGTTCCAGGCCAGCGTAGCCGCTCGGGGATACTGGACCCCATGGCTTACGACGATCTTCGCTCCCTGCTCAGGGCGCTGGAGCGCGAGGGCGACCTCAAGCGCATCAAGGCCGAGGTGGACCCGTACCTGGAAGTCGGGGAGATCGTCGACCGGGTGCAGAAGTCCGGCGGCCCGGCGCTGCTCTTCGAGAACGTGCGCGGGTCGCGCATGCCGCTCGCGATGAACGTGTTCGGCACGGACCGCCGGCTGCTGAAGGCCCTGGGCCTGAAGTCGTACGCGGAGATCTCCGAGCGGATCGGCGGGCTGCTGAAGCCCGAGCTGCCGCACGGGTTCGTCGGTGTGCGCGAGGCCTTCGGCAAGCTCGGCGCGATGACGCACGTGCCGCCGAGGAAGGTGAAGGACGGCCCCGTGCAGGAGGTCGTCCTGACCGGGGACGACGTGGACCTGAACCAGCTCCCGGCCCTGTTCACCTGGCCCAAGGACGGCGGGTCCTTCTTCAACCTGGGGCTCACCCACACCAAGGACCCCGAGACGGGCGTGCGCAACCTGGGCCTGTACCGGCTCCAGCGGCACGACAGGCGCACGATCGGCATGCACTGGCAGATCCACAAGGACAGCCGCAACCACTACCAGGTGGCGGCCCGGCGCGGTGAGCGGCTGCCGGTCGCCATCGCCTTCGGCTGTCCGCCCGCCGTGACGTACGCCTCGACCGCGCCGCTGCCCGGGGACATCGACGAGTACATGTTCGCCGGGTTCCTCGCGGGCAAGCGGATCGAGATGGTCGACTGCAAGACCGTTCCCCTGCAGGTGCCCGCCCAGGCCGAGGTCGTGATCGAGGGCTGGCTGGAGCCGGGCGAGATGCTGCCCGAGGGGCCCTTCGGCGACCACACGGGCTTCTACACGCCGCAGGAGCCCTTCCCGGCGCTGAAGATCGACTGCGTGACGATGCGCAAGCGGCCGCTGCTCCAGTCGATCGTCGTCGGCCGGCCGCCGACGGAGGACGGGCCGCTGGGCCGCGCGACGGAACGCTTCTTCCTGCCGCTGCTGAAGATCATCGTGCCGGACATCGTGGACTACCACCTGCCGGAGGCGGGCGGCTTCCACAACTGCGCGATCGTCTCGATCGACAAGAAGTACCCCAAGCACGCGCAGAAGGTGATGCACGCCATCTGGGGCGCACACATGATGTCGCTGACCAAGCTGATCGTGGTCGTCGACTCCGACTGCGACGTGCACGACCTGCACGAGGTGGCCTGGCGGGCGCTCGGCAACACGGACTACGCCCGTGACCTGAGCATCGTCGAAGGCCCCGTCGACCACCTGGACCACGCCTCCTACCAGCAGTTCTGGGGCGGCAAGGCCGGGATCGACGCGACGAAGAAGTGGCCCGAGGAGGGTTACACGCGCGACGGCGGCTGGCCCGACATGGTCGAGTCGGACCCGGAGACGGCGGCGAAGGTGGACCGCCGCTGGAAGGAGTACGGGCTGTGACCTCCGCTTCCGCCGCGATCCCGCAGCCGGGACGCACGAAGGCCTTCCTGCGGCTGGTGATGATCGAGCACTCGGTCTTCGCGCTGCCCTTCGCCTACATCGCCGCCCTCACGGCGATGTACGAGTGGGACGAGAACATCCACTGGGTCAGGCTGCTGCTCGTCACCGTCTGCATGGTGGGGCTGCGGACCTTCGCGATGGCCGTCAACCGGATCATCGACCGGGAGATCGACGCGCGGAACCCGCGCACCGCGCAGCGCGAGCTGGTGACCGGCGCGATGTCGGTCAAGCACGCCTGGACGGGAGCGCTGATCGCCCTGGCCGTCTTCCTGGGCGCGGCGGCCCTGCTGAACCCGCTCTGCCTGGCCCTGGCCCCCGTCGCCGTGATCCCGATGGTGGTCTACCCCTACGGCAAGCGGTTCACGAACTTCCCGCAGGCCATCCTCGGTCTCGCCCAGGCGATGGGCCCGATCGGCGGCTGGCTGGCGATCTCGGGCTCCTGGTCCTGGGACGCGGTGATCCTCGGTCTCGCCGTCGGCATCTGGATCGGCGGCTTCGACCTGATCTACGCCTGCCAGGACGTGGAGACCGACCGCGAGATCGGCGTCAGGTCCGTCCCGGCGCGCTTCGGCATCCCGGCGGCGATCCGGGGCGCCCGGGTCTGCCACGCCGTGACGACGGCCCTGTTCGTCTGGTACGGCCTGGCCACCGGCGCGGGCGCCTTCTTCTGGCTGGGGCTGCTGATCGTCGCCGGAGCCTTCGTCTACGAGCACTCCATCGTCCGCCCGCACGACCTGTCCCGCCTGAACCGGGCGTTCTTCAGCGTCAACGGCTTCATCGGCATCGCCCTGTTCGTGTGCGCGCTGCTCGACCTGCTGGTGCGCGGCCTCACCGTGTGAGCGCGGGCGGCGCGGGGCGGCGGCGCAGGACGAACGCCGCCGCCACGCCCGCCAGCAGGCCCAGCAGATGGCCCTGCCAACTGACGCCCGTCTGCGTCGGGGCCAGGCCCGCGAGGATCGAGCCGCCCCAGATCGCGGCGATCAGCACGCCGGCGACGATGCCCAGCGGGCGGCGCTCCACGAAGCCGCTGACCAGCAGGAAGCCGAACAGGCCGAAGACCAGGCCGGAGGCGCCCGCCGTGTTGGTGTGGTCCGGGGATATCAGCCACACGCCCAGGCCGTCGGCGACCACGACCAGCGCGCAGACCAGCAGGAAGCGGCGGATCCCCGAGAGCGCGGCCAGGAAGCCCAGCACCAGCAGCGGCAGGGTGTTCGCCAGCAGATGCGCGAAGCCGAAGTGGACGAACGCCGACGGGACGACGTCGACCAGCTCCGACGGCTCGCGCGGGGTGATCCCGAAGCGGTCCAGCGAGTGACCCGTCACCGCGTCCACCGCTTCCAGCAGCCACAACAGCGCGATCCAGGCCGCCATCAGCCTGCCCGCGGCCAGCGCGCGGTCGCCCCTGGACCACCCGGCTCCGGCATCCGACATGGCGACCCCCAGTGCTCGCTCGTCCCCTCCGTGCAACGGCCCGCCCCCCTGGGCCGGTTCCCACCTGCCGACGCCGGATAGGCTCGGTGTCGTGAACCCAGTCAAGCCAGGCGAGATGCCGCGTACGCCTTGGATCGTAGGGGTGTCCGGCGCCTCGGGCACTCCGTATGCCGCCGCCGTGCTGCGGGCCCTGATCGCCGCGGGCGAGAGCGTCGACCTCGTGGTCTCCCGGGCCTCCCGGCTCACCCTGCTGGACGAGACCGGGATCTCCTTCCGGGACGCACACTGGCAGTCCGACCTGCGTGCATGGCTCTCCCGGGGCGCCGACGGCAAGCCGGGCACCTTCTCCGTCGACCTCGACGCCGTACGGCACTGGAGCGCCGGCGACCTGGCCGCCGGTCCCTCCTCGGGGTCGTACCCCACCAAGGGCATGCTCATCGTGCCCGCCTCGACGGCGAGTGTGGCGGGGGTCGCGCTCGGGCTGTCGAAGGACCTGCTGCAGCGGGCGGCGAGCGTCACCCTGAAGGAGGGACGCAAGCTGATCGTGGCCGTGCGGGAGACCCCGCTGAACGGCCAGACCCTGCGGCACCTGGTCACGCTGGACGACGCGGGCGCGATCGTCGTACCGGCCTCACCCGCCTTCTACGCGGGGGCGACGCACATCCAGGACCTGGTGGACTTCGTCGCCGGACGCGTACTCGACGCGGCGGGCGTGCCGCACGGGCTGTATCGCCGTTGGCAAGGTGAGCTCGGCGGCGGGGCGCAGCGCGCCGACTGAGCACGACCGAACTCCGAACCCCTCGGACACAACCACAACTTCAGCGGAAGGCTTCGATCGCAATGGACGCGGTGGACAGGCAGCTCATCCAGGCCCTGAGGGAGAACGGCCGGGCCTCCTACGCGGAGCTGGGACGCCTCGTCGGGCTGTCGGGACCCAGCGTCACCGACCGCATCAACCGGCTGGAGGCGGCCGGGGTCATCACCGGCTACCGGGCCACCGTCGACGCCGCCTCGCTCGGCCTCGGCGTCACCGCCCTCATCGGCATCTCGCTCTCCGACGCCACCGACCACGAGGACGTGGCGCAGCGGCTGAAGGACCTCTCGGAGATCGAGGACTGCTGGTTCATCGCGGGCGACGACTCGTACATGCTCAAGGTGCGGGCGGCGGACGTGGACGGGCTGGAGAGGATCATCCGGCGGCTCAGCGGGATCGAGGGCGTCTCCCGGACCCGCACGACGATCGTGCTCTCCACGAAGTGGGAGAACCGGGTCGGGGAACTGCCGGACGAGGTGTAGGGCCGCGGGGCCGTTCGGGGGCGCCTCCGGCCCGAAAGGCGGGGGCGTAACGTTGGGTCGTCGTCGTAGAAAGGTGTGGGCATGGATCTCGGGCTCAAGCGCGAGCTGGAGGAGAAGGTCAGGGCCGGTGAGCGCCTGACCCGTGAGGACGGCATCGCGCTGTACGAGTCGGACGACCTGGCCTGGCTCGGCGGCCTGGCGCACGAGGTGCGCACCCGCAAGAACGGCGACGTCGTGCACTTCAACGTCAACCGTCACCTCAACATGACGAACGTGTGCACGGCCTCCTGCGCGTACTGCTCCTTCCAGCGCAAGCCGGGGGAGAAGGACGCGTACACGATGCGCATCGAGGAGGCCGTCAAGCTCGCGAAGGCGATGGAGTCGGAGAACCTCACCGAGCTGCACATCGTCAACGGGCTGCACCCGAACCTGCCGTGGCGCTACTACCCGCGCTCCCTGCGGGAGCTGAAGGCGGCGCTGCCGGACGTCTCCCTGAAGGCCTTCACGGCGACGGAGATCCACCACTTCGAGACGATCTCGGGAATGAGCGCGTCCGAGATCCTGGACGAGCTGATCGACGCGGGTCTGGAGTCGCTGACCGGCGGCGGCGCGGAGATCTTCGACTGGGAGGTCCGGCAGCACATCGTCGACCACCGCACCCACTGGGAGGACTGGTCCCGCATCCACCGGCTCGCGCACGAGAAGGGCCTGAAGACCCCCTGCACGATGCTGTACGGGCACATCGAGGAGCCCCGGCACCGGGTGGACCACGTGCTGCGGCTGCGCGAGCTGCAGGACGAGACCGGGGGTTTCCAGGTCTTCATCCCGCTGCGGTACCAGCACGACTTCGTCGACATGCAGGACGGCAAGGTGCGCAACCGCCTCCAGGCCCGCACGCAGATGGCGACGGGGGCGGAGGCGCTGAAGACCTTCGCCGTGTCGCGGCTGCTGTTCGACAACGTGCCGCACGTCAAGGTCTTCTGGGTCATGCACGGGGTGCAGACGGCGCAGCTCGCGCTGCAGCACGGCGCGGACGACATGGACGGGTCGGTCGTCGAGTACAAGATCACGCACGACGCGGACAACTACGGGACGCCGAACAAGCTGACGCGTGAGGATCTGCTGGACCTGATCCGTGACGCCGGGTTCCGGCCGGTGGAGCGGAACACGCGGTACGAGATCATCCGGGAGTACGACGGGCCCGACCCCTCGCTTCGCGATGCGCCGCAGGCCATGCGGGTGTGAGTGCGGCATTCCGCGTGTGGGGGTCGCTCGCGCAGTTCCCCGCGCCCCCGAGGTGGGTACCCGGAGGGCATGGTTGCCACCGGGGCGCCGGAAGACGCGTATACCGCTGAGCCGTTCGTTCCCGAACGCGGCGGCCTTCCCGCTCTGCGGAGGGCCGCTGCCGGGTGCCGGGGGTGTCCGCTGCACCGGGACGCCACCCGGACCGTGTTCGGGGCCGGGGACAGGGACGCCCGGGTCATGCTCGTCGGGGAGCAGCCCGGGGACCAGGAGGACCGGCAGGGGAAGCCGTTCGTCGGGCCGGCCGGGAAGCTGCTCGACCGGGCGCTGGCCGAGGCCGGCATCGACCCGGGCGAGGCGTACGTCACCAACGCCGTCAAGCACTTCAAGTTCACACAGGCCGAGCCGCGCAAGCGGCGCATCCACAAGGCGCCGACCCTGCGGGAGATGACCGCGTGCGGGCCGTGGCTGGCCGCCGAGCTGGCGGTCGTGGAGCCGGAGCTGATCGTCGTGCTGGGGGCCACCGCCGGGAAGGCGCTGCTCGGGTCCTCCTTCCGGGTCACGCAGGTGCGCGGGACCGTGCTGGAGGCGGAGATCCACGGCCGGCCCGAGCGGCTGGTGCCCACCGTGCACCCCTCGGCGGTGCTGCGGTCGGACGACCGGGAGGCGGCCTACCAGGGGCTGGTGTCGGACCTGAAAGTGGCGGCCCGAGCCCTGTCGTAATAGCTAGAATCCCGGCATGCCCCTTACCTTCACCCTCGATCCCGCCGTCACCCCGGAGCTGCGGGACGGCATCCTCGACCTGTGGGCCGACGTCTCGAACGCCGGGGGAGCGGTCGGGTACGTGCCGCCGGTGACGCGGGAGGAGATCCGGCCCGCGCTGGTCAGGCACTTCGCGTCGATGGCGGAGGGGCAGGTCACGCTGCTCGTCGGGCACGACGAGGAGGGGCGGGTCGCGGCGACCGCCTTCCTGACCCTCAACACCCACCACCTGATGACCCACTGGCTGTGGCTGTACACGGTGATGGTGCACCCGCGTCACCAGGGCAAGGGGTACGGCCGCGACCTGCTCGCCGCCGCCGCGGACGCGGCCCGGGGGATCGACGGGATCGAGGCGATCCGGCTGACCTGCCGGGGCGGGCTGGGGCTGGAGCGCTTCTACGCCGCCTGCGGGTACAAGGAGGTCGGCCGTATCCCCGGGGCGATCCGGGTGGCGCCCGGGGACGACCGGGACGACGTCGTGATGCTGCTGCCGCTGGGCTGACCCCCGTGCCCGGACCGGGCGCCGGGCGTGCTTCACTGGACGGTGCCCGTTTGGGTGCGTTCTGGCCGTTCGAATCGGAAGAGTGGATTGAGATGCTCCGCTACACGCTGATGCGCCTCGGTGTCTTCGTGGGCTGCCTGGTGGTCGTCTGGGGCGCCGTCTACTCGGGCCTCGCCCCGCGCGGCCTCGGCGACAGCAACGGCCTGTGGATCGTCCTGCTCGCCCTGCTGATCTCCGCGCCGATCAGCTTCGTCGTGCTGCGCAAGGAGCGTGACCGGGCGTCCGTCCAGGTCGCGCAGCGGGTGGACCGGATGAAGGCCAACCTGGACGCCAACCGCAGCCAGGAGGACGTCGCCGACGACACCGCACGGGCCCAGGGGCAGGCCACCTAAGGCTCCCTCTCCCTCGGCGTGCAGCGCCCCGTTCCCGTCCCCGTACGGAAACGGGGCGCTTTGCCTTGTATGGGTATGTGTGTCCCGTCACCTCTCAAAGCCAGGCTTTGGGGTCCTCAAAGCTCCGGTGTTAAGGTCGCTGTATGACGTCAGCAGTCGTGCCCTCTTCACCCCCGAGCGTTCCGCTCGTGGCGCGGCTGCACGTGGATCTCTGTCGGTGCGCGTCCGCTTTCTGTCGTCCCTGACGTAACGCAACACCCCGTCGTCCCCACGTCAGCTCCCCCCTACGCGTCCCCCCAACGGAGTCAGTCCGTGTCCTCACACACGAAGTCCTTCAAGGTGCCCTTCTGGGCCCAGATACTCGCCGGTCTCGTCCTGGGTGTGCTGCTCGGCTGGCTCGCCCGCAGTCAGGACCTGTCCTGGCTGGTCACGACCCTGGAGAAGGTCGGCGACATCTTCATCGGCCTGCTGAAGCTGGCCGTCGCCCCCCTCGTCTTCTTCGCGATCCTGGTGTCGATCACCAACCTGCGGAAGGTGAACAACGCGGCCCGCCTGGCCTCGCGCACCCTCCTGTGGTTCATGATCACCTCGCTGATCGCGGTCAGCATCGGCCTGGTCATCGGCCTGGTCACCAACCCGGGCTCGGGCACCGGGCTCACGCCGAAGGACGGCGCGAAGCCCGAGCACACCGGCTCGTGGATCGACTTCCTGACCGGCATCATCCCCACCGACGTGATCACGCCGTTCACCGAGCTGAACGTGCTGCAGATCGTCTTCATGGCCGCCGTCGCCGGTATCGCCGCCCTCCAGCTCGGCGAGAAGGCCCAGCCGATCCTCGCCCTGAGCGAGTCCGTCCTCAGCCTGCTGCAGAAGGCCCTGTGGTGGGTCATCCGGCTAGCCCCGATCGGCACGATCGGCCTCATCGGCTTCGCCATCGCCACCTACGGCTGGGACCTGATCGGCAAGTACGCCACCTTCACCGCCGACATCTACATCGGCTGCCTCCTGGTGATGTTCGGCGTGTACCCGCTGCTGCTGGCCACGGTCGCCAAGGCCAACCCGGTGCAGTTCTTCAAGGGCGCCTGGCCCGCCATCCAGCTGGCCTTCGTCTCCCGCTCCTCGGTCGGCACCATGCCGCTGACGCAGAAGGTCACCGAGCGCCTCGGCGTGCCGAAGGAGTACGCCTCCTTCGCGGTGCCGTTCGGCGCCACGACCAAGATGGACGGCTGCGCCGCGATCTACCCGGCCATCGCCGCGATCTTCGTCGCCCAGATCTTCGACATCCAGCTGGGCGTCGGCGACTACCTGCTGATCGCGTTCGTCTCGGTGGTCGGCTCGGCCGCCACGGCCGGTCTCACCGGTGCGACGGTCATGCTGACCCTGACCCTGTCCACCCTCGGCCTGCCGATGGAGGGCGTGGGCCTGCTGCTCGCGATCGACCCGATCCTCGACATGATGCGCACCGCGACCAACGTCGCCGGCCAGGCGCTGATCCCGGTGCTGGTGTCCGCCCGGGAGAACCTGCTCGACCGTGACGCCTACGCCACGGCCGACGGCTCCTCGCTAGACGAGGAGCCGGTCGACGAGCCGCGCGACAGCACGGAGCGCGTCCCCGCCGCCGCCTGACACCTCGGGTGAGGTGACGCGTGGAGGGCCCCCGGGCGGACCCCGGCCGGAGAACCGGCCTGGGCCCGCCCGGGGGCCCGTACGCTTGTGCCCCATGGGTGCCGTGAAGACCAAGCGGATGCCGCGTGCGGTCCGTGAGCAGCAGATGCTGGACGCCGCCGTGCAGATCTTCGGCCGGCGGGGGTACATGACCGCGTCCATGGACGAGGTGGCCGAAGTCGCCGGTGTCTCCAAGCCCTTGGTCTACCTGTACCTCAACTCCAAGGAAGACCTCTTCACCGCCTGCATCCGCCGTGAGGCCAAGGCCCTGGTGGAGGCGGTGCGGGCCGGGGTCCGCCCGGAACTGCCCGCCGACCGGCAGCTGTGGGAAGGCCTCGGCGCGTTCTTCGCGCACACCGCCGAGCACCCCGATGCCTGGTCGGTGCTGCACCTCCAGGCCCGCACGCACGGCGAGCCGTTCGCCGCCGAGGTCAGCGCGATGCGCGCCGAGATCGTCGCCTTCGTGACGCAGCTGATCCTCGCCGCGGCCCGTGAGGCGCACCGCGACCCCGACCTGCCCGAGCGTGAGGTCGCCGGGCTCGCCGAGGCCCTGGTCGGCGCCGCCGAGTCGCTCGCTGCCTGGGCCAACGCCACCCCGGGCGTCACCGCCCGCCAGGCCGCGGCGACCCTGATGAACTTCGCCTGGGCCGGGCTCGGCGACCTCATGGCGGGCCGCCCCTGGTCACCGCCCCAGGAGCAGCCGGAATCTCACGCCGGGTAGACGTCCCCCGTCAGGTGCAGCCGCTCCCGCGCATCGCGCAGCTCGAACCGGCCGCCCTTCGCCGCGTACGTCACCGTCCCCGGGAGCAGCACCGGCGCCCGGAACTCAGCCCGTACCGAGCAGCGGTCGGGCGTACCGTGGGCGGCCAGGCAGCGGGCCACCGTCCACATGCCGTGCGCGATCGCCCGCGGGAAGCCGAACAGCCGCGCGGTGAGCGGGTGGAGGTGGATGGGGTTGCGATCGCCCGAGGCGGCCCCGTAGCGGCGCCCCACGTCCCCGGCGAGGCGCCACTCCGCCACGGTGGGCAGCGGCTCGCGCTCCTCCTCCCGCGCGGGCCCGGGCGTCCGCGCCACCGGGTGGCGGGCCAGGTAGGTGCTCCGGGACTCCCACACCAACTCCCCGCCGTGACGCATCCCGGTGACGACGACGGCCTCGGTGCCGCGCCGGTGCGGGGACAACGCCTCGACGTGAACGGAGAGTTCGTAGCGCCCGGTGGCGGGCAGGGAACCGTGCCGCGAGACGCCGATCGACGTGTGCACCAGGCCCGGCAGCGGCAGCGGGAAGTCCCGCCCGCTCATCAGCCGCATGGCCAGCGGGAATCCGAGGACGTGCGGGTAGGTCACCGGAAGCGCGTCGTCCCCGGTCGGGAACCCGCACACCCGCTCGTACGCCGCCAGGCGCGCGAGGTCCACCCGCAGGTGGGGCAGGACCAGCCGGGTGCGTGGGAACGGGGCGTCCGGCGAGGGCCGTTTGAAGGGGGAGAGCAGGGCGCCGCGCACCAGGAGCGGGGCGAGGGGCGGGGGCGCGGGCAGGACGAGGTCGGTGGTGCCGGTCATCACGCCCCCAGCAGGCTCTGGCCGCAGACGCGGACGACCTGGCCGTTGACCGCGCCCGACGCCGGGTGTGCCAGCCAGGCCGTGGCCTCGGCGACGTCGGCCGGCAGGCCGCCCTGGGCGAGGGAGTTCATCCGCCGGCCCGCCTCCCTGATGAACAGGGGGATCGCGGCCGTCATCCTCGTCTCGATGAAGCCGGGCGCGACCGCGTTGACCGTCACGCCGTGCTCGGCGAGCGCCCGCGGGGCCAGCGAACGGACCAGGCCGACCACACCGGCCTTGCTGGCGCCGTAGTTGGTCTGGCCCGCGTTGCCCGCCAGGCCCGCGATCGACGCCGTCGCGACGACCGATCCGCCGCGCCGCAGCGCTCCGGCCTCCAGCAGGGCGTCCGTGGTGCGCAGCACGCTCGCCAGGTTCACCTCCAGCACGGAACTCCAGCGCTCGGCGGGCATGTTCACCAGCCGCCGGTCCCGGGTGATGCCCGCGTTGTGAATGAGCACGTCCAGGCCGTCCGGGAGGGCCTCGGCGATCCGGGCGCCCGCGTCGGCGGCCGTGATGTCGAGGGGGAGCGCGGTGCCGCCGAGCCGGCCGGCCACGCGCCGGGCGTCCTGCCCGGCCTGCGGCACGTCGAGCACGACGACGTGGGCGCCGTCCCGCGCGAGCGTCTCGGCGACGGCCTCGCCGATGCCGCGGGCCGCGCCGGTGACCAGGGCGGTACGGCCCGCCAGGGGACGGTCCCGGTCGAGGGCGGCGGGTGCCTCCTGCGGCGCGCCGATCTCGATCACCTGCCCGCTCACGTAGGCCGACTTCGGCGACAGCAGGAACCTCAGCGTGGACTCGGCGGCCGGGGCGTCGGTCAGCCTGACCAGGTTGACCGTCCTGCCCCGGCCGATCTCCTTGCCGAGGGAGCGGGTGAAGCCCTCCAGGGCCTGCTGGGCGGCGGCCTGGTGGTGGTCGGCGGCATCGAGCGGCGCGCCGAGCACCACCACGCGGCCGCTCGGGACGACCGACCGCAGGGCCGGACGCAGCGCCGCGTGCACCTCCGCCAGCTGGTCGACGTCCCGCACCCCGGTCGCGTCCAGCACGACGGCGGCCGCCCGGTCCGGGCCGGCCGGGCCGAGTCCCGCACGGGCGAGGACCGGGGCCGCGTCCAGCGTGGACCGGCCGGCCGTGAGCAGGCGCAGGCCGCCCTCCAGGACCGGGTGTTCGGGGGACCAGCGGGCCAGCGGCGCGGGCTGCGGCAGCCCGAGCCGGCGGGTGAGGAAACGGCCGGGCGCGGTACCGGTGAAACGCAGATAGCGGTCGGCCATGGACGACTCCCGGATCCCAGTGACGGCTCTGAACGCCCGGACGGGCTTACTCTGAAGTAAGGTTACCGGAGGTAAGGCTACGTCACGGACGAGGAGCAGGTCGACATGAGCCCCCGGCAACTGGCCCCTTCGGTACGGCGCGTGGCGATCATCGGCGGCGCCCGCATCCCCTTCGCCCGCTCCGACGGCCCCTACGCCACCGCCTCCAACCAGCAGATGCTCACCGCCGCCCTGGACGGCCTGGTCCAGCGGTACGGCCTGACGGAGCCCGGCTCCGTCGGCGAGTTCGTCGCCGGGGCGGTCCTCAAGCACAGCCGCGACTTCAACCTCGCCCGCGAGACCGTCCTCGGCTCGGCCCTGGACCCCCGCACCCCCGCCTACGACATCCAGCAGGCCTGCGGCACCGGACTCCAGGCCGTCATCGCCGCCGCCAACAAGATCGCCCTGGGCCAGACCGACTCCGCGATCGCGGGCGGCGCCGACACCGCGAGCGACGCCCCCCTCGGCGTCAACGACTCCCTGCGCCGCTTCCTGCTGGAAGCCCGCCGGGCGAAGACGTGGGGCGGACGGATGAAGGCCCTGGCGAAGGTGCGCCCCGGGCACCTCGTCCCCGACATCCCGCGCAACGCCGAGCCGCGCACCGGGCTGTCCATGGGCGAGCACGCCGCCGTCACCGCCCGCGCCTGGGGCATCGGCCGCCGGGCCCAGGACGAACTCGCCGCTGCCAGCCACCAGCGGCTGGCAGCCGCGTACGAACGCGGATTCTTCCAGGACCTGGTGGTGCCCTTCCGCGGCCTCGACCGCGACCAGAACCTGCGCCCCGACTCGACCGCGGAGAAACTCGCCGCGCTCAAGCCGGTGTTCGGCCTCGACCACCCCGGACCGACCATGACCGCCGGCAACTCCACACCGCTGACGGACGGGGCCGCGACCGTGCTGCTGGCGAGCGAGGACTGGGCACGGGAGCGCGGCCTGGAGCCGCTCGCCTATCTGGCGGCGTACGAGACGGCGGCCGTCGACTTCGCCGGCGGGGACGTGGCGGGCGGCGAGGACGGACTGCTCATGGCACCCGCCCACGCGGTCCCGCGCATGCTGGAGCGCGCCGGGCTGGCCCTGGCCGACTTCGACCTCGTCGAGATCCACGAGGCGTTCGCCTCCCAGGTGCTGGCCACCCTCGCCGCCTGGGAGAAGCACGGCCTCGGCACGCTGGACCGCGCCCGCCTGAACGTCGCCGGCTCCTCCCTCGCCACCGGGCACCCCTTCGCCGCCACCGGCGCCCGGATCGTGGCCACCCTCGCCGCACTCCTGGCCGAACGGGACGCCCCCGCCCGGGGGCTGATCTCGGTGTGCGCGGCGGGAGGGCAGGGCGTGACGGCCGTACTGGAACGTGCCTGAACCGCGCGTCCGCACCGGACCTGAACAACCCTCACGTAACCCCCGAGCATGCACAGGCCCGGCTCCGGACCATCTCCGAACCCGCACAGACCCGCCACGTGAGCGCCGTACGATCCCGTTCCCAGCGTCAGCAACCCCCTCGGGGGCCGCGCCGGTTGAGCGCCTCGGCGTGCGAGGCACGTAACTCATGCAGCAAGCAGTCGCCCGCTGCACGCCCCAGGAGCCGCCCGTGTCCACTGCCTCTTCCTCCTCCGCCCACGACGACGTCTACGGCGGGCCGGTGCTGGTCGAACCCGAGGTGCGGCGGCTGGACGGGGCGGTGCGCGAGGCGTCCGTACCGCCGCTCGCACCGCCGTGGACGCACGGGTCGCTCGCCGACCTGCCGTTCGACAACGCGAGCACCGACCCGGGAGCGGTCGCCCTCAGCCGCAAGGACGCCGAGGGGCGGTGGAGCGACGTCACCGCCGGCGAGTTCGCCGCCCAGGTCATGGCCGTGGCGAAGGGGCTGATCGCCGAAGGGCTCGCGCCGGGGGACCGGATCGCCGTGATGGCCCGCACGATCTACGAGTGGACCGTCCTGGACTTCGCCGCCTGGGCGGCCGGACTGGTCACCGTGCCCGTCTACCCCACCTCATCGGTGTTCCAGGCCCGCTGGATCCTCCAGGACTCGGGCGCGGTCGCCCTGGTCACCGAGACCGCCGCCCAGGCCGCCGCCCTCGGCCCCGAGCGTGAACGCCTGCCCGACCTCAGGCACCTGTGGATCGTCGAGAAGGGCCACGTGGACCGGCTCGCCGAGGCCGGAGCACGCCTGACCGACCAGGAGGTCGAGGTGCGCCGCGGCATGCTCGGCCCCGACACCCTGGCCACCCTCGTCTACACCTCGGGTACCACCGGCCGGCCCAAGGGCTGCGCGCTCACCCACGGCAACTTCTTCGCCCAGGTCGACAACGCCATCGAGTTGCTCTACCCGGTCTTCCGGGCCAGGACCAGCGAGGAGGCATCGGTCCTGCTGTTCCTGCCCATGTCGCACGTCTTCGGCCGCATGGTGGCGATCGCCTGTGTCCGGGCCCGCGTCCGGCTGGGCCACGCACCCAGCATCAAGGCCCAGTACCTGCTTCCGGACCTGCAGAGCTTCCGGCCGACCTGCCTGCTGGCCATCCCCTACATGCTGGAGAAGGTGTTCAACTCCGCCCGCGCCAAGGCCGAATCGGCCGGCCGGGCCGCGACCTTCGACCGCGCGGCGGCGGTGGCGCAGCGCTACGGCGAGGCCGTCGAGGCCCGCCAGACGGGCGCCGGCCCCGGCCCCACCCGCGCCCTCAAGGCCGCCCGGGCCCTGTACGACCCGCTGGTCTTCCGCCGGCTCCGCAACGCCATGGGCGGCCGGGTCCGCTACGCCATCTGCGGCGGCTCACCCCTCGGCCGCCGCCTCGCCGCCTTCTACGCCGGAGCCGGCATCGAGATCTTCGAGGGCTACGGGCTGACGGAGACCACGGGCGCCTCCACCGTGACCCCGCCCCTCAAGCCCCGTCTGGGCACGGTCGGGTGGCCGCTGCCCGGCACCCGCGTGCGCATCGCCGCCGACGGCGAGATCCTCGTCGCCGGCGACCACGTCCTGCGCGGCTACTGGGACCCCCGGGCCGGGGGTGTCGTCCCCGCCGCCCCCGACGGCTGGCTCGCCACCGGCGACCTCGGCGCCCTGGACGACGAGGGCTACCTCACGATCACCGGCCGCAAGAAGGAACTGCTGATCACCGCGGGCGGCAAGTCCGTCGCCCCGGCGCCCCTGGAGAACTGGCTGCGCTCCCACCCGCTGATCTCCCAGTGCCTCGTCCTGGGCGACGGCCGCCCCTACGTCACCGCCCTCATCACCCTCGACCCGGACGGGATCACCCACTGGCGCCGGATGACCGGCAAGCACCCCGTACCGCCCACCCTCCTGGCCGACGACGAGGACCTGCGCGCGGTCCTGCAGCGCGCCGTCGACGAGGCCAACAAGATGGTCTCCCGCCCCGAGTCGATTCGCCGGTTCGCCGTCCTGCCCGTGGACTTCACCGAGGAGGCGGGCCATCTGACCCCCTCCATGAAGCTCCGCCGGGAAGCCGTCCTGCGCGACTTCGCCGCCGAAGTGGAGGGCCTGTACACGTAGATGGCACTTTTGCGAGGTCTTCACACGTGGTTGTTGACGACGCACCGTGCCGCCCCGTTGGCTTTCTGCCACCGCGCCTCGACGCCCCCACGGAAGGCACCATCAGTGATATCCCGCAACACCCGCCGGACCTCTGTGCGACCCGTCGCCATGGCCCTGGCGGCCGCCCTGGCGGCCGCGCCCCTCACCGCCTGCGGCGGCGACGCGAGCGAGGACGCCGCCGCCGCGAAGGGCGACGACATCACGGTGGGCCTGCTGCTGCCCGACAAGGACACGGCGCGCTTCGAGAAGTTCGACCACCCCCTGATCAAGCAGGAGGTCGAATCCCTCACCGACGGCCGGGGCACGGTCCGTTACGCCAACGCCGAGGCCGACGTCTCCAGACAGAGCCGGCAGTTCCGGCAGCTGGTCGCCGACAAGGTCGACGTCATCCTGGTCGACGCGGTCGACTCCAAGGCCATCGCGCCGGACGTGCGCAAGGCCAAGGCGGCCGGCATCCCCGTCATCGCCTACGACCGCCTGGCCGAGGGGCCGATCGACGCCTACGTCTCCCACGACAACGAACTCGTCGGCCAGGTGCAGGGCCGCGCGATCGTCGGCGAGCTCGGCGACAAGGCCGAGAAGAGCAAGGTCGTCATGATGAACGGCGACCCCGCCGACCCCAACACCGCCCGCTTCAAGGACGGCGCCCTCGGCGAACTCCAGGGCCAGGTCCAGATCGTGCAGCGCTACGACACCAAGGAGTGGAAGCCGGCCATCGCCAAGGCGAACATGCGCAAGGCGATCAGGACGGTCGGACTGAACGACATCGCGGCGGTCTACTCCGCCAACGACGGTATGGCGGGCGCCGTGATCGAGGCGCTGAAGGAGGCCGGGGCCACGAAGATCCCGCCCGTGACCGGGCAGGACGCCAACCTCGACGCCGTGCAGCGGGTCGTCTCCGGCGAGCAGTACATGACCGTGTACAAGTCCTTCCTGCTGGAGGCGACGAACGCGGCGAAGATCGCCGTCGCCAAGGTGCAGGACCGCTCGATCGAGTTCGCCGCGCTGACCCGCGAGACGGTCGACAGCCCGACCCGGCGGAACATCCCGTCGATGCTCGTCCCGGTGGTCGCCCTGACCAAGGACAACATCAAGGAGACGGTGATCACGGACGGCGTGTACACGGTGAAGGACATCTGCACGGCCCCGTACAAGGCGGACTGCCGGGCGATCGGTCTGGAGTAGGCGGAGCGGGGGCCGGACCGGGGCCGGGCGAGCAGCGGGGCGGCCTTCGGGGCCGGGTTCTCCGGGGGTGGCCGGCTCACGGCTCCAGCGGCCTGCGGGCGACGACGGACGCCTGGGGGACCGGCTCGCCCTGGGCCTCGTCCGGTGCCCGCACCGTCGTGGAGCGGACCGTGAGACCGGCGTCGGCCAGCAGCGCGGCGACGTCCTCCGGCCGGCGGCGCAGGAAGGTCAGCGAGACCCGGTGGCCGAAGGCCTCCTCGTAGTGACGGGGCTCGTCCCCGAACTGGAAGCCCAGCAGCAGGTGCCCGCCGGGTCGCAGTACGCGGTGGAACCCGGAGAACAGGGCGGGTAGTTGCTCGTCGGGCGTGTGGATGGTCGAGTACCAGGCCACGACCCCGTCGAGCGAGGAGTCGGGCAGGTCCAGCTCCAGCATCGAGCCCTGCTCGAACCGCAGCCCCGGGTGCTCGCGCCGGGCGATCGCCAGCATGGACTCCGACAGGTCCAGGCCGGACATCGACAGCCCCCGCGACGCCAGGTAGGCGGTGACCCGCCCGGGCCCGCACCCCAGGTCGACGACCCGCCCGCCCTCACCGACCAGCTCCGCGAACGCGTCGAGCTGGCACCGGTCCAGCACCACGGCCGTGTGCGGCTCCCGGAACTGCACGGCGTAGTCCTCGGCGACGGCGTCGTAGAAGGTACGGGTCGCGCTCACGAAGTCCGCATCGGCCATGCCCCGGGACCCTACCCGGCCTGCTCGCCCCGAGGCGGCCGGTCCCCCGCTCCCCCGGGCGAGGGCGGGTCGCCGTGCTCCCCGCGGGGCTTGTCGGGCCCGTGTTTCTCGGGTGACGGTGGGTCGTCGTGCGTCTGGGGGGAGGGTGGGTCGTCGTGCGTCTCGGGGGAGGGCGGGTCGGTGTGCTTCCCGGGCGGCTTCTCGGGCACGCGCTCCCCGGGTGACGGCCGGTCGCCGTGCGTCCCGGGCGAGGGCCGGTCGCCGTGCTCCCCGGGAGGCGGCTGGGTACTGCGCTCCAGTCGCTTCCGGTCCGCCCCGATTCCGGCCCCCGCTCCGATCGCCGTGCCGAAGCCCAGGCCGACTGCGAGTCCGAGGCCGAGGTCGTCGAAGACGGTCATACCGAGGGCGAGTCCCACGGCCGTACCGATTGACATACCGGCCGACAGTCCGAGCGGCACCCCGACCGGGCCGGGCCCCTCGGCGGCAGTCCCACCCTCTTCCCCACTGTTCTCCGGAGCTTTCCCCATCCGCTCATCCTCCCACGGGAGGAATTCGCCCGGAATTCACCGAACGGCGGCGGCTGGAAAGGGCAGGAGCCCCGTCGCCTGACGGCGCGGGGCTCCTTGGGTACTGCTGATCAGACCGGGGTGACGTTCTCAGCCTGCGGGCCCTTCGGACCCTGCGTGACGTCGAAGGACACCTGCTGGTTCTCCTCCAGGGACCGGAATCCCTGCGCATTGATCGCGGAGTAGTGGACGAAGACGTCGGGGCCGCCGCCCTCCTGGGCGATGAAACCAAAGCCCTTTTCGGCGTTGAACCACTTCACGGTTCCGGTAGCCATAAGCCCTCCTTGGGCTCAAAAGGGTTGCCCTGCTCCAGAACCAGCAAGTGTGAAGATGAATTCTGCACAAGTGCATATGTCTGAGAATGACGAGAGCCCGCGGTCACATGCTCCGCAGGCTCTGTACTGCAAGGGAAACCAAACTGCAACTTGCGACGAGCCTAGCACGCGGGACCCGGAATGCAATAGGGGTCAAGATCACGTCACCCGAATGTTTGAACATCCCGGGCCGACTGGCCGAGAACACATGATCGGCCGCCCCACCCCGCCGGCGGAGCCGACCGGCGCCCGGCCCGCGCCTTCCCCGGGGCCCGCGCGCCGGGTCGTGCGCCCCGAGGGCTAGCCTCACGATGTGGACAATCCTCGCACCCGGCCGCGCGTCGGCCACATCCAGTTCCTGAACTGCCTGCCCCTCTACTGGGGGCTCGCGAGAACGGGCACGCTCCTCGACTTCGAGCTCACCAAGGACACCCCTGAGAAGCTCAGCGAGAAGCTGGTGCAGGGCGATCTCGACGTCGGTCCGGTCACCCTCGTCGAGTTCCTCAAGCACGCCGACGACCTGGTCGCCTTCCCCGACATCGCCGTCGGCTGCGACGGCCCGGTGATGTCGTGCGTGATCGTGTCGCAGGTCCCGCTCGACCGGCTGGACGGCGCCCGCGTCGCCCTCGGGTCGACCTCCCGCACCTCCGTCCGGCTCGCCCAGCTGCTCCTCGCCGAGCGCTACGGCGTCCAGCCGGACTACTACACCTGCCCGCCCGACCTGAGCCTGATGATGCAGGAGGCGGAGGCCGCCGTCCTCATCGGAGACGCGGCCCTGCGCGCCAACATGCTCGACGGTCCGCGCTACGGCCTGGACGTGCACGACCTGGGCGCCCTGTGGAAGGAGTGGACGGGCCTGCCGTTCGTCTTCGCGGTCTGGGCGGCGCGCCGCGACTACGCGGAGCGCGAGCCGGTCATCACGCGCAAGGTGCACGAGGCCTTCCTGGCCTCCCGCAACCTCTCCCTGGAGGAGGTCGGCAAGGTCGCCGAGCAGGCCGCCCGCTGGGAAGCCTTCGACGAGGAGACCCTGGCCCGCTACTTCACCACGCTGGACTTCCGCTTCGGCGGCCCGCAACTGGAGGCGGTCGCCGAGTTCGCCCGCCGGGTCGGCCCCACGACCGGCTTCCCCGCGGACGTGAAGGTGGACCTGCTCCAGCCGTGAGCCGTCCGGCCCCCCGGCGCCACGCTGCCGGGAGCGCAGGCGCGGGGACCGCGACGTCCGCCCGCCTGCGGGGGAGTTCGCCTACGGAGGGGGCGGCGCCATGCGGCGGGGCGCCCCACCGGCGGAGGTCGACGCCGCGCGCCGGGTGGGCGGTGCCCGGACGGCGCCCGTCCCGGACGCGGACCCGGACGCGCGGGTGCCCTGGGTGGCGACGGCATGCGCGGCGGGCCCGGCGCTGTCCGCCGCGGTCGCCCGGCCGGCGGGCCCCTCCCGGCCCAGACGGTCCGCGCCTTGAGCGCCGTCCCCGACGTCCACGGGCGTCTCCAGCGGCTCGCCCGGCTGCATGTCGCCCGAGCAGGTCCTGGGCGAGGGCGTCACCGCGGCCGCGGACGTCCTCTCGCTCGGTGCGGTCCTCGCGTTCGCGTCGACCGGCCCACCTCCCCGCCGGTGACGAACGGGCGGCCGGAGAACCGCGCCGTGCCGGCGGTGTGACGGGGGCGCCGGCGCGGAACATCCGGCGGATCTGCACACTGTTCACCGAGAGGTCGCAGGAACACCCGGTCCAGCGTGTGAGCGGGGTTCCCGGTCCCCGCTTCGGGGGGCGTTCCCCGGCCGTCAGGCCGCCGAGGTGTGAAGGGAGTGGGGCGGCCGGTGACCGAACGGCCACACTCGTGGACGCGGTCGCCGCAGCCCGCCGTCCGCCCGCCGTCGGCGGCTGGCCGCTTCCCACCCGCGCGTGTTTCGATCGATCGCGCTCCAGCACCCGTGCCACATGGAAACGAAGGGACCCGCCGCTCATGGCCTTCACCCCGCAGATCGAGACCGCCCAGATGTCCGACGCCGAGCTCGACGCCGTCGCCGGCGGCCAGGCGGGCGGCGCGGCCGCGGGCGCCGCGGCCGGTCTCTACGTCGAGACCACCGCCGCCGGCCTGACCGCCGGCGTGGGCGGCGGCCTCGGCCTCGCCGTCTCGCCCCAGGGCATCGCGGCCGACCTGCACCTCGACGCCGCCGTCGCTTCCTGACGCAGCGCCGCTCGGGGGCCCCGGATCCTTGATCCGGGGCCCCCTCGCGTCGCCCTGGGGCCGGGTCCGTGAAGGGGGGCTCCCGTTCGGGAAGCCGGGCGTGTGCAAGCGGGCGACGAGCGCATAGGGTTTGGCCGAGTCCGACGCCGAGGGATCTCGCAGGCGTCACCGCAGGGCCGCACACGACGCCGGGGGAAGTGCCATGCCGCGACCGCGCACCTTCGCTCCCGTCCCGTCCGCCGTCGAGGCGGCGGCCGGATGAGCACCCCCCTCCTCGCCCTCGCCGCCCTCCTGTGGGGCGCGGCGGCGGGCGTGCTGCTGCCGCGTGCCGCCCACCGGTTCTCCGTGCCGTCCGGCGAACCGTGGCGGGAGCGCTGCCCGCAGGGGCACGCCCTGCGCGGCTGGCTGGGTCCCGCCTGCCGGGACTGCGCCGGGGACGGGCCGCGCGCCGCGCCCCTGGTGATCGCCACCGCCCTGGTCTGCGCCCTGCTCGCCGCCGCCACCGGTGCCCGGCCCGAGCTGGGCGTGTGGCTGGTGCTCGCTCCCGTGGGCGTCCTGCTCACGGCCGTCGACTTCCGGGTGCGGCGGCTGCCCGACCCCCTCACCCTGCCGCTCGCCGCCGCGGCCCTGGTCCTGCTGGGCGTCACCGCACGGGTGCCGGAACACGCGGGGGAGTGGAACACCGCGCTGCTCGGCGCACTCGCCCTGGGCGGCGGCTACTTCGTCCTCTTCCTGATCAATCCGGCGGGCATGGGCTTCGGTGACGTCAAACTCGCCCTGGGCGCCGGTGCCGTCCTCGGCTGGTACGGCTGGCCGGCGGTCATGCTGGGCACCTTCGCCGGTTTCGCCCTGGGCGCCCTGTACGGCGGAACTCTCGTGCTCCTGCGCCGCGCCGACCGCAAGACGGCCATCCCCTTCGGCCCGTTCCTGATCACCGGCGCCTTCCTCGGCCTCCTCGTGGGCGCGTACACGGCGTGAGCCCCGGGCGCCGGGCGGCCGCAACACCCGTGCGGGCACCGGGAGATCGCCCCTGGGCATGAATCGGTCCTCCTGCTGTGGTCGGACGTCCGGGAGCCCTCCCCGTTGCCAGAATTCCGACCATGACGACCCCGACGCCCGGTCTGCCCTACCACCGCCTGGATCACGCGACCGGCCGCCACCGCTGGTGGCGGCCGCCGACCGGTGTGCTGCTCTTCCTCGTCGCCTACGCCGTGGCCGTGCTCGTGCTGTTCGTCGGCTCCTACGTGTTCGGCCTGGCGGCCGGGCTGCCCGAGACGGCCGACGGGGATCCCGACCTGGGCCCCCTCGGCGACACGGCGGTGGAGCTCGCCTCCCTCGCCGTCGCCCTGCCGCTGGTGCTGCTGGTCGTGCTGTGGCCGGGCCGGCGGCCCGTCGGCACGGTGTCGTCGGTCACCGGTCGGCTGCGCTTCGGCTGGCTGGGCCGGTGCCTGCCCGTCGCCCTGGTTCCCGTGCTGCTGCTGACGGCGACCGCCTTCCTGCTGCCCGGGGCCGAGGGGGGCGAGGGGTCCGACACGTGGGTGGGGTGGCGCTCCTTCCTCGTCTCCATGACCGTCCTGGTGCTCCTGGTCCCGTTCCAGGCCGCCGCCGAGGAGTACGTCTTCCGGGGCTGGCTCACCCAGGCGATGGGGGCCTTCGTCCGGTCGCCGTGGATCGCGCTGCTGCCGCAGGCCGTGCTGTTCGCCGCCGCGCACGGCTGGGGCACCCCGTGGGGGTTCACCGGGCTGCTGGTCAACGGTCTGGTGGCGGGGTGGCTGACCGTGCGCACGGGCGGGCTGGAAGCGGCCATCAGCCTGCACGTGATGAACAACCTGTTCGCCTTCGGCGCCTCCGCCGCGATCGTCGGCGGGCTGTCGTCCGAGGAGACCGCTGCGGACATGCCGTGGCAACTGACCCTCGTCTCCGTGGCCGCCGACCTGCTCTACGCCGCCCTCGTCCTGCGGCTCGCCCGGCGCCACCGGCCGCAGCGGCTCGCCCCGCCCCCCGCCCCGCCCGTCCCACCGCCGTACCCCGCGCCCACGGCCTGGCGTCCGGCGCCCTGAACCCCTGGCGTACGCTGGGCTGGTCCGTCCACAACCCTTACGAAAGGGACGCCCGGTGACCGAGAAGGCCGACCTTCAGCCCATCCTCGACCGTGCAGCCGCCGGTGGGCGGATCACCCCGGACGAGGCACTCGTGCTGTACCGGGACGCCCCGCTGCACGCCCTGGGCGCCGCCGCCGACGCCGTACGCCGCCGCCGGTACGCCGGGACCGAGCACATCGCGACGTACATCATCGAGCGCAACATCAACTACACGAACGTCTGTGTGACGGCCTGCCGCTTCTGCGCCTTCTACGCCGCGCCCAAGGACACCGCCAAGGGCTGGACGCGCGACCTCGACGACATCCTGCGCCGCTGCGCCGAGACGGTCGAGCTGGGCGGCACCCAGATCATGTTCCAGGGCGGTCACCACCCGGACTACGGCGTCGAGTACTACGAGAAGCACTTCGCCGCGATCAAGAAGGAATTCCCGCAGCTGGTCATCCACAGCCTGGGCGCGTCCGAGGTCGAGCACATGGCCCGGATCTCCGGGGTGAGCGTGGAGGAGGCCATCCAGCGCATCCACGCCGCGGGCCTCGACTCCTTCGCGGGCGCCGGCGCCGAGCTGCTGCCGGAGCGGCCCCGCAAGGCCATCGCCCCGCTGAAGGAGTCCGGCGAGCGCTGGCTGGAGATCATGGAGATCGCCCACAACCTGGGCGTCGAGTCCACCTCCACGATGCTCATGGGCACCGGTGAGACCAACGCCGAGCGCATCGAGCACCTGCGGATGATCCGGGACGTCCAGGACCGCACGGGCGGCTTCCGCGCGTTCATCCCGTACACCTACCAGCCGGAGAACAACCACCTGAAGGGCCGCACGCAGGCGACGCTCTTCGAGTACCTGCGGATGATCGCCGTCGCCCGGCTGTTCATGGACAACATCGCCCACATCCAGGGTTCCTGGCTGACCACCGGCAAGGAGGTCGGACAGCTCTCCCTGCACTACGGCGCCGACGACCTCGGCTCGATCATGCTGGAGGAGAACGTCGTCTCCTCCGCCGGCGCCAAGCACCGCTCCAACCGCATGGAGATCATCGACCTCATCCGCAAGGCCGGGCGCGTGCCCGCGCAGCGGTCGACCACGTACGAGCACCTGGTCGTCCACGACGACCCGGCGAACGACCCCGTCGACGACCGCGTGGTCTCGCACATCTCCTCCATCGCCATCGAGGGCGGCACGGCTCACCCCGAGCTGAAGCTGCTGGCGCCCAACTGAGCGGACCGTGCTGACGATCCACACCGCACCGCTGGTCCTGCCGGCGGGCGCGGACCCCGTCGTGGACGGAGCCGTCGTGGTGGACGGCGACCGGATCACGGCCGTCGGGCCGTACGAGGAGGCCGCCGCCGGCGCGCCGGGCGCACGTGTACGCCGCTGGCCCGGTGTGCTCACCCCGGGGCTGCGCCAGTGGCACCCGTTGTGGCTGCTGCGCCACTGCTACCACCCGGACCCGCGTGAGGCGGGCGACCTGGGCGAGGAGCCGCTGTGGGGCGAACGGCTGGCCGCCCTCGGCGAGCTGGGCGAGACCCGCTGGTCGGGCAGCGTACGGCGTGGGGTGCAGCGGATGCTGCGTCACGGCACGACGGCGGTCGCCTCCCCCGGCGCCCGCTTCGGTGATCCGCTCGTCGCCGCGGCCGTCGCCCGGTCGGGCCTGGCCGTCGTGGGGACCGCGGGCGCTCCCGGCGCGCCGGTCGGTGAGCGGCCCGGTCTCGATCCGTTCGCCGGGGGCCACGACCTCGCGAGGACCGTCCACGGCCCGCTGGCCGTCGGCGGCCGGGCCGACCTGGCGGTGTTCGACGTCCCCGACGAGACGGCCCTGCGCGAGCGCGGTGCGGCGACCTGCGTCGCGACGGTGCTGGCCGGGCGGCTGGTGTACCGGGCGCGCTGAGCACGACGGGCCCTGACGGGTGGACGCCGCGGGACGGCGCACCGGGACCGGTGCCCGTCAGCCCGCGAACGCCCCGCCGAACGCGACCGGTTGCGCCCCGCCCCGCTGCAGCCGGCCGCCGGTGACCCGGTACGGGCCCCGGCCGAGAAGTTCTCACGGTGGACGGGACGCCCGGGGGCACGCCGCGGCTCCCGCCCGGTGGGCCTGCTGCAAGAATGGGCCCGTGACCCGCGCATCCCTGGACAAGCAGCCGCACGAAGTCGCCTCGATGTTCGACGACGTGGCGGAACGGTACGACCTGACCAACGACGTGCTGTCCCTCGGCCAGGACCGGCGGTGGCGCAAGGAGGTCGCCAAGGCGGTCGACGCGCGCCCCGCGCAGAAGGTCCTCGACCTGGCGGCGGGCACGGGCACGTCCTCGCTGCCCTTCGCCCGCACCGGCGCCTACGTCGTCCCGTGCGACTTCTCGCAGGGCATGCTCCAGGTGGGCAAGCAGCGGCAGCCCTGGCTGCCCTACACCGCCGGGGACGCGACGCGGCTGCCGTTCCGGGACGACACCTTCGACGCCGTCACCATCTCCTTCGGCCTGCGCAACGTGCAGGACACGGACGCCGCGTTGCGGGAGATGCACCGGGTGACCCGGCCCGGCGGGCGCATCGTGATCTGCGAGTTCTCGCACCCGACGTGGGCGCCGTTCCGCACGGTCTACACCGAGTACCTGATGCGCGCCCTGCCGCCGGTCGCCCGCGCCGTGTCCTCCAGCCCCGACGCCTACGTCTACCTCGCCGAGTCCATCCGTGCCTGGCCCGACCAGCCCGCGCTGGCGCAGCGGCTGGCCGGGGCCGGCTGGTCCCGGGTGGCCTGGCGCAACCTGAGCGGCGGGATCGTGGCGCTGCACCGGGGCTTCAAGAACGACTGATCCCGCTGCACGCGGCCGTGCGCCGGCGGGGCCGTGGACGGCCCTCGAGGCCGCCCGTCAGCGCGGACTGAGGACCGTGAACGGGTCGCCCGGCGCGTCCAGTTCGCGCTGGAGTCCGCCCCGGGGCGGCGGCGGGACGCGCGGCTCGTGCACGCCGCCACCGCCCTCGCCCGGCCCGAAGTCGAACCACACGTAGACCATCGAGTCGCGCGGCACCTCGGCACCGGGCTGCGGATACTGGCGGACCACGTAGTCGACGACCACCTGGCCGAGATCGGGCCGGTCGGGCGCGTTGAGCGACAGGCCCCGCGCCCGGGCCGCCTCGCGCGCGTCCACGGCCATCAGGCCGACCAGACGCGGTACGCGCACTTCGGGTGTGTTGCGGGACATGTGCACAGATGTCACCCCCAGCCGTACCGGAAGGGTAACTCCGCCGCCGCACCGGCCGGAAGCGCCCGGTGCCTTTCTGTGACAGTCGACTACGTACCGTGACGTCCTGGTCGGGTGCTCACAGGGCGAGCCGGTAGCAGTGGCCCGCCCGCCGGGACACCGGTGTCGTGAACGTCTCGGCCAGCCGCATCCCGAGCCGCCGCGTCACCGCGATGGAACGGCTGTTGCCCGCGTCGACCATCGCGATCACGTCCGGCACGCCGGCCGCCCGCACCCGCTCCAGGGTCTGCCGCGCGGCGGCGGTGACGTAGCCCCTGCCCCAGTGCTCGCGGCCCAGCCGCCAGCCGATCTCGATCTCCCCCGTGGGACCCCAGTCCCGCTCCCAGGGCTGGGCGCCGGTGAAGCCGAGGACCCGGCCCTCCTCGTCCAGCACCGACCACAGGCAGAAACCCCGCTCGGCGTCGTGCCGCCGCTGCCGGGCGGTGAGCTCCTCGTAGACGGACAGCCCGGCGGCCCTGCCGCCGTGGAACTCCATGACGTCCGGGTGGGCGAAGACCCGGTGCCAGGCGACGGCGTCCTCGTCGGTGGGCACACGCAGCCGTACTGCGGGGAGAGCTCGGTTCACAGGGCAGCCCTTCAGCCGGGTGATCGATCGTGCTGAATAGACTGCCCATGTCCAGTGCCGGTCGGCACGCAGATTTCGAACCTTGGGGAGATCCCGCCGTGACCGAGCCCCTCTCCGAAAACACCGCCGATGTCATCGTCGTCGGCGCGGGGCCAGCCGGCTCCACCACCGCGTACCACCTCGCCAAGGCCGGACTCGACGTACTGCTCCTGGAGAAGACCGAGTTCCCGCGCGAGAAGGTCTGCGGTGACGGGCTCACCCCGCGTGCCGTGAAGCAGCTGGTGGCCATGGGCATCGACATCTCCGAGGAAGCCGGCTGGCTGCGCAACAAGGGCCTGCGCATCATCGGCGGCGGGGTGCGGCTCCAGCTCGACTGGCCGGATCTCGCCTCCTTCCCCGACTACGGCCTGGTCCGCAAGCGCGACGACTTCGACGAGCAGCTCGCCCGGCAGGCGCAGAAGGCCGGTGCCCGGCTGTTCGAGCGGTGCAACGTGGGCGCCCCGATCGTCGACGACCGCACGGGCCGCATCACGGGCGTGCACGCCAAGCTCGGCGAGGACAAGCGCGAGGTCACCTTCCACGCGCCGCTGGTCGTCGCCGCCGACGGCAACTCCACCCGGCTGTCCCTCGCCATGGGCCTGCACCGCCGCGAGGACCGCCCGATGGGCGTGGCGGTGCGCACGTACTTCACCAGCCCGCGCCACGAGGACGACTACCTGGAGTCCTGGCTGGAGCTGTGGGACCGCCGCGGTGCCGAGGACCGCCTGCTGCCCGGCTACGGCTGGATCTTCGGCATGGGCGACGGCACCTCGAACGTCGGCCTCGGCGTGCTCAACACCTCCGACTCCTTCAAGGAGCTGGACTGGCGCGAGGTCCTCAAGGCCTGGTGCTCGTCCATGCCGGAGGACTGGGGCTACACCCCCGACAACATGACCGGGCCCATCCGCGGCGCCGCCCTGCCCATGGCCTTCAACCGCCAGCCGCACTACACCAAGGGCCTGCTGCTCGTCGGCGACGCCGGGGGCCTGGTGAACCCCTTCAACGGCGAGGGCATCGCCTACGCGATGGAGTCCGGGCAGCTCGCCGCCGACGTCATCGTCCAGGCCCACGCCCGCCCGACGCCCGCCGGCCGGGAGATGGCCCTGCAGCGCTACCCGCGCGTCCTGAAGGACACCTACGGCGGCTACTACACGCTCGGCCGGGCCTTCGTGAAGCTGATCGGCAACCCGAAGGTCATGCAGATCGCGGCCCAGCGCGGGCTCACGCACCCGCTGCTGATGAAGTTCACGCTGAAGCTCCTGGCCAACCTCACCGACCCGACCGGCGGCGACGCGATGGACCGCATCATCAACGGGCTGAGCAAGGTGGCCCCGAAGGCCTGACCGGGCAGTCCCCTCCGGCCCGCCCGGGGCCGCCGTCGCACGGCGGTCCCGGGCGGGCCGTGTGCGTGTGGCGCCGACGGGCCGTCAACGCGGCGCCATAGAGGGTGAATCCGGACGAAGTGCAGCGCGAGAACGGGCGCACGCGTGTCGCCGCGCGCCTCCGGAAGCGCGAAGGCGCCTCAGAGGGCCGTGAGTGAGCCGTGGGGCCCGCGAGGCATGCCGGACACCCGGGAGGCCACAACGGGCCGTGAGAGGGCCGTCAGGGCGGCGGGGGAGGGACGCGCACAGCCGGAGGGCCGCCGCCGGCTTGTGCGGCGGCGGCCCTCCGGCCCGTGCAACGTGGAAGGCGCGCGGAATCAGAGGACGCGCACGGCGCCCGACGCCGGGTAGCCCGACAGGTCCTGGATGACGACGCCCTTGGAGGGGTTGGCCGCGTCCAGGTACTGGCCGTTGCCGATGTAGACACCCACGTGGTACGCGGAGCCCTTGCCGCCCCAGTACAGGATGTCGCCGACCTGGACGCTGGACAGCGGGACGTCCGTGCCGGCCATCGACTGGTCCTGGGAGACGCGCGGCAGGTCCACACCGACCTGCTTGTACGCGGCCTGCACCAGCGAGGAGCAGTCCCAGGCGTTGGGGCCGGTGGCGCCCATGACGTAGGCGTCGCCCACCTGGGCCTTGAGGAAGGCGATGACGGTGGCGACGCTGCCGCTGGCGGGCGCCGAGACCGAGGCGGAGGCGGACGCGGAGGCGGAAGTGGAAGTGGAGGCCGAGAGGGTGGCGCGCTCGGCGCTGCGCTCGGCGCGCTCGGCAGCGGCCTTGCGGGCGGCCTCGGCGGCCTTCTTCTCGGCCTCGGCCTTCTTCGCCGCGGCGAGGTCCTTCTTGGCCTCCGCCGCTGCCTTGGCGGCGGCGGCGTCACGCTCGGCGCGCAGTTCGTAGTTCGCGGCCGCCTGCTGGGTGGCGGCGGCGGACTGGGCGACCTGAGCGGACAGGTCGGCCGTCAGGGTGGGCAGTTCGATGGTCTGCGTCACCGGCTCGGCGGCACTCGCCGAGGCCGACGCACCCGCCGCCGCCATGCTGAGAACGCCACCGGCAACTCCGGCGCGCACGGCGATCGAAGAGGTCGCGCTGCGGCGGGGCTTCCGGTGGCTGCGTATGTGAGCGGTGTGGGACATGGGAACAACCGGTACCAGGGGCTCCTTCATATCTTCAAGAAACGTGTGCTGCGCCACAGTTGCTCAATCGGGCCCCCAAAAACCCCGAACGAGACCCTTTATTGACGCCCTAACGGACATTGCGGGCGCCCTGTGACCCGGCTGTGATCACGGTGTTTGATCAATACGCCCGAATTGCCCCGCGCCTACCATCGGTTGGACCGATTGGCCAAGCCCCGCTTTCCTGGATCTTTCGTCCGTGTGACGGGGATCACGGAACGGCTGCCCCGGCGGGTGCGTCCGGGCGTGGAGATCACGGCCGGATCACGACCCGGCGAAGATCGTGAACGAATGCACGCGTCCACACCCCGTTCCGCAGGACCCCTGACGTGTGAACGCGCCTCTATCAAGAGATCGAGTCCGTCGCGAATTTGCATGCACGCGAACCCTCTTGATATTGAGACGACCTCTCCGACCTGCGCTGACGAGCCAAAATGTCACCTCTGGTGATCACTCGGACGCTTCGCGTGTGAAGATCACCGCTCATCCGACTTCATGATCGATCGTCAGGTGGTGGAGATCACAAAGCTTGTGCAATACCCCGTGTCGCAGATCACAGAGCGTCGGGCATAAGATGCACGCGGTTGGGCTTGTGACCTGCTTCACATGTTCCCGATCTTCGCCGGGGCGGGCGGGGTTCAGGGGACGGGTGGGGCGGACGTGAGTCCGACGCCAACCGCCAGCAGTCAGTGCCGACTGAGAGGAGCGAGGAGCGGTGAACGCTTATGCGCCCATCCTCGTACTGGGAGCCCTCGGGGCAGGCTTTGCGATCTTCTCCGTGGTCATGGCCACGTTGATCGGGCCCAAGCGGTACAACCGGGCCAAGCTCGAGGCCTACGAGTGCGGTATCGAGCCGACCCCCACGCCGGCCGGCGGCGGGCGCTTCCCGATCAAGTACTACCTGACGGCGATGCTCTTCATCATTTTCGATATCGAGATCGTCTTCCTCTACCCCTGGGCCGTCAGCTTCGACGCCCTGGGGATCTTCGGGCTCGTGGAGATGCTGCTCTTCGTGCTCACCGTCTTCGTCGCGTACGCGTACGTATGGCGGCGCGGCGGCCTGGAATGGGACTGAGGGGCCACACGTCATGGGACTCGAAGAAAAGCTGCCGAGCGGCTTCCTGCTGACCACCGTCGAACAGGCCGCGGGCTGGGTGCGCAAGGCGTCCGTCTTCCCGGCCACGTTCGGACTCGCGTGCTGCGCCATCGAGATGATGACCACCGGCGCCGGCCGGTACGACCTGGCGCGCTTCGGCATGGAGGTCTTCCGCGGTTCGCCCCGCCAGGCGGACCTGATGATCGTCGCCGGCCGGGTCAGCCAGAAGATGGCGCCGGTGCTCCGGCAGGTCTACGACCAGATGCCGAACCCCAAGTGGGTGATCTCCATGGGGGTCTGCGCCTCCTCGGGCGGCATGTTCAACAACTACGCGATCGTCCAGGGCGTCGACCACATCGTGCCGGTCGACATCTACCTCCCCGGCTGCCCGCCCCGGCCGGAGATGCTGATGGACGCCATCCTCAAGCTCCACCAGAAGATCCAGTCCTCCAAGCTCGGCGTGAACGCCGAGGAGGCGGCCCGTGAGGCGGAGGAGGCGGCGCTCAAGGCCCTGCCCACCATCGAGATGAAGGGGCTGCTGCGGTGAGCGACGCGCACAAGGACGCAGACGGCGTGAACCCCGACAAGGCGCTCTCCGCCGAGAACCTGCCGGGCCAGCGCGGCCAGGGCGGCGAGGAGATCCGGGTCCAGCACGGGATGTTCGGCGCCGACAACGGCGGCGACACCACCGGTTACGGCGGCCTGGTCCGCTCGGTCCGGCTCCCGGGACCGGCGAGCCGCCCCTACGGCGGCTGGTTCGACGAGGTCGCCGACGAGCTGGAGGGCGCACTGGAGGAACAGGGACTGCTCCCGGACAACGCCATCGAGAAGACGGTGGTGGACCGCGACGAGCTGACCTTCCACATCGAGCGCGAGCACCTGGTGACGGTCGCCCGCACCCTGCGGGACGACCCGGCGCTGCGCTTCGAGCTGTGCACCGGCGTCAGCGGCGTGCACTACCCGAACGACAAGGGCCGCGAGCTGCACGCCGTCTACCACCTGCGCTCGATCACCCACAACCGGGTGATCCGCCTGGAGGTCAGCTGCCCCGACGGCGACCGGCACATCCCGTCGCTGTTCTCCGTGTACCCCACGAACGACTGGCACGAGCGCGAGACGTACGACTTCTTCGGCATCGTCTTCGACGGCCACCCCGCCCTGACCCGGATCATGATGCCGGACGACTGGCAGGGCCATCCGCAGCGCAAGGACTACCCCCTCGGCGGCATCCCCGTCGAGTACAAGGGCGCCCAGATCCCGGCTCCGGACCAGCGGAGGTCGTACTCATGAGCACTTCCCACGCCTCCCCCCGGGAGACCACCGAAGGCACCGTCTACACGGTCACCGGCGGCGACTGGGACGAGGTCGTCCAGTCCGCGGCCCGGGCCGACGACGAGCGCATCGTCGTCAACATGGGCCCGCAGCACCCCTCCACGCACGGGGTGCTCCGCCTGATCCTGGAGATCGAGGGCGAGACCGTCACCGAGGCCCGCTGCGGCATCGGCTACCTCCACACCGGCATCGAGAAGAACCTCGAGTACCGGACGTGGACGCAGGGCACCACGTTCGTGACGCGCATGGACTACCTGACGCCGTTCTTCAACGAGACGGCGTACTGCCTCGGCGTCGAGAAGCTCCTCGGCATCGAGGACCAGATCCCCGACCGCGCCTCGATCATCCGCGTGCTCCTGATGGAGCTGAACCGGCTGTCCTCGCACCTGGTGTGCATCGCCACCGGCGGCATGGAGCTCGGCGCCACGACGATCATGATCTACGGCTTCCGTGATCGTGAACTCATCCTCGACATCTACGAGCTGATCACCGGCCTGCGGATGAACCACGCGTACATCCGTCCCGGCGGACTCGCCCAGGACCTGCCGCCCGGCGCGGTGGACCAGATCCGCGAGTTCGTGAAGAAGATGAACAAGAACCTCCCGGAGTACGACAAGCTCGCCACCGGGAACCCCATCTTCAAGGCCCGGATGCAGGACGTCGGCTACCTCGATCTGGCCGGCTGCATGGCCCTCGGCGCGACGGGCCCGATCCTGCGCTCCACCGGCCTGCCGCACGACCTGCGCAAGGCCCAGCCGTACTGCGGCTACGAGACGTACGACTTCGACGTCCCGACCTCCGACACCTGCGACTCCTACGGCCGCTTCCTGATCCGGCTGGAGGAGATGCGCCAGTCGTTGCGGATCATCGAGCAGTGCCTGGACCGGCTGGAGCCCGGACCGGTCATGGTCGCCGACAAGAAGATCGCCTGGCCCGCCCAGCTCGCGCTGGGACCCGACGGGCTCGGCAACTCCCTCGACCACATCAAGAAGATCATGGGCACCTCCATGGAGGCCCTGATCCACCACTTCAAGCTGGTCACCGAGGGCTTCCGGGTGCCGCCGGGCCAGGCCTACGTGGCCGTCGAGTCGCCCAAGGGCGAACTCGGGGTGCACGTCGTGTCCGACGGCGGCACCCGCCCCTACCGGGTCCACTTCCGCGACCCGTCCTTCACCAACCTGCAGGCCATGGCGGCGATGTGCGAGGGCGGCCAGGTCGCCGACGTCATCGTCGCCGTCGCGTCCATCGACCCCGTGATGGGAGGCGTCGACCGGTGACCACCTCATCCTCCGAGCGGGGCGTCAGCCTGGGCATGCCCGAACTGCCCGCGCCCGCCTACCCGGACGACGTCCGGGCCCGGCTGGAGACCGACGCGCGCGAGATCATCGCCCGCTACCCGGACTCCCGCTCCGCCCTCCTGCCGCTGCTGCACCTCGTGCAGTCCGAGGAGGGGCACGTCACCCGCACCGGCATGCGGTTCTGCGCCGACATGCTCGGCCTGACCACCGCCGAGGTCACCGCCGTCGCCACCTTCTACACCATGTACCGGCGCAAGCCGAGCGGTGACTACCAGGTGGGCGTCTGCACCAACACCCTGTGCGCGGTCATGGGCGGCGACGCCATCTTCGAGGAGCTCCAGGAGCACCTGGGCGTCGGCAACGGCGAGACCACCGGCGACGGCAAGGTCACCCTGGAACACATCGAGTGCAACGCGGCCTGCGACTTCGCGCCGGTGGTGATGGTCAACTGGGAGTTCTTCGACAACCAGACCCCGGCCAGCGCCAAGAGCCTCGTCGACGACCTGCGCGCGGGACGCCCGGTCACCCCCACGCGCGGGGCGCCGCTGTGCTCCTTCAAGGAGACCGCCCGGATCCTGGCCGGCTTCCCCGACGAGCGCGACGGGGCCGTCGAGGCCGGCGGCAGCGCCGGGCCCGCCTCCCTGGTCGGCCTGAAGCTCGCCAAGGGCGAGGCGTCCCCCGCGCGCGTGGTGCACCCGCGCGGTGAACAGGCCCGCACGGACGCGCCGCACGAACCGTCCCCGACGGAGCACCTGAGCTCGCACGACGCGCCGCAGGACACATCGGCCTCCGACCCGGCCCACCCGGCCGGGCCCACCGCCGAGGAGGGGGAGTGATGACCTTGGCACCCGAGCTGAAAGACATGAGCCCCGAGAAGCTGCTCGCACCGGTGCTGTCGGCCTTCTGGGACGAGGACAAGTCCTGGACGCTGGACGTCTACCGGCGCCACGACGGCTACGAAGGGCTGCGCAAGGCCCTCGCCATGACGCCGGACGACGTCATCGCCTACGTCAAGGAATCCGGACTGCGCGGACGCGGCGGCGCCGGCTTCCCCACCGGGATGAAGTGGCAGTTCATCCCCCAGGGGGACGGAAAGCCCCACTACCTCGTGGTCAACGCCGACGAGTCGGAGCCGGGGACCTGCAAGGACATCCCGCTCCTGTTCGCCAACCCGCACAGCCTCATCGAGGGCATGATCATCGCGTGCTACGCGATCCGGTCGTCGCACGCCTTCATCTACCTGCGCGGTGAGGTCGTCCCCGTGCTGCGGCGGTTGCACTCCGCCGTGCGCGAGGCCTACGAGGCGGGCTTCCTCGGCGAGAACATCCTGGACAGCGGACTCGACCTCGACATCACCGTGCACGCGGGCGCGGGCGCGTACATCTGCGGTGAGGAGACCGCGCTGCTCGACTCGCTGGAAGGCCGCCGGGGCCAGCCGCGGCTCCGTCCCCCCTTCCCCGCCGTCGCGGGCCTCTACGCGTGCCCGACCGTGGTGAACAACGTCGAATCGATCGCGTCGGTTCCCGCGATCATGCACCGGGGCAAGGAGTGGTTCCGCTCGCTGGGGAGCGAGAAGTCCCCGGGCTTCACCCTCTACTCCCTCTCCGGCCACGTCGCCAGCCCCGGCCAGTACGAGGCGCCGCTCGGGATCACGCTGCGCCAGCTGCTGGAGATGAGCGGCGGCATGCGCCCCGGGCACCGCCTCAAGTTCTGGACGCCGGGCGGCTCCTCCACCCCGATGTTCACCGACGAGCACCTGGACGTCCCCCTCGACTACGAGGGCGTGGGGGCCGCCGGTTCCATGCTCGGCACCAAGGCACTGCAGTGCTTCGACGAGACGACCTGCGTGGTCCGCGCCGTCACGCGCTGGACGGAGTTCTACGCCCACGAGTCCTGCGGCAAGTGCACGCCCTGCCGCGAGGGCACGTACTGGCTCGTGCAGCTGCTGCGCGACATCGAGGCCGGCAAGGGACAGATGTCCGACCTCGACAAGCTGAACGACATCGCCGACAACATCAACGGCAAGTCCTTCTGCGCCCTCGGCGACGGCGCCGCCTCGCCGATCTTCTCCTCGCTGAAGTACTTCCGCGAGGAGTACGAGCAGCACATCACGGGCCGGGGCTGCCCCTTCGACCCGGCCAAGTCGACGGCCTGGGCCGACCGCACGGAGGTGAACGCATGACCGTGACCACCAGCTCTCCCTCCGGCGGGGGGCAGGCGGCGGTCCCGCCGGAGGACCTCGTGTCGCTGACGATCGACGGCATCGAGATCAGCGTGCCCAAGGGCACCCTGGTCATCCGGGCCGCCGAACAGCTCGGCATCGAGATCCCCCGGTTCTGCGACCACCCCCTCCTCGACCCGGCGGGCGCCTGCCGCCAGTGCATCGTCGAGGTCGAGGGCCAGCGCAAGCCGATGGCCTCCTGCACCATCACCTGCACCGACGGCATGGTCGTCAAGACCCACCTCACCTCCCCGGTCGCGGAGAAGGCCCAGAAGGGTGTGATGGAGCTCCTGCTCATCAACCACCCCCTGGACTGCCCCGTCTGCGACAAGGGCGGCGAGTGCCCGCTGCAGAACCAGGCCATGTCGCACGGCGACGCCGAGTCCCGCTTCGAGGGCCGCAAGCGGACCTACGCCAAGCCCGTCCCCATCTCCACGCAGGTGCTGCTCGACCGCGAGCGGTGCGTGCTGTGCGCCCGGTGCACCCGGTTCTCCAACCAGGTCGCGGGCGACCCGATGATCGAGCTGATCGAGCGGGGCGCGCTCCAGCAGGTCGGCACCGGCGAGGGCGACCCGTTCGAGTCGTACTTCTCCGGCAACACCATCCAGATCTGCCCCGTCGGCGCGCTGACCTCGGCGGCGTACCGGTTCCGTTCCCGCCCGTTCGACCTGGTCTCCTCCCCGTCGGTGTGCGAGCACTGCTCCGGCGGCTGCGCCACGCGCACCGACCACCGGCGCGGCAAGGTCATGCGGCGGCTCGCGGCCGAGGACCCGGAGGTCAACGAGGAGTGGATCTGCGACAAGGGCCGCTTCGCCTTCCGGTACGCCCAGCAGCGCGACCGGCTGGACACGCCCCTGGTGCGCAACGCCGAGGGTGACCTGCAGCCGGCCTCCTGGCCCGAGGCGCTGCAGATCGCGGCCCAGGGGCTGCTGGCCTCCCGCGGCCGCACCGGTGTCCTGACCGGCGGCCGCCTGACGGTCGAGGACGCCTACGCGTACAGCAAGTTCGCGCGCGTGGCGCTGGACACCAACGACATCGACTTCCGCGCGCGCGTGCACAGCGGCGAGGAGGCCGACTTCCTCGCCGCGCAGATCGCCGGCCGCGGCCGGGACCTCGACGGCACCGGCGTCACCTACGCCGCGCTGGAGAAGGCCCCCGCCGTCCTGCTGGTCGGCTTCGAGGCGGAGGAGGAGGCGCCCGGCGTCTTCCTGCGGCTGCGCAAGGCCTGGCGCAAGCACGGGCAGCGGACCTTCTCGCTCGCCACGCACACCACCCGGGGCTTGGAGAAGGCCGGCGGCACGCTGCTGCCGGCGGCTCCCGGCACCGAGACCGAGTGGCTGGACGCGCTCGCGAGCGGCGCCGGGCTGGAGGGCGACGGGGCCACCGCCGCCGAGGCGCTGCGCGCCGAGGGCGCGGTGATCGTGGTCGGCGAGCGGCTCGCCGCCGTGGCCGGCGGACTGACCTCCGCCGTGCGCACCGCCGCCGCGACCGGCGCCCGCCTGGTGTGGATCCCGCGCCGGGCCGGGGAGCGCGGCGCGATCGAGGCGGGCGCGCTGCCGTCGCTGCTGCCCGGCGGACGCCCGGCGACCGACCCCCGCGCGCGGGACGAGGTCGCCGCCGTCTGGGGCGTCGCCGGCCTGCCGCACCGCTACGGCCGCGACACCGGCCAGATCGTGGAGGCCGCCGCCACCGGCGAACTCCAGGCGCTGCTGGTGGCGGGCGTGGAGATCGCCGACCTGCCCGACCCGGCACGGGCGCGTGCCGCGCTCGACGAGGTGGGCTTCCTGGTCTCCCTGGAGCTGCGGCCCAGCGAGATCTCCCGCAAGGCCGACGTGGTCCTGCCGGTCGCCGCGGTCGCCGAGAAGGCCGGCACCTTCCTTAACTGGGAAGGCCGGATCCGCTTCTTCGAGGCCGCGCTCAAGCCCGACCAGATGACCCGCACGCTCGCGCCCACCGACGCGCGCGTGCTGCAGATGCTCGCCGACGCCATGGACGTCCACCTGGGGCTGCCGGATCTGCGCACCGTGCGCGCGGAGATCGACCGGCTCGGCGCCTGGGACGGCCCGCGGGCCGGTGAACCCCTGGAGACCGCGGCGGCGCTGCCCCGCCCGGCCGCCGGGGAGGCCGTGCTCGCCGGGCACCGGCTGCTGCTGGACCAGGGCGTCCTGCAGCAGGGCGACGAGGCCCTCGCCGGCACCCGGCACGCCGCACGCGCGCGTGTGTCGGCCCCGACGGCCGCCGAGGCGGGCGTCGAGGACGGCGACCTCCTCGCGGTGACCGGACCCCGGGGAGTGGTCGAACTCCCGCTGCAGATCACCGACATGCCCGACCGGGTGGTGTGGCTGCCGCTGAACTCCGCCGGCGGCGGCGTCGCCTCCGACACGGGGGCGCGGCCCGGCTCCCTCGTCCGCATCGGCCCGGCGGCCCTCGCCGGCGAGGCCCCCAAGGAGGTGGAGGCATGAGCCCGTCCCTCGCCGCTGAAGACCTCTCGATGTTCGGCACCGACCCCTGGTGGCTGGTCGTCGTCAAGGCGGTCTTCTGCTTCGCCTTCCTGATGGTGACCGTGCTGGTCTCCATCGTCATGGAGCGCAAGGTCGTCGCCTGGATGCAGCTGCGCATCGGGCCCAACCGGCACGGCCCCTGGGGCATGCTCCAGTCGCTCGCCGACGGCATCAAGCTGATGCTGAAGGAGGACGTCGTCGTCAAGCGCGCGGACAAGGCGGTGTACGTCCTCGCGCCGATCATCGCGGCCATCCCGGCCTTCATGGCGATCGCGGTGATCCCCTTCGGCCCGGCCGGCAACGAGATCTCGGTCTTCGGCCAGCGCACCACCATGCAGCTCACCGACCTGCCGATCGCGATGCTGTACATCCTCGCGGTCGCCTCGGTCGGCATCTACGGCATCGTCCTGGCCGGCTGGAGCTCCGGCTCGACCTACCCGCTGCTGGGCGGCCTGCGCTCCTGCGCGCAGATGATCTCCTACGAGATCGCGATGGGCGCCGCCTTCGCCTCGGTGTTCCTCTACTCCGGGTCGATGTCGACGTCGACGATCGTCGAGGGGCAGACCGACCGCTGGTACATCGTGCTGCTGCCGGTCTCCTTCATCCTCTACATCGTCACCATGGTCGGCGAGACCAACCGCGCCCCCTTCGACATGCCGGAGTCCGAGGGCGACCTGGTCGGCGGCTTCAACACCGAGTACTCGTCGATCAAGTTCGCGATGTTCATGCTCGCCGAGTACGTCAACATGGTGACCGTCTCGGCCGTCGCCACCACGCTGTTCCTCGGCGGCTGGCGGGCCCCCTGGCCCATCAGCACCTTCTGGGAGGGCGCCAACCACGGCTGGTGGCCGCTGCTGTGGTTCACCGTCAAGGTCCAGCTGCTGCTGTTCATGTTCATCTGGATCCGCGGCACCCTCCCGCGCGTCCGCTACGACCAGCTGATGAAGCTCGGCTGGAAGGTCCTCATCCCGGTCTCGCTGGTGTGGCTGATGCTCGTCGCGAGCGTCCGGGCCCTGCGCAACGAGGGCTACGACTTCGCCGACATCGCCCTGTACGTCGGTGGTGCCGTGCTCGCCCTGCTGCTGCTCTCCTTCGTCGCCGACATGTTCCGCGAGAAGGCCAAGCAGGCCGAACAGCCGGCCGAGGCCCCGGCCGCCTTCGACCCGATGGCGGGCGGGTTCCCCGTACCGCCCCTGCCGGGACAGGAACTCCCGCCGGTTCCGCGCCGGCGCCCGCGCCGGGAGCGGGAGCTGATTGTCAGTGGCGGGCCCGATACTCAGAGTGACGGATCTCTGGGCGGATCTACGGATGGAAAGGAGGCGTCCGATGGCTGAGGAAATCGAGCGTTCGCAGGCCGAGGAACCGAAGGACACCAAACCCGGTTACATGAATCCGGTGGCCGGTTTCGGCGTGACCTTCAAGGCCATGTTCAAGAAGCGGCTGACCGAGCAGTACCCGGAGCAGCAGAAGGTCACGGCTCCGCGCTTCCACGGGCGGCACCAGCTCAACCGCCATCCGGACGGCCTGGAGAAGTGCGTCGGCTGCGAGCTGTGCGCCTGGGCCTGCCCCGCCGACGCCATCTACGTGGAGGGCGCCGACAACACCGACGAGGAGCGCTACTCGCCGGGCGAGCGCTACGGGCGCGTCTACCAGATCAACTACGCCCGCTGCATCCTGTGCGGCCTGTGCATCGAGGCGTGCCCCACGCGCGCGCTGACCATGACCAACGAGTTCGAGCTGGCCGACTCCAGCCGCGCCAACCTCATCTACACCAAGGAGCAGTTGCTCGCCGGTCTCGAGGAGGGCATGGTCGACACGCCCCACGCCATCTACCCCGGGACCGACGAACAGGACTACTACCGGGGCCTGGTGACGGAGGCCGCGCCCGGCACCGAGCGGCAGGTCGCCCACTCCAAGGGCGAGGTCGTGCAGGAGGCCGACACGACCTTCGGCGGGACGGAACCGGCGTCGGAGAAGGTGGTCGGCCGATGACCGCCCAGCTCGCCGCCTACTCCACCTCCACCGGAGAGGCCGTCCAGTTCTGGATCCTCGGCACGGTCGCGGTGATCGGCGCCCTGTGCACCATCCTCATGAAGAGGGCCGTGCACAGCGCGCTGTGCCTCGCCGGGACCATGATCATTCTTGCGGTGTTCTACCTCGCCAACGGCGCCTACTTCCTGGGCGTCGTGCAGATCGTCGTCTACACGGGCGCGATCATGATGCTGTTCCTGTTCGTGGTGATGCTGGTCGGCGTCACCGCGGCGGACTCCCTGAAGGAGACCATCAAGGGCCAGCGCTGGCTCGCCCTGCTGTGCGGACTCGGTTTCGGCATCCTGCTGATCGCCGGGATCGGCAACGCCTCCCTCAAGGAGTTCAACGGCATCGGCCAGGCCAACGCCGGGGGCAACGTCGAGGGCCTCGCCGCCCTCCTCTTCACCCGGTACGTCTTCGCGTTCGAGATCACCGGTGCCCTGCTGATCACGGCCGCCGTCGGCGCCATGGTGCTCACCCACCGCGAGCGCACCGAGCGGGCCAAGACGCAGCGGGAGCTGGCCGAGGAGCGCGTCCGCAAGGGCACGTACCTGCCGCCGCTGCCGGCGCCCGGTGTCTACGCCCGGCACAACGCGGTCGACATCGCGGGCCTGCTGCCCGACGGCACCCCGTCCGACCTCACCGTCAGCAAGACGCTGCGCGACCGCGGCCAGGTCCGCGACGTGTCGCAGGAGGCGCTCAACGACCTCAAGGCCCTGGAGCAGCGGGCCGAGGAGCGCCTGGAGCGCAGGGCGGTCGGGCCGGCGAAGTTCCAGCGGTCCGAGGAGGCGTCGAAGTGAACCCCGTCAACTACCTCTACCTCGCGGCCCTGTTGTTCACCATCGGCGCCACCGGCGTGCTGATCAGGCGCAACGCGATCGTGGTGTTCATGTGCATCGAGCTGATGCTCAACGCCTGCAACCTCGCGTTCGTCGCCTTCTCCCGCATGCACGGCAACCTCGACGGCCAGATCATCGCCTTCTTCACGATGGTCGTCGCCGCCGCGGAGGTCGTGGTCGGGCTCGCGATCATCGTGTCCCTGTTCCGTGCCCGCCACTCGGCCTCGGTCGACGACGCCAGCCTGATGAAGCTGTAAGGGGTCGGGAGAAAAGTGGAGAACCTGATTGCGCTGCTGGTGGCGGCGCCCCTGCTCGGAGCGGCGGTGCTGCTGTGCGGCGGACGCCGGCTGGACGCCGTCGGCCACTGGCTCGGCACCCTGCTCGCGGCCGCCTCCTTCGTGCTCGGCCTGGTGCTGTTCAGCGACATGCTCGCCCAGGACGCCGACCAGCGCCTGATGAGCCAGCACCTGTTCAGCTGGATCCCGGTCGAGGGCTTCCAGGCGGACGTCGCCTTCCAGCTCGACCAGCTGTCCATGACGTTCGTGCTGCTGATCACGGGCGTCGGGACGCTGATCCACCTGTACTCCGTCGGGTACATGGAGCACGACGAGCGCCGCCGCCGCTTCTTCGGCTATCTGAACCTGTTCCTCGCGGCGATGCTGATCCTCGTCCTCGCCGACAACTACCTGCTGCTGTACGTCGGCTGGGAGGGCGTCGGTCTCGCCTCCTACCTGCTGATCGGTTTCTGGCAGCACAAGCCCAGTGCCGCGACGGCCGCCAAGAAGGCCTTCCTGGTCAACCGCGTGGGCGACATGGGCCTGTCCATCGCGATCATGCTGATGTTCCTGTGGTTCGGCACCTTCGCCTTCGGGCCGGTGCTCGGCGGCCACGAGGAGGCGGGACTCGCCGGAGCGGCCGGTGAGGACAAGCTCACCGCCATCGCGCTGATGTTGCTGCTCGCCGCCTGCGGAAAGTCCGCCCAGGTGCCGCTGCAGTCCTGGCTCGGGGACGCGATGGAGGGCCCGACCCCGGTCTCGGCCCTCATCCACGCCGCGACCATGGTGACCGCGGGCGTCTACCTGATCGTCCGCTCCGCGGCCGTCTTCAACGGCGCCCCGGACGCGCAGCTGGTCGTCACCATCGTCGGCGCGGTCACGCTGCTGTTCGGTGCGATCGTCGGTTGCGCGAAGGACGACATCAAGAAGGCCCTGGCCGGCTCGACCATGTCGCAGATCGGCTACATGATCCTCGCCGCGGGCCTCGGCCCCATCGGCTACGTCTTCGCGATCATGCACCTGGTGACGCACGGCTTCTTCAAGGCCGGCCTCTTCCTCGGCGCCGGTTCGGTCATGCACGGCATGAACGACGAGGTCGACATGCGCAGGTACGGCGGCCTGAGGAAGTACATGCCGGTCACCTTCGTCACCTTCGGCCTCGGCTACCTGGCGATCATCGGCTTCCCGGGCCTGTCCGGCTTCTTCTCCAAGGACAAGATCATCGAGGCGGCGTTCGCCAAGGGCGGCACCGAGGGCTGGATCCTCGGCGCCTGCGCCCTGCTCGGCGCGGCCATCACCGCCTTCTACATGACGCGCGTGATGCTGATGACGTTCTTCGGCGAGGAGCGCTGGCGCAACGCCCCGACCCCGTCCCCGGCCCGGCCGGACGTGGAGCCCGCCGCCGAGACGCGCGGCGAGTACACCCCGCCGCACCCGCACGAGTCGCCCAAGATCATGACCGTCCCGATGATCCTGCTGGCCGTCGGGTCGGTCGCGGGCGGCGCGTTCTTCAGCATCGGCGACCGGTTCCTGCACTGGCTGGAGCCCGTCACCGGTCACAGCCACGGTCATCCGCCGATCAGCGCGGGCGTGGTCACCGGCGCGACCGTGGCGTGCATGGTCATCGGTGTGGCCATCGCCTGGGCGCAGTACGGCCGCCGCCCGGTCCCGGCCGTCGCCCCGCGCGGCTCGCTGCTCACCCGGGCCGCCCGGCGCGACCTGTACCAGGACGACGTCAACCACGTCGTCCTGGTCCGCGGCGGCGAGCACCTCACGCGCTCCCTGGTCTACGTCGACCACACCCTGGTCGACGGTGTGGTCAACGGCACGGCGGCCTCGGTCGGCGGCCTGTCCGGGCGGATGCGCAAGCTGCAGAACGGCTTCGCCCGCTCCTACGCGGTCTCGATGTTCGGCGGCGCCGCGGTCATCGTCGCCGCGACCCTGCTGATGAGGGCGGTCTGATACCGATGTCCTTTCCCCTGCTGACAGCGACAGCGGCGCTCCCGGCCCTCGGGGCGATCGCCACGGCCGCCGTGCCGGCCGCGAAGCGCACCGCCGCCAAGTGGCTGGCGCTGCTCTTCTCGCTCGCCACCCTCGCCCTCGCGGTCACCGTCCTGGTCCGCTTCGACCCGGACGGCGACCGCTACCAGCTCACCGAGTCCCACGCCTGGATCGCCGACTTCGGCGTCCGCTACGAACTGGGCGTGGACGGCATCGGCGTGGCGCTCATCGGGCTCACCGCGCTGCTGATGCCCTTCATCATCCTGGCGGGCTGGCACGACGCCGACCCCCTGGAGACCGGCAGCAGCCGGTGGCGGCCGACGCAGGGCTTCTTCGCGCTGATCCTCGCCGTCGAGGCGATGGTGATCCTCTCCTTCGAGGCCACCGACGTCTTCCTCTTCTACATCTTCTTCGAAGCCATGCTGATCCCGATGTACTTCCTCATCGGCGGCTTCGGCGACCGTGCCCACGAGCACGGCGAGAAGGCGGCGGCGACGCAACGCTCGTACGCGGCGGTGAAGTTCCTCCTCTACAACCTGGCCGGCGGCCTGATCATGCTGGCCGCGGTGATCGGCCTGTACGTGGTCGCGGGGAACTTCTCCCTTCAGGAGATCGCCGAGGCCCGGGCCAACGGCTCGCTGGACATGGCGACCAGCACCGAACGCTGGCTGTTCCTCGGCTTCTTCTTCGCCTTCGCGGTGAAGGCGCCGCTGTGGCCGCTGCACACCTGGCTGCCCAACGCGATGCAGGAGTCCACGGCCCCGGTCGCGGTCCTCATCACGGCGGTCGTCGACAAGGTCGGCACCTTCGCGATGCTCCGCTTCTGCCTCCAGCTCTTCCCGGAGGCCAGCAAGTGGGCCACGCCCGCGATCCTCGTCCTCGCCCTGATCAGCATCATCTACGGGGCGCTGCTCGCGGTCGGCCAGCGCGACATCAAGCGGCTGGTGGCCTACGCGTCGATCTCCCACTTCGGCTTCATCATCATGGGCATCTTCGCGATGACGAGCCAGGGCCAGTCCGGCGCGACGCTGTACATGATCAACCACGGCATCTCGACGGCCGCGCTGATGCTGGTCGCGGGCTTCCTGATCTCCCGGCGCGGTTCGCGGCTCATCGCCGACTACGGCGGGGTGCAGAAGGTCGCCCCGGTGCTCGCCGGCACGTTCCTGATCGGCAGCCTGGCGACGCTGTCCCTGCCGGGGCTGGCGCCGTTCGTCAGTGAGTTCCTGGTCCTGGTCGGCACGTTCACGCGCTACCCGGTCATCGGCATCATCGCCACCTTCGGCATCGTCCTCGCCGCGCTCTACACCCTCGTGCTGTACCAGCGGACGATGACGGGCCCGGTGAAGCCGGAGGTGTCCGCGATGCCGGACCTCAGGATCCGCGAACTCGTGGTCGTCGCGCCGCTGGTCGCGCTGCTGATCTTCCTGGGCGTCTACCCGAAGCCCGTCACGGACATCGTCAACCCGGCGGTCGAGCAGACCATGTCCGACGTTCAGAAGAAGGACCCCCAGCCCGAGGTGGAGGCGGCCAAGTGAGCGCATCAGCCGTCCACAGCCTGTGGACAACCGCGGCCGACCCGATCACCAAGATCGACGCGCCGAAGTTCGAGTACGGACAACTGGCGCCCACCCTGATCGTCGTGGGAGCGGCGATCGTCGGGATCCTGGTCGAGGCGTTCGTACCGCGCAAATCCCGTTACTACGTCCAGATGTTCGTGTCCGTCGTGGCACTCGCCGCCGCCTTCGCCGCGGTCGTCGCCCTCGCGGCCGACGGGTACGGCACGACCAAGGCGCGCATCGCGGCGATGGGTGCGATCGCCGTCGACGGACCGGCCCTGTTCCTGCAGGGCACGATCCTGCTCGTGGCGCTGGTCGGCCTGTTCACCTTCGCCGAGCGGCGCCTGGACCCGGCGGCGCACGGCAACCGCGTCGACTCCTTCGCCGCGCAGGCCGCCTCGGTGCCGGGCAGCGAGAGCGAGAAGGCCGCGGTGAAGGCCGGGTTCACCACCACCGAGGTGTTCCCGCTGCTGATGTTCGCCGTGGCCGGCATGCTGATCTTCCCGGCGGCGAACGACCTGCTGACGCTGTTCGTCGCCCTGGAGGTCTTCTCGCTGCCGCTGTACCTGCTGTGCGCCCTGGCCCGCCGCAAGCGGCTCATGTCGCAGGAGGCGGCGGTCAAGTACTTCCTGCTCGGCGCGTTCGCCTCCGCCTTCACCCTGTTCGGCATCGCGCTGCTGTACGGCTACGCGGGCTCGATGTCCTACGCGACGATCGCGCAGGTCGTCGACGGCACCGTCCAGGACGTGAACCCGGCGCTCGCCGCCACCATGGGCAACGACGCGCTGCTGCTGGTCGGCGCCGCGCTGCTGGTGATGGGCCTGCTGTTCAAGGTGGGCGCGGTGCCGTTCCACATGTGGACGCCGGACGTGTACCAGGGCGCGCCGACCCCGGTGACCGGCTTCATGGCGGCGGCGACGAAGGTCGCGGCCTTCGGCGCGCTGCTGCGGGTGCTGTACGTCGTCCTGCCGGGGCTGCGCTGGGACTGGCGGCCGGTGATGTGGGCGGTGGCGATCGTCACCATGCTGGGCGGTGCGATCGTGGCGATCACGCAGACCGACATCAAGCGGCTGCTGGCGTACTCGTCGATCGCGCACGCCGGGTTCATCCTCGCGGGTGTCATCGCGACCACGCCCGACGGCGTCTCGTCCGTCCTCTTCTACCTGGCCGCGTACTCGTTCGTGACGGTCGGCGCCTTCGCCGTGGTCACGCTGGTGCGCGACGCGGGCGGTGAGGCGACACACCTGTCCAAGTGGGCCGGGCTCGGACGCAGGTCCCCGCTGGTCGCGGCCGTGTTCGCGGTGTTCCTGCTCGCCTTCGCGGGCATTCCGCTGACGTCGGGCTTCGCCGGGAAGTTCGCCGTGTTCAAGGCGGCGGCGGAGGGCGGGGCCGCCCCGCTCGTCGTCATCGGCGTGGTCTCGTCGGCCATCGCGGCGTTCTTCTACATCCGCGTCATCGTGCTGATGTTCTTCAGCGAGCCGCGGCCGGAGGGCCCGACGGTGGCGGTGCCGTCGCCGCTGACCATGGCGGCGATCGGAATGGGCGTGGCGGTCACGCTCGTGCTCGGTGTGGCACCGCAGTACTTCCTGGACCTGGCGGGGCAGGCGGGCGTCTTCGTCCGCTGACCCCCCGGCCCGCGGCGGCCCGGCTCCTCTCGGGGGGAGCCGGGCCGCCGTGCTGTGCGGCGGGCCGGGTCGGCCGCCGGTGCGTGCGGCGCCCGGGAGGCGAGGCCGGTACCGTTCGGGGTGATATCGAACAGATGCGGAAGGAAGCCGCCGGTCGCCGGTCGGCCACGGAGGGACACGGGCGTCGCCTGTGGACAACTGCGGTGCTGTCGGTGGGTGCGCCTATCGTGGACGCAGTGGTCGAGGGACGACGTACGGGGGACACGACGATGGGCGGGACGGGCGGTATCGCCGAGATGGCAGTGACCGAGAACGAGGCCCTGGCCACGCTGCACCGGGTCTTCGGGTACGAGGCCTTCCGGGGTGAGCAGGAGGCGGTCGTCGAGCATGTGGTGTCCGGCGGGGACGCCGTGGTGCTCATGCCGACCGGCGCCGGGAAGTCCCTGTGCTACCAGATCCCCGCCCTGGTCAGACCGGGCACGGGGGTGGTGGTCTCCCCACTGATCGCGCTCATGCAGGACCAGGTGGACGCGCTGCGTGCCGCGGGCGTGCGCGCCGGGTTCATGAACTCCACGCAGGACTTCGACGAGCGGCGGATGGTCGAGGCCGAGTTCCTGGCCGGGGAGCTGGACCTGCTGTACCTGGCGCCGGAGCGGCTGCGCCTGGAGAGCACGCTCGACCTGCTCTCCCGGGGCAAGATCTCCGTCTTCGCGATCGACGAGGCGCACTGCGTCTCCCAGTGGGGGCACGACTTCCGGCCGGACTACCTGGCGCTGTCCCTGCTCGGCGAGCGCTGGCCGGACGTGCCGCGGATCGCCCTGACGGCGACGGCCACCCGGGCCACGCACCAGGAGATCACCCAGCGGCTGAACATGCCGTCGGCACGGCACTTCGTGGCGAGCTTCGACCGGCCCAACATCCAGTACCGCATCGTGCCCAAGGCCGACCCGAAGAAGCAGCTGCTGGGCTTCCTGCGCGAGGAGCACCCGGGCGACGCGGGCATCGTCTACTGCCTCTCGCGCAACTCCGTGGACAAGACCGCGGAGTTCCTCAGCCGCAACGGCATCGAGGCGGTGCCCTACCACGCGGGCCTGGACGCGGGCACGCGCGCCGCCCACCAGTCCCGCTTCCTGCGCGAGGACGGCCTGGTCGTGGTGGCGACCATCGCCTTCGGCATGGGCATCGACAAGCCGGACGTCCGTTTCGTCGCCCACCTCGACCTGCCCAAGTCGGTCGAGGGGTACTACCAGGAGACGGGCCGGGCCGGCCGGGACGGTCTGCCGTCGACGGCCTGGATGGCCTACGGGCTCAACGACGTCATCCAGCAGCGCAAGCTGATCCAGTCCGGCGAGGGCGACGAGGCGTTCCGGCGGCGGGCACAGGCCCACCTGGACTCGATGCTGGCGCTGTGCGAGACGGCGCAGTGCCGCAGGGGCCAACTCCTCGCCTACTTCGGCCAGGACCCGGACCCGTCCGGCTGCGGCAACTGCGACACCTGCCTGACACCGCCGGAGACCTGGGACGGCACCGTCGCGGCCCAGAAGGTGCTCTCGACGGTGGTACGGCTCCAGCGGGAGCGCGGGCAGAAGTTCGGGGCGGTGCAGATCGTCGACATCCTGCTGGGCAAGCGCACCGCCAAGGTCATCCAGTTCGACCACGACCAGCTGTCGGTGTTCGGCATCGGTGAGGACCTGAGCGAGCCGGAGTGGCGGGGCGTCATCCGACAGCTGCTGGCCCAGGGCCTGCTCGCGGTGGAGGGCGACTACGGCACGCTGGTGCTGACCGAGGCGAGCGGGGCGGTGCTGCGGCGGGAGCGGGAGGTTCCGCTGCGCAAGGAGCCCGCCAAGCCGGTGACCGGCCGGTCCGGCTCCTCCTCCGGCTCCGGACGGACCGAGCGCAAGGGCAAGGCCGCCGCGGTCGAGCTGCCCGCCCAGCTCCTGCCGGCCTTCGAGGCACTGCGGGCCTGGCGCGCCGAGCAGGCCCGTGAGCAGGGCGTTCCGGCGTACGTCATCTTCCACGACGCGACGCTCAGGGAGATCGTCCAGGCGTGGCCCACGTCGGAGGCGGAGCTGGGCGGGATCAGCGGGGTGGGCGAGAAGAAGCGGGTGACGTACGGGGAGGGCGTGCTGGAGGTGCTCGCCTCGCTGGACGCACCGGCCGACGGGGCCTTTGGAGGCGACGCGCCGTCGGTGCAGGCAGCCGACCCGGTCACGCCGGCGGCCGACGGAGCCGGCGAGGCGCCCGCTCACGCACCCGGCGCGGCTGGAGGTCCGGACCGCGCCTCCGGTCGGGGCGCGGGTGAGCCGGACCTCTGGCCGGAACAGGACGAGGAGCCGGAGTTCGACGACTGGGTGTAGCCCCGACCCCGACGCCCGCCTGTGGGGCGGCCGGGCTCCGGCCGGGGCGCCAAGGACCCGGCCTCCCGGCCGGCTCACCCAGGGCATCGGGCTCCGGCCGGCTGCCGGACGGCTCCCGGCTCCGGCCGGATCAGTGCCGGCCCGGGGCTTCGGCCGGGTCGCGCAGGGCCGCGGCGAGAGCGGGGCCCGTGCCCGGCGGGAGGGTCTCGGCCGGGCACGACGACGGCTGCGCGGGGTACGGCGGGTGACGGGTCGCCCGGGTAGGGCCGCAGGGCGGCGAGATCCGGCTGCTCGTCGGCGAGCGCGAGGAGTTCCAGGAGCCGGGCGGTGGACCGTTCGCCCCGGCTGGGGAAATGGTGTTGCGGCGATGTTGCGCCACCGGGAAGGTGACCGGCCCGACTGCTGAGCTGGCGTTCGGGCGTTCCGGCGCCCGGAACCGCCACCGGCGGCGGGGCCGGGCCCACGCCCTGCTACGACAGGGCCGTCAGCCCCGGGGCGAAGGTGATGAGCAGGGGCACCAGCGGCACGAGCGCGGCCGTGGTGGTGGTCAGGGCGCGGTGCCGGCGGTCCAGCCGCGGCGGGGGCTCCAGCAGCCGGTCGACCCGCTCGCCCAGCAGCCGATGGCTGGAGGCGCAGGACAGCACGCCCCGGTGCTGGTTCAGCTCGATCAGGGCCAGGGCGGTGGTCAGGTGGCCGCAGCGGCGCGAGGCCGTGTCGTCGGCGGCGAGTTCGACCAGCCGGTGTGTCTGGTCGCAGAAGTGCGCGAACAGCGGGATCCGCGGGAAGCCGGTGGCCAGGGCGGTGGACAGGTGCAGCAGCCAGTCGTGGTGGGCCCGGGCGTGGTTGCGTTCGTGGGTGAGCACCGCGTCCAGCTGGTGGCCGGTGAGCCGGTGCAGCGCCCCCGTGGTGACGATCAGCTGGGGCGGACTGCCGGGCATCCACCAGGCGTCCGGGTACTCGTCCTCCAGGACCAGCAGCGGTCCGCGGGCGGCGGGCAGACCGGCCGGCAGGTCGGGGGCGCGCTCGCGCAGATGGGCGCGGGCCCGGGCCCGGCGGCGGCGCGCCTCGACGAGTTCGCGGGCGAGCATCGCGGTCGTCCAGGCGGCCCCGCAGGCCAGCAGCACGGTGAGGGCGGCGGCCCACGCGGGGGCGGCGGACAGGTCGTACGCCGCGGTCACCGCCGGCGGCGCCGGGGCGAAGAGCTGGGCGCGGACCGTGCCGAACACGGCCGCGGCCCCGAGGGCCAGCGCCGTCACGCAGCACAGCAGGACGGTGGCGACCAGGCACTGCCACACCCACAGCGCGACCACCGGTTCCCGCTCGGGCCACGAGGCCCGGGTCAGCGCCCGGGGAACGGGGACGGCGGCCGTCACGGCGACAACGCTCAGCAGGAGCAGGCAGACGGTCATGGCCACGGGCTCCGGTTTCCTGGTGGAAAAGGGGCGGCTACGGGTCGTGCGGGGGAGGGCGGTCGCCGTGCGCGAGTGGTGCGGCCGCCTCGCCCGCCGGTGACACGACTGTGCGCACACCGCCGAGCGCCACGGGCACACCCCACGCGCCCTGCACCGCGCGCGTGCGGGCACACACCGCCCGACGCCCAGTATGACGGGCCGGGGCGGCGTGCGTCAGGGGCCGGACGCCGACGCGAGTGCCGGAGGCGACGACAGGTGCCTCGTCCCGCCCGCGGGAGCCGGGACCCGCCCCGTCCCGCCCGCGGGAGTCGGGGCCGGGTCCTTCCCGCAGGCCCGTTCAGCCCGCCGTGATCCGTCCCGTCACCTCACCCAGTCCCACCCGCACGCCGTCCGGGCCGGGGGCCCAGGCCGTGAGGGTGACGACGTCGCCGTCCTCCAGGAACGTCCGCTTGCCGTCGGGCAGTTCCAGCGGATCGCGGCCGTTCCACGTCAGCTCCAGCAGGGAGCCGCGCTCCTGCTCGGCCGGACCGCTGACCGTGCCCGAGCCGTAGAGGTCACCGGTGCGCAGGGACGCGCCGTTGACGGTCATGTGGGCCAGCTGCTGGGCGGCCGTCCAGTACATCGTGGAGAAGGGCGGTTCGGAGACGACGTGGCCGTTGATCGCGACGCTGATGCGCAGGTCGTAACCGCCGGGCTCCTCGTCGGCGTCGTCCAGGTAGGGCAGCAGCCCGTGCGTCCGGGCCGGGGGCGCGACCCGGGCCTCCTCCAGGGCGTCCAGCGGCGTGATCCACGCGGACACGGACGTGGCGAAGGACTTGCCGAGGAACGGGCCGAGGGGCACGTACTCCCAGGCCTGGATGTCGCGTGCGGACCAGTCGTTGAGCAGGCACAGCCCGAAGACGTGCTCACGGAAGTCGGCCAGGGCCACCGGCGCGCCCATCCGGGACGGCACACCGACGACGAAGCCGACCTCCGCCTCGATGTCCAGGCGGACCGACGGCCCGAACACCGGCGCGGCGTCGGTGGGCGCCTTGCGCTGGCCCGAGGGCCGCTGGACCTCCGTGCCGGAGACCACGACCGTGCCGGAGCGGCCGTGGTAGCCGATCGGCAGGTGCTTCCAGTTGGGGGTGAGGGAGTCCTCGGCGTCGGGCCGGAAGATCCGGCCCACGTTCCGGGCGTGGTTCTCCGAGGCGTAGAAGTCGACGTAGTCCGCGACCTCGAAGGGCAGGTGCAGGGTCACCGAGGACAGCGGGTGGAACAGCTCCCCGACGGTCTCCCGGTGGGCCGGCACGGTCACCCACGCGGTCAGCGCCCGGCGCACGTCCGACCAGGCGGTGCGCCCCGCGGCCAGCAGCGGGTTGAGGGTCGGCTGCGCGAGCAGGGAGGCGTATGGGGAGCCGAGCGCGTGGGCCGCGGCGCCCGCGTCCAGCACATGGTCGCCCAGCCGGACGCCCACCTTCCGGTCACCGGAACCGGGCAGGGAGAACACGCCGTACGGCAGGTTGTGCGGGCCGAAGGGGTCACCCTCGGGGACATCGAAGGGGGGCATCGGGTGCTGCCTCGCTTTCGGGTGTGCCATGTCGTCGCCACGTGTTCGTGGTCCTGCCACACGTTACGTGTGACGCGCCCGGGGCGGGCAGGGTCCGGGAGGCGAACGGGACGAACAGGGGCTGGTGGGCCCCGTTGCGGCCCGGCCGGACAGGCCCGGGGGCGTGACCGGCGCGCCGGGCGGGACACCACATGCGTACGTGCCGGAAGTTATCCACAGGACGCGACGCAATCTTGACGGAGCGGTGCGAACGGGGCGACTCTGGGCGGGTGCCGGAAGGCCTCGGGGAGGGGGCGTTCCGACGGCACACCAGGGGGGCGGATGGCCATTGGGGAGGCCGGTCCGGGTTCGCTGCGGCGTGGTTCCAGGCTCGAGCGGCTGGAAGCAACCATGCGGACGCGGCTCGGCCGGGAATGTGTGTACGTACCGTCGTGCCGTTTCGGGCTGTACGTGGCGCTGCGTCACTGGTGCCCGCCCGGCGGGCGGGTGCTGATGTCGCCGGTCAACGACGACGTGATCTTCTTCGTGGTGCTCGCGGCCGGACTGCGGCCGGTGCAGGCGCCGTTGAACCCGTTCGACGCGACCATCGACGTCGATGCCGTGCCGGAGGAGGTGTGGGGCTCGCTGTCGGCCGTGCTGACGACGAACCTGTACGGCAACCCCGACCCGGCGCCGCGGCTGCGGCACAGGTGCGACGCCCTCGGCATCCCCCTGTTCGAGGACGGGGCGCACGCGATCGGCAGCCGGATCGGGGACCGGCCGGTCGGCGCGTGGGGCGAGGCGTCCGCGTTCAGCCTGTCCAAACACGTGGGCGCCAAGGCAGGCGGCATGCTCTCGCTCGCCGACGCGGGGCTGCGGGAGGCGCTGGAGAAGACCTGCGCGGGCCTGCTCGCCCCGGGCCGTCCGATCTCCGAACTCGTCTTCGCCGTGCGGCCGTACGCCGAGGCGGCGGTGCGCGGGCTGCGGCTGCGCCGCGCGGCCTGGGCCGCGGCGCGGCTGCTCGGACTGGCGGACCGCGAGGAGATCCGCATGCCGCTGCGCCCGGAGGAACTCGCCCGCGCCGCCCGGCACGCGCCCGGGCTCGACGCCCACGACCCGTGGGTGCGGGTCGACATGCACGACTACCGCCTGGAGTCCGGCCCGCTCCGGCTCGGCCGCATCGAACGCAAGCTCGGCCGGCTGGACGAGGTGCTGGACGCCTGCCGCGCGGGCACCGAGCTGCTGCTGGCCACCCCGTGGGCCAGACCCCGTGACGCGTACGGGACACAGCCGTTGTTCCGGGTGCCGCTGTTCGTGGCGGACCGGGACGCGGCGATCGCGGCCCTGGCGCAACGGGGCGTCGTCGTCGGCTACTTGTACGACCCGCCGCTGGACGACTACGCCGGTGCGGAGTTCACCGACCCCTCACCGGCCCCCGAGGCGGCCCGCTGGTTCGCGCGGCACGCGCTGCCCGTGGACCCGCTGCGGGCACGGACGGTCGTCGAGGTGCTGGAGCGGTCCGGGGCCCGGCCGGCCGACGTACCGGACGCACTGTCCGGGAGCGGGCCGACAGCGGGAGGGCTGGGGTAGTTCCGTGGCTGAGACCCAGGTGCACGAGTCCGCCGCCGCGCGCGCCGGCGACAGCGGCGGACCGCGGCCTGCCGACAGCGGGCACACCCACGACTCGCTGTTCAAGAACGCCTACTTCCTCATGCTCAGCACCGGCGTCTCGGCCGTCCTGGGGCTGGGATTCTGGCTGGTGGCGGCCCGCTTCTACTCCGAGGAGGCGGTCGGCCAGGGCTCGGCCGCCATCGCCGCGATGCGGCTGCTCGCCAGCATCACCGCGACCACGATGATCGGTGCCGTCGTCCGCTTCGTCCCGCGCGCCGGCCGGGAGACCGGGCGTCTGGTGTGGGGCACGTACGCGGCCAGTTCGCTGGTCGTCGCCCTCGCCGCCGCCGTCTTCCTGCTCACGCTGGACGCGTGGGGAGCCTCGTACGCGCCGCTGGGCACGCCCCTGGCGGGCGCGGTGTTCGTCGCGGCGTGCGTGGCGTGGGCGCTGCTGACCCTCCAGGACGGCGTGCTCACCGGCCTGCGCAAGGCGGAGTGGGTGCCGGCCGGCAACGCCGTGTTCTCCGTCGGCAAGCTGGTCCTGCTGGCCGTGTTCGCCGGCACCCTGCCCGTGCTCGGCATCTTCTTCTCCTGGGCGGTGGCGATCGCCTTCTCCACACTGCCCCTGGGCTGGCTGATCTTCCGCCGGCTCATCCCCCGGCAGGCCCGGGCCGACCGTGACAAGGACCCCCCGCAGCTGCGGGACATGGGCCGGTTCCTGGCCGGTGACTCCCTGGGCGCGCTGTTCAGCCTCGCGATGATCAACCTGCTGCCGGTGATGGTCGCGGTCCGCTTCAGCGCCGCCGAGAACGGCTACTTCTACGTGGCGTACACCGTCGGCGGCACGATGGAGTTCATGGCCATCAACATGGCCTCCTCCCTCACCGCGCACGCCTCGCACGACCCGCGCCAGCTCGCCGACGGCGTGCGGGGCGCCCTGCGCCGCATGACCCTGCTGCTGGTCCCGGTCGTGGCGGTCCTGGTCCTGTTCGCCCCGTACATCCTCACGCCGTTCAGCCCGGACTACGCCGAGCACGGCTCGACCGTGCTGCGGCTGCTGGCCCTCGGCGCGCTGCCCCGGGTCGTGGTGGAGCTGTACATCGGCGTCCTGCGCGTCCAGGGGCGCACGGGCGTGCTGGCCGCGCTCCAGGGGGCCATGTGCGCCCTGGTGCTGGGCAGCGCCGCCGTGCTGTTCACCCCGGCCGGGATCGCCGGCGCCGGCTGGGCGGTGCTGCTGAGCATGACCCTGATCGCCGTCGTCTCCGCCGCCGGGCTGCGCGCGGCCCTGCGCCACGACGGCGGCCCGCCCGCGCCCCGCCCGCCCGCCGGCCCCGCCCTCGGATCCGGCCACCTCGCATCGGACCACTCCGACCTGGACCACTCCGACCTCGACCACGCAGACCACGCCTCCTACGGCACCCGCTGGGCCAGGCTGAACGCCACCGCCGGGTACGGCACGACCTGGGCCGGCAAGGCCGCCCACCGGCCGGGGAGCGGCGACCAGGACACGGTCACGCTGTTCATCGGGCGCCCGGGTTACGAACGCGAGGCCCTCCAGGCCGACACGCTGGCGATCGTCGTACGGCCGGAGGCGGCCGCCCGGAGCGCCCAGGCACCCGGGAAGGCCCCCTCGCCCGGGGCGTCGGCGGGCCGGGAGGCGGCAGGTCCGTCCGGCCCGGCGGACGCGCCCACGGGAGACGACCCGGGGGAGCGGCGGCTGCGCGGGGTCCTGTGGAGTCTTCTCGGCGCCGCCGTGATCTTCTTCTGCGCCCCGCTGCGCGACCTGCCCTGGCTCGCGCACCCCACCGAGACGGCGCCGACGGGACGGCAGTTGCTGCAGGGCGTGCCGCTGCCGTCGCTCAGTGCGGGTGCCGTGCTGCTCGTGGTGTTCGCCGCCGCCGTCACCCTGTCCACCCGGCGCGACCCGTGGCTGCCCGGCACCGCCCTGGCCGCCGCCCTGCTCGCCCTCCACACCGCACCCGTCGCCCTCGGGCGGCAACCGCGGCCGGTGGACGGGTCGCTGTACGAGCGGGCCGCCGGCCCGCTCGCGGACGTGCTCGGGCTCGGCGGGCCGGAGCCGCTGCTGCGCTGGGTGCCGCCGGTCTGCCTGCTGCTGTGCCTGGTGCCGCTGTGGCCGCTGCTCGCCCGGGCGGCCGGACGCGTGCCGTGGCAGGGGCGCTGGGGGGTGCTGTACCTCGTCGCGGTCGGCGGCTGGGTGTGGCGTGACGCGCTCGCGCCCTTCGCACCGGCCCTGCTCGCCGCCCTGTGCGTCCTCGCCGTACTCGCCCCGTTCCTGCCGCTCGCGCGCCGTGCCGTGCCCGCGTGGCGCCTAGTCCGCTTTACCCGTTCCGCGATCCGCCGCACCTCGGACGGACCGCCGGCCGACGACACCTCGGACGGACCGCCGACCGACCGCGCCCCGGACGGACCGCCGGCCGACCGCGCCCCGGACGGACCGCCGGCCGACCGCGCCCCGGACGGACCGCCGGCCGACCGCACCCCGGACGGACCGCCGGCCGACGACACCGCGGACGGACCGCCGGCCGACCGCACCGCGGACGAACCGCAGGCCGGCCGCCGCGACTGATCAAGCCAGAGCCGAACAGAGCCGAACCGCCAGGGGGAAACCACCGTGCGTCCGCCAGCAGCTCCGAGGGAGAGATCCACGCCCGAACCCGCACCCGCACGGGACGGCGTGGCCACCCCGGGCACCCCGGGCGCCCGTCCGGGAACCGCCGGGCAGTCGGCCGGCCCCGCCTCCTCGGAGTCGTCGAGCCCGGTCCACGAGCCCGTGACGGACCTGTCGGACCTGCCCTCCGCCCTGCCGGGGCGCGGCGCGCTCGCCGGGCCCGGCCTCCCCCTGCTCGTGGCGCTCGTGCTCTGGGCCTACGCCGTGCGGCACACCGACGTGTCGCGGCTGGACGACTACGGGCTGGTCAGCGCGCTGCATCCGGCGTTCTGGGCGGGACTGGCGGTCCTCACCGCCGGGTTCTTCTTCACGGTCCGCGATCCACGACGGCCGGGGGCCTGGGGAGCGGCGTACGTGCTGGGGCTGCTGGTGATGGAGCGGGCCACCCAGGCCGTGCTCTACCCGACGCCGCTGTACGCCTGGGCGTGGAAGCACGACGCGGTCATCGACCACCTGCTGACGGCGGGCGGCCTGCAGACGGCCGACCAGGTCGGCGACATGGCCGTCTACGACCAGTGGCCGGGATTCTTCGCCGCCCAGGCCGCTCTGGTGCGGCTGCTGGGCGTGGAGTCGTCGACCATGTTCATGGCCTGGTGGCCCCTGGTCTCCAGCCTGATGCTGCTGCTCCCGCTGCTGCTGATCTACCGCACCTTCACCGAGGACCGGCGGCTGATCTGGACCGCCGTCTGGCTGTTCTACGTCGCCAACTGGGTCGGGCAGGACTACTTCTCGCCCCAGTCGGTGGCGTACGCGCTGCACCTGGGCGTGCTCGCCGTGGTGCTGCGCCACTTCGGCCGGTCCGCGGCGGGTGACGGCGGGCCGCGGCCCGCGGTGTGGACGGTGCTCGTCACGCTGCTGGTCACGGCGATCGTCATCTCCCACCAGCTCACCCCGGGCATGCTGGTCGTCTGCCTGCTCGCCCTGTGCCTCAGCCGGGGCCACCGCGACTGGGTGCCCCCGGCCACCACCGTCGTGATCTTCCTGGCCTGGTGCCTCACGGCGGCGCTGCCGTTCCTGTCCGCGGCGATGCCCGACATGATCCGCTCGGTCGGGGACGTCGGCGCCAACGTCGAGACCGGCTACGGCGCCACCCCGACCGGCACCGGGGCCATCGCCACCTCCTGGGCCGCCCGGCTGCTGTCCGGCTCGGTGCTGCTGCTCGCTGCGGTCGGCGTGCTGCGCCGGCGGGAGCTGCGCCACCGGGCGCGGCCGCTGCTGCTGATCGCGGCGGCCCCGCTGCCGATGTTCGCGGCGAGCAGCTACGGCAGCGAGATGATCTTCCGGGTGCTGCTGTTCATGCTGCCCGGCGCGGCCTTCTTCGCCGCCGCCGCGATCCTGCCCCGGGTCCGCACCCGGGCCGCGGCCGCCGCACGCGAGCCCGGGGGTGCCCGGCCCGCCCTTTCGGCGACCCGCCGGTGGGGGAGCGCCGGCGCCACCTGGGCGCCCCTGGGCGCCATCCTGGCCGGGACCCTGGCGTTCGTCCCCGCCTACTCGGGCAAGGACCGGATCAACTACTTCCCGCCGCAGGAGGTGTCCCTCGTGCGGCAGCTGTTCGACCGGGCGCCCGAAGGCTCCCTCGTCGTCGCCGCCAACCGCAACTACCCGCTGGCGTACGACTCCTACGGCAGCGTCGACCACTACTGGTTCCTCGACGACGCGCGCAGCCACGTCGACAGGATCGTCGCCCGGCCCGCCGCGACCCTCGCCGGCGACATGGCCGGGGTGGAGCGGCCGGCCCGCGCCTACCTGCTGCTCACCCAGGGGCAGTACGCCAACTCCGAGATGAACGGGCAGCTCACCGAGGCGCAGCTGGACCGCATCCGGGACTCCGTCGCGGCCTCGCCGCGGTTCGAGCTCGTGGCGGAGAACAGCGCCGGGTGGCTCTACGAACTGAGGCAGTCGGGGGGAGCGGAGCGATGACACCGCAGGAACTCGTCGTCCGGATGCTGCCCCCCTCCGGCGGCTGGCTGGCCCTCGCCGCCCTGGCCCTGCCCGGCGGGTCACCGCTGCGCGGCGCCGCGGTCGTGCTCTTCCTGGCGGCGGGACCGGGCGCCGCCCTGATCCGGGTGTGCGCGCCGGCCCTCGCCGCCCGACCCGCCGAGGGCCCGGCGGAGCGCCGCGAGGCGGACTTCGCCCGCCGCTCCGACCTGCTGGAGCGGCTGATGCTGGCCCTGTTCGTGAGCATCGCGGCCGTGATGGTCGTCGCGACCGTCCTGATCGCCACGCACACCTTCAGCGCGCAGCGCGTGCTGCTGACGCTGACATTGCTGACCACACTCGCCGCGCTCTGTCCGCCGCTGCGCGCCTCCCCGCGGGCGCGGACGACGCCGACGACACCGGAGGGTTCCGCGCAGTGAAGTTCGACCGTCGACGTCCCTTCCTCCGCCGTGGTCCGGCCGCGGCCGGACAGCACCGCAGGGAGCCCGCCGCCGAGCGGCGCCCCGGCGGGCCGTTCGCCTCGAAGCGCCGCCGGCTGCTGATCACGTCCGCGACGGTCGTCAGCGCCGTCCTGGTCGCCGTCCTGGCGCTGCGCAACGCCTCCGGACCGGAGCCGGGCGCCGCCGGCTCCCGGGCCGACTGCCGTCCGACGGCCCTGCTGGAGCCGCCCTGCGGGGCCTGGTTCGGCGCGTTCGTGCCGCACGAGCGGGACGACCTGCCGGAGCAGGTCCGCGCCTACGAGCAGCGCGTGGGCCGCAAGCTCGACATCGTGTACACGTACCACGACATGTCGCTGCCCGAGGGTGCCCGCCGCGAGGGACAGCTGCTCACCCCCGAGGAGCGGCGCGTCGGCCAGGACCGCATGCTGCTGCTGTCCTGGGAGAGCAAGTGGTGGGGCGGCACCAAGCAGCAGCAGCCGACGTGGAGGCAGATCGCCGCCGGGGAACTGGACGAGAAGGTCATCGACGTCCAGGCCCGGCGCATCAAGGACTACGGCAGGAAGGTGTTCCTCTCCTTCGACCTGGAAATGGACACCCGCACCCCGGCCAACGGCACGCCGGCGGAGTTCGTGCGGGCCTGGCGGCACATCCACGACCGGTTCCGGGAGCTGGGCGTCGGCAACGTGGTGTGGACGTGGATCACCACCGGCTACCTCGACCACGCCGACACGATGAAGGCGATGTACCCGGGCGACGACTACGTCGACTGGGTCGGCTACAACCAGTACAACTACTTCCGCTGCCACGACACCGGCTGGCTCACCTTCGCGCAGACGCAGGACGCCACGCACGAGTGGATCCGAAAGAACATCTCCGGCGACAAGCCGCTGATGCTCTCCGAGTTCGGCACCGCCGCCGACACGGACCGTCCGGAGCGGCAGGCCGAGTGGTACGCGCAGGTGCCCGGGGTGCTGAAGGGCCTGGAGGGCGTGAAGGCGGCCCTGCAGTGGAACTACCGCGACCCCGGACCGCACTGCAACCTCGCCCTGGCCGACGACGCGGCCTGGGACAGCCTGCGCGAGGCGGTCGCCGACCCGTATCTCAACCAGCCGCTGAGGTAACCGGGGCGACCGCGTCAGCCGGCGAACTCGGGCCCGCGCACCAGCGCGCGGGCGCGCCGGTACCAGCGCCAGGCGATCGTCCTCGGCCCGTCCCGGTAGGGGGCGAGCCGGGCGCCCGTCCCCGCCAGCCAGCCCTCCACGTCGGCGAGGGTGTGGCTGCGCCGGACGATGAGCCGCGCGATGCGGTGGGCCTCGTCGTGCTCGGAGCTGAGCGCGTGCCGGACCGCGGTCGCCGTCTCGTAGCCCGCCCGTGCCGACATGGCCCGCACACGCGGGCTGTTGTAGCCGTGCGGGTAGGCGAGATGGCGCACCTCGTGCCCGAGGGCGTCCTCCAGCACCGCCTTGGACGTGCGCAGTTCGTACGCCAGGTCCCTCGCGGACAGCGTGTCGAGCTGGGCGTGCGTGACGGTGTGGCTGCCGATCTCCATGCCGGAACGTTCCAGCTCCACGGCCCGGTCCAGAGTCATCATCGCGGCGGGCGGCAGCAGGCTGCGGCCGCCCGGGGTGATGGCGCCGGTGGTCAGATAGGCGGTGGCGGGCAGCTCCCGCCGGGCCAGCGCCTCGGCGGTGGGGCCGGGCAGGTCGGCGAACCCGTCGTCGAAGGTGAGCAGCACGGGCCGCGGCGGCAGCGGTGCCCGCCCGGCCAGGTGGTCCGCGAGGGCACTGATCGTGACGGGGGTGCGCCCGCTGCGGACCACGGCGTCCAGCTGCGCGGCGAACTGCTTCGGCGTCACCGTGAACTCGGCGATCCAGTCCGGCGGATCGTCGCTGACGCAGTGGTAGAGGAAGACGGGAACGACCGCGGAGCCACCCGCGTCGCCCCGCTCCCGCGCCGCCCCACCGGTTCGCGGGCGGGGCTGCGACGACGCCGCGCGCTCGTTTCCGTGCCGCGCCCGCCGCCCCACCCGGTGTCCGCCGTCCGTCCTCATCTCGCCCCCCGCACCGCCGCGCGCAGCGCCCGCCGCGCCCTGAGGTAGCCGACCGGGCCGTACAGCATGCCCCTGCGCTGCAGCCGGGACAGCCGCCGCGGCCAGGGGTGGGTCCTCACGTCGTGGTCGCCCGGCGTTCCGCCGCCCGGTGTCTCGCGCACGGCCGTCAGCGCACGGGCGTGGGCGAGGCCGCGCGGCAGCCGCGCCAGGAACGCCGGCAGCAGCCCGGGCCGGTTCACCAGCACCGCCGTGAGGTAGGCGGTGAGTCCGGCCCCGTAGCCGTAGGCCTGCGTCTCCAGGTCCCGCCAGGTCTCCCGGTGGTGGTGCCAGACCAGGGCGTACGGCGTGTAGTGCAGCCGGTGGCCCTGCGCCAGCACGCGGACGAAGCCGTACAGGTCGTCACCGCCCCGGGCGGCCGTCCCCGCACCGGTGGCCGGGTCGAAACCGCCCACCTCGCGCAGCACCCGCGTGCGGAACGCCATGTTGGCGCCGGAGCCGAACCGCCCCGCCGTGAACGGGAACAGCGGCTCGTCACCCGGGGGCCTCGCCGGGTCGTACGTCCTCGGGGTGAAGCCCTTGGCGAAGCCGCCGTGGCTCTCCAGCAGGACCTGGGCCGGGGTGGTGAGCCGCGCGGGCAGGATCAGCCCGGTGGTGCAGCCGAGCCGGGCGTCCGCGGTGAAGGGCGTGGTCAGCTCGGTCAGCCAGCGCGGGTCGGCGACCACGTCGTCGTCGGTGAAGGCCACCACCTCGCCGGTCACGGCGTCCAGCCCCGCGTTGTGCGCGGCTGCGAGCCCCGGAACGGGCTCGCAGACGTACCGCACGCGCTCGGCGTACCTCCGCTCGACCAGCTCGCGCGTCTCGTCGGTCACGGGCGCGTTGTCCACGACGACGATCTCGAAGCGCGGGTGGTCCTGCGCCAGCAGGGAGTCCAGCGCACGGGCCAGCTGCCCGGCCCGTTCCCGCGTGGCCACCACGACACTCGTGACCGGCGGCTCCCCGGACCGCCCGCTTCGCGTCCCGGGGCCCGGTGCGCACTCCGCCGCCGCCCGGGCCGCCAGCACGGCCTTCGGATCCGCGCCCTGCGGGACGTGCCCGAGCAGCGTGCCCACGGGCCGGCCGCGTCTGCGCACCAGCACGAAGACCTCCCCGGACGTGACCGGGGGACCGCCCGGACCCGGTACGAGCACCGCCTCCCCGCCGTCGAGGTCCAGTTCGGCGACCTGTACCGCCCCGATGGCCAGGAACCGCCGTATCTCCTCCCGCGCACGCGCCGTACGGGTCATGCGCCCTCCCCCCACTCGTGTCAGGTACGGCGCAGCCGGGCCGCGCCCTTCAGGGTCCGCGCCGCGAGTGCCGCGAGCCGCGGCCGGGCGCGGACGAAGCTGTGCGCGCGGCGTACCGGCTCGCGGCGCAGCCAGTGCAGTGCCGCGCCCGCCCCCGGCCGCAGCACCGCGCCCTCGTACACGGGCAGTTCGCCCGTCTTCAGTGCGTCCTTGTACTCGGCGGCCCCCCGACCGAGGTCGAGCGTGGCGATGCCCTGGGCCGCCGCCGCCTCGGCCATGCGCAGATGCAGCACCAGACCGGGCGAGAACTTCGCGAACTCCGGGTCGTAGGCCGGGAACCAGCAGGCCAGAACCGAGGCGGAGCGCAGTCCGAAGTGCGCGGCGACGGGCCGCCCATCCGCGTACAGCACGGACAGCGTGCCGCTGCACTGCGCGGCCCGGGTCCGGGCCAGCTGCCCGACGAGCCGGGTGATCCACTCCTGCGCGAACCGGTCCCGGCGGCCCGTCCTGCGGTACTGCGCCGACTTCCACCCCATGAGCGTGCGCAGCGCGGCCGGGTCGCGTTCGTCGAACACGAACCGCAGCCCGCCCGCCTGCCGGCCCAGCCGGCGCTCCTTGGCCAGGGTCGTCTTGAGGAACTTCGGCGACCGGCCGCGCAGCACCGACTCGTAGGTCTCGTAGCCCTTCTCCACGTCGACGACGAACGTGGCGTGCTGCTCGGCCGCGTGCCGGACGAACAGCCGCTGCCCCGCCTCCAGGTTGTCGAAGGCGAAGCTCGACAGTGAGCAGGCCCGCAGCAGTTCGCCCGCTTCCAGCGCGAGCCCCGGCCGCAGGATCGCGCCCTGGGCGTCGCAGACGCCGAGTCCGATGGCCCGGCCCTGCCCCAACGGGCCCCGCTCGTACGGCAGGAAGCCGACCGGCTCCGCCCCTTCGTGGACCACGGCGACGCGGGCCTGCGGCCTCACCCGGCCGACGGCCTCGGTGAACTCCGGTTCCATGAAGGGGTTACGCGGTGCCTGCGAGGCGGCGCGCAGTGCACGCCAGCGCTCCCTCTCCTTCTCGCCGAGCTCCCCGGGCCCGGCCACACGTATGCGTCCACTGCTCAACCCGACCCCCCGATCAAGTCCCCCTGGACACATGGAAGGTACCGCCCGGGACGGTTCTTCGGGTAGGTAGCGGAGCATGTTGCTGCCAACCGGTGCAGAGGCCTTCAACCGGGCAATCGGTGTCCGTAGCGCGATGAAACGATGGGGCGCGTTGTCCGTATTCTCTGATCATGGCCGCACCCCTCGCATATTCACTCATCGCCACCGACCTGGACGGGACGCTGCTGCGCGGCGACGACACCCTGTCCGACCGGTCTCTCGCCGTGCTCGCGCGGGTGGCGGACGCCGGTGCCCAGCACCTCGTGGTGACGGGCCGCCCGGCGCCGAGAGTGCGGCCCCTCCTGGACGACCTGCGCTGCACGGGGCTCGCGGTGTGCGGACAGGGCGCGCAGGTGTACGACGCCGGCGCGGACCGGCTGCTGTGGTCCATCACGCTGGACCGGGAACTCGCGGAGACCGCCCTCGGCAAGATCGAGGCCGAGGTGGGCCAGGTGTACGCGGCGGTCGACCAGGACGGCGTGGACGGCCTGACGCTGATCGAGCCGGGCTACCTCATGCCGCACCCGACCCTGCCCGCGGTCCGGGTGGAGCGGCGCGACGAGCTGTGGGGCGAGCCGATCAGCAAGGTGCTGCTGCGCCACCCCTACCTGTCGGACGACGAACTGGCGGTGACGGCCCGGTCGGTGGTCGGCTCACTGGCGACGGTGACGATGTCCGGGCCGGGCACGGTGGAACTGCAGCCGTGCGGGGTGACCAAGGCGACCGGCCTGGCGCTGGCGGCCGAGCACCTGGGGCTGCGGCCCGAGGACACCCTGGCTTTCGGTGACATGCCCAACGACGTCCCGATGTTCGACTGGGCCGCCCGCGGGGTGGCGATGGCCAACGCCCACCCCGAGCTGAAGGCGGTGGCCGACGAGGTCACGCTGTCGAACGAGGACGACGGCATCGCCGTCGTCCTCGAGCGACTGCTGGGCGGGTCGGCTCAGTACGGGCCGTTGACGTTGTCGATCGAGCCGTAGCGGTCGGCCGCGTAGTTGCAGGCCGCCGTGATGTTGGCGACCGGGTCGTACGGGTCGAAGGGGGTCCCCTCCACGTGGTACGCGGCGAAGGTCGGGTCGATGACCTGGAGCAGGCCCTTGGACGGGGTGCCCTTGGCCGCGTTCGAGTCCCAGTCGTTGATCGCCAGGGGGTTGCCGGACGACTCGCGCATGATGTTGCGGTGGATGCCGTCGTAGGTACCCGGGATCCCCTTCTGCGCCATGATGTCCAGCGCCTCGCGGATCCAGCCGTCCAGGTTGTCCGCGTAGGTCTTCGCGGAGGCCTGGGTGGCCTGGGCGACACCGCCGGCGGGCTTCGCGGCGGGCTCCGCGGCCGGCTCGGCCGGCGCCGACGACCGGGTCGCCTCCTTCTCGGGGGCGGTGGCCTCGGCGCCCTTCACCTTCAGCTTCAGACCCGGGTGGATCAGCTTCGGGTCGTCACCGACGACGGAGCGGTTGTCCTTGTACAGCTGCTTCCAGCCGCCCGAGACGTCGTGCTTGACGGCGATGCGGTAGAGCGTGTCGCCCTTGGTGACGGTGTACGTCAGCGACTTCGCGGGCTGGGCGGCCTGCGGCAGGACCTGCGCGGCGGACGCGCTCTGCGGCTCGGCGGCGCTCGCGTGGGCCGCGCCGAGGAGCGGCAGGGTCAGGGCCGCCCCGCCGGTGCCGGCTGCGACGACACCACGGGTGATCGGGTTCATTCGGGCGCGACGGTGCTTGCCTCGTCCGGGCATGGCGATGTTCCTCTCCGGCGCCTGCGAGGTGAGCTGTCGGGTTCGGGCCGGGAGGTGCCCGGCCGCGTACGGCACCGTGTGCCGTGCGCGGCTTCACCCCGAGCCGTTCCGCTGTGCGGACCGGCGACTTACCTGGGTCCCCCGCTCCTGCCCTGCGTGAGTGAGTCGGTTGATGGGTGTCCGGGCGGTGGCAGGATTCGGCGTCCGCCGGACAGGGCGGGAACGTATGCGAGAGCACATGTCGGGAACAAGCACGGGAGTCACATATGACGCTTGTTGACCTTGGTCGGCCGGTATGGGGCAGCTTGATCCTTTGCGTTAGCCAAGCCCCAACTCGCGCGCGGAGAAAGGCCGTACGAGCTGCCCGCCGGAAGCGGCCGTGAAAGGGTGGGCGTGACTCAACTCACTGATCACGACTTCCGGAGCAAATTCCGCAAACGGGAATTCGCTTACCTCTAAGGGCAAATCAGGCATAGGACGCTTCCTGCGGGTAAGGCGATAAATGTCTGCTCTTATGACCTGATCGAAAACATTGCGGTCGTGATCGGATACCACCCGGCCTGTAACCATGGGCGCTGGCGGTGATCGAAACGTGACCGGATACGCTGACTCGAGTGAGGGCAGCGACCTATCGACAATCCGCGTAAGCACCGGCAGACACCAGCAGACAGGAGACCCCTCGTGACCGACGTCGGGCCGTTCGGGCTGAGCGTGCGGGACCAGGCTCTGGAAGCCGATGTCCAGGCCGGACTGACGGCTGTCGAGGAAGGCTTGCTCGAGGCCACCAAGAGCGAGGTGCCCTTCATCACGGAGGCCGCCCAGCACCTGGTGCGCGCCGGTGGCAAGCGGTTCAGGCCGCTGCTCGTGATGCTCGCCGCCCAGTTCGGCGACCGGCACGCGCCGGGGATCGTGCCCTCGGCCGTCGTCGTGGAGCTGACCCACCTCGCCACGCTGTACCACGACGACGTGATGGACGAGGCCGCCGTGCGCCGCGGCGTCGCGAGCGCGAACACCCGCTGGGGCAACTCCGTCGCGGTCCTCACCGGCGACTTCCTCTTCGCCCGCGCCTCGCACATCCTGGCCGACCTCGGCCCGGAGGCCGTGCGGGTGCAGGCCGAGGCGTTCGAACGGCTGGTGACCGGGCAGATCCTGGAGACCGCCGGTCCGCAGGACGGCCGCGACCCCGTGGAGCACTACCTGGACGTGCTGGGCGGCAAGACCGGCTCGCTGGTGGCCGTCTCGTGCCGGTTCGGCGCGATGATGTCCGGCGCCGACGAGACGGTCGTGCACGTGCTGACCCAGTACGGCGAGCGGCTCGGCGTCGCCTTCCAACTCGCGGACGACGTCCTGGACATCGCCTCCGACTCGCACGAGTCCGGCAAGACCCCCGGCACCGACCTGCGCGAGGGCATCCCCACCCTGCCGGTGCTCCGGCTGCGCGAGCGGGCCGCCCGGCTCGGCCTCGCCGAGGACGTCGCCCTGTGCGAGCTGCTCGACTCCGACCTCACCGACGACGCCCGGCACGCCGAGGCCCTGCGGCGCCTGCGCGCCCACCCGGCGCTGGAGCAGGCCCGCCAGGACACCCTCCGCTACGCCCAGGACGCCCGCTCGGCGCTGGCACCGCTGCCCGACTGCGCCGCCAAGGCGGCGCTGCTGGAGCTGTGCGACGCCGTGGTGCACCGCGCCGGTTAGCCGCCGCCTCCTCCCGACCCCTACGGGTCGGGGGAGAAGCAGCCCCTGTGTGTCATACCCCAGCAGTACGCGGAGTTGAGTCCGCGGTCTGACGTATCCGGCCGGCCGATTTGGTCAGATGGAAACCACGGAAGACACCACTCCTCACCTGTTCGGGTGAGAATGGCGGCTCAGGGACGAGTGCGTGGACGACACGGACAGCCGCCGCCGACCACGGAGGTAGGGCACACATGGCACCGTACGCATCCGACGACAGCACCACCGGCGGGGAGGCCGACGGGCAGCGTTCCGCGCGGCGCAGGGCCGCGCGCTACATCGTCCCCGTCACGGTGATCGGGGTGGCGGCCGCGACGATCGGCCTGGTCCCCGCGCTCGCCGACTCCGGCGACCCCGACCTCCCGGAGATCACCGCCCAGCAGCTCATCGAGAAGATCGCGAAGTCGGACGTCGAGCAGCTCTCCGGCACGGTGAAGATCAGCACGGACCTCGGTCTGCCGGACCTCGGCGGTCTGGAGTCCGGTCTGCTGTCCGGCGCCGCGGGCGGCGGCGACGGCTCCTCCGCCGACCCGACCGCGAAGCTCACCGAACTGGCCTCCGGCACGCACACCCTGCGCGTGGCCGCCGACGGCCCGGACCGGCAGAAGGTGTCCCTGCTGGAGAACGCCGCGGAGTACAGCATCGTCCACAACGGCAAGGACGTCTGGGCCTACGACAGCAAGTCCGACGAGGTCTACCACGGCACCGGTCCGCAGAGCCCGGATGCGGAAAGGGAGCAGCCGCCGGCCACGCCGAAGGACTTCGCCGAGGAGGTGCTGAAGGCCGTCGACGACACCACCTCCGTCACGGTGGACGGCACCGCCCGGGTCGCCGACCGCGACGCCTACAAGCTGGTCGTCAAGCCGAAGCAGTCCGGTTCGACGGTCGGTGCCGTCACCGTGGCGGTGGACGCGAAGACCGGTATGCCGCTGAAGTTCACCCTGGTTCCCGCGAGCGGCGGCTCGGCCGTCGTCGACGCCGGCTTCACCCAGGTCGACTTCTCCCGGCCGGCCGCCTCCACCTTCGACTTCACCCCGCCCAAGGGTGCGAAGGTCACCGAGGAGAAGGACGCCGGCAGGGACTTCGGCAAGGACGTCGAGGAGCACGCCCGCACGGGCGGGCACGCCCCGGCGCCCGAGAAGGACCTCGGCAAGGGACCCGGGGGCGTCGAGACCATCGGCGAGGGCTGGAACGCCATCGCGACCTTCGACACCGGCGGCGAGGGCGTGCCCTCCGGCGGCGGAGGCGACCTCGGCGGGTTCGTCGACTCGCTCGGCGACAAGGTCAGCGGCGAGTTCGGCTCGGGCACGGTCTTCTCCACCCGCCTGATCAACGCCCTCGTCACCGACGACGGCAGGGTCTACGTCGGCGCGGTCACCAAGGACGCCCTGGTGAAGGCGGCCGACGCGGGGAAGTGACCCCATCCCACGCCGCCCGGGGAACCGGGACCACGAGGCGGGGACGCCGAGGGAACGAGGTCGCCGGTGGGCGAAGCGTCCGCCGCGGAGCCGGAGCAGCGGGGCGAACGGGCCGGCGAGCCGGCCATCACCACCCGCGCGCACACCGAGTGCTGCCGCGGCGGACAGTTCGCCGTCGGTCCGGACGGGCCGTGCTTCCGCGCACCGGCGTGCTCATCGGCGCCCCGCCCCCGTCTTCTCGCACCGCGGCCGCCCGTCGCCGACCTCGTGCGCGAACCGGCGTACTGGGACGAGCTGCGGAAGAACCTCGGCCCGCGGGCGCTGTACGCCGTGGTGTTCGGGCCGGCGGCCCGGGTGCGCTTCGGCACGAAGGACGGCACGGCCTGACAGCGCGCCGGGCGCTCACCGGTCGTACAGGAACCGCGCGAACGGGGCCTCCTGGGCGAAGAAGGTCTTGGCCCGGGTCAGCGCCTCGGTGTCGGCCAGCACGTCACCGGGCTTGCTGCCGTTGCCGAGCAGCACCCCGCCGAACCGCATGCCCATGTACGCGGCCGAGTTGTGCAGCGTCCCGATCAGCGGGTCGGCGACGACCTGCTCCTCGTGCGCCAGGGCGGTGACGCCCCACAGCGTGCGTCCGGCCAGGGTCGCCTTGAAGTCCAGGCCGGGCGTGCGCAGCCAGCCCGACCAGTAGTCCAGGTAGCGCTTGGTCTGTGCGGAGACCGAGTACCAGTACAGGGGCGAGACGATCACGATGTCGGTGGCCGCGAGCGTGGCGTCGAGCAGCAGGGCCACGTTGCCCTCGGTCGGGCGGACGTGGTCGCTGTCGTGCCGCAGGTCCTCGAAGTCGGGGACGGGGTGGGCGGTGAGGTCGAGCCACTGCTGTTCGGCCCCGGTCGGCAGCTGCTCGGCGGCCCGGCGGGCCAGAAGTTGGGAGTTCCCGTCGGAGCGGGCACTGCCCAGCACGAAAAGGAAGCGGCGGGTCATGGCGTCCCCCGATTGATAGGCGCAGGTCAATTACACGCGTCTGCATCATATGCGTACGCAAGTAAATTCGCCAGGGGCGGCGCTCAGCGGCCGGCCCGTGCCTCCGCCTCCCGGGCCACCGCCAGGAGCAGCGCTTCCCGGCCGTGCGGTGCCACCAGGTGCAGCCCGGCCGGGCAACCGTCCCCGCCGAACCCGGCGGGCAGACTCAGCGCCGGATGCCCGCTGAGATTGAACGCCCAGGTCAGGGAAGTGGAGTAGCGGTCCCCGGGACCTTCGTGGCCGTGCGGTGCCGTGGGTGCGGTGGGGGTGAGCAGCAGCTCCGCCCCGCCGAACAGCCCGGCCAGCCGCCGGTCGTTCAGCGCCCGCACCCGGTGGGCCTCGTCGAGCCCGGGCCCCGGACCGTCGTGCGGCCGCCCGGCTCCGGCCGCCCGCAGCGCGAGCCACGCCGGCCCGGGATCGGCGAGTTCCACCGGCAGGCGCGGCCGTACGAGCCGGACCACTCCGGCGGCGACGAGCCGCTCCACCGCCGCCCGGGCCAGGGCGACCGGCTCCGGGTCCGGCGCGGCGAACCCCAGGTCGGGGGACCAGACGGCGCGGACGGGCAGGGCGGTCGCGGGCGGCGGCGCTTCCCGCGACACCACCTGCCACCACAGGGCCGCGTCCGACGCCGAGCGGGCGAGCACGCCGGGCGCGGCGAGACCGGTCCGGTCCGCGGAGGGCAGCCGTCCGTTCGTCGCCTTCAATCCGAGGACCCCGCACCACGCCGCCGGGATCCGCACCGATCCGGCCCCGTCGGTGCCGGTCGCCAGCGGTACGAGCCCGGCCGCGACCGCCACGGCGGCCCCGGCCGAGGAGCCTCCCGGGGTCCGGTCGGCCCGCCACGGGTTCACCGTCCGCCCCCGGGCCCCGAGCCCCCAGGTCTGCCACGCCGTCCCCGGCCCGGGCACGGAGGTGGCCCCCACGGTCACGCACCCGGCCCTCACCAGCGCCCCCGCGGACCGCAGCCCGTAACGACCCTTCACGGCGACGGGCACCCCGGCGAGGGGGAGGGGCTCGTCGTACGGGCTGCCGGCGGTGCGGTCCCAGGCGTGCGGCCGCCCCTCGTCCAGCAGCGCGTCCACCTCCGTCGCCCGGCGCACAGCCTCCTCGTGCCAGATCTCCAGGAACGCGCACAGGTCCGCGTCGGCCCGTCGGATCCGGCGCAGTGCCGCCGCGGTCACGTCGGTCGCGCGCAGGCGCCGGGAGCGGACGGCCGCCGCGACGCGCGTGGCCGACAGGGGTACGGCGATCAGCGCGCCGCCCCGGTCAGACGGGCCAGCGTCTCCGTCTCGCGGGGCGGCCCGCCCGGTTCACCGAGCCGCCAGGACGTCACCCACGGCACGCGGTACACGTCGATCACCGACTCCAGGAACTTCACGCGCCGGGCGAGCGGGCGCGGCAGCCGGCCCGGGGCGTCGGCCACGAGGACGACGGCGTCGAGGTCGAGCCCCGGCGGGGCCTGACCGCGCCGGAAGGTCTCCACGGCCGCGGCGGCCGCGTCCAGACCGGCCGCGTGCGTCCGGGCGACCAGCAGCACCGAACGCGGGGCGCCCGCACCGGGCCAGGAACGGCCGCTGTCGTGGCCGCCGTAGACCGCGGCGAGGGTGGAGACGCCCGCGCCGCCGTGGGTGCCGACCCAGGAGAAGCTCCGCGGCGCGGGCCGGTCGTGCGCGAACTCCGGCGCTCCCGGCCCGGGCGCGGTCACCGGGCCGCGCAACCAGACCTCCGGCCCCTGCCGCCCTGTCTGCATGCCCCTGTCCTCCCTCGTGTGTTCGGTGCCCGCGCCCCGCGGAACGATCCCCTCCGGCAGGCGTTGTCCTTGGGACGAGCCTGTGACACCGCGGTGACGTGAGAAGCGTGGGCGAGCGGACACACTCGACAGTAGGTGTACGACGCCGAGTGAGGGGACGATGTCTCGACTCAGCCGCGAGAAGAAGCGGGAACACAAGCAGGCCGTGCGCGCGGCGGCCCCGGCGACGCCGATCGAGGTCCACGTCCCCCGGGCGGGGACGGACTCCCCGGCGGGTCCGGGCGGGGCGTCCGACGGCGCGTCGGTCGGCGGGGTCCCGGTCTTCGCGGCCCCCGGCGAGGAGATCCAGCGGGCCGTCCTCGACCGCCTGCACCACATCGCCCTGGCCACCGGGCACCCCGTGCTGGCCACGGTCGACGACGAGCGCATCGGCTACGTGGTCCCGCTGCGGGTGGACCCGGACGGCTCCAGCCACTTCACAGCCGAACCGGTCCCCAGGGCGGCCGAACCCCAGCAGCCCCTACCCGGGGCTCCCGAGCGGCAGGGTCCTGTTTCCGCCGCTCCCGAGCGCCGGGGTCCCGTCCTCGGGGCTTCCGGGCAGCAGCCGGCTCCCGGTGCTCCCGAGCCGCAGCGGTCCGTTGCCGCGGCGCAGCACGAGCCGCAGCAGCCTGCTCCCGGTGCTCCCATCGCTCCCGAGCCGCAGCAGCCCGTACGGGAGGACAGCGCCACCCACGTGCTGCGCCCCGCGCCGGAGCGGGGCGCCGCCCCGACGTTCCCGTTGCGGGCGGTGCCCGAGCCGCCGTCAGGCGGTGAGCCGGTCCCGACCTTCGAACTGCGCGCCGTCCCGGCGGACACGCCCCCGGTCCCGCCCTCGCCCCCCGGCACCGTCGCCCCCCCGACCGGTTCCTTCGGCCCGCCCCCGGCCATGGAGATCAGGCCGCTGCCCGTCCCGCAGCCCCCGGCGCCGCGGCCCGAGCCGGTGCCCGAGGCCGCCCTGCTCGCGGCCGACCCCGACCCCAAGCCCACCCCGCCGCGCGGGTTCGACGCCGTCGCGGAGGCGGTGCTCGGGGACGAGCCGCTCACCGCCCCGGGTGACCCGACCGCCCCGGCGGTGCTCGCGGAGCCGGTCGCGCGGATCAACGAGGCGGTGAAGGAGGGCCGGATCGACGCGGCGGCCGAACTGGCGGAGCGGACCGTCGCCCGGGCGTCCGGCACGCTCGGGCCGGAGCACCCCGAGGTGCTCCGGCTGCGCGAACTGGGCGCGTACATCTCCTACTTGGCGGGCGATCCGCTCCACGCCTTCCGGGTGTCGCTGGACCTGGCCGGCGCCCGCCGCCGCACCGGTGACGCGGAGGGCGCCTACGGCAACGTCCGCAGCGCCGCGACCGCCTGGCGGGCGGTGCGCGACGCGGCGACCGGGCTGGAGCTGGGGCACGAGCTGATCGCCCTGTGGACCGCACTCGCCGCCGAGGGCGGTGCGGCCGCGGAGGAGATCGAGGAACTGGAGTCCGCCCGTGCCCGCATGGGCCGTCTCACCGCACGCGCCGGCGGCGCGTAGGCGAGGGCCGGGCCGGAACTGCTACTCGGACAGCTCCCACACCGCGTACGCGAGGGCGTCGCTGTTGCGGTTCAGGGCGGTGTCGTTGATGTTGGCGGTGGTGTCGCAGGAGGAGTGGTAGCAGCGGTCGAAGGCCCGGCCCGCCGTACCGCCCCACTTGGCCGCCTGCGCCGAGGTCATCGTCCGGCTCGCCCCGGTGAACAGCCCGCCCACGGGTATGCCCGCGCTCTTGAAGGGCGCGTGGTCGGAGCGGCCGTCGCCCTCGGTCTCGATCTCGGTGGGGACGCCGATGCCGCCGAAGTAGTCCTTGAAGGTCTTCTCGATCGCCGGGTCGTCGTCGTAGACGAAGTAGCCCGGGTTCGGGGAGCCGATCATGTCGAAGTTCAGGTAGGCGCTGATCCGCGAACGGTCGCCGGTGGTGAGCCGGTTGACGTAGTGGCGGGAGCCGACGAGGCCGAGTTCCTCGGCGCCCCACCAGGCGAACCGCAGGTGCTTGGTGGGTTTGTACTGGGCGCGGGACACGGCGAGCGCGGCTTCCAGCACGGCGGCCGAGCCCGAGCCGTTGTCGTTGATGCCGGGCCCGGAGGAGACGCTGTCGAGGTGCGAGCCGGCCATCACGACCTGGCTCGTGTCACCGCCGGGCCAGTCGGCTATCAGGTTGTAGCCGGTGCGGCTGGAGGCGGTGAACTGCTGGATGGTCGTGGTGTACCCGGCCGCGTCCAGCTTCGCCTTCACGTAGTCCAGCGAGGCCTTGTAGCCGGTCCGGCCGTGCGCGCGGTTGCCGCCGTTGGCGGTGGCTATGGACTGCAGCTGGGACAGGTGCGTCTTGACGTTCGCCACCGGTATGTCCGGCGCGGCCGCCGCTGCGGGGGGAGCGGAGGACGCGGCGTCGGCCACGGCACCGCCGGTCAGGAGCATGGCGGTCGCCATGCCGCCCGCGGCGACGGTGCGCGCGGAAACGGAGAGCTTCATGTGGGGACTCCGGATTCCGTCGGGAAGCCGTGGGGTGTCCACGGGCAGCCCGGAGTGAATGGGGTGCCCAGATGGTGAAGCTGGGACTGACTTTCCGTCAAGACCGTGAACCGGCCAAGGGGTTGGCGGTCCCGGGCGAGGTCACTGCACGCAGAACTCGTTCCCCTCCGGGTCGGCCATCAGGACCCACTCGCCGCCCTGCTCCCGCACCCGCCGCAGCACGCTCGCCCCCAGTCCCTCCAGCCGCGCGACCTCCTCCTCGCGCCGTCCCCGGCCCGGGTGCAGGTCGAGGTGGAGGCGGTTCTTGACCGTCTTGGCCTCCGGCACCCGCTGGAACAGCAGCCGCCGCCCGAGCCCGGTCCCGCTCTCCTCCTCCACCGGGTCGCCGGGGTGGCGCACGGCGACCAGGTCCCGGAAGGCGCGGCGGCCGTGGAAGGAGACCGTGGCCTCCTCGGGCAGGACGCCGGAACCGAGCAGCCTTTCGATCAGGGCGTTGTTGTCCTCGACCTCGTAGTGCAGGGCGGCGGCCCAGAAGTCGGCCTGCGCGTGCGGGTTCTCGGCGTCGATGACGACCTTGAAGTGGAGGGGGGCCGGGATCTCCGGAGTCTGCGTCATGGAGCCACTCATACTGGCCGAACCGGCGAACGCGCTGTCGAATCGCCGGATCCGTACCCCCGGCTCGACTCGGGTCACGGCTCGGGCAGGCCCTCCTCATTCGACCCCGGCGCCGTGTGCCGGGATCACTGACCACCGACCGACCCGGCGCCCCCGCGCCGGGAGGTGCTGCGCGCGCCCGCCGACGTGACCGCCTGGGCGAGGGCAGCCGACTGCCGGACGGCCCGGGCGCACCGCGCCCGCCGCGCGCCTAAGGTGCCGTGGTGCCGGTGTCTTCCGCCACCAGGCCGTCGCAGGCGGTGCGGGCCGCGGCGATCTCGGCCTGGTGCCGTTCCGTCCAGGTCACCAGGGACTGGACGGTGCTGTGCAGCGTCCGGCCGGGGAAGGTCGACTCGTACTCGGCGCGCGGCGGCACTACCGGGTGGACCGTCCGCTCGACCGGGCCGTCACTCCTGTCGGGCCGCGCCTTCGCCCTGGCCCACGGCCCGCTGGCCATCGCCGCGACGGACGGGGTGACCGGGTCGGAGCAGGGCCTGGCGGGCGGGCTGCTCACCACGGCGACGCCGTTCGGCTCCGCCCTCGGCATCTCCGCGGTGACGGCCGTCTACGGCCTGGCGTCCACCGGGCCCGGGCCCGAGACGCTCTCGGCCTTCCGCGCGGCGCTGTCCGTGCCGGTCGTCCTGGTGGCGCCGGGCGCGCTGATCTCCCTGGTGAGCGCCCGCGAGGTACGGCGGGCGGTGCGCAGCGCGTCCCAGGTGAGCAGCGTCAGGGCCAGCCACACCAGCGCGAACCCGGCCCAGCGCTCCGGCGGCATCTCCTCGTGGAAGTAGAGGACGCCCAGCAGGAACTGGAAGACGGGCGTCATGTACTGCAGCAGGCCGATGGTGGACAGGGGCACCCGGATGGCGGCGGCGCCGAAGCAGACCAGCGGGAGCGCGGTGACGATGCCGGCCGAGGCGAGCAGCGCCGCGTGCCCCGCGCCCTCGGCGGCGAAGGTGGACTCGCCCCGCGCGCCCAGCCACATCAGGAAGGCGAGCGCGGGCAGGAACTGGATCGCGGTCTCGGCGGCGAGCGACTCCACGCCCCCGAGGTTCACCTTCTTCTTCACCAGTCCGTACGTGGCGAAGGAGAAGGCCAGGGCCAGCGAGATCCACGGCGGCCGGCCGTAGCCGACGGTCAGGACGACCACCGCGGCGCAGCCGGTCCCGACGGCCGCCCACTGCACGGGCCGCAGCCGCTCCTTCAGCAGCAGCACGCCCATCGCGATGGTGACCAGCGGGTTGATGAAGTACCCGAGGGAGGCCTCGACGACGTGGCCGGAGTTCACGGACCAGATGTACAGGCCCCAGTTGACGGTGATGACCGCCGCGGCGACCGTGATCAGCCCGAGCTTGCGCGGCTGCCGCAGCAGCTCGCCCGCCCAGGCCCAGCGGCGCAGCACGAGCAGCGCGGCGCCGACGAAGACCAGCGACCACACCATCCGGTGGGCCAGGATCTCCACCGCGCCGGCGGGCTTCAGCAGGGGCCAGAACAGGGGCACCAGGCCCCACATCCCGTAGGCCGCGAAGCCGTTCAGCAGTCCTATGTGCCGCTCACCCCTCGGCTTGCCGGTCACGGGCCCCTCCTTCGCGCCTTGCCATCTATCCGCGTGGACGACGGTAACGCCGGGTACCCCCGGCTGTCATGCCCGTATCGGCATACGGTCATGACAGTCCCGGGGTGCGGTGGTGGCGGGTCCGCGACAGGGGCGGCGAGGGCCCGGCTCAGCCCTTCAGGGCCGCGGCGACGGCCTCGGCGAGCGGGGTGGTCGGGCGGCCGGTCAGGCGGGACAGGTCGCCGCCGGGGACGACCAGCTCGCCCTTGGCGATGGAGACGTCGACGCCCGCGAGGATCTGCGCGAAGGGCTCGGGCACGCCGGCGCCCGTCAGCACGGCGACCAGGGCCTCGGGGGAGACGGCGTTGTAGGCGATGTCCCGCCCGGTCTGCCGGCTCAGCTCGGCCGCGTACTCGGCGAAGCTCCACGCGGTGTCGCCGCCCAGCTCGTACGCGGTGTTCTCGTGCCCCTCGCCGGTCAGCACGGCGACGGCCGCAGCCGCGTAGTCGGCCCGGGAGGCGGAGGAGACCCGGCCGTCACCGGCGGCGGCGACGACCGCGTCGTGCGCCAGCACCGGGGCGAGGTTCTCGGTGTAGTTCTCGTGGTACCAGCCGTTGCGCAGCAGCGTGTAGGGCACACCCGACTCCACCAGGACCTTCTCGGTGCCGCGGTGGTCGTCGGCGAGCGCGGCGCTCAGGCTGCTCGGGGCGCTGGTGTAGGCGAGCAGGGCCACACCCGCCGCCGCGGCTGCCTCGATCACGACCGTGTGCTGCTGCACCCGGCCCTTGTCGAACTCGTTGCCCGACACCAGCAGCACCTTGTCGCCGGCTGCGAACAGGCCGTCGAAGGACGCCGGGTCGTTGTAGTCGGCCACGGCGATCCGCACGCCGCGCTCCGCGAGACCGGCCGCCTTCCCCGGGGTGCGCACGACGGCCGTGATCTGCCCGGCGGGGACCTTCTCCAGCAACTGCTCCACGACGTGGCGGCCGAGGTGTCCGGTGGCTCCGGTGACGACGATGCTCATGGGATGACTCTCCTCCTGGGGTGCGATGTCACTAACCTAAGGGAGGCGCTAACCAGAGGAAAGTACCCACTTTGAAGTAAGGTACTGGCATGTCTGTAAGTGATCGCGAGAACGAGGCGCTGTGCCCGCACCGGCTCGTCCTGGAGCACGTCACCAGTCGCTGGGGCGTGCTCGTCCTGATCGAGCTCCTGGAGCGTTCGCACCGGTTCAGCGAACTGCGCCGCGCCATCGGCACCACCGGGGGTCGCACGGTCAGCGAGAAGATGCTCGCCCAGACCCTGCAGACCCTGGAGCGCGACGGGCTGGTCCACCGCGACGCCCGGCCCGTCATCCCCCCGCGCGTCGACTACTCCCTCACCGCCCTCGGCCGCGAGGCCGCCGAGCAGGTCCGCGCCCTCGCCCGGTGGACGCACCGGCGCATGGACGACGTCGAGCGGGCCCGCCGCGCGTACGACGAGGCCCGGGCCGCCTCCTAGGGCCTCGCGCGCTGCTCCCGAGCGGTCAGCCGACGACGGTCCAGGTGTCGCCGCCGGCCAGCAGTGCGGCGAGGTCGCCCTTGCCGTGCTGCTCGACGGCCGTGTCGAGCTGGTCGGCCATCTGCGTGTCGTAGACGGGCCG
>NZ_JAUQWJ010000019.1:0-129787 GCF_036857595.1 Streptomyces sp. AHA2
CGGGTGGCCTGGCGCAGGTCCGCCGGGTGGCCTGGCGCAGGTCCGCCGGGTGGCCTGGCGCAGGTCCGCCGGGTGGCCTGGCGCAGGTCCGCCGGGTGGCAGGACGCAGGTCCGCCGGGTGGCAGGACGCAGGTCCGCCGGGTGGCAGGACGCAGGTCCGCCGGGTGGCAGGACGCACACCGAGGCGTACGAACATCGCGCAGGTCCCTCGGGCCCGGCCGCGCACCGGGAGGGCCGGTCGCGGCCTGGGTCCAGCGGCCACGGGCTCGGGGTCTACGGCCAAGGGACCCGGCGGGTTGCGGCCCGGGGCGGAGGTGGGCCGGACGGCCGCGTCCCTACGTTGAGAGCACTTGGATCGACTTCGATCACGACGAGGGAGCGGATCATGCCGGTGGCGATCATCACGGGGGCCTCGAAGGGGCTGGGCCGGGAGCTGGCGCAGGCCCTGGCCGGGCGGGGCTGGGACCTGGTGCTCGATGCCAGGGGCGCCGAGGCGCTGGCGGAGGCGGCACAGGGTCTCTCCGTGCACGGCACGCGCGTGACGGCCCTGCCCGGGGACGTCACCGACCCCGGGCACCGGGCGGAGCTGGTGGCGGCGGCCTGGCGACTGGGCGGGGTCGACCTGCTGGTGCACAACGCCAGCGCACTGGGCGCCGAGCCGCTGGTGCGGCTGGAGGAGCTGCCGCTGGAGGGCCTGCGGCGGGCTCTGGAGGTGAACCTAGTCGCGGGGATGGGGCTCGTCCAGGAGGCGCTGCCGCTGCTGCGGGTCTCGGGGGCGGGTGCCGTCGTGGCGGTCAGCTCGGACGCGGCGGTGGAGGCGTACGCGACGTGGGGCGGTTACGGGGCGTCCAAGGCGGCGCTGGACCACATGGCGGCGGTACTCGCCGTGGAGGAGCCGCAGCTGCGGGTCTGGGCGGTCGATCCCGGCGACATGGCCACCGACCTGTACGCGGCGGCCGTGCCGGAGAACCCCGATCCGCGGCCGGAGCCGGCCCTTGTGGTGCCGGGTTTCCTGCGGCTGCTGGACGAACGGCCGGCCAGTGGGCGGTACGGTGCCGCGGCCCTGGCGGAAGGGGTCCGATGACGCTCGCGGTACGGGTCCCGGAGGAGCTGTCGGCGCGGGTGCCGGTGGAGCAGCGGGGGCCCGGGCTGGATCGGGACGGCGTGCGGATGCTGGTGTCCCGGGGTGCCGAGGTGGCGCACCACACCTTCCGGGAGCTGCCGGCTCTGCTGCGCGCCGGGGATCTGCTGGTGGTCAACACCTCGCCGACGCTGGCGGCGGCGGTCGACGGGCGGATCGGGGACGCACGCGTGGTGGTGCACTTCTCCACCCGCGGCGACGACGGCCGCTGGGCGGTGGAGCTGCGGGAACCGGACGGGCGCGGCACCACGCGCGCGCGTGCGGGCGCACCCGCGGGTACTCAGGTGCGGCTGCCGGGTGGGATGCGGCTGGTACTGGAGGAACCGCTGAGCGGACGGAGCGGGCGGCTGTGGTGGGCGGGCGTGCGGGGAGGACGCGAGGACGCCGCACGGCAGCGGACCGCACGGCAGGACGGCACACGGCAGGACGCGGAGCCGTCCGGTGGCAAGGGGCGGGGCGGGGAGCGGCCGGATCCCGTGCCGGGGCTGCTGCGGGAGCACGGGCGGCCCATCCGCTACGCCTACACCGAGCGGGACCAGCCGCTGTCCGTGCACCAGACGGTGTTCGCGCTGCCCCACTCGGACGGGTCGGGCAGCGCGGAGATGCCGAGTGCGGCGCGGCCCTTCACGCCACAGGTGGTGACGGAGCTGGTGAGCCGGGGGGTGCAGGTCGCGCCGATCACACTGCACACGGGGGTGGCCTCGGCCGAGGTCCACGAACCGCCCTACCCGGAGCGCTTCACGGTGCCGGAGACCTCGGCGCGGCTGATCAACGCGGCCAGGGCCGCCGGGGCAGGGCCGTGGCGGTCGGGACGACGGCGGTGCGGGCCGTGGAGTCGGCGGTGGGCGCCGACGGGGCGGTGCACGCGCGTGCGGGGTGGACGGATCTCGTCGTCACACCCGAGCGCGGGGTGCGCGTGGTGGACGGGCTGCTGACCGGACTGCACGAGCCGGAGGCGTCGCACCTGCTGATGCTGCGGGCGGTCGCGGGGCGGACCGCGGTCGAGCGGGGTTACGAGGCGGCTCTGCGGGAGCGGTACCTGTGGCACGAGTTCGGCGACGTGCACCTCCTGCTGCCGTGACGAAGCCACGGGACAGGGCTCTGACGACCCCTCACACTGAGCATCGCTCGTGCAACGGGGCGTGAGAACAGAGGGCGCCCGATGTGAGCCCGCGCATAGGGCCCACGTCACGTACGAAAGGGCGTAGGAGACAAAGCCGCCCCTTTTGAGCGGCCCAGACAGTCCTATCTGACCCGGTTTACCCGTCCCTGATCCACTATCTGCCTTCGTACGTCACACCTTTGCCACGCCATTTTGCGGCCGCTAAGAATTGCTGACGTCGCTCAGCGCCGTGGGTTCTTCCCCCGCGGCGTTCGTGTCGGAAACACACCGAGTCCAACGCCGGACGCCGAGCGACTCCCGCGCTATTCGAAGAGGTCCACTCAGCATGCCCAAGAACATCTTCAGCCGTGTTCAGAGTCGTAGCCTGACCCGTCACCACAAGATCGCCATGGCCGGTGTCGCCACCCTGGGTGCCGCCGCCATCGGGTTCTCCGCGGTGCCGAGCGGCGCTTCGACGAAGACCACGACCGAGGCCGCTCAGCCGGCTGCCGTGGCGTACAGCACCGAGCAGATCAAGGACGTCAAGGCGAGCCTCACCGACCAGATGGCCGGTGCCAGCCTGAAGGCGGAGCAGATCGCGGCCAAGCAGAAGGCCGAGGCCGCCGCCGCGGCCAAGAAGAAGGCAGCCGCCGCGGCCGCCGAGAAGAGGGCCGAGGCCGCGCGCAAGGCCAAGGAGGCCGCGAGCCGTGACGCCAAGCGCGCCGCGGTCAAGAAGAGCTACCCGAACAACCTCGACGGCTGGATCCGCGAGTCGCTCGACATCATGAAGAAGCACGGGATCCCCGGCTCCTACGACGGCATCAAGCGCAACATCATCCGGGAGTCCTCGGGCAACCCGCGGGCGATCAACAACTGGGACATCAACGCCATCAACGGCATCCCGTCCAAGGGCCTGCTGCAGGTCATCCCGCCGACCTTCGCGCACTGGCACGTCCCCGGCACCTCCTGGGACATCTACGACCCGGTAGCCAACATCACCGCGGCCTGCAACTACGCGGCCGACAAGTACGGCTCGATGGACAACGTCAACAGCGCGTACTGAGGCCGGCGCGGGACCTCTCTGCTTCGCTGAACGAACGCCGAAGGGCGGCACCCTCCTGACGGGGTGCCGCCCTTCGGGCACGGCGAAGCGGTGACCGCCCGGGCTACTTGCGCATGACCTCGGGCTCGTGGCGGCGCAGGAAGCGGGCCACGAAGAAGCCGCAGATCACACCGAGGGCGAGCAGCGCGCCCATGTCCATGACCCAGGCCCCGGCCGTGTGCTCCCACAGCGGGTCGGTGTCACCGGCCGTCTCGGGCGGGCTGATCTTGTTGAAGTCCAGCGTGGCACCGGAGGCGGCGACCGCCCAGCGCGACGGCATCAGGAACGAGAACTGGTTGACGCCGATCGAGCCGTGCAGCGCGAACAGGCAGCCCGTGAACACGACCTGGATGATCGCGAACATCACCAGCAGCGGCATGGTCTTCTCGGCGGTCTTCACCAGCGACGAGATGATCAGGCCGAACATCATCGACGTGAAGCCCAGCGCCATGATCGGCACGGACAGCTCCAGCAGCGTGGCGCTGCCGAAGATCAGGCCCTCCTCGGGGATCTCCCGGCTGGAGAAACCGATGACGCCGACGAGCAGGCCCTGCAGCACGGTGATCATGCCGAGCACGAACACCTTCGACATCAGGTAGGCCGAGCGGGACAGGCCGGTGGCGCGCTCCCGCTCGTAGATGACCCGTTCCTTGATCAGCTCGCGCACCGAGTTCGCCGCGCCGGCGAAGCAGGCGCCGACCGCGAGGATCAGCAGGACCGTGGTGGCCGTGCCGTTCGGGATGATCCGGCCGGTCTGCGGGTTGGCCGGGTTGGGCAGCAGGCCCTTGTCCGCGTCGATGAGCAGGCTCACCGCGCCGAGCACGGCCGGCAGGATCACCATCAGCGCCAGGAAGCCCTTGTCGGAGGCGATCACCGACACGTAGCGCCGGACCAGCGTGACGAACTGGGACATCCAGCCCTGCGGCTTGGGCGGCTTCATCGCCTGCATGGGCGGAACTTGTACGGACTGCGGCGCGACCGCGTCGATGTCCGCGGCGTACATCTGGTAGTGCTGCGAGCCCTTCCAGCGGCCCGCCCAGTCGTAGTCGCGGTAGTTCTCGAAGGCGGAGAAGACATCGGCCCAGGTGTCGTAGCCGAAGAAGTTCAGCGCCTCCTCCGGCGGGCCGAAGTAGGCCACCGAACCGCCGGGCGCCATCACCAGCAGCTTGTCGCACAGGGCCAGCTCGGCCACCGAGTGCGTGACGACGAGGACCGTGCGGCCGTCGTCCGCCAGGCCGCGCAGCAGTTGCATGACGTCGCGGTCCATACCCGGGTCGAGGCCGGAGGTCGGCTCGTCCAGGAATATCAGCGACGGCTTGGTCAGCAGCTCCAGGGCGACCGAGACGCGCTTGCGCTGGCCGCCGGACAGGGACGTGACCTTCTTGTCCTTGTGGATGTCGAGCTTGAGCTCGCGCAGCACCTCGTCGATCCGGGCCTCGCGCTCGGCCGCCGTGGTGTCGGCGGGGAAGCGCAGCTTGGCGGCGTACTTGAGGGCCTTCTTGACGGTCAGCTCCTTGTGCAGGATGTCGTCCTGCGGGACCAGACCGATGCGCTGGCGCAGCTCGGCGAACTGCTTGTACAGGTTCCGGTTGTCGTAGAGGACCTCGCCCTGGTTGGCGGGGCGGTAACCGGTGAGCGCCTTGAGCAGCGTGGACTTGCCGGAGCCGGACGGGCCGATGACGGCGATCAGCGACTTCTCCGGGACCCCGAAGGAGACGTCCTTCAGGATCTGCTTGCCGCCGTCGACCGTGACGGTCAGATGACGGGCGGAGAAGGACACCTCACCGGTGTCGACGAACTCCTCCAGCCGGTCGCCGACGATCCGGAACGTCGAGTGGCCGACGCCGACGACGTCGGCCGGGCCGAGCAGCTGCGAGCCGCCCTTGGCGATGGGCAGACCGTTGACGTAGGTGCCGTTGTGGGAGCCGAGGTCGCGGATCTCCATGCGGCCGTCGGGCGTGGCGTGGAACTCGGCGTGGTGCCGGGAGACCTGCAGGTCCGAGACGACCAGCTCGTTGTCCAGGGCACGGCCGATGCGCATCACGCGACCGAGTGAGAACTGGTGGAACGTGGTCGGGCTGCGGTCGCCGTGGACCGGCGGTGCCCCCGCGACACCGCCGGGGCCCTGCTGCTGCGGGATGTGCGAGGCCTGCTGCGACTGCTGCCAGCCGGCCTGCTGGGGCGGCGCGGCCTGCTGGTGCGGCTGCTGCTGGGCGGGGGCCTGCGCCCAGCCCGCTCCCGCGCCCTGGGCGGCGTACGGCTGCTGCTGCGGCTGGGCCTGCGGCGCGGCGACGGAGGCCGCGGCGCCGGACAGGTTCAGGCGCGGGCCGTCGGTCGCGTTGCCCAGGTTGACCGCCGAACCGGGGCCCAGCTCCAGCTGGTGGATGCGCTGCCCCTGCACGAACGTGCCGTTGGTGCTTCCGTGGTCCTCGATGACCCAACTGCGGCCGTTGAAGCTGACCGTGGCGTGACGCCAGGACACCCTGGCGTCGTCGAAGACGACGTCCCCCTGCGGATCACGTCCGAGGGTGTATGCCCTGGACGGATCGAGCGTCCAGGTACGTCCGTTTGATTCCAGTACGAGTTCCGGCACTCCATGCCCCACTGAGTTGTCCCCCGAGTTACCCCCGACATGGGGAGTCTAGGGATGTCGAACATCGGGGGGAACTATTCCAGGAGCGGCCCCCTGACCGAAAGTCGGGCCTTGCGAAGACCGGAGTGCGGACACTTCGCCGATTCCGTTGACGGGGTTGAAATCCGGCCGGAGAGTGGTATTTCGGCGCGAGGGGGACATGCGCGGTGTTCCCGTCGCGGCCCGGATCGGGGGGTCTGCCATGAGTGCTGCCGCAGGGGCGGGGACGGAGCGGGGCCACGCGCGCGTGCCGTGGGGCGACGCGCTGGTGTCCGCCGTGGCCGCCGTGAGCTGGGCGTTGATCGGGATGGCGGGGACCGCGGCGCTGGGCCTGCGGCTGCTGGGGGCGGACGCGGCGGGGTCGTCGGGGCCCATGACCGCCGCGGTGGTGGCCCTCGGGGCGGGCGGGTCGGTCACGCCGTCCGGTGACGTGTCGGCGTTCGGCCTGTCGGGCGCGGAGGCGGACACGGCCGTCCGGATCACGCCACTGGGGGTGAGTCTGGTCGGGGCGGTGCTGCTGTCGTGGTTCTTCCTGCGGTCCCTGCGAGCGGCGGGAGTTGAGGTCTCACCGGCCGAACTCCTCGCCCGTGCGGGCACGGTGGTAGCCCTGTTCGTGGCGATGCTGGGCGGCCTGGCCTGGGCCGGACACGATGTCATCACGATCGACGGGGGGTCACTGGGCCCGGACGACGTGACCGGAGGCGGCACCGGTGTCCCCGTCCCGGGGCTCGGGGACGTCGGTGGGCTGCTGCCGGACCGGCTCGGGGACCTGGTCGACGCGCGGGCCTCGGTCGGCTTCACGGTCGACACCGCGCCGACCCTGCTCGGGGGACTGGCGTGGGCGGCGGGGGTCCTCACCGTCGCACTGCTCGCCTCCCGCCGTACGCCGCTGCCGCGGGGCTGGGAGGCCCTGCACCGGGTGGTGCGGCCGGCCGTGTCCGCACTGGTGACCGCGGTGCTGGTGGCCGTGGCGGCGGGTCTCGCGGCGGCGGCGTACGCGGCGGCCGGTGACGACCGTCCCGGGCGCATCGCGGGAGCGGCGCTGCTCGGGGCGCCGAACGGGGTCTGGCTGAGCCTCCCGATCGGGCTGTTCGTGCCGTGGGACGGTCACGCGACGGGTGAACCGACCCGCTTCCTCCCGCACCCGCTGGACGACCTGCTCGGGGCGGGGTCGGACCGCCCGGTGACGCTGGGGCGCCTGGCCGAACTGGACGGCCGCGTGTGGCTGCTGGGCGTGGCGGCGGCGCTGCTGATGCTGCTGGCGGGGGTGCTGACGGGGGTACGGACGCCGGTGGGGGTGAAGTCCTCCGGCACGGACGACTCCGGTGCGGGCGGTTTCGGTGCGGGCGGTTCCGCGGGCGCGCGGCGGCGTCCGGGGGCCCTCGGGTTCGCGGGCCGGTGCGCGGTGCGACTGGGGGGTGTGACGGCGCTCGGGTTGCCCCTGCTGGTCTGGCTGACGGACGTGTCCGTGACGGCGTCGCTCTCCGTACTCGGCGTCGACGCCTTCGGCGCGGGACTCACGCTGCACGGGCACCTGGGCACGGCCGTACTGCTGGGCGCGCTGTGGGGCGCCGGGGCCGGGGCGGCCGGAGCCGGGCTCGCCTGGACGTGCGGGGCGGCAGGCCGCTCGTCCGCGGCACCCGCCCGCGGAGACGGGCCGGGCGGGGGCGCGGCCCGGCATGACGCGGGAGCGGGACGGGCGGGGCCGGGCGACGCGGCGACGGAGGCGCGGCACGGCACAGCCGCCGGGCGGACGAACCCGGGCAGCGCGGCGGAGTCGTGGCCCGCCGTGGAGACCTGGCAGGCGAGCCCGGGCACCAGGGCAGGCGCGCCCTGGGCGGACGAGGGAACCTGGCGGGCGAGGCCGCGCGGTGGTGCGAGCGGGCCGGGTCGGCGCGCCGGGGCAGGGCGGGAGGCGACACCCGGCCCTGGTGGGCCCGCGGCTCCGTTTCGAGGCGGGCCGGCGACGCGCCCGGAGGAAGCCGGGCCCTATGCGCCCGGTGTGCCCTACCGGCCGCCGAACCCCGCCACCAACCCCTACCTGCGGGTCCCCGACGAGCTGCGCGAGCCGGAGGACGCCCGCCCCGACGAACCGCACGAACCCGAGGACGCCCACCCCGACGAACCGCACGAACCCGAAGACGCCCACCCCGACGAACCGCACGAACCCGAAGACGCCCACCCCGACGAACCGCACGAACCCGAAGACGCCCGACCCGGCCAACCGCACGAACCCGAAGACGCCCGACCCGGCCAACCGCACGAACCCGAAGACGCCCGACCCGGCCAACCGCACGAGCCGGAAGACGCCCGGCCCGGGGACGGGCGCACGGCTGCGGATGACGAGCCGAAGGGACACGGCGCACCCGCCGGGCCCGACGAGGACGGCATCTACGGCGCCCCCACCGTGATCCGGCCCGTGGGTCCGCCGCCTCGCGGCCCTCGCCGCCGGTCCCCCGGCCCCCGCGGCGGCACCGGGCCGCCCGCCCGGCCGGGCGACTGGCCACCGCCCCCACCGCCGCCTCCCCCGCCGCCGCACCGCGGCCCGCACGGCGGGGGGTGAGACGCCCTGTCGTCCTGCTCACCCCTGCGCCGCATCGTGGGAGACCGGCACGCAAGGTTCGCGCCACCGGCGCGACACCCACTGTTCGCTGTCCGCCAGACGGACCACAGGGGCGGTGCGCACGGCCCGCCGGATACGGTGGAACCACCATGAGCGCTTCGCAGACCTCGTCTTCCGACGTCCCTGCCGACGTCCCCACTCTCCTCGTGAAGATCTTCGGCAAGGACAGGCCGGGCATCACCGCCGGACTCTTCGACACCCTCGCCGCCTACTCCGTCGACGTCGTCGACATCGAGCAGGTCGTCACCCGTGGCCGGATGGTGCTGTGCGCGCTCGTGACCGAGCCGCCCCCCGGCCTCGAGGGAGACCTGCGGGCGACCGTGCACAGCTGGGCCGAGTCGATGAAGATGCAGGCGGAGATCATCTCCGGCCTCGGCGACAACCGGCCGCGCGGCCTGGGCCGCTCTCTGGTCACGGTGCTCGGGCACCCGCTCACCGCAGAGGCGACGGCGGCGATCGCCGCCCGGATCACCCGGACCGGCGCCAACATCGACCGTATCTTCCGCCTCGCCAAGTACCCCGTCACCGCGGTCGAGTTCGCGGTCTCCGGCGTGGAGACCGAGCCGCTGCGCACCGCCCTGGTGACCGACGCCGCCCGGCTCGGCGTCGACGTGGCGGTCGTCGGCGCCGGCCTGTACCGCCGCGCCCAGCGCCTGGTCGTCATGGACGTCGACTCCACGCTCATCCAGGACGAGGTCATCGAGCTGTTCGCCGCCCACGCGGGATGCGAGGACAAGGTCGCCGAGGTGACGGCCGCGGCGATGCGCGGGGAGCTGGACTTCGAGCAGTCGCTGCACGCGCGCGTGGCCCTGCTGGAGGGACTGGACGCCTCGGTCGTCGACAAGGTGCGCAGCGAGGTGCGGCTGACGCCCGGTGCCCGCACCCTGATCCGTACGCTGAAACGCCTGGGCTACCAGGTCGGTGTCGTCTCGGGCGGCTTCACCCAGGTCACGGACGACCTGAAGGAGCGGCTCGGGCTGGACTTCGCCCACGCCAACACCCTGGAGATCGTCGACGGGAAGCTCACGGGCCGGGTGACGGGCGAGATCGTCGACCGGGCGGGCAAGGCCCGGCTGCTGCGCCGGTTCGCCGCCGAGGCGGGTGTGCCGCTGTCGCAGACGGTGGCGATCGGTGACGGCGCGAACGACCTCGACATGCTGAACGCGGCCGGCCTGGGGGTCGCCTTCAACGCCAAGCCGGTGGTGCGCGAGGCGGCACACGCCGCGGTGAACGTCCCGTTCCTGGACACCGTCCTGTACCTGCTCGGCATCACGCGTGAAGAGGTCGAGGCGGCGGACACCCACGACACGGTCTGACCGTGAGGAACGGCCAGGGGCCCGGCACGCCATCGGCGCCGGGCCCCTGCCATGCGTTACGCGTCGGGCATCGGGCGTCGCGCCCCCTGTCACGCCCCGGACCTCGGACGCCGGGCGCCGGGCACCCGCCTCACGATCCTCCACCCGTGCCCACCGCCCGTGTCCACGCCTGCCGCACGGGACCGCTCACCCGGCGGGGGTCTTCACTCCGCCGGCGCCCAGTAGTCGCCCAGCGTGGCGACGCCCGGCTCCAGGCTCTTCCAGGGGCCGCTGAACGACAGGACGGCGAAGGCGGCGGCCGGGAAGCCGCGGCGGGTCATCCGCTCGCGCGCGTCCCCTTCGGCCGAGCCCGCCAGCACCTCGGCCAGACCCTGGATGCCCGGGTTGTGACCCACCATGAGGAGGGTGCGGACGTCGTCGGGCGTCTCGTTGAGCACGGCGATCAGCTCACCCGGCGAGGCCTCGTAGATCCGCTCCTCGTAGACGGTCTTCGGCCGCTGCGGGAACTCCTGGACGGCGAGCTTCCAGGTCTCCCTGGTCCGGACCGCGGTGGAGCAGAGGGCCAGGTCGAAGGAGAGGCCGGTGTCGACGAGCCTGCGCCCGGCCTCCGCCGCGTCCATACGGCCCCGGTCGGCGAGCGGACGCTCGTGATCGGTCACCTGCGGCCAGTCGGCTTTCGCATGGCGGAAGAGGACAATCCTGCGGGGTTCTGCGACGCTCATGAGATCCAGCTTCGCACGAAACACGCCACGGGGCGCAGGGAGTTGACCAGCGGCTCCGGCCGTGCTCAGCGGGAGATCAGCTGTCCGATGCGCTCGAAGAGCCGGCTCATCGCGGGGTCGCCGGCGGCCGCGTGGGCGTCGGACGGGTTCAGGATGAGGGCGAGCAGGGCGGTGAAGGCCAGCACGGGCAGGGCGAGGGCCCACCAGGGCAGGCGGCTGTCGGCGGTGGCCCGGGACGCCGGGTGGGGCCGGGTGTGCGTGGGGGCCGACATGGGTGCCTCCGCTCTCCGAGTGGTCGGTGACCGTCGCGCGGTCACATCTCGAAGCTACGGAACGGGCGGCGTCCGGCCCATCCGGTGATCCACCCACTTGACCCTGACCCTTGCCCCCTAGGGGACAGGGGGGCCAGCCCCACCATGGGGCGGGGCCGGCGGTCAGGGCGAGGCGATGGTCGCGATCACGGCGATGACGATGAAGATCGCGAAGAAGGCGCCGAAGACGAGCAGCATCTTCTTCTGACCGTGCTGGGGGTTCGGGTCGAGCACTGGCATGGGGCAAGTCTCGCACCCGCGCACGACCGCGGACGCCCCGGGGGCCCCGGCGGCGTCTCCCGGCGCCTCAGGCGGCGGCCTCCTCCTCCACCGTCCGGTTGCGGCCCGCCAGGACGCCGACCACCATCTGCGGGATCATCAGGGCGCTCATCAGCGCGATGGGCAGGCCCCAGCCGCCGCTGTGCTGGTAGAGGACGCCCACGAGGAGCGGCCCCGGGATGGAGATCAGGTACCCGGTGCTCTGCGCGAAGGCGGAGAGCTGGGCGACGCCCTGGCCGGTGCGGGCGCGCATGCCGACCATGGTGAGGGCGAGCGGGAAGGCGCAGTTGGCGATGCCGAGCAGCAGCGCCCAGGCCCAGGCGCCGGCGGCGGGCGCGAGGTAGAGACCGGCGTATCCGGCGAGACCGCAGACGCCGAGGGCGATCACGATGGGGCCCTGCTGGGGCAGCCGGGTGGCCAGCCGGGGTATGACGAAGGCCAGCGGGACGCCCATCACCATCGTGACGGCGAGGAGCAGGCCCGCGGTGCCCGCGGGGACGCCGGCGTCGCGGAAGATCTGCGCCATCCAGCCCATGGTGATGTAGGCGGCGGTGGCCTGGAGGCCGAAGAAGACGGCGAGGGCCCAGGCGGTGCGGCTGCGGGTGATCCGCAGCCGGGGAGCCTCGGGTACGGGGTCGGTCCCGGTGGTCGGCTCGTCCGCGGCGGCCCGGCCGCTCGGGACGGCACCGTCCCGGGCCGTCCGGTCCTGCGCGCCCGGCGGCGTCCGGCGCCCCCGGACGAACGGCAGCCACGGCAGCACCGCCGCCACGGCCAGCGACGCCCACAGGGCCAGGCCGGACTGCCAGCTGCCGCCGAGCGCGTCGGTCAGGGGGACCGTGACGGCGGCGGCGAGAGCGGTGCCCAGGGCGAGCGCCATGGAGTAGAGGCCGGTCATGGACCCGACGCGGTCGGGGAACCAGTGCTTGACGATGACCGGCATCAGGACGTTGCTGACGGCGATGCCCATGAGGGCGAGGGCGCTGGCGGCCAGGAAGCCGGCCGTGCCGCCGGCGTACGGCCGGACCAGCAGGCCGGTGGCGATGGCGGCCATGCCGGCGCAGACCACGGCGCCCGCCCCGAAGCGGCGGGCGAGCCGCGGGGCCATGACGCCGAAGACGGCGAAGCACAGCGGCGGCACGGAGGTGAGCAGTCCGGCCACGCTGCCGCTCATGCCGAGGCCGTCGCGGACCTCCTCCAGGAGGGCTCCGAGGCTGGTGATGGCGGGCCGGAGGTTCAGTGCGGACAGCACGATGCCGACGACGAGCACGCGCATCGTCCACGCGCGCGGGGTGGCGCCGCCCGGCTCCCGGGCGCCCCGCGCGGCGGGGGCGTCCTGCGGGGCCGGTGCGTCCGGCGCATGCGCCCGCGCGGAGCTGCTCACGGTCGGGGGCGTCATCGTCCGGGTCTCCTCACTAGCCATGAGGCCCATCATAGAATCATGGGATGATTGGCTGTCCAGTCTCGCTCCGTCGACGGGCGCCCCGGCCGTGAAAAGGTGAGTCATGCCTCTGAGCCATCCCCGCCGTTCGGCGCTGTCCGAACAGGTCATCGCCGCGTTGCGGGCCCAGATCACCTCGGGCGAGTGGCCGGTCGGTTCCCGCATCCCGACGGAGCCGGAACTGGTCGAGCAGCTGGGGGTCGCCCGCAACACCGTCCGCGAGGCGGTGCGCGCGCTGTCGCACAACGGCCTGCTGGACATCCGCCAGGGCTCCGGCACGTACGTGGTGGCGACGAGCGAGCTGGCCGGGGTGATGCAGCGGCGGTTCGCCGAGGCCGACCCGCGGCACATCGCCGAGCTGCGCTCCACGCTGGAGTCGGCCGCCGCCCGGCTGGCCGCCGGGCGGCGCACGGAGAAGGACCTCAAGCAGCTCGACGCGCTGCTGTCCCGGCGTGAGGAGGCCTGGGAGTCGGGGGACGCCGAGGCGTTCGTCACCGCGGACGCGACGTTCCACCTGGCCGTGGTGTCCGCCTCCCACAACGACGTGATGACCGCCATGTACGCGGACCTCGGCGAGGTGCTGCGGGACTGGCTGCGCGAGGACGTCGGCGGCGAGCTGACGCCGGAGACGTACATGGATCACGCGCGGATGCTCGACGCGATCCGCGCGGGCGACGCGGACATGGCCGCGGCCGAGGCCGCCCGTTACCCGTTCCTGTGCCGGCTCGGCGGGGTCAGCTCCCCCGCCGGTGACTGATCCACGCGCCGCCGACCTCTTTCCAGCAGCGGCCCTTCAGCCGCACGGTCTGCGCGGGCCCGGCGGCCACCGGTGCGCCGTCGGTGTCGATGTCCCACCAGCGCACGCACTCGACGTGCAGGCTCACCCGGTCCGTCTCCGGGTAGGGGTTGTGGCAGTACGCCGTCACCTCGGAGCCCGTGACGCGGACCCGGCACGCGGCGCCGAAGGGCCCGGTGTCGTGCCGGCCGTCGGGCACGCGCGCGTGGGGCGCCGTCCCGTGCCGGCCGTCGGGCACGCGCGCGTGGGGCGCCGCCTCGTGCGTCCGGGGCACCGCGTCGTACGCCGGGGTCACCACGAGGGCGGCTGCGAGGGACAGGGAGGCCGTTCGGCGGGACAAGCGCACAAGGGGACCTCCTCGGCCGTGCTGGGGAGGACGGGGCGTGGTGGACGCACCTCCCACAGTGGCCGGTCGCGGCCCGTCCCGCCCGGTCTGCTGAGCCGAACGGGCGACGCCCCGCCCCCGCGCACAGCGGGGGCGGGGCGTCGAGGACCTGCGGAGGATCAGGCGCCGATGGCGTGCAGACCGCCGTCCACGTGGACGATCTCGCCGGTGGTCTTCGGGAACCAGTCGCTCAGCAGGGCGACGACGCCGCGGCCGGCCGGCTCGGGGTCCTTCAGGTCCCACTCCAGCGGGGAGCGGGAGTCCCACACGGACGCCAGCTCGCTGAAGCCGGGGATGGACTTGGCGGCCATGGAGCCGAGCGGGCCCGCCGAGACCAGGTTGCAGCGGATGTTCTGCTTGCCCAGGTCACGGGCCATGTAGCGGCTGGTGGCCTCCAGGGCGGCCTTGGCCGGGCCCATCCAGTCGTACTGCGGCCAGGCGAACTGCGCGTCGAAGGTCAGGCCGACCACCGAGCCGCCGTTCTGCATCAGCGGCAGGCAGGCCATGGTCAGCGACTTCAGGGAGTACGCCGAGACGTGCATGGCGGTCGCGACCGACTCGAACGGCGTGTTCAGGAAGTTGCCGCCGAGGGCGTCCTGCGGGGCGAAGCCGATGGAGTGCACGACACCGTCGAGGCCCCCCAGCTCCTCGCCGACGACGTCGGCCAGGCGGCCGAGGTGCTCGTCGTTGGTGACGTCGAGCTCGATGACCTTGGTGGGCTTCGGCAGCTTCTTGGCGATGCGCTCGGTCAGCGTGGGCCGCGGGAACGCCGTGAGGATGACCTCGGCACCCTGCTCCTGGGCCAGCTTGGCGGTGTGGAAGGCGATCGAGGCCTCCGTCAGCACGCCGGTGATCAGGACGCGCTTGCCCTCGAGAATTCCGCTCATGGTGATCAGTGACCCATTCCCAGTCCGCCGTCAACGGGGATGACGGCTCCAGTGATGTACGAGGCGTCGTCCGAGGCGAGGAACCGCACCGCTGCGGCGATCTCCTCCGGCTGCGCGTACCGGCCGAGCGGCACCTGCGACACGATGTTCGACCGCTGCTCGTCGGTGAGCACCTTGGTCATGTCGGTGTCGACGAAGCCGGGCGCGACGACGTTGAAGGTGATGTTGCGCGAGCCCAGCTCACGGGCGAGGGAGCGCGCGAAGCCGACGAGGCCGGCCTTGGAGGCGGCGTAGTTGGCCTGCCCCGCGGAACCGAGCAGTCCGACGACCGAGGAGATCAGCACGACGCGGCCCTTCTTGGCGCGCAGCATGCCGCGGTTGGCGCGCTTGACGACGCGGAAGGTGCCGGTGAGGTTGGTGTCGAGGACGGACGTGAAGTCCTCCTCGGACATGCGCATTAGGAGCTGGTCCTTGGTGACACCGGCGTTGGCGACGAGGACCTCGACGGGCCCGTGGGCCTCCTCGATCTCCTTGTAGGCCTGCTCCACCTGCTCGGCGTCGGTGATGTCGCACCGGACGGCGAGGCAGCCCAATTCCGTCAGGGCCGCCGGCGGCTCGCCCGAGCGGTACGTGATGGCCACCTTGTCGCCGGCGTCGGCGAACGCGCGGGCGATGGCGAGGCCGATGCCCCGGTTGCCTCCGGTGACGAGAACCGAGCGGCTCAACGGATCACCCTTTCCATAGCGGACCGAAATACCACCGCCGGACACCCGCACGACAGGCGGGGATGACAGGCGGCTTCCTCGAAAACCTATCGGTCCGGGCACGCGCGCGGACAATCGGGCACCGACAGTGGCGTCCGGGCCGCACTGTCGGGTCCCTACAGATCGCCGTGGTCCTCACCTCGCAAAGCCGTGGCCCCGGGGCGGGGCGGGGGGACATGATCGGAGCTGCCGTCACGAAGACGGCAACCACGGTCACCCCGACAGAACGACCACGGTCACCTCGACAGAAAGAGACGGCGGTGCCTCATACCATCGACGAGGCCTTCACGGCCCTTCCCCTACGCGCCCTCGCCGACGCGGCCCTCGCACGCGCGCGTGCGCTCGGCGCCGAGCACGCGGACTTCCGGTTCGAGCGGGTGCGGGGCGCCTCCTGGCGCTTCCGGGACGCCAGGCCCGCCGGTTCGTCCGACACCACCGACCTCGGCTACGCGGTGCGGGTGGTGCACGGCGGCACCTGGGGCTTCGCCTCCGGCGTCGACCTGACCATGGACGCCGCCGCCCGGGTCGCGGGGCAGGCGGTGGCGATGGCCAAGCTGTCCGCGCAGGTGATCGAGGCGGCCGGTTCCGAGGAGCGCGTGGAACTCGCCGACGAGCCGGTGCACGCCGAGAAGACGTGGATCTCCTCGTACGAGATCGACCCGTTCTCCGTGCCCGACGAGGAGAAGGCCGCCCTGATCGCGGAGTGGAGCGCGCGGCTGCTGGCCGCCGACGGGGTCGACCACGTGGACTCCTCGCTGCTCACGGTGCACGAGAACAAGTTCTACGCGGACACGGCCGGGACGGTGACCACCCAGCAGCGGGTGCGGCTGCACCCGGTGTTCAACGCCGTGTCGGTGGACGAGTCCAGCGGCGAGTTCGACTCCATGCGCACCCTCGCCCCGCCCGTGGGACGCGGCTGGGAGTACCTCACGGGCACCGGCTGGGACTGGGAGAACGAGCTGGAGCGGATCCCGGAGCTGCTCGCCGAGAAGATGCGCGCGCCCAGCGTGGAGCCCGGCCTGTACGACCTGGTCGTCGACCCGTCCAACCTGTGGCTGACCATCCACGAGTCCATCGGCCACGCCACCGAGCTGGACCGGGCCCTCGGCTACGAGGCCGCCTACGCCGGCACCTCCTTCGCCACGTTCGACCAGCTGGGCACGTTGCGCTACGGCTCCGAGCTGATGAACGTCACCGGTGACCGCACCGCCGAGCACGGCCTGGCCACCGTCGGTTACGACGACGAGGGCGTCGCGGCGCAGTCCTGGGACCTGGTCAAGGACGGCACGCTGGTCGGCTACCAACTGGACCGGCGCATCGCGAGGCTGACCGGCTTCGAGCGGTCCAACGGCTGCGCCTACGCCGACTCGCCCGGCCATGTGCCGGTGCAGCGCATGGCCAACGTGTCCCTGCGGCCGGACCCGGCCGGGATGTCCACCGAGGACCTCATCGGGGGTGTGGAGCGCGGCATCTACGTCGTCGGTGACCGGTCCTGGTCGATCGACATGCAGCGCTACAACTTCCAGTTCACCGGTCAGCGCTTCTACCGCATCGAGAACGGCCGCCTCGCCGGGCAGCTGCGCGACGTGGCCTACCAGGCGACGACCACCGACTTCTGGGGCTCGATGGCCGCGGTCGGCGGACCGCAGACCTACGTGCTGGGCGGTGCGTTCAACTGCGGCAAGGCCCAGCCGGGCCAGGTCGCGGCCGTCTCGCACGGCTGCCCGTCGGCCCTGTTCAGGGGCGTCAACATCCTCAACACGACCCAGGAGGCCGGTCGATGAGCGCGCGTACCACCAAGCCCCACGAGGTCGTCGAGCGGGCCCTGGAGCTGTCCCGGGCCGACGGTTGCGTCGTCATCGCCGACGAGCGGTCCACCGCCAACCTGCGCTGGGCGGGCAACGCCCTGACGACGAACGGGGTGACGCGCGGACGCACGCTCACGGTCGTGGCCACGGTCGACGGCAAGGAGGGCACGGCCTCGGGGGTCGTGTCGCGGTCCGCCGTGACCGCCGACGACCTGGAGCCCCTGGTGCGGGCCGCGGAGGCCGCCGCCCGCGGCGCCGGGCCCGCCGAGGACGCGCAGCCGCTGGTCACGGGCGCCGCCCCGGCGCCGGAGTTCACGGAGGCGCCCGCGGAGACCTCCTCCGCCGTGTTCGCCGCGTTCGCGCCGGCGCTCGGCGAGGCCTTCGCACGCGCGCGTGCGGGCGGCCGCGAGCTGTACGGCTTCGCCAACCACGAACTGGTCTCCACGTACGTCGGCACGTCCACGGGGCTGCGCCTGCGGCACGACCAGCCGAACGGGACGCTGGAGATGAACGCCAAGTCACCCGACCGGACCCGGTCGGCCTGGGCCGGGCGCTCCACGCGCGACTTCGGGGACGTCGACCCGGCGGCGCTGGACGCCGAGCTGGCCGTGCGCCTGGGCTGGGCCGAGCGGCGCGTGGAGCTGCCGGCCGGCCGTTACGAGACGCTGCTCCCGCCGACGGCCGTGGCGGACCTGCTCATCTACCAGATGTGGTCGGCCTCGGGCCGGGACGCGGTCGAAGGCCGCACGGTGTTCTCCAAGCCGGGCGGCGGCACCCGGGTCGGTGAGCGGCTGACCGAGCTGCCGCTGACCCTGCGCAGCGACCCGCACGAGCCGGGCCTGGAGTCGGCGCCGTTCGTCATCGCGCACTCCTCCGGCGGCGACCAGTCGGTGTTCGACAACGGGCTGCCGCTCGCGGCCACCGAATGGATGCGCGAGGGTGAGCTGCGGCACCTGACCACCAGCCGGCACAGCGCCGGCCTGACGGGGCTGCCGGTGGCGCCGGGCATCGACAACATCGTCCTGGACGGCGGCGAGGACCGTTCCCTGGAGGAGATGGTCGCGAACACCGCACGCGGGCTGCTGCTGACCTGCCTGTGGTACATCCGCGAGGTCGACCCGGCGACGCTGCTGCTCACCGGCCTGACCCGGGACGGCGTCTACCTCGTGGAGAACGGGGAGGTGACCGGCGAGGTGAACAACTTCCGGTTCAACGAGTCCCCGGTCGGCGTGCTCGGCCGGGCCACGGAGGCGGGGCGGACCGAGAAGACGCTGCCTCGCGAGTGGAGCGACTGGTTCACCAGGGCGGCGATGCCCGCGCTGCGCGTGCCCGATTTCAACATGAGCTCGGTCAGCCAGGGCGTATAACCTCGTAGGCGGCTGTCACCCGACGGCCCCAGGATCGCTCAAGGAGACACGAGAACCGTGACGGACATCGTCGACGAGCTGAAGTGGCGCGGGCTGTTCGCCCTGTCCACCGACGAGGACGCTTTGCGCAAGGCTCTCGCGGACGGTCCCGTCACGTTCTATTGCGGTTTCGACCCGACGGCGCCGTCGCTGCACGTGGGGCACCTGGTGCAGGTGCTCACCGTGCGCCGGCTCCAGCAGGCCGGTCACCGGCCGTTGGCGCTGGTCGGCGGCGCCACGGGTCTGATCGGCGACCCCCGCCCGACGGCGGAGCGCACGCTGAACGACCCCGAGACGGTCGGCGGCTGGGTCGACAGGCTGCGGGCCCAGATCGAGCCGTTCCTCGACTTCGAGGGCGACAACGCGGCCGTCATGGTCAACAACCTCGACTGGACGCAGAACCTGTCCGCGATCGAGTTCCTGCGGGACATCGGCAAGCACTTCCGCGTCAACAAGATGCTCACGAAGGACTCCGTGGCCCGGCGCCTGGAGTCCTCCGAGGGCATCAGCTACACGGAGTTCAGCTACCAGCTCCTGCAGGGCATGGACTTCCTCCAGCTCTACCGCCGCTACGGCTGCACCCTCCAGCAGGGCGGCAGCGACCAGTGGGGCAACCTCACCGCGGGCCTGGACCTGATCCACCGCCTGGAGCCGGGCGCGACCGTGCACGCGCTGGCGACGCCGCTGATGACCAAGGCGGACGGCACGAAGTTCGGCAAGACCGAGGGCGGCGCCGTGTGGCTCGACCCGGAGATGACCACGCCGTACGCGTTCTACCAGTTCTGGCTGAACGTGGACGACCGGGACGTCTCCCGGTACATGCGCATCCTGTCCTTCCGCTCCCGCGAGGAGCTGGAGGAGCTGGAGCGGCAGACCGAGGAGCGTCCGCAGGCCCGGGCCGCGCAGCGGGCCCTGGCCGAGGAGCTGACGACGCTGGTGCACGGCGCCGACCAGACGGCCGCGGTGATCGCCGCGTCCCGGGCGCTGTTCGGGCAGGGCGAGCTGGCCGGGCTCGACGAGCGGACGCTCGCGGCGGCCCTGTCGGAGCTGCCGCACATCCGGGTGTCCGAGCCGGCCCCGGTCGTCGACCTCTTCGCCGAGGTCGGCCTGGTGGCGAGCAAGTCGGCCGCCCGCCGCACGGTCAAGGAGGGCGGCGCCTACGTGAACAACGTGAAGGTCGCCGCCGAGGACGCCGTCCCGGCCCGGGAGGACCTGCTGCACGGCCGCTGGCTGGTGCTGCGCCGGGGCAAGAAGAACCTGGCGGCGGTCGAGGTCACGGCCGGCTGAGCGCTCGCCCGCGAGGGGCGGCCTCTCCCGCGGGGGCCGCTCCTGCCGTCGTCACGGCCTGCCGGGCGGATGCCCGCGCGGGGCGGTCTCCGGTCGGGAGGCCGCCCCTTCCGCAGGGTCCCGCCGGGTCAGGCCCTGCGCCGGTCTCCCCTGGCCGCCGCCCAGGCGCGGTCGCCGAGGCCGACGAGGATGACCGCCATCACCAGCTGGAACAAGTGCCGCCACCAGTCGATGCCCGCCGTGGCGTCGACTCCGGCCGCCCGGGCGATGGCGTTACCGGCGATGCCGCCGATCATGCCCAGGATGACCGTCAGCCACAGGGGAAGGTGCTGCTTGCCCGGGATGATCGCCTTCGCGATCAGGCCCAGTACCAGTCCGACGATGATCGCCCACAACCAGCCCATCGTTGCCTCCTCGTACGGCTCGACGCGAGCCCGTACCGCCAGTGTCGGCCCGGTCGTCACGTGCCGCACTCCGGAGCGGGCCGTCCGTGGCACCGGGCGGGAGGAGTCGGGACGGACGCGGGGGGCACCCGGTCTCGTGACGGCTGCGGACGCGGCGTACCGTGGGATCTGTCCCGGTCCGGGTCCCCGGACGGCCTGGGACGGCTACGCGGCGGGGACGGTCCGATACGGGCGGATGGTGGATTGCGATGCGGAAGCAGCACAGTGGCGGCAACGTCCAGGTTTTCCGGATCACCGGCGCCCGGGCGGGGCTGCAGGAGGACGTACGCGGGCGGCAGCGCCGGTACGTGATCTCGATGTCGGTCCGCACGGTGTCCGTGATCCTCGCGGCCACGTTGTGGAACGTCGAACGGCACGTGGCCGTCGTGGCGCTGGTCCTCGGGCTGGTCCTGCCGTACGTCGCGGTGGTCATCGCGAACGCGGGACGCGAGAACGCGCCGTCCCTGCCGTCGACGTTCGTGGTGCCGCCGGCGCGGCCGATGATCGCGCCGTCGGAGCCGACCGGCCGGCGGACGGGATCCGCCGCGGACGACGCGCCGTCGGCGACGGCTCCCGGGGGGCGGACGGAATCGCACGAGCGGTAGTACTGCCGTACGACGGCCACAAACGGAAGTCACCTTCCGGCCAAGCTCAGGAAAAGCTCAGATCAATCATGTTGTTCCGGTGCCGGGGCCGGGGTTACCCGTGACATACTTCGTACGCGCTCCGCATCCCCCGTCGGAGCGACGGACCGACGCCGGGCAGCTCCCCCCGTGGCTGCTCGGCGTCGCCTTTTCGCCGAGCAGTTCGTGTCGAGTGTGCCGTGGTGAGACGAAGCAGTGAGTGACGAGACGCCCATCTGTTCCGCCAAGGGCTGCCGCGCCGACGCGGTGTGGGTGCTGGCGTGGAACAACCCCAAGGTCCACACCCCGGAGCGGCGCAAGACCTGGCTGGCCTGCGACGAGCACCGCGAGCACCTGTCGCAGTTCCTCGGCGTGCGGGGCTTTTTGAAGGACGTCGTCCTGCTCGCGGAGTGGGAGTCCCGGGAACCCTCGGACTCCTAGGGCCTCCTGTCTGACACTTCCCTCCTGCCACCGGGCGACGGCGGAAATGTCAGACCGGCCCTAGCCGCCGATCGCCGACATGGGCCGGTCCGGCTGCACGAACGCGGGGTCGTCCAGGCCCGCTCCCGCCTTCTTGCCCCACATCGCCAGGCGCCACAGGCGGGCGATCTCCTCGTCCGGGGCGCCGGAGCGCAGGGCGGCGCGCAGATCGGTCTCCTCCTGGGCGAACAGGCAGGTCCGCACCTGGCCGTCGGCGGTCAGGCGGGTGCGGTCGCAGGCCGCGCAGAAGGGCCGGGTGACGGAGGCGATCACGCCGACCACGTGCGGGCCGCCGTCGACCAGCCAGCGCTCCGCCGGGGCCGAGCCGCGTTTGTCCTGACCCTCGGGCGTCAGCTCGAACCGCGTGCGCAGGGAGGTCAGGATGTCGCCGGCGGTGATCATGCCGTCGCGCTTCCAGCCGTGCTGCGCGTCGAGCGGCATCTGCTCGATGAAGCGCAGCTCGTAGTCGTGCTCCACGGCCCAGGCCAGGAGTTCGGGGGCCTCGTCGTCGTTCAGCCCGGGCATCAGGACCGAGTTGACCTTGACCGGGGTCAGGCCGGCGTCGCGGGCGGCGTGCAGTCCCTCCAGGACGTCCTTGTGGCGGTCGCGGCGGGTGAGTGTCTTGAACACGTCGGGCCGCAGAGTGTCCAGGGAGACGTTCACCCGGTCCAGGCCCGCCGCCTTCAGGGCAGCCGCCGTGCGCTTGAGGCCGATGCCGTTGGTGGTCAGCGACATCTGCGGGCGGGGCTCCAGGGCGGCGACGCGCTCGACGATGCCGACGAGCCCGGGGCGCAGCAGGGGCTCACCGCCGGTGAAGCGGACCTCCTCGATCCCGAGGGACGTGACCGCGATGCCGATCAGCCGGACGATCTCGTCGTCGGTGAGCAGATCCGGCTTGGCCAGCCACTGCAGGCCCTCCTCGGGCATGCAGTAGGTGCAGCGCAGGTTGCAGCGGTCGGTCAGCGAGACCCTCAGGTCGGTGGCCACCCGGCCGTAGGTGTCGATGAGCACGTGGGGCCCCTCCCTCGTCGCGGATCGTGCCCGGAGCACTGTTCTCCGACACCTGCGAGCCTACGTGACCCGGCCGACATCACCACAGGGCTCGATCCCACGACGCACGGCGCGGCCGCACCGCAGGGACCTGGAGGTTCCTACGAGGCGGCCGCGCGGGAGGGGTCGTGTTCAGTGGGCGCCGGTGCCGGTCAGGGACCTGACCTCCAGCTCCGCGTACTTCTTGGCGTCGGGCTCCTCCTTGGACAGCACCGTGCCGAGCCAGCCCATGAGGAAGCCGAACGGGATGGAGATGATGCCCGGGTTCTTCAGCGGGAACCAGGCGAAGTCGACGTCGGGGAACATCGCCTTGGGGTCGCCGGAGACGACCGGCGAGAACAGCACCAGGCCGACGGCGACGATCAGGCCGCCGTAGATCGACCACAGGGCGCCCTGGGTGGTGAACCGCTTCCAGAACAGGCTGTAGAGGATCGTCGGCAGGTTGGCGGAGGCCGCGACGGCGAACGCCAGGGCGACCAGGCCGGCCACGTTCAGGTCGCGGGCCAGGGCCCCGAGGCCGATGGAGACCACGCCGATGAAGACGGTCGCCCAGCGGGCCGCGCGGACCTCCTCGGCGCCGGAGGCCTGCCCCTTGCGGATGACGTTGGCGTAGATGTCGTGCGCGAAGGACGACGAGGAGGCCAGGGTCAGTCCGGCGACCACGGCGAGGATCGTCGCGAAGGCCACCGCCGAGATGGTGGCGAGCAGGATGGCGCCCCAGGCCGAGTCGACGCCGCCGAGGTGCAGGGCGAGCAGCGGCGCGGCGGTGTTGCCGGAGGGGTTGGAGGCGATGATCTCGTCCTGGGAGATCAGCGCGGCGGCGCCGAAGCCGAGGGCGATGGTCATCAGGTAGAAGGCGCCGATGATGCCGATGGCCCAGTTCACGGACTTCCGGGCGGCCTTGGCGTTGGGCACCGTGTAGAAGCGGATCAGGATGTGCGGCAGGCCGGCGGTGCCGAGCACCAGGGCGATGCCGAGCGAGATGAAGTCCAGCTTGGAGGTGCCGGTCGCGCCGTACTGGAGACCGGGCTCCAGGAAGGCGGCGCCCTTGCCGCTGTTCTCGGCGGCGGTGCCGAGCAGGTCGGAGATGTTGAAGTCGAACTTCAGCAGTACCAGGAAGGTGATCAGGACGGTGCCGCCGATGAGCAGCACGGCCTTGATCATCTGGACCCAGGTGGTGCCCTTCATGCCGCCGATGGAGACGTAGACGATCATCAGGAGGCCGACCAGGGCGACGATGAGGATCTTGCCGGCGTCGGAGGTGATGCCGAGCAGCAGTGAGACGAGGACGCCGGCGCCGGCCATCTGGGCCAGCAGGTAGAAGATCGACACGACGATCGTGGAGGTGCCGGCGGCGGTCCGGACCGGGCGCTGGCGCATGCGGTAGGCGAGGACGTCGCCCATGGTGTAGCGGCCGGAGTTCCTCAGCGGCTCGGCCACCAGGAGCAGGGCGACCAGCCAGGCGACCAGGAAGCCGATGGAGTACAGGAAGCCGTCGTAACCGAAGATGGCGATGGCGCCGGCGATGCCGAGGAACGAGGCGGCGGACATGTAGTCGCCCGACACGGCGAGGCCGTTCTGGAAGGCGCTGAACTGGCGGCCGCCGGCGTAGAAGTCGGCCGCGTCCTTGGTCTGGCGGCCGGCCCAGATCGTGATGCCGAGGGTGGCGACGACGAACAGCGCGAACAGGGTGATGATCAGCGGGCGGTGCTCGCTGGCCTCGTTCGCGGCGAGGAAGGTCTGCTGTACGGGGCTCATGCGCCGCCCTCCATCCGGGTCTTGATGGCCTCGGCCTTGGGGTCGAGCTTCGCGGCGGCGTGCTTCGAGTACCACCAGGCGATGAGGAACGTGGTGACGAACTGGGCGACGCCGAACACGAAGGCGACGTTGATGTTGCCGAACAGCTCGGTGCCCATGAAGCCGCCCGCGTAGTTGGACAGCAGGACGTACAGCAGGTACCAGGCGATGAAGGCGATGGTCAGCGGGAAGGCGAAGGAGCGGTAGGAGCGGCGCAGTTCACCGAACTCCGCGCTCTGCTGCACCTCGGCGAACTCCTCGGGAGAGGGAAGCTCGTGTTGCTCCTTCGAGGGGGGCGGTGCGTCGGTGGCCACGAATGTCTCCTCGCAAAGACGGAAGCGGTGTGAACGGGGACGGAGGCGATGGCGCGAAGGGCCCTCGCGCTCCTTGTTCAACGTCACGGCGGCACGGGAGAACCGGTTCAACCCGGCGGCGTTGTTTCCGAGAACCTTTCGACAAAACGTTGCTGGCCAGCGAGAGGCCGGGATAGCTTCGCCCTGCACCACCCCGTCATGTACCTGCCCGAGCACCACCTGTGCCTCGGGCCGGTTTCGTTTCCGGAGGATGTGGAGACCCCATGTCTCACTTGCGTTCCAGACGCCGGCTCGCTCTCGCCGTGCCGGTCGTGCTGTCGCTGACGGCCTCGCTGGGCTTCCTGCCCGCCGCCGCGTCCGCGGCCCCGCAGGCGGAGCGAGCCACCCGGACGGCGGATGCGCCGACACTGGCGTACGTCGTCAACACCAAGGTGGACCGGCACACGATCGCCTCGGTGAAGAAGGCGATCGGCAAGGCCGGCGGCTCGATCGTGGCCGCGTACGAGCGGATCGGCGTCATCGTCGTCCACTCCTCGGACGCCGGCTTCGCCGAGAGCATCCGCGCGGTGCGCGGCGTGCAGTCGGCCGGGGCCACCCGCACCGCGCCCCTGTCGGCCGCGGGGACCACGGACGAGGGCGCGGTCGAGTACCTGAGCGCCGCTCAGGCGGAGCGCACCCGGGCCGCCTCGGCGCAGACGCCCGAGAGCGAGCCCCTCGAGGCGGACCAGTGGGACCTGCGCGCGATAGGCGCCGACAAGGCCGCGAAGATCAACCCCGGCAGCCGCAAGGTGACCGTCGCGGTGATCGACACCGGCGTGGACGACACCCACCCGGACATCGCCCCGAACTTCTCCCCCGGCCAGTCCGCCAACTGCGCGGGTGGCAAGGCCGATACCACCGAGGGCGCCTGGCGGCCGTACACGCCCGAGGACTACCACGGCACGCATGTCGCCGGTGAGATAGCCGCCGCCCGCAACGGCGTCGGCGTCGCGGGCGTCGCGCCCGGCGTGAAGGTGTCCAGCATCAACGTGACCGACCGGGCCAGCGGTCTCTTCTACCCGGAGAGCGTCGTCTGCGCGTTCGTGTTCGCCGCCGACCACGGCGTGGAGATCACGAACAACAGCTACTACGTCGACCCGTGGCTGTACAACTGCATGCAGGACCCGGACCAGCGGGCCGTCGTCGACGCGGTCAACCGGGCCCAGCTGTACGCCCAGAAGAAGGGCACGCTGAACGTCGCCTCCGCGGGCAACTCCAACCACGACCTGGACGCCGACGCGATCGTCGACACCACCAGCCCGAACGACACCACGCCCGTCGAGCGGACCATCGACCCGCACGAGTGCTTCGACATCCCGACCCAGCTGCCGGGCGTCGTCACCGTCAGCGCGACCGGCGTCGACAACCTCAAGTCGTACTACTCGACGTACGGCAAGGGCGTCGTGGACGTCGCGGCGCCGGGCGGTGACCGCCGGTACCAGATCCCGGACACGCCCTCGAAGGACGGCCGGATCCTGTCCACCCTGCCGAACGGCGCGTACGGCTTCCTGCAGGGCACCTCGATGGCCTCGCCGCACGTCGCCGGCGTCGCCGCGCTGCTGAAGTCGAAGCACCCGTGGGCCCCGCCGGCGGTGCTGCAGGCGCTGCTGAAGGCACAGGCCGACCGCACCGCCTGCCCGGAGTCCTACGACCAGGACGGCAACGGCACCCAGGACGCGGTGTGCGAGGGCGGCCCGGCCGTCAACGGCTTCTACGGCCACGGCATCGTCAACGCGCTCCGCGCGGTCAAGTGACGGCGCCGCTCGCGCTTCGGAACCATCCGCACCATCAGCTCGTACCGTGAACGAACTGGAGACACCATGACCGCGCCGCACGCGCGTTACCGCCGCGCCGTCGCCATCCCGGCCGGGATGGCCATGGCCACGGCCCTCGCCTTCCTGCCGAACACCGCCGCCACGGCCGCCGAGGACGCCCCCGCTGCCGTCTCGGCCGACGCGACCGCGCTGAGCTACGTCGTCAACGTCAAGCCCGGCCACGGCACTTCGGCGTCCGTGAAGAAGGCCGTCGCCAAGGCCGGCGGCACGATCGTGACGTCCTACGACCAGATAGGCGTCATCGTCGTCCACTCCTCGAACCCGGACTTCGCCAAGACGATCCGCACGGTGCGCGGCGTGCAGTCGGCCGGAGCCACCCGCACCGCGCCGCTGCCCTCGGCCACGACGGGCGACCTGGGCTCGCCGAAGGTGCTGAGCGCGGCCGAGGTCGCGAGCGCCGAGGCGGCGGACGGGCAGGACCCGCTGCAGGGCCTGCAGTGGGACCTGCCCGCCATCAAGGCGGACAAGGCGCACGAGAAGTCGCTGGGCAGCAAGAAGGTCACGGTCGCCGTGATCGACACCGGCGTGGACGACACCCACCCCGACATCGCGCCCAACTTCGACCGCGAGGCGTCGGTCAACTGCGTGTCGGGCAAGCCGGACACGGCCGACGGCGCCTGGCGGCCGAGCGCCGCGGAGAGCCCCCACGGCACGCACGTCGCCGGTGAGATAGCCGCGGCCAAGAACGGCATCGGCATGACCGGTGTGGCACCCGGCGTGAAGGTGTCCGGCATCAAGGTGTCCAACCCGGACGGCTTCTTCTACACGGAGGCCGTGGTCTGCGGCTTCGTGTGGGCGGCTGAGCACGGGGTCGACGTGACGAACAACAGCTATTACACCGACCCCTGGTACTTCAACTGCAAGAACGACCCGGACCAGAAGGCCCTCGTCGAGGCCGTCACGCGCGCCTCGCGGTACGCGGAGAAGAAGGGCGCGGTCAACGTCGCGGCGGCCGGCAACGAGAACTACGACCTGGCCTCCGACGAGATCACCGACCCGTCGTCCCCGAACGACACCACCCCGGGCGACCGGGTCGTCGACCCGTCCGAGTGCCTGGACATCCCGACCCAGCTGCCGGGTGTGGTCACGGTCGCCTCGACCGGCGCCAAGGGCCTGAAGTCGTCCTTCTCCAACTACGGCCGGGGCGTCATCGACATCGCCGCCCCCGGCGGTGACTCGACGGCCTACCAGAAGCCGGAGCCGCCGGCCACGAGCGGCCTCATCCTGGGCACGCTGCCGGGCGGCAAGTGGGGCTACATGGCCGGTACGTCGATGGCGTCGCCGCACGTCGCGGGTGTCGCCGCCCTCATCAAGTCGACGCACCCGTACGCCCCGCCGGCCCTGGTGAAGGCCCTGCTGTACGCGGAGGCCGACGCCAAGGCGTGCACGGACCCGTACGACATCGACGCCGACGGCAAGGTCGACGCGGTGTGCGAGGGCCCGAAGAACCGCAACGGCTTCTACGGCTGGGGCGTCGCCGACGCGCTGGACGCGGTGACCAAGTAGGGCACGGGCCGGGTGGACCGCACACGGCCCACCCGGCCTCACCGCCCGGCCTCACCACCCGGCCTCACCACCCGGCCTCACCACCCGGCCTCACCACCCGGCCCGCCGCACGGCCCGCCGTCCGGCTGTGTCCCACCGGCGGACTTGCCCCGTCCTGCGGAGGTTGGTGAGGATCCTGGGATGACGTCGACGAGACCCGTCCCCGGTGCCGTGCCCGGAACGCGCCCGCGTGAGCGGCACACCGGCACCGGCCGGGCCGTCGCGCTCCTGGCCTTGGTGGTGCTGGGCGCGCTGATCCCGCTGCTCGGGCCGTCGGCCGCGCTGCACGGCACCGGGGAGGCACGGCCGCCCGGCGCCGGGGGCACGGCCCTGCTGCGCACGGTGCTGTTCGCGGCGCTGTGCATACCCGTCGGCGAACTGTTCGTGAACCGGCTGGCCCGTGGGCTGCCGGACGCGGGCGCCGCCGGTGCACCGGCCGTGCCCCGCAGCTGGTCCCCCGCGGCGTGCACCGCCGGTTTCGCCGCCGCCCTCGCACTCGCCTGCGTCGTCGCCAACGGCAATCTCGTACCGGGCGCCCTGTCGGACATCGACCCGGGCGGCCTCCATGCCACCCGGGACGGCGCCCTCGCCCTGGTGGAGGTCAACGCCTTCCTCGTGGCGGGCCTGTGCGCCCTCTCCCGGCGCCCCGTCACGCAGGTCGTGCCCCTGGCGGCCGTGGTCGTCGCCGAGGCGCTGCGCGCGCACCCCACGACCGAGCAAGGCCCGCTGACCGGTACCGGGCTGACCCTCGTCCACCTGACCTGCGCGGCGCTGTGGACGGGTGGTCTGCTGCACGCGCTGCGCACCGTGCGGTTGCGGCCCGGCGGGGCGGGCGCCGCGCTGCTGGGCCGCTACGCGCGCGTGGCGCTCGTGCTGCTGGCCGCCATCACCGCGACGGGCGTGTGCAGTTCGCTGCGCCGGATGCCGCCCGGGACGGTGCCGGAGCAGCTGACGGACACCGCGTACGGCCGTGTCCTGCTCGCCAAGGTGGTCCTCGTGGCCGTGGCGGCCGTGCTCGCCCTGTGGGCCCGCAGGCGCTTGCACCGGGCCGCCGACCCGCTGTCGGCCTGCGTACCGGCCCGGGCGGAGGTCGCCGCGCTGGGCCTGGCGGTGGCCGTGTCGGGTCTGCTGACGGCGCTCCCGGTGCCCATCCGCTGGTGACGGACCCGTACCCCTCGGCGTCCTGTTGGTGATCTCCGCCAACCCCCGGCCGGACAAAGTGCCCATAGAGCCTCTGACGGTTGTGGACACCGGTGCGTGCGGTGCGCGGCTGACCGTCGATCAGACGTACGCCCCGCGAACGGACGGGCCGGACAGGCCGCCTGAGGGGCCGTCGGAGGCGCCGAGCCGGCACACCTGGCGGACGGCGGTGTCAGTCGCGGCCCGTATCCTCGTGAACCATGCTGGATGACCTGACGACCGCCCTGTTCTCCGCCACGGCGTGGCCGGCCGCATATCCGCAGGGATACGCGGTCGTTGACGTGGAGACCACGGGCCTGGCCCGGGACGACCGCATCATCTCCGCGGCCGTCTACCGGCTGGACGCCCGCGGCGAGGTCGAGGACCACTGGTACACGACGGTCAACCCCGAGCGCGATCCCGGACCCGTCTGGATCCACGGCCTCACGAGCGAGGCGCTGGAGGGCTCTCCCCTCTTCGCGGACATCGCCGAGGAGTTCACGGCCCGGCTGACGGGGCGGGTGCTCGTCGCGCACAACGCCGTCTTCGACTGGCAGATGATCGCCCGGGAGTACGCCCGCGCCGAGCGCGAGGCCCCGGTGCGGCAGCGGCTGTGCACCATCGCCCTGTCCAAGGAGCTGGGCCTGCCGCTGCCCAACCACAAGCTGGAGTCGCTCGCCGCGCACTTCGGTGTCGTCCAGCAGCGGGCGCACCACGCGCTGGACGACGCGCGGGTGCTGGCGGAGGCGTTCCGCCCGAGCCTGCGGGCCGCCGCGGCGCGCGGCGTCCGCCTGCCGCTGCACGAGTGCCGGCCGCTGACGGAGTGGACCGACCGGCCCGTCACGCCCCGCATCGGGCGGCAGGCGGGCCACGGCGGCTACCGGCAGGGCGGCTGGCGCCCCGCCCGCAAGCGCCCCGCCTGCCCCTACCCCAACCCCGGGCGCTACGAGCCGGGCGGCCGCCTCAAGCAGGGCATGCGGGTCGCCTTCTCCGGCGACACCTCCACCGAGCGGGAGCTGCTGGAGGACCGCGCGACGGAGGCGGGGCTGCACGTGGCCACGAGCCTGTCCCGGCTCACCAGCCTGCTCGTCACGAACGATCCGGACTCGGGCACGTCCAAGGTGGTCAAGGCCCGGCAGTTCGGCACGCCGGTGGTGGACGAGGCGGCCTTCGGGCAGCTCCTCGCGGACGTGGAACCGGCGCATCGGGAGTGAGCGCGCCCGTGCGCCGGCCCGACCGTACGGACGGGTGATTGCCGGGCGACTCGCCCGGCTGCCGCTCGCCCGCACGGGGACGACGGCTCACCCTGTGGCGCATGGCGACCTGTGAGGTTTGTGGCAATCAGTACGGAATGACCTTCGAGGTGCACGCGCAGGGCGCGGTGCACGTCTTCGACTGCTTCGCCTGCGCGATCCACCGCATGGCCCCCATCTGCGAGCACTGCCGGGTGCAGATCATCGGCCAGGGCGTCGACGTCGACGGCCACTGGTACTGCGGCGCCCACTGCGCCCGGGCGGAGGGAAAGGTGGGAATTGTCGACAAGGTGTGAACCGGTACCCGCCTGATTGCACCCCACGACCGAGTTGTACGGTCGTGGGGTGTACCGCTTCCTGATGTCCCGGCAGTGGGTGATCCTCGTGCTGGTCGCCCTGCTCCTCATCCCCACGATGATCCGGCTGGGCATATGGCAGATGCACCGCTACGAGGAGCGGACCGCCCGCAACCGGCTGGTCGCCGACGCCCTGGCGGCGAAGCCGGTGCCCGTGGAGTCGCTGACCGGGCCGGGGCACACCGTCACCAGCGCCGAGCGCTACCGCACCGTGACCGCCGAGGGCCGCTTCGACGCCGAGGACGAGGTCGTGGTGCGCCGCCGCACCAACTCCGACGACGAGGTCGGCTACCACGTGCTGACCCCGTTCGTCCTCGACGACGGCAAGGTGCTGCTGGTCAACCGGGGCTGGATCCCGGGCGACCGCAAGAGCCAGACCACGTACCCGAAGGTGCCGGCCCCGCCCGGCGGTGAGCTGACCGTTCGGGGGCGGCTGATGCCGAGCGAGACGACCGAGGCGAGCGGGATCAAGAACCTCGAGGGCCTGCCGGACCGGCAGATTATGCTGATCAACAGTGAGCAGCAGGCGCAGCGCCTGAAGGCCGAGGTGCTCGGCGGATACATCGCGCAGACGGCTCCCGAGCCAGCGGGCGACAGCCCCGAACTGCTGGGCGACCCGGGCAAGGAGGACGCCGCGCTGAACTACGCGTACGCCGTCCAGTGGTGGCTGTTCGCCGCCGCCGTCCCGGTCGGACTGGTCGTCCTGGCCCGCCGGGAGGCCCGTGACCGGCAGCAGGCGGCGGCGAAGGAGACGGCGTCCGGCGGGACCGAACCGGCGGCGGTCTGACCTCACCCGGCTTCTCCCGGTGGCGGTGTCCCCGCCGCCGGGGCACGTACCGGCTCCGCGGGCCTCTGCCCTGATTGCGGCGGCGACTTGCCGGGAACCCGCACTGCGTGCACCCCCGAATCGAGGACTACGCGCTCATCGGCGACGAGCAGACCGCGGCCCTGGTCTCCACGGACGGATCCGTGGACTGGCTGTGCCTGCCCCGTTTCGACTCCGCCGCCTGCTTCGCCAGACTGCTCGGCGACGAGGACAACGGTCACTGGCGCATCGCCCCCGTCGGGGCCGACCGCTGCACCCGGCGCGCCTACCGCCACGACACCCTCGTCCTGGACACCGAGTGGGAGGTCGAGCAGGGCGCGGTGCGGGTCACCGACCTGATGCCGCAGCGCGACCAGGCTCCCGACCTCGTCCGGATCGTCGAGGGCCTCGAGGGCGAGGTGACCGTGCACAGCGTCCTGAAGCTGCGCTTCGACTACGGCTCGATCGTCCCCTGGGTGCGCCGGTCCGACGGCCACCACATCGCCGTGGCGGGCCCCGACTCGGCCTGGCTGCGCAGCGAGCCGGAGGTCCACAGCTGGGGCGAGGACTTCGCCACGCACGCCGAGTTCACGGTCAGGAAGGGCGAGAAGGTGGCGTTCGTCCTGACCTGGCACCCCTCCCACGAGCCGCGCCCGGCGCTGGTCGACCCCTACGAGTCCCTGCGCCACAGCGTCGACGACTGGCGGTCCTGGGTCGCGCACTGCCGCTACGACGGACCGTACCGCGACGAGGTGGTGCGCTCCCTGATCACCCTCAAGGCGCTCACCTACGCCCCGACCGGCGGCATCGTCGCCGCCGCCACGACCTCCCTGCCCGAGGAACCGGGCGGGGTGCGCAACTGGGACTACCGCTACTGCTGGCTGCGTGACGCCACCCTCACCCTCAACGCCCTGCTCGCCGCGGGTTACCAGGAGGAGGCCGAGGCCTGGCGCAACTGGCTGCTGCGCGCGGTCGCGGGCGACCCGGCCGACCTGCAGATCATGTACGGCGTGGCGGGCGAGCGGCGGCTGCCCGAGTTCGAGCTGCCCTGGCTGTCCGGCTTCGACGGGTCCGCGCCCGTGCGCATCGGCAACGACGCCGTGAACCAGCTCCAGCTGGACGTCTACGGCGAGGTCATGGACTCGCTGTCGCTGGCCCGCGAGTCGGGACTGTCGCCGCAGCCCGACGTGTGGGCGCTGCAACGGGCCCTGATGGACTTCCTGCGCACCCACTGGCGGCAGCCGGACGAGGGCCTGTGGGAGGTGCGCGGCGGCAGGCGCCAGTTCGTGCACTCGAAGGTCATGGTGTGGGTGGCCGCCGACCGGGCCGTGCGCACCCTTCAGTCGCATCCGGAGCTGGACGGCGACCTGGACGGCTGGCGGGCGCTGCGCGAGGAGGTGCACCGCGAGGTCTGCGAGAAGGGCTACGACCCCGAGCGCAACACCTTCACGCAGTCCTACGGCTCGCGGGAGCTGGACGCCGCCCTGCTGCTCATCCCGCGCGTCGGTTTCCTGCCGCCGGACGATCCGCGGGTGATCGGCACCATCGACGCGGTCCGCGAGGAGCTGGAGCACGGCGGCCTGCTGCGCCGCTACAGCACCACCCCGTCGCAGCTGACGGACGTCGACGGGCTGCCGGGCAGCGAGGGCACCTTCCTGGTGTGCTCCTTCTGGCTGGCGGACGCCCTGCACATGACGGGCCGGACGAAGGAGGCCCGGGAGCTGTTCGAGCGGCTGGCGGGTCTGGCCAACGACGTCGGTCTGCTGTCCGAGGAGTACGACCCGGTGGCCGGCCGGCAGCTCGGCAACGTCCCGCAGGCGTTCAGCCACATCGGCCTGGTGCACACCGCCCTCGCCCTGTTCGGGGAGCACGGGGCAGGATAGGGCCATGGATCTTGGACTGAAAGACCGGGTGTACGTCGTCACCGGGGCCACGCGCGGCCTGGGTCACGCCTCCGCGCGCGAGCTGGTCGCGGACGGGGCGAGGGTGGTCGTCTCGGGGCGGGACGAGGAGAACGTCGCCCAGGCGGCGGCCGCGCTGGGACCCGACGCGGTGGGGGTGGCCGTCGACAACGCCGACCCGCAGGCGGCGGAGCGGCTGATCGGAGCGGCCCGCGAGCACTTCGGCCGCTTCGACGGCGTACTGATCAGCGTCGGCGGGCCGCCGGCCGGCTTCGTCGCGGACAACACCGACGAGCAGTGGCAGGCGGCGTTCGAGTCGGTGTTCCTCGGCGCGGTGCGGCTGGCCCGCGCCGCGGCGGCCCAACTGGACGCCGGGGGCGTCGTCGGGTTCGTGCTCTCCGGATCGGTGTACGAACCGATCCCGGGCCTGACCATCTCCAACGGGCTGCGCCCCGGGCTGGCCGGGTTCGCCAAGTCGCTGTCGCAGGAGCTCGGGCCGCGGGGCGTGCGGGTGGTCGGAGTGCTGCCCGGGCGGATCGACACGGACCGGGTGCGTGAGCTGGACGCCATGTCGGCGGACCCGGAGGCCACCCGCGCGGCCTCGGAGTCGAGGATCCCGCTGCGGCGCTACGGGACGCCCGAGGAGTTCGGCCGGGTGGCCGCGTTCCTGCTGTCCCCGGCGGCGTCCTACCTGACGGGGGTCATGGTCCCCGTCGACGGCGGCGCGCGGCACGGGTTCTGAGCCGCCCGTCGTCCCGGTCCGGTCTCAACTGACCCGTTCCGCCCCGTGCTTGATGCCTCGCAGCCGCACCTCGGCGGGCAGCGACTCCAGGCCCGCCGAGGCCCTGGCGTGGGTCAGGGGACCGGCGGTGAAGTCGTGCAGCGCCGTCCCGGGGTCCACGTGCGGCTCCAGGGCGAGCCGCACCCGGGCCTCGGGAGCGCTGTGGCGGCCCGTCAGGCGGGCCCGGGCCCGGTCCACGCCGTCGATGTGGGCGGCCTCCTGGGTGAGGGCGTCCTCCACGGCCCGGCCGCGCAGCAGGGCGCCCTCGCCGTCGCCGGTGTCGACCAGGACCTCGGTGAGGCGGCGCCTGCGCAGCACCGCGACCAGCCACCACAGGGCGAGCAGCAGCAGGACGGCCAGTGCGGCGATGACGACGGGCCACCACCAGCTCTCGTCCTGCCAGCGGCTGCGCTCGGCGTCGCTCAGCAGCACGTCGTGCCGGTCGTCGTGGATCCACCACGAGGGCACGGGCGCGCCGAGGCCGACGGCCAGGACGGAGCCGCCCAGCACCAGCAGCACCAGGCCCACCAGTGCGAGGAACACGCGGTCGACGATCCTGAGCACCGCTCTCACCCCTTCCGGCCGGGCCGCCGCACGCGCACCTTCAGCGTGGGCGGGTGGGCCAGTCCCAGTCCGCCGACCGCGTCGGTGAGCACGTCGTCCAGGTCGGTTCGTACGTCGTCCAGTTCACGGAAGTGCGACTCGGCGCGCACGCCCGCCCGGCGCCGGCGCACCCTGACCCGGGCCGACTGCACCCCGGGCACCTCCATGGCGCGGTCGCGCAGGGCGGTCGCCGCGGCGTCGCGGTGCAGCCCGGCGCGTACGTCGGGGTGGGTGCGCCGCATCGGGAGCACGGAGCGCAGGCCGGGGGTGCAGCCGAGGACCAGCAGCCAGAGCCCCAGGACGGCCGCCACCCCGGCTCCGACGAGGACCCAGGTGTCGTCCAGGGGCCGTTCGGCCAGTTGGTCGGCCAGTTCGCGGCGCCAGTACATGCCGGGCCGGCCGGCGCGCACGGAGACGATGTCGTAGAGGAACAGCCCGGCCAGGCCCAGCAGGAGCAGGGCGAGGATGCCCGCGGGGACGCGGCGCGTGGACCAGAAACGGCCGGCGCGGCCGGTCTTCCCCCCGGGGGCGGGCTGCTGCGGCTCGTTGCCGGGCCGCGCCCCTTCGGGGCCGGGGCCGGTCTCCTGCGTCTCGAGGACCGGCAGGCGTTGCGTGCCGTCCTGCGACGGCTCGGTGCCACGGGGTTCGCTCATCGCGTCCTCCCCTGTGCCGCACCGAAGGCGGGGGCCAGGTGCAGCCGCTCGACGTGGACGACGACCTCGGGCACCTCCATGCCGACCAGGCCGCCCACCCGCTCGACGACGTGCCGGCGTACACGGCGGCAGCGGTCGCCGATGTCGCACGGGTAGTCGAGTTCGACGTGCACCCGGACGTGGGCGACGTCGTGGTGCACCACCACGGTGGCGGAGGGCGCCCCGGCGGACGGCGGCAGGGTCCCGACGGCCTCGCGGGCAGCCTGGGAGGCCACCTTCGCGACGACCCGGTCGGCGATCCGGGTCGCGCCGCGCTCCCCCGGCGGGACGACGGCCAGGGGTCGTTCGAGTTCACCGGCCCCCGTGCTCACCGGCGTCACCGCCGCCGTTCACGGGTGCGGAAGAAGTCGCCGAACTCCATGTCCCCGTCCAGGAACCGGCCGACGACGAAGCCGACGGCGCCCAGTGCCGCCACCAGCAGGAAGGCACCGAATCCGCCGAAATACCCGGCGAACGCCAGTGCCATGCCGGCGATCATGCCGGCCACGGCCATGCTCATGCGCTCCTCAGCTCCTCAGCCTCTGTGTGGGTGTCCGCGGACCGGCGCCTCACTGAATCCGGCGTTCCGGCTCTTCCTCCTCCTCGTCGGGCAGCTTCACGTCGCTCACCGCGATGTTGACCTCGACGACCTCCAGGCCCGTCATCCGCTCGACGGCGGTGATGACGTTCTCCCGCACATCGCGGGCGACATCGGCGATCGACGCGCCGTACTCGACGACGATCTCCAGGTCGAGGGCCGCCTGCACCTCACCGACCTCGGCCTTGACGCCGCGGGTCACGCCCGACTTCTGGCCGCCGGGCACGCGGTCGCGCACGGCGCCGAACGTGCGGGACAGGCCGCTGCCCATGGCGTGCACGCCGTCCACGTCCCGGGCGGCGAGACCCGCGATCTTCTCCACGACGCCGTCGGCGATGGTGGTCCGGCCCCGGGAACCCGGGTCGCCACCGCCGCGCTTGGCCAGCGGGCTCCTGCGTGCCGCCGCCGTCTCGCTCTCCCCGCCCCGGTTCTCCGTCATGTCTGCCATCGCCGTACGTCCTTTTCGGTCGTCGTCCTGGGACCCACGGTAAGCATGGTTACGCGATTGCGCGCCTCTGATGCGGCAGTCTGGAGGAATGACGGCGGATCGCTGGACGCAGGCAGTGAGACATCAGCTGGGCATCGGCAGGCTGCTGCCCCTGGGTGACGCGCGGGACGGTGCGTGGATCGCACAGCGAGCGGCCGAGGGGGTGCTGGCGGGCGCGGTGCGGGAGGTCGCGGACGTGCGCCTGGGCACGCTGCGGATCGCACTGGCCGATCCCGGGGACACCGAGGAGCCCTCGGTGCCGGCCCCGCCGAGCGCGCTGCCCTTCGGGCCCCTCCGGGTGACGGCGGAGTTCGCGGCCACGGCTGGGCGGCCGCTGCCGGCGACGGCGGCGCTGCTGCGTCGGACGCTGGCCACGGCGGCGGCGCAACGGCTCGGCCTGACCGTGTCGGACGTGGACCTGCGGGTGACGGGTCTGCTGGAGGAGGACGCCGCGGAGCAGCCGGCCGGCGAGGAGCCCGGCCTGCCGCCGGAGGCGCAGGCCGAGGACGGCGACGCGGGCGTCGCGGCCGCCGCCGCGCGGGCGGTTCCGGGAGTGGCGCGGCTGACCGGCACGCTGGGCCGGCCGGTGCACGTGGAAGAGGTCGCGGGCGAGGCCGGGGCCGCGCTGACGCACCGCCACGTCCGGCTGGAGGTGGCGGTGTCGGCGGACCACCGCGGCCGGGACGTGGCGCGCGCGGTCCGCGAGGCGGTCGGCGCGGCCCTGCCGGACCGGCCGACGGTGGCGGTGGTGGTGAGCGCGGTCGGCTGACCGCGCTCCCGGCCCGGCCCGGGTCTCAGTCGCCGACGCCCGCGAGGTCCCGCAGCCGGCGCGCCTGTGCCTGACGCTCCGCGCCGCGCTGCTCCTCGTAGGTGCGGTCCTGGGCGCCGCGCAGCAGGGCCTTGGTCTCGACGACGGCGTCCCGGGGTGCGGCCAGGAGGGCCGCGGTGAGGTCGCGCACGGTGTCGTCGAGCTGGCCGGCGGGCACGGCCACGTTGGCCAGCCCGGTGCTCACGGCCTCGTCGGCCGTGACGAAGCGCCCGGTCACGCAGATCTCCAGCGCGCGGGCGTATCCGACGAGGCCCACCAGGGGGTGCGTGCCCGTGAGGTCGGGCACGAGTCCGAGGCTGGTCTCGCGCATGGCGAACTGCACGTCGTCGGCGACGACGCGCAGGTCACAGGCCAGGGCGAGCTGGAAACCCGCCCCGATGGCATGCCCCTGGACAGCGGCGACGGAGACGATGTCGCTGCGCCGCCACCAGGTGAACGCCTCCTGGTACTCGGCGATGGTCGCGTCCAGCTCGGCGTCGGAGCCGCGTGCGAGGTCGATGAACGACGGCTCGCCGTCGAAGCCCTCCGGCGTGAACGCCTGCCGGTCGAGCCCGGCCGAGAAGGACTTGCCCTCGGCCCGCAGCACCACGACGCGGACGGAGCCCGGCAGTTGCCGGCCGGCTTCGGTCAGCGCCCGCCACAGAGCGGGGCTCTGCGCGTTGCGCTTGTCCGGGTTGGCCAGCGTCACCGTGGCGATCGCGTCGTCCACGGTGAGCCGTACGCCGTCCTTGTCGAGTACGGGAACGAGGTCCTGGTCGGGCGAAGCCATGGGACGCCTCCGATGTGTGCGGTCGCCTTCCGTGCCGCCCGACGGTTGTCCGCCGAGGCGCGGCACGCTCAAGTGACTGCACAGTAACCACCCGGCCGGTCAGTGGGACGACCGGGTGGCCACCATCGAAGCCGTGGGGCCACCCGGGGTCAGGCCGTGGCCTTCTTGCCCCGGGTCGCCCCGCCACGCCCACGCAGCGTGACGCCCGACTCACTGAGCATGCGGTGCACAAAGCCATACGAGCGGCCGGTCTCCTCGGCCAACGCCCGGATGCTCGCACCGGCGTCGTACTTCTTCTTCAGGTCTGCCGCGAGCTTGTCGCGCGCGGCGCCGGTCACCCGGCTGCCCTTCTTCAGAGTCTCGGCCACCCGTGCCTCCTCAAGGAAGTGCGCTCTGGTCTCCTCATGATCACCCCTCCGGGCGCCGATGGCCACCCATTCGGCAAGGTCCGTGAGACAAGGTTGTGACGACGGGAGCGCGTCCCCACATCCGGAATCGACGATTCCGAAGGGCGCCGTTCGCAGGGCCGACCGCGCCCCGGCGGGAAACACCAGGTCAGAAAGGCGGCGCGGTCGAGCCCCGCAGGATCGGGGACTCGACCGCGAAATCGATGTAGGACACACCTCGGTACGAGGAGATCTCACACAGATGATGGATCACCGTTGGGCCGAATGATCCATACGCCGTTGATCACGTCTTCGGCGGGGCGGCACCGGCAGGTCAGGCCAGGGCGACGAGATCCGCGTAGTCGGCGCCCCACAGGTCCTCGACGCCGTCCGGCAGCAGGATGATGCGCTCCGGCTGGAGCGCCTCGACGGCGCCCTCGTCGTGCGTGACCAGGACGACGGCGCCCTTGTAGGTGCGCAGCGCCCCGAGGATCTCCTCGCGGCTGGCGGGGTCGAGGTTGTTGGTCGGCTCGTCGAGGAGCAGCACGTTCGCCGAGGAGACCACGAGGGTGGCGAGGGCGAGGCGGGTCTTCTCACCACCGGAGAGGACCCCGGCCGGCTTGTCGACGTCGTCGCCGGAGAACAGGAACGAGCCGAGCACCTTGCGGACCTCGACCAGGTCCATGTCGGGCGCGGCCGAGCGCATGTTCTCCAGGACCGTGCGGTCCGGGTCGAGGGTCTCGTGCTCCTGGGCGTAGTACCCGAGCTTCAGACCGTGCCCGGGGACGACCATGCCCGTGTCGGGCTGCTCGACGCCGCCGAGCAGCCGCAGCAGGGTGGTCTTGCCGGCGCCGTTGAGGCCGAGGATGACCACACGGCTGCCCTTGTCGATGGCCAGGTCGACGTCGGTGAAGATCTCCAGCGAGCCGTACGACTTCGACAGGCCCTCGGCCATCAGCGGGGTCTTGCCGCAGGGCGCGGGCTCGGGGAAGCGGAGCTTGGCGACCTTGTCGGACTGGCGCACCGCCTCGAGGCCGGAGAGCAGCTTGTCGGCGCGGCGGGCCATGTTCTGCGCGGCGACCGTCTTGGTGGCCTTGGCGCGCATCTTGTCGGCCTGCGAGTGCAGGGCGGCGGCCTTCTTCTCGGCGTTGGCGCGCTCGCGCTTGCGGCGCTTCTCGTCGGCCTCGCGCTGCTGCTGGTAGAGCTTCCAGCCCATGTTGTAGACGTCGATCTGGGCGCGGTTGGCGTCCAGGTAGAACACCTTGTTGACGACCGTCTCGACCAGGTCGACGTCGTGGGAGATCACGATGAAGCCGCCGCGGTAGGTCCTGAGGTAGTCGCGCAGCCAGATGATCGAGTCGGCGTCGAGGTGGTTGGTCGGCTCGTCGAGCAGCAGCGTGTCCGCGTCGGAGAAGAGGATGCGGGCCAGCTCGATGCGGCGGCGCTGACCGCCGGAGAGCGTGTGCAGGGGCTGGCCGAGCACCCGGTCGGGCAGGTTGAGCGCGGCGGCGATGGTGGCGGCCTCGGCCTCGGCGGCGTACCCGCCCTTGGTGAGGAACTCCGTCTCCTGGCGCTCGTACTGCTTCATCGCCTTCTCGCGGGTGGCGCCCTTGCCGTTGGCGATGCGCTGTTCGTTGTCGCGCATCTTGCGGATCAGGACGTCGAGGCCGCGGGCCGACAGGATGCGGTCGCGCGCCAGGACGTCGAGGTCGCCGGTGCGCGGGTCCTGCGGCAGGTAGCCGACCTCGCCGGAGCGGGTGATGGTGCCGCCGGCGGGCTGTGCCTCGCCGGCCAGGCATTTGGTGAGGGTGGTCTTCCCCGCGCCGTTGCGGCCGACCAGGCCGATGCGGTCGCCCTTGGCGACCCGGAACGTGGCGTTCTCGATGAGGACACGGGCACCGGCGCGCAGCTCGATACCGGAGGCGGAGATCACGGACAGACTCCAGGGCGGATACGGGGGCGGGATGGGCGGCTGAGGACGTTCCCGCCGTCTAATGCGCGAGGAGAAAGGCCATGACGACAGTCTAACGGGGCGGTGCAACCACTTTTTCTGCGTGCGGGTGTTCGCTTCGTCTCGCCGGGTCGGCGGCGGTGCCCGGTGCCAGACTGGACAGCGGGTCCGGATCACCGAGGATCGCGGCGACCGCGCACGAGGGAGTGATCGGCATGGCAGGCACGTCCGGCGGGCGCCCGAGCATCTACCCGACGCTGCTGTACCGGGACGCGAAGGCGGCGATCCGCCAGCTCACCGAGGCCCTCGGCTTCACGGAGCTGTCCGTGTACGAGGGCGAGGACGGCGCGGTGCTGCACGCCGAGCTGGTGCAGGGCAACGGCGCGGTGATGATCGGCACGCGCGGCACCGGCGGCGTCTTCGACCGGGCCATGAAGGGGGCCGGCGCGGCGGGCGTGTACGTGGTGGTGGACGACGTGGACGCGCACCACCGCCGCGCCGTGGAGCACGGCGTGGAGGTCCTGATGCCCCCGACGGACCAGGACTACGGCTCCCGGGACTACATGGCCCGGGACGCCGAGGGCAACGTGTGGAGCTTCGGCACCTACGCGCCGGAGACGGGGGGCTAGCTGCCGCCGGTGTGGACCTGGAACGCGGCCCGGCGCACGGCCTTGGCCAGGGCCGGGTCGGGGTGGGCCGCGGCCAGGGCGACGAGCACCTGCACGGTGCGCGGGTGCCCCACGGCGCGCACCTCGTCCAGCAGCATCGGGACGGTCGGCTGCACGGCGGACTCCAGGTGGCGCACCAGCAGCGGGGCCTCGCCGTGGTCGGCGACGGCGGCGGCGGTGTCCACCCACAGCCAGGTCGCCTCCTCGCGGGTGAGGACCTCGTGGGCGTCCTCCGGATCGGCCCCGTCGTGCTCGGCCAGCCACAGCAGCGCGTACGGCCTGAGCGTGGGCTCGTCCAGCACGGCGCGGACGTCCGGCTCGGCCGGGGCGCCGACGACCCGCAGCGCCTCGAAGGCCAGGCCGCGCAGCAGGGCGTCCTCGCCGCGGGCGGCGGCCAGCAGCTCGGTGACGGCGCCGCCGACGGTCCGGGCCGCGAGCCAGGCGCGGTACTCGGCGCGGGCGGCGTTGGGGCGAAGCTGGGCACAGCCGCGCAGCATGTCCTCGGCGGACTGCTCGATGTTCCCGGCGGGGCTCTGTGCGGCCACGCAGATCTGCTCCAGCTTGACCCAGACGGCCCAGCTGCCGAGCGGGGTGAGCGTGGCCTGGCCGTCGCCGTAGGTGAGGGCGCCGACGGAGGCCAGGGCGCGCAGGGCCCAGTCGAGCAGGGGGGCGAGCGGGGCGTCGGCGGGCGCGGGCTCGGCCGGCGGTTCCGGCCGGGGGCCGTAGGGGATCTCGCAGCGGGCCGTGCGCAGCTCGGTGACGCGCTGCTCCAGCAGGTCGAGGAGCTGCTCCACGGGGACCGGGCCGGCGGACAACTGGAGGAACGTGAGCGTCTGCGGCATGGCCGAGACGACCTCGGCGACGGCGGCGGGCTCGTGACCCTCGGGCTCCGGGTAGGCGAGCGACCAGGCGTCGAAGAGGGCGACCCAGCCGCGCAGCACGGCGCTGTCGTCGCGGTCCCAGGCGCGCAGCCGCCAGCCGGGGCGGGCGCTGTCGCCGTGGACCTCGACGAGTCCGGCGAGGCGGGCGGTGTCCCAGTCGGCCCGGACCTGATCGGGGGTCAGGCCGAGGTCGCGGGCGGCCCGTTCGGCGGTCGCGTCGGAGAGGGTGGCCTTGCCGTCGGCGGTGGCGCCGTCGCGGCCGGGACCGAGCGCGGCGTCGGCCCAGCGGGCGACGCGGGCCGCGTCGGCCAGGCCCAGGCGTGCCATTCTGGCCAGCTCCGCCGGGGCCGGGGTGCCCTCCGGGGGGCGCGGTGCGGGTCGGCGCGAGCGCCGCTGATTCATCGCTCGGGGGGCGGCGGCCAGGGGTCGCGGGCGGACGAGTCGAAGCCTGGAGTCGCGCGGGATACGGGACGTCACGGGTGCAGTCTTCCGGTTGACGGTCCGAAAACCCAAACGGAATGTCACCGCGGGCGACGAGGATGGCCAAGGCACCGGCTCCCCGGAGTGCTCGCGGGCCGGGAACGGGCCAGTGGTACGGCACTAAACGGAATCCTTACGACCGGTCGGCCGGGAGGGGAACGGAAGCCCGTTGCGGCGGGGTGGGCGGACCGTGAACGGCAGGTGCCGGGGAACGGTCGCGGACAGGAGGCGGGGCGGCTCACATGAGCGGGGTCAGGAAGCGCCGCAGGGCCTCCTCGTAGCCCTTGGGGTCGGCGTTCCACATGGCTCCGTGGGAGGCGTGGGCGACCGTGTGCAGCGCGACGGTGTCCGGGCGGGACTCGGCGAGCCGGCGGGAGAGCCGCCAGGGCGCCACGGCGTCGTCCGGTCCGTGCAGGAGGAGGGCCGGCACGCTCAGCGCGTCGGACGGGGGCGCGTCCGCGACACGGTCGCCGTAGAGGCCGGTGCGGCCCCGGGCGGCGCGGACCGCCAGGGGCAGCAGGGCGCTCGGGGTGCGGCGGGCCGAGGCCAGGGCGCGCAGGGTGGTCTCCCAGTCGAGCACCGGGGAGTCCAGGACGAGCCCGGAGACGTAGTCGCGCAGGCTCGAGCGTGCGGAGGCGCGCAGGGCCATGGTGGCGCCGGTGGACCAGCCGTGCAGGACGACCTGCCGGGCTCCCTGGCGCACGGCGTGGCGGATGGCCGCGTCCAGGTCGCGCCACTCGGTCTCGCCCAGGTGGCTCAGGCCGTCGGGCGAGCGGGGCGCGCCGACGTCACCGCGGTAGGCCGGGGCGAGCACCGGGAAGTGGTGGCGGTTGAGGAACGCCATGATGTTCAGGGCGAGTTCCCGGGTGGTGCCCAGTCCGTGCACGGTGATCACCCAGGTGTCCCGGGCGCCGGGGACGAACCAGGCGGGCAGGGGGCCGAGTTCACCGATGATGTCGACGTCCTCGTGGGCCAGGCCCAGGGCGGTGCGGGGGGTGCCGACGTGGACGTTCGGGGTCAGCCACGCCTTGTCGCCGCGCTGGAAGGTGCCGTGGGTGACGGCCTCCAGGCGGCGCACGACGGTGTCGGCGGTGGGTGAGGCGCCTTCCAGGACGGGGCCGACGATCGCGTGGGAGCCGTCTCCGGCCAGGCCGTAGCGGCCGGGCCGCAGGGCGGCGAGGTCCCGGGTGAGGCTGATCTGCCCGGCTGCCGTGCCGTGCACGGTCAGCCGGGGCTCGGTGGGCAGGGGCCGGCCCGGTGGCGCCTTCAGCGCGGCGTCGCTGGCGAACCGGCCGGCGGCCACCGCGGCGGCACCGGCACCTAGGACGGCGGTGACGGCAGCGGCCGTCGCTTTGACAGTGCGCACCGCTCCAGTGTCCTGGCCGGGCCGCCGCGCGACCAGTGGGAGGGGGCCGCGGGGTGATGCGCCGCCGCGCGGGTCAGCCGCGTTGGCCGTACCCGCGCAGGCGCTCCTCCACCTCGGTCAACTGCCGCCGGGACAGCAGGCTCGGGCTCAGGCCGGGCACGGAGGCGGCGGTGAGCCAGACGCGGCACATCCACTCCAGTTGGGCCGTGCGGTCGTAGGCCTGGTCGAGGGTGGTGCCGTGGGTGACGGTGCCGTGGTTCTGCAGCAGGCACCCGGAGCGGCCGTCGAGGGCGCGGAGCATGTGCGCGGCGAGTTCGTCGGTGCCGTAGGTGGCGTAGGGGGCGACCCGGACGGGTCCGCCGAGGGCGGCGGCCATGTAGTGGATCAGCGGGAGCTCGGGGACGAGCGTGGAGACGGCCGTGGCGTGGACGGCGTGGGTGTGGACGACGGCCCGGGCGCCGGTGGACCGGTAGACCGCGAGGTGCATGGGCAGTTCGCTGGTCGGGACGAGGGTGCCGAGGACCTGCCGTCCGTCGAGGGTGACACCGGTCACGTCGCCGGGGGCCAGCCGGTCGTAGGGGACGCCGGAGGGGGTGACCAGGACGGTGTCGCCGACACGCACCGAGACGTTGCCCGAGGTGCCCACGACGAGCCCGTCGGCCACCGTCCGGCGGGCCGTGGCGACGAGGTCCTCCCAGGCGAGCGCCTCCTCGGGCGTCGCACCCCTGGCCTGCGCCTCCGCCGCGGCCCGTCCGCCGCCGTCCCGCCCGCCGTCCCGTGTGCCGCCTCGCTGCTCAGCCATGCGGCGATCCTGCCAGTCCGGTGCGCGGCGCGGGATGCCGCGGGGCGGGCTCCCCGCCTTCCGCGGTGATCACCCCTCGTGGAGGGGCCGTCACTGCGCGTCGGATACCCTGCCTGCGGGCTGCCGCGGTCACTCGATCGGCTGAAGCGGCTCGCGCGAGGGATCCGGTCGCCGGAGCGCGGGGACCCTGACAGCAGGGCGGAACGGCAACCCTTGTTTGTGGACACTCCCACGCCCCTCCCAGTTCATCTTCCGTTCACTCGGGTTACCTACGTTCGTCCAGCCAACGACCTCGAACGATTGCCTGGGTAAATGGAAAGCTTCTCGCTGATCCTCGCGATTGTGGTAGTAACCGCACTCGCGTTCGATTTCACGAACGGTTTCCACGACACCGCGAACGCGATGGCCACGACCATTTCCACGGGCGCCATGAAGCCCAAGGTCGCGGTGGCCATGTCCGCCGTCCTCAACCTGGTCGGCGCCTTCCTGTCCGTGGAAGTCGCCAACACGATCTCCAAAGGCCTCGTCGACGAGGCCGGCATCCGGCCCGAGGTCATCTTCGCCGCCCTGGTCGGCGCCATCCTCTGGAACCTGCTGACGTGGCTGGTCGGTCTGCCGTCCAGCTCCTCGCACGCCCTGATGGGCGGCCTGATCGGCGCCACGATCGCCTCGGCGGGCGCCGGCGCGGTGCACGGCGACGTGCTGGTCACCAAGGTGCTGATCCCGGCGATCGCCGCCCCCCTGGTCGCGGGCATCGCGGCGTTGCTCGCCACGCGGCTGACGTACTCCCTCGGCAAGAAGGCCGACGGCAAGGCCTCCGCCAAGGGCTACCGGGCCGGCCAGATCGCCTCCGCGGGCCTGGTCTCCCTGGCGCACGGCACCAACGACGCGCAGAAGACCATGGGCATCATCACCCTCGCCCTGGTCGCCGGCGGCACCCTCGCCCCGGACTCCGACCCGCCCATGTGGGTCATCCTCTCCGCGGGCGTCGCGATCGCCCTGGGCACCTACCTGGGCGGCTGGCGCATCATCCGCACGATGGGCAAGGGCCTGACCGACCTCCAGCCGCAGCAGGGCTTCGCCGCCCAGACCAGCGCGGCCACGGTCATCCTGGCCTCCTCGCACCTCGGCTTCTCCCTGTCCACCACCCACTCCGTCTCCGGCGCCGTGATGGGCGCGGGCCTCGGCCGCAAGGGCGGTGTGGTGCGCTGGTCGACGGCGACGCGGATGTTCGTCGCGTGGGGCCTGACGCTCCCGGCCGCGGCTCTGGTGGGCGCGCTCGCCGAGTACGTCACGGGCTTCGGCGACTGGGGCACCGCCGTGGTGGCCGTCTTCCTGGTCGTCTCCAGCGCGGCCATCTGGAAGATCTCCCGGCGTGAGGTCGTCGACCACACCAACGTCAACGACACCGACGAGGCGGAGCCGGCCGGCGTGGTGACCACGGCGATGGCCGCGGTGACGCCGCCGCCGGCGGGCCAGATCGCCGAGGAACCGGTCCCGGCGTTCCCCGCCCAGGCCACCTCCGAGCGGACCGCCTCCACGACCACCACGGTCTGATCCGGCCACCGGCAACAAGGAAGAGTCACCGATATGAAGATCGACTGGGCGGCCCTCGGTTCCGTCTTCGGCGTCAGCCTCGTGGTCACCGTGGCCCTGGTGGGCCTGTTCACCCTCGGCATCACCGGCCTGTCCCGCCAGGAGCGGGCGGCCGCCGAGGGCGGCTCCGCCGGCCTCGCCGTCACCGGCGCCTACGCCTGCTTCGCCGCGTGCGCGGCGGCCGTGGGCTACGGCATCTACCTGATCATGGCCTGACGGCACAACCGCGCGCGACCGCCGGGCGGCACGGGACGTGAGGTCCCGTGCCGCCCGGCACGCGTGTGACCGGCGGGATGTGGGGTTCTGCACACTCTCCCCGCGCAGGTCAACGGCAAGTTGACGGTTGTTCGCGGCCGTGGTGGACTGCCGGGGCCAATACGGCGGCAGGAGAGGAAGCCGGTGCGAGTCCGGCGCGGTCCCGCCACTGTCACCGGGGCGGACGCCCCGGAAGCCAGGAACTCTCACCGCCGGTCTCTTCGAACCAGGGCGTGGACACCCTGAGTGAGGACATATCGCCATGCGCGGCTGCCGACCGAGGCCCGACACCCCTTCTCCGACGTCCCCTTCGGCCGGCTGAGCCGATGGGTGCCGGTCGCGTCTTCGCGTACGGCGCCGCCGCCGGCCTGATCGGTGACCTGCTGCTCGGCGATCCCCGCCGGGGGCACCCGGTCGCCGCGTTCGGGCGGGCCGCGGGCGCCGTGGAACGGCTGCTGTGGCGGGACCACCGCGGGTGGGGCGCGCTGCACACCGCCGTGTGCGCCGGCGGAGCCGTCGCACTCGGGTCCGCCGCCGCGCGCAACGTACGGAGATCCGCCGTCGCCTCCACCGCCCTGACCGGCGCCGCCGTCTGGGCCGTGGTCGGGGGGACGTCGCTGGCGCGGGAGGCCGCGGCCGTCGGACAGGCCCTGGAGGCCGGGGACGTCGAGGCCGCCCGGGCCCGGCTGCCGCACCTGTGCGGACGGGACCCTCAGGCCCTCGACGCCGACGGCATCGCCCGGGCCGTGGTCGAGTCCGTCGCCGAGAACACCTCCGACGCGGTGGTGGGGGCCCTGGTCTGGGGAGCCGTCGGCGGGGTGCCGGGGCTGCTCGGGTTCCGGGCCGTCAACACCCTGGACGCCATGGTCGGGCACAAGTCGCCCCGTTACCGGCGCTACGGCTGGGCCTCGGCCCGGCTGGACGACCTCGCAGGGTGGCCGGGTGCCCGCCTGACCGCCGCGCTCGCCGCCCTGGCCGGACCCGATCCGCGCGGGGCCGTACGGGCCTGGCGCGCGGACGCGGGGCTGCATCCGAGCCCCAACGCCGGCCCCGTGGAGGCCTCGTTCGCCGGGGCGCTCGGGGTGCGGCTGGGCGGGACGCTCTCCTACGGCGGGCGGGTGGAGCACCGGCCCGTGCTGAACTCGGCGGGGCGTGCCGTCGTCACGGACGACGTGGAACGGGCCGTGCGGCTGTCGCGGCGGGTGACCTGGCTCGCGCTCGGGGTGTGCGCCGGTGCCCGGCTGCTGACCGGCGCGCGGCACTCCAAGAGGGGGAAGTGAACATGAGCGGTGGCCTTCTCGTGGCCGGCACCACCTCCGACGCCGGCAAGAGCGTCGTGACGGCGGGCATCTGCCGGTGGCTGGTACGCCAGGGCGTCAAGGTGGCGCCCTTCAAGGCGCAGAACATGTCGCTCAACTCCTTCGTGACGCGGGAGGGCGCGGAGATCGGGCGGGCCCAGGCCATGCAGGCGCAGGCCTGCCGGATCGAGCCCGCCGCGCTGATGAACCCGGTGCTCCTCAAGCCCGGCGGCGAGCAGAGCAGCCAGGTCGTGCTGCTGGGCAAGCCGGTCGGGGAGATGAGCGCCCGCGGGTACCACGGCGGGCGGCAGCAGCGGCTGCTCGGGACGGTGCTGGACTGCCTGGAGCAGTTGCGGGGCACGTATGACGCGGTGATCTGCGAGGGGGCCGGTTCGCCCGCCGAGATCAACCTGCGGCGGACCGACATCGTCAACATGGGCATCGCGCGCAACGCCGGACTGCCCGTGCTCGTCGTCGGCGACATCGACCGGGGCGGCGTCTTCGCCTCGTTCTTCGGGACGGTGGCGCTGCTGTCCCCCGAGGACCAGGAGTGCGTCGCCGGGTACCTGGTCAACAAGTTCCGCGGGGACGTCTCCCTGCTGGAGCCCGGGCTGGAGATGCTGGAGGGCCTGACCGGGCGCCGGACGTACGGCGTGCTGCCGTTCCGGCACGGGCTGGGCATCGACGAGGAGGACGGGCTGCGGGTCTCGCTGCGCGGGGCCGTGCGGGAGTCGGCCGTCGCGCCGCCCGTCGGCGAGGACGTGCTGCGCGTCGCGGTGTGCGCCGTGCCGCTGATGTCCAACTTCACCGACGTCGACGCCCTGGCCGCCGAACCGGGCGTGGTGGTGCGGTTCGTGGACCGGCCGGAGGAGCTGGCCGACGCCGACCTGGTCGTCGTGCCCGGCACCCGCGGGACGGTCCGCGCACTGGAGTGGCTGCGCGAGCGGGGGCTCGCCGACGCGCTGGCCCGCAGGGCCGCCGAGCAGCGGCCCGTCCTCGGTGTCTGCGGCGGCTTCCAGATCCTCGGCGAGCACATCGAGGACGACGTCGAGAGCCGGCGCGGCACGGTCGACGGGCTCGGACTGCTGCCCGTGCGGGTGCGGTTCGCCCGCGAGAAGACCCTCACCCGGCCGGCCGGCGAGGCCCTCGGGGAGCACGTCGAGGGCTACGAGATCCACCACGGGGTCGCCGACGTGCGGGGCGGCACGCCCTTCCTGGACGGCTGCCGGGTCGGCCAGACCTGGGGCACGCACTGGCACGGCTCGCTGGAGTCGGACGGTTTCCGCCGGGCCTTCCTGCGCGAGGTCGCCGCCGCCGCGGGCCGGCGCTTCGTGCCGGCGCCGGACACCTCGTTCGCCGCGCTGCGCGAGGAGCAGCTCGACCGGCTCGGCGACCTGATCGAACAGCACGCGGACACCGACGCGTTGTGGCGGCTCGTCGAGTCCGGCCCGCCGAAGGGCCTGCCCTTCGTCCCGCCGGGAGCACCCGCGTGAGCGCCGCGCCCCGGGCCCCCCGGGCCACCCACCCCGAACGTACAAGCACTCTGGAGGGCGACGACCAGTGACCACCCCGTTTCCGTTCACCGCCGTGGTCGGCCAGGACGATCTGCGGCTCGCGCTGCTGCTGAACGCCGTGTCACCGGCGGTCGGCGGTGTGCTGGTGCGCGGCGAGAAGGGCACCGCCAAGTCGACGGCCGTGCGGGCGCTGTCGGCGCTCGTGCCGCAGGTCGAGGTCGTCCCCGGGTGCCGTTTCTCCTGCGACCCCGCCTCCCCCGACCCCGCCTGCCCCGACGGGCCGCACGCGCCGGGGACCGCCGGCCAGTACCGCCCGGCCCGCATGGTCGAACTGCCCGTCGGCGCCTCCGAGGACCGGCTGGTGGGCGCGCTGGACATCGAGCGGGCCCTGTCGGAGGGCGTGAAGGCCTTCGAGCCCGGGCTGCTCGCCGACGCACACCGAGGGATCCTCTACGTCGACGAGGTCAACCTCCTGCACGACCACCTGGTCGACCTGCTGCTGGACGCGGCGGCGATGGGCGCCTCGTACGTGGAGCGCGAGGGCGTCTCGGTGCGGCACGCGGCCCGCTTCCTGCTGGTGGGCACCATGAACCCCGAAGAGGGCGAGCTGCGGCCGCAGTTGCTCGACCGGTTCGGCCTGACGGTGGAGGTCGCCGCCTCCCGTGAGCCCGACCAGCGGGTGGAGGTCGTACGGCGCCGGCTGGCCTACGACGACGACCCGGCCGCCTTCGCCGCGCGCTGGGCCGAGGAGGAGGCCGGGGTGCGGGCCCGGATCGCCGCCGCGCGGGAGCTGCTGCCGTCGGTGCGGCTGGGCGACGGGGCGCTGCGGCAGATCGCGGCGACCTGTGCGGCCTTCGAGGTGGACGGCATGCGCGCCGACATCGTGATGGCCCGGACGGCCACCGCGCTGGCCGCCTGGGCGGGCCGTACGGACGTGCTCGCCGAGGACGTCCGGCAGGCGGCGCTGCTGGCGCTGCCGCACCGGCGCAGGCGCAACCCCTTCGACGCGCCGGGTCTGGACGAGGACAAGCTGGACGAGACCCTGGAGCAGTTCTCCGACGACGACCCGGACCCCGACCCCGGGCCGGACGGCCCGGACGGCGGCGGACCCGGTGGTCCCGACTTCCCGGACGGCGGCGGCCCCGGTGGCCCCGACGGCGGCGGCCGGCCGGAGGCCGGGGACGACGCGCCGCGGCAGGACGGCGACTCGGCGGCCTCCCCCGCCTCCGGTGAGGACGGGACGGCGCAGCGGCCCGGGGCCGGCGAGCAGTCGGCCGTGAGGGCCGCCGAGCCGTTCCGCACCAAGGTGCTGAGCGTGCCGGGACTGGGCGAAGGGGCCGCCGGGCGGCGTTCGCGGGCGCGGACCGAGCACGGGCGTACGACCGGGGCGCGCCGGCCGCGCGGCACTCTGACCAAGCTGCACCTGGCGGCGACCGTGCAGGCCGCGGCGCCGCACCAGCGCTCCCGCGGCAGGTCCGGGCCGGGTCTGGTGGTGCGCCGGGACGATCTGCGGCAGGCCACCCGTGAGGGTCGCGAGGGCAATCTCGTGCTGTTCGTCGTGGACGCCTCCGGGTCGATGGCGGCCCGCAGGCGCATGGGCGCGGTGAAGGGGGCCGTGCTGTCGCTGCTGCTGGACGCCTACCAGCGGCGGGACAAGGTGGGCCTGGTGACTTTCCGGGGTGGGGGCGCCGACGTCGCGCTGCCGCCGACCTCGTCGGTGGACGCGGCGGCGGCCCGGCTGGAGACGCTGCCGACCGGCGGCCGCACCCCGCTGGCCGCCGGGCTGCTGCGCGCGCACGAGGTGCTGCGGGTGGAGCGGCTGCGGGATCCGGCGCGCCGGCCGCTGGTCGTGGTGGTGACCGACGGCCGGGCGACCGGCGGCCCGGAGCCCGTCGCGCTGGCGGGCCGGGCGGCGCGGCTGTTCGCGGCCGAGGGCCTGGCGTCCGTCGTCGTGGACTGCGAGCAGGGGCCGGTGCGGCTGGGGCTCGCCGGACGGCTCGCCGGTGAACTGGGCGGTACGGCCGTGACGTTGGACGAGCTGCGGGCCGACTCGATCGCCGGCCTGGTCAGAGATGTGCAGGGGACTTCGAGGAGGGCCGCGTAATGCCGCAGGGACAGCCGAGTGTCATTCCGGACGACGGTCTGACGACCCGTCAGCGACGGAACCGGCCGCTGGTGATGGTCCACACGGGCGTCGGCAAGGGCAAGTCCACCGCCGCCTTCGGGCTCGCGCTGCGGGCCTGGAACCAGGGATGGCCCATCGGGGTGTTCCAGTTCGTCAAGTCGGCGAAGTGGAAGGTCGGCGAGGAGAACGCGCTGAAGGTGCTCGGCGCCTCCGGCGAGGGCGGCTCCGTGGCCTGGCACAAGATGGGCGAGGGCTGGTCCTGGGTGCAGCGCGACCTCCAGGGCGACAACTCGAGCAACGAGGAGAAGGCCCGGGAGGGCTGGGAACAGGTCAAGCGGGACCTGGCGGCACAGACGTACCGGCTGTACGTGCTGGACGAGTTCGCCTACCCGCTGCACTGGGGGTGGATCGACACCGACGAGGTCGTCGACGTCCTGCGGCACCGGCCGGGAACCCAGCACGTCGTGATCACCGGACGGAACGCGCCCGCCGGACTCGTCGACTTCGCGGACCTGGTCACCGACATGTCGAAGGTCAAGCACCCGATGGACGCCGGGCAGAAGGGGCAGAGGGGCATCGAGTGGTGACGTCGTCCTCGTCCGTCCCCCGGCTGGTCGTCGCCGCTCCCTCCTCCAGGAGCGGCAAGACCACGGTGGCCACGGGGCTGATGGCCGCGTTCGCCGCGCGGGGGCTCGCCGTGTCCCCGCACAAGGTCGGCCCCGACTACATCGACCCCGGTTACCACGCGCTCGCCACCGGGCGGGTGGGGCGCAACCTCGACGCGTACCTGTGCGGTCCGGACCTGGTCGGTCCGCTGTTCCGGCACGGGGCCCGCGGGTGCGACATCGCCGTCGTCGAGGGCGTGATGGGGCTGTACGACGGGGCGGCGGGGCAGGGCGAGCTGGCCTCGACGGCGCACGTGGCCAAGCTGCTGCGGGCGCCGGTGGTGCTGGTGGTGGACGCGTCGTCGCAGTCCAGGTCGGTCGCGGCGCTGGTGCACGGGTTCGTGTCCTGGGACCCGGAGGTGCGGGTCGGGGGCGTGATCCTGAACAAGGTCGCCACGGACCGGCACGAGGAGCTGCTGCGGGAGGCGCTGGAGCATGTGGGGGTGCCCGTGCTCGGGGTGCTGCGGCGGGCCCCGCAGGTGGACACGCCGTCCCGGCACCTGGGCCTGGTGCCGGTCGCCGAACGGCGCGCGGAGGCCGTGGCGGCCGTCGGGGCGATGGCCGCGCAGGTGGCGGCCGGGTGCGACCTCGACGCACTGGCCGCGCTGGCGCGCACGGCGGGACCACTGTCCTGCGACCCGTGGGACGCGGCGGAGGCGATGCACGGAACCCTGCGCGACGCGGCGGCGGGGGCCCGCTGCGACGCCGGAGCCCGGGACGTGCCCGATTCCGGGGCCGGGGCCGGTGCGCGGAAGAAGGGGGCCGTGCCGCGGATCGCCGTCGCCGGCGGGCCCGCGTTCACCTTCTCCTACGCCGAGCACGCCGAGCTGCTGACGGCCGCCGGTGCCGAGGTCGTGCCGTTCGACCCGCTGCGCGACGGCGACCTGCCCGAGGGGACCCGGGGGCTGGTGATCGGCGGCGGGTTCCCGGAGATGTACGCCTCGGAGCTGTCGGCCAACGAGCCGCTGCGCAAGGCCGTCTCCGTCCTGGCGGACAGCGGGGCGCCGGTGGCCGCCGAGTGCGCGGGCCTGCTGTACCTGTGCCGGGAGCTGGACGGCCTGCCGATGTGCGGCGTGCTGGACGCCCGGGCGCGGATGACGGAGCGGCTCACGCTCGGGTACCGGGAGGCGGTGGCCGTGGGCGACAGCGTCCTCGCGGCGGCGGGGACCCGGATGCGGGGGCACGAGTTCCACCGGACCGCGGTCGAGCCCGGCTCGGGCGCCGAGCCCGCCTGGGGGCTGCTGGGCGCCCGGCGCAGGGTCGAGGGGTTCGTGCAGGGCGGTGTCCACGCCAGCTACCTGCACACGCACTGGGCGGCCCGGCCGGGGGTCGCCCGCCGGTTCGTGGAGAGGTGCCGCGCCTCATGAGCGGCGGGCCCGGTTCGGCCGAGCCGCTGAGCGGGCGCACCCGCGTGGTCGTCGGGGTCGGCGCGTCGAAGGGCGTCCCGGTGGAGGAGGTGCTCGCGCTGGTCGGGGCGGCCCTGCGCGAGGCCGGGCTGCCCGTCACGTCCGTCGTGGAGCTGGCCACGGCCGACGCGAAGGCCGGGGAGGCGGGGGTCGTGGGGGCGGCGCGGCGGCTCGGGGTGCCGCTGGTGACGTACACGGCCGGGGAACTGGCCCGGGTCGGCGTGCCGCATCCGTCGGACGCGGCGCGCACCGCCGTGGGCACGCCCTCCGTCGCGGAGGCCGCGGCCCTGCTGCGCGGCGGTGAACTCCTCGTCCCCAAGCGCAGGTCCGGGCGGGCGACCTGTGCCGTGGCCCGGCTCGGCGGCCCGGACGCCGGCCGGATCGGCGCGGCACCCGCCGGCGCCGGCACGGCCCGCCGGAACACCGAAGGCCACCACCAGCGAGGACACGGACACGGCCATGCGCACTGAGAGCGGGCACGACCTGCGCCACCACGGGGACGCCGAGGTACGGGACGCCGGCGGTGGGCTCGTCGACCTCGCGGTCAACGTCCGCGCGGACACACCGCCCGCATGGCTGCTGGAGCACATCACCGCCTCGCTCGCCGGCCTGGCCGCCTACCCGGACGGGCGGGCCGCCCGGGCCGCGGTGGCGCGGCGGCACGGCCTGCCGGCGGAACGGGTGCTGCTGACGGCGGGCGCGGCGGAGGCGTTCGTGCTGCTGGCCCGGGCACTGAAGGTGCGGCGGCCGGTCGTGGTGCATCCCCAGTTCACGGAGCCGGAAGCGGCGCTGCGGGACGCCGGGCACACCGTAGGCCGGGTGCTGCTGCGCGAGGAGGACGGTTTCCGGCTGGACACGGCGGCCGTCCCCGAGGACGCGGACCTGGTCGTGATCGGCAACCCGACGAACCCGACCTCGGTGCTGCACCCGGCGGACGCGATCGCCGCCCTCGCCCGGCCCGGCCGGGTGCTGGTGGTGGACGAGGCGTTCATGGACGCGGTCCCGGGCGAACGGGAAGCCCTGGCCGGGCGCGTCGACGTGCCCGGCCTGGTGGTGCTGCGCAGCCTGACCAAGACGTGGGGCCTGGCCGGGTTGCGGATCGGCTACGTGCTGGCGGCGCCGGAGATCGTGGCGGAGCTGGAGCGGGCGCAGCCGCTGTGGCCGGTGTCCACGCCCGCGCTGGTGGCCGCCGAGGCGTGTGTGGGGCCCCGGGCACTGGCGGAGGCGGCCCACGCCGCCCACCGCGTCGCCGCGGACCGCGCCCACCTGGTGGCGGGCCTCACCGGGCTCGCTCCGGCCGGGCTGCGGGTGGCCGGGCCGGCCGAGGCCCCGTTCGTGCTGATCCGCCTCCCCCGGGCGGCCGCCGTACGCCGCCGCCTGCGCGACCTCGGCTACGCCGTCCGCCGCGGCGACACGTTCCCCGGTCTGGACGAGCACTGGCTCCGCCTGGCAGTCCGCGACCGCCCCACGACGGACGACTTCCTGACGGCACTGAGCGGGGCGCTGGAGCACTGAGGCCGCCGGGCGCGTCGGAGCGGGGCGGCCGAACCACCGGCGCCCGCCCGCGCACCGTTCCCGCCCCGCGGCTCCCGGTCAGCCCCGGCGGCGGGACCGTGCGACTGCTGTCGCGCCTGTCGCCAGCAGGGCGACGGCGCCGGCCGCCACGTAGGGGGTCGCCGAACTGCCGCCCGTTTCGGCCAGGTTCTCCTCCACGGGGGCTCCCTGCGGCTCGACACCGGCCGACGGGGGCTGCTGAGCCGCCGCGGGGCGGGGTGTCGCGCAGGTCGCCTCGGCCAGGGTGAGGGTGCCGTCGACCTCGGCGACGTTCAGCTTCAGCGGGTTGACGGAGACCTTGAGTTCGAGGGCCGTGGCGGCCGCCGAGCGGGCCGTGGTCCGGGTGCCGGTCAGATCGAGCCGGACCTCGCCGACACCGGGCACGCTGACGTCGGTGGGGCCGCCGGCGGTGAGGGTGACGCGCTTGCCGAGCACGGTGACCGAGCCGGGCAGGTCGGTCGTGGCGACCGGCTTCTTCCCGACTTCGCAGGTGGCCCTGGCCGTGACCTGTTCGACCTCGACGACCGACAGCAGCGGCAGACCGGGGACGTGCAGACGGGCGTGGGACAGCGTGGTGGACGCCTCGGCCTTCGTGGCGCTCGTGGTGGCCGTCGCCCGGGCCGCCTCGGCCCGCAGCACGCTGAACGGCTTCCCGCCGTCCACCGCGTCGAGGCCGGCCGTCAGCGTGTTCTTCTCCGCGCTCCGCGGGGCCCGCACCTCGTTGAGGGACACGGCGAGCGGGACGTTCACCGACTTGTTCAGCAGGGAGACGTCCAGGCCCGTGCGCAGGACGGCGGCGCTCGCGCGGCCGTGGTCGCCGCTGGCGTGCGCCGGGCTCGCACCGGTCAGCACCAGGGGCCCGGCGGCGAGGGCCGTGGCCGTGGCGACGGTCGCCAGTCGGCGTGCGGGCATGCGGAAGCAAGGGCTGTTCACGGGGGACTCCATGGGAAGGCAGGCTCGGGACCCGGAAAGAATCGCCCCGGCGCGCGGGCGGCGTCAGCGATCCGCCACCACTTCACTCCAACGTGGCGAGACCGCGGGAGTTTTCGAAATCCTCCGGCACAGGCGTTCCCCGCCGTCAGCCCGGTGGCCGCGCAGGTCTAGCCCACCACGCGCCCGTTCAGCACCACCCGGCGCGGGGACGCCAGGACGCGCACGTCGGCCCGCGGGTCCTCGTCGTAGACCACGAGATCGGCCGGGGCTCCCTCCTCCAGGCCGGGGCGTCCGAGCCAGGAACGGGCCGTCCAGGTGCCCGCCGCCAGCGCGTCGACGGGCGGGATGCCCGCGGTGACCAGTTCGGCGACCTCGGCAGCCGCGAGACCGTGGGCGAGCGCGCCCCCGGCGTCGGTGCCGACGAAGACCGGGATGCCGGCGTCGTAGGCGCCCCGCACGGTGTCGTAGCGGCGTTCGTGGAGCCGGCGCATGTGGGCCGACCAGCGCGGGAACTTGCCCTCCCCGCCGTCGGCGAGCTGCGGGAAGGTCGCGATGTTCACCAGCGTCGGCACGATGGCCACGCCCCGCTCGGCGAACAGCGGGATGAGGTCGTCGGTCAGGCCCGTGGCGTGTTCGATGCAGTCGATGCCGGCCTCGACCAGGTCCCGCAGGGAGTCCTCCGCGAAGCAGTGGGCGGTGACGCGGGCGCCCAGCCGGTGGGCCTCGGCGATGGCCGCCTCGACGGCCTCGCGGGGCCAGCAGGCGGACAGGTCGCCCAGGTCGCGGTCGATCCAGTCGCCGACCAGCTTCACCCAGCCGTCACCGCGCCGTGCCTCCTGGGCGACGTACGCGACCAGGTCCTCGGGTTCGATCTCCCAGGCGTAGTTGCGGATGTAGCGGCGGGTGCGGGCGATGTGCCGCCCGGCACGGATGATCTTCGGCAGGTCCTCGCGGTCGTCGATCCACCGGGTGTCGGAGGGCGAACCGGCGTCGCGGATCAGCAGCGTGCCCGCGTCCCGGTCGGTGAGCGCCTGCTTCTCGGCGACGTCCGCGGGCACCGGGCCGTGCCGGTCGAGACCGACGTGGCAGTGCGCGTCCACCAGGCCGGGCAGGGCCCAGCCCCGCACGGTGCGCACGTCCCGGGCCCCGGCCGGAGGGTCGTAGGTGACGCGGCCGTCGACCACCCACAGCTCGTCCCGGACGTCCTCGGGCCCGACGAGCACCCGTCCCCTCACGTGCAGCACCGCGCGTTCGCTCATGTCCCGCACCTTAGTGAGCCGCTCGGCCCGCTCCGAAGGGGGCCGGTGCCGGACCTCGCCGCGAAGGGGGTCCGTCGCCGCCGGTTACCCTCGTTGCCGTCGAACCTGTGAGTGAAGAGAGCATTGCCGTGACGCATCCGTTTCTGGACCTGGCCCCGCTCGGCGCGGACCGCTTCGCCGCGATCGAGGACCGCGTGGCCCGGCTGCTGGGCACCGAGCAGGACGTGGTGATCATGCAGGGCGAGGCGCTGCTGCCGCTGGAGGGCGCCATCCGCGCCACGGCCGGCCCGGGCAACACCGCGCTGAACGTCATCACGGGGCCGTACGGTCAGACGTTCGGCGACTGGCTGCGCGACTGCGGCGCCACGGTGATCGACCTCGCGGTGCCCTTCCACACGGCGGTCACGGCCGAGCAGATCCGCCAGGCCCTCGCCGACCACCCGGAGATCGACTTCGTCTCCCTGGTGCACGCGGAGGCCGCCACCGGCAACACCAACCCGGTCGCGGAGATCGGCGAGGTGGTCCGGGCCCACGGGGCGCTGTTCTACCTGGACGCGGTGGCCTCGATCGGCGCCGAGCCGGTGCTGCCGGACGCGTGGGGCGTGGACCTGTGCGTGATCGGCGCGCAGAAGGCGATGGGTGGGCCGGCCGGCGTGTCGGCGGTGTCGGTGAGCGCGCGCGCCTGGGCCCGGATGGCGGCCAACCCCCGGGCTCCGCGCCGGTCGTACCTGTCGCTCCTCGACTGGAAGGAGCGGTGGATCGACGGCGGGCGCAAGGCCCTGCTGCACGCCCCGGCGCAGCTGGAGATGCTGGCGCTGGAGGCCTGTGTGGAGCGGATCGAGGCCGCCGGGCTGGACACGGTGATGGCCCGGCACGCCTCCGCCGCGGCGGCGACCCGGGCCGGGGCGCTGGCGCTCGGGGGCGGGCTGGAGCCGTACGTGCACGACGCCCGGGACGCGGCGCCGGTCGCGACGACCCTGCGGGCACCGGCGGACACGGTGGCCTCGGAGCTGGTGGCGCGGGCGCTGGCGGCCGACCCGGCCGTGCCGCTCGCCGCGGGCGGAGGTGCGCTGGCGAAGGAGATGATCCGGGTCAACCACTACGGCGCGGACGCGACGCCCGGAGCCGTGCGGTCGAGTCTGGCGGCACTGGGCGGGGCAATGGCCGAGTCGGGGCTCGCGGTCGACGTGGAGGGCGCGCTCCGCGCGGCGGAGAAGGCGTGGCGGTGACCGCCGGCTGACCCGCCGCCCGGGGCGCGACGGGACTCCCGCCGGGGGCCGCCCGGGCCACGGTGCGGGCTCCGCCCCGGAAGCAGCCGAGTACGGCCGACGGGGCCGGGCCGCGTGCCGCACGCCGCCCCGCCGTCAAGCCGCCGCAGGCCGCCCCGCCGAAGCCGCCGCAGGCCGCTGCGGACCCGTGAGCGGCCCCGCTGTCAGTGGCCCGTGCCATGCTCCCGGCATGACCACCGACTCCCCCGGCGACACCTTCACCCTCCCCGACGGCCGCCCCGTCCCGCGCACCACCGGTGACGAGCGGGCCATGCTCGAGAGCTGGCTGGACTTCCACCGGGCCACCCTGGAGCTGAAGTGCGCCGGGCTGGACGACGCCCAGGTGCGTGCGGCCGCGGCACCGCCCTCCTCCCTCACCCTGCTCGGTCTGGTGCAGCACCTCGCGGAGATCGAGCGGAACTGGTTCCAGCGCGTGGCCGGCGGTCTCGACGTACCCCCCGTGTTCGAGGACCCGGCCGGCTACGCGCTGGATCCGGCACGAGGGCTGGACCAGGCGCTCGGCATCTGGCGGCGGGAGATCGCCCGGGGCCGGGAGCTGTCCGCCGGGCTGCCCCTGGACCACGTCGGCCGGGTGGCCGAGGGGCCGGTGCCCGGGATGCAGGTCAGTCTGCGCTGGGTGCTCATTCACCTGATCGAGGAATACGCGCGGCACAACGGCCACGCGGATCTCCTGCGTGAACGTATCGACGGGGTGACCGGAGCCTGAATTCTTCCTGCCTGCCGCCATAACGAATCCGTGTAAGCTGACGCACACAATTCAGAATTCATCCGGGGAGAGCCGACCCCATTCTTCTGCCCGCTTTTCCCGGTCCTAAACGCGTAGATTTCAAGGACGTTTCGCGAGGTAATTCCGGCGCGTCGGGTGAGGACGGCATGGTTGTGACGCGTTACACAACCTGACCATTTTGCCCGGTATTTTCCGTACGAAGTCGGGCATTCTTCTGCCGCCGCGTGCCCTTCTTCGCGCCCGCGTGATAACACACCACCAGCCCATACGTAAGCCCATCCCCCGATGCATTTTTGAATTCGGCTGGGTAAGTTCGATTCGCATGACCGCCGTACAAACAGACCCGCACATCGATCGCCCCACGGTGGCTGACGGAGCCGCACTGTGGCGGATGGCCAAGGACTCGAAGGTTCTCGATGTGAACTCGTCCTACAGCTATCTGCTGTGGTGCCGCGACTTCGCCGCCACGTCGGCCGTGGCCCGTGACGAGCACGGCGAGCCGATCGGTTTCGTCACCGGGTACGTGCGGCCGGACAGCCCGCACACCCTGCTGGTCTGGCAGGTGGCGGTGGACGAGGCCCACCGCGGACGCGGACTGGCGGCCGCGCTGCTCGACGGACTGGTCGCGCGGACCGCGGCCGAGCACGGGGTGACGGCGGTGGAGACGACCATCACCCCGGGCAACACCGCCTCCGAGCGCCTGTTCACGTCCTTCGCCGAGCGCCACGGGGCGGGACTGCAGCGCGAGGTGCTGTTCGACACGGGGCTGTTCCCCGACGGGCCGCACGACGCCGAGGTCCTGTACCGCATCGGCCCGCTGCCCCACTGACCTCCCACCCCGACTCCCGCCAAGACTTCCCCCACGCACCGAGGAGCGATTCGTCGTGACCATCACCCAGCCGGACCTGAGCGTCTTCGAGACCCTGGAGTCCGAGGTGCGCAGCTACTGCCGCGGCTGGCCCACCGTCTTCGACCGTGCGGTGGGCAGCCGCATGTACGACGAGGACGGCCACGAGTACCTCGACTTCTTCGCCGGAGCGGGGTCACTGAACTACGGGCACAACAACCCCGTCCTCAAACGCGCGCTGATCGACTACCTGGAGCGGGACGGCGTCACGCACGGGCTCGACATGTCGACCACCGCCAAGCGCCGCTTCCTGGAGACCTTCCAGAACCTGCTGCTGCGCCCGCGCGACCTGCCGTACAAGGTCATGTTCCCGGGCCCGACCGGCACCAACGCCGTGGAGTCGGCGCTGAAGCTGGCGCGGAAGGTGAAGGGCCGCGAGGCGATCGTGTCGTTCACCAACGCCTTCCACGGCATGTCGCTGGGCTCGCTGGCCGTCACCGGCAACGCGTTCAAGCGCGCCGGAGCCGGCATCCCGCTGGTGCACGGCACCCCGATGCCGTTCGACAACTACTTCGACGGCCAGGTCCCGGACTTCCTCTGGTTCGAGCGGCTCCTGGAGGACCAGGGCTCCGGCCTGAACAAGCCGGCCGCCGTGATCGTCGAGACCGTGCAGGGCGAGGGCGGCATCAACGTGGCCCGGCCCGAGTGGCTGCGCGCGCTGGCCGACCTGTGCGAGCGGCAGGACATGCTGCTGATCGTCGACGACATCCAGATGGGCTGCGGCCGCACCGGCGCGTTCTTCTCCTTCGAGGAGGCCGGCATCACGCCGGACATCGTCACCGTCTCCAAGTCCATCAGCGGCTACGGCCTGCCGATGTCGCTGTGCCTGTTCAAGCCCGAGCTCGACATCTGGGAGCCCGGTGAGCACAACGGCACGTTCCGCGGCAACAACCCCGCCTTCGTCACGGCCACCGCGGCCCTGGAGGCGTACTGGGCCGACGGCTCAGCGATGGAGAAGCAGACCCGCACGCGCGGCGAGCAGGTCGAGCAGGCGCTGATCTCCATCACCGAGGAGAACCTGGCCGACGTGAAGGAGTACCGCGGCCGCGGCCTGGTGTGGGGCATGGAGTTCCACGACAAGGCCCGCGCGAACAAGGTCGCCAAGCGCGCCTTCGAACTCGGGCTGCTCATCGAGACGTCCGGCCCGGAGAGCGAGGTCGTCAAACTGCTCCCGGCGCTGACGATCACCCCCGAGGAGCTGGACGAGGGCCTCACCACCCTGGCCCGCGCCGTCCGCGAGACCGCCTGACCCACCGGCACCACAGCACCACCACCCACCTAGGAGGCATCGCAGCACCGTGATTGTCCGTTCGTTCAAGGAGATCGAAGGCACCGACCGGCACGTGAAAGCGGCGTCCGGCACGTGGGAGAGCAAGCGCATCGTCCTCGCCAAGGAGAAGGTCGGCTTCTCCCTGCACGAGACGATCCTGTACGCGGGTACGGAGACGTCGATGTGGTACGCGAACCACATCGAGGCCGTCGTCTGCGTGGAGGGCGAGGCCGAGCTGACCGACCACGAGACCGGGCGGAAGCACACGATCACGCCCGGCACGATGTACCTCCTGGACGGCCACGAGAGGCACACGCTGAAGGTCAAGGAGGACTTCCGCTGCCTCTGCGTGTTCAACCCGCCCGTGACCGGACGGGAGGACCACGACGAGAACGGCGTCTACCCGCTGCTCACCGAGGAGGTGTGACGTTTCCATGACCGCCACCACCGACACGACCACCACCACCGGTACGCCCGACCTCTACCCGACGCGCGGCGCCTCCGAGGTGCTCACGCCCCGGCAGGACCCGGTCGTCTGGGGCGCGCCCGACGCCCCGGGGCCGGTCGCGCCGGCCGATCTGCTGTCGTTCGAGCGTGACGGGTTCCTCGCCGTCGACGAGCTCATCGGCGAGGACGAGGTCGCCGTCTACCGCAACGAGCTGAACCGGCTGGTCGAGGATCCGGACATCCGTGCCGACGAGCGGTCGATCGTCGAACCGAAGTCGCAGGAGATCCGGTCGGTCTTCGAGGTCCACAAGATCAGTGAGGTGTTCGCGCGGCTGGTCCGCGACGAGCGGGTCGTCGGCCGGGCGCGGCAGATCCTCGGCTCGGACGTCTACGTCCACCAGTCGCGGATCAACGTCAAGCCGGGGTTCGGGGCGAGTGGCTTCTACTGGCACTCGGACTTCGAGACGTGGCACGCGGAGGACGGTCTGCCGCGGATGCGCACGGTGTCGGTCTCGATCGCGCTGACCGAGAACCACGACACCAACGGCGGGCTCATGATCATGCCGGGGTCGCACAAGACGTTCCTCGGCTGCGCGGGGGAGACGCCGAAGGACAACTACAAGAAGTCGCTGCAGATGCAGGACGCGGGGACGCCCTCGGACGAGGCGCTGACCCGGTTCGCCACCGAGCACGGCATCAAGCTGTTCACGGGCAAGGCCGGTTCGGCGACCTGGTTCGACTGCAACTGCATGCACGGCTCCGGCGACAACATCACGCCGTTCCCGCGCAGCAACGTGTTCATCGTGTTCAACAGCGTCGAGAACACGGCGGTCGAACCCTTCGCGGCACCGGTCCGCCGACCGGAGTTCATCGGGGCGCGGGACTTCACGCCGGTGCGGTGACCACCCTCCCCGGCCGGGGGTTTCGGGGGTCGCCCCCCGAACGGCACAGCATCGGGGCGCGGGACTTCACGCCGGTGCGGTGACCGCCCTCCCCGGCCGGGGGTTTCGGGGGTCGCCCCCCGAACGGCACAGCATCGGGGCGCGGGACTTCACGCCGGTGCGGTGATCACCGTCGGTGGTGACACGGGCCGCGTGACTCGACTGCCGGGTGGGGCCTCCTCGTGTGGGACGGGAGGCCCCACCCGGTTCGCGCGTTCCGTCACGCCTTGAGGGCGTCGAGCAGCCGGTCCACGTCCGCCGCCGAGTTGTAGAGGTGGAAGGCGGCCCGCAGATTGCCCGCCCGGTCGGAGACCTCGATGCCCGCCCGGCTCAGTGCGCCCTGCCGGTGGCCGAGCCCGGGCACGGACACGATCGCCGAGCCCGGCGCGTCGACCGGCGCGTGGCCCAGCTCGGCGAGTCCCGCGCGGAAGCGGTCCGCGAGGGCGGTGTCGTGGGCGTGCACGGCGTCCACGCCGATCTCCTCGATCAGCTCCAGCGAGGCGCGCAGCCCGGCGTAGCTGAACAGGGACGGGCTGATGTCGAAACGCCGTGCGGAGCGGGCCGGCTCCTCGACGGGTCCGTAGCAGCTCTCCCAGGGGACCTCGCCGGCGACCCAGCCCGCGAGCAGCGGGGTGAGCCCGCCGAAGCCGGCCGGGACGACGAAGAACGCGGCGCCGTGCGGCCCGAGGAGCCACTTGAACCCGACGGTGGCCACGAAGTCGTCGGCGTCGGCGTCCAGGGGCAGCCAGCCGGACGACTGGGAGGCGTCGACGTAGGTCCGGGCCCCGTGCCGCCGGGCCGCCGCGCGCACGGCGGGCAGGTCGGCGAGCCGCCCGTCGGCGGACTGGGCGGTGCTGACGGCGACCAGCGCGGTGCCCGGCCGGACGGATTCGGCGAGCCGCTCCAGCGGCACGGCCCGCACCTTCAGGTCGCCGCGGGTGTGGAAGGGGTTCACCAGGGACGCGAAGTCGCCCTCCGCGGTGAGGACGTCGGCCCCGGGAGGCAGCGACGCGGCGATCAGCGCCCCGTACTCGGCGACCGAGGCGCCCGTCGCGACGCGCTCCGCCGGCACGCCCGCCAGCCGGGCGAAGGCCGCGCGGGCGGCCTCCACGTGCTCGTAGAGGGGACCCAGGGGCGTGCCCTCGGCGCGCATCCGCACGGCCTGCTGCATGGCGCTGACGGCGCGGGCGGGCAGCAGGCCGTTGCTCGCCGTGTTCAGGAAGGTGTGCTTCGGGGTGAACTCGGCACGGACGAGGTTCTCGAAGGTCTCCATGGGACCACTCTGCGTCCCCCGGGTCTCCCCGTCCATTGCCTTATTCTGCGTGACTTGTCCAAGGAACGCTTATGCGTGGGCTCCCACCTGCGCTTTCACCGCCGCGGCACGGCGCACCCGTCGGGGCCGCAAGCGTCGGCGCCCCCGGCATCCGGGCTCCCCGCGCCGTCGCCGGCGACGACGGTCAGCGGGGCGCGTTCGCCGTACGCCCGGGTCAGGGCCTGGGTGAAGACCTCCGCGGGCTGGGCGCCTGAGACGCCGTAGCGGCGGTCGAGCACGAAGAAGGGCACCCCGTTCGCCCCGAGCTGCGCGGCCTCGCGCTCGTCGGCGCGCACCTCGTCGGCGTAGGCGTCCGGGTCGGCGAGCACCGCGCGCGCCGCGTCCGCGTCCAGGCCGGCGGCGACGGACAGCTCCACCAGCCGCTCGTCGTCGTCGAAGACGGACCGCTCCTCGGCGAAGTTGGCCCGGTACAGCAGGTCCAGCAGCCGCTCCTGCCGTCCGTGCCGCTTGGCGAGGTGGAGCAGCCGGTGCATGTCGAAGGTGCTGCCGTGGTCGCGGCCGCGGGTGCGGTAGTCGAGCCCCTCGGCGGCGGCCTGCGCGCCCAGATCGTCCTCGCCGGCCTCGGCCTGCGCCGGGCTCAGGCCGTACTTCCCGGTGAGCATCGTGATCACGGGCTGGACGTCGTCCTTGGCGCGGCCGGGGTCCAGTTCGAAGGAGCGGTGCACCACCTCGACGTCGTCGCGGTGCGGGAAGTCCCGCAGCGCCTTCTCGAAGCGGGCTTTGCCCACGTAGCACCAGGGGCAGGCGATGTCGCTCCAGATCTCGACGCGCATGTGTCGGCTCTCTCCAGGTCGTGCGGTACGGAGACTCCCTCCGCCGGGTGCCTGAACGTTCAAGCAGCGGTGTTCATTCCTCGGCCCGCTCACGCACCGGGCAGGGCGAGCCGCATCCGCAGGTGGTGCCGGCCCGGTCCGGCCGGCTCGGGCACCCAGCCCTGCCGCCGGTAGAACGCCTGCGCCCGCAGGTTGCCGACGTGCACGTCGAGGACCGCCGTCCGCCTGGCGTCGGCGCGCCACTCCTCCAGGCAGGCGGCGTGCAGCGCGGTGCCGGCACCGCGTCGCCAGTGGCCGGCGTCGACGTGGAACTGGAACAGGGTGACCTCGTCCGCGGGGGCGCCCTCGGCCGTCCGGAAGGACGCCAGGCCGGTCATGCGCCCCGCCTCGACGACGCAGAGCACCCGTCCGTCCGGCCGGGTGATCGCCGACTGCCAGGCGGCGTGCCAGTCGGTGCCGTCCTGCGGGATCCCGCCGGGGTAGTACGTCGCCCGGGCCCGCGCGTGCAGCGCGACGACGTCCGCCAGCTCGGCGGGCAGGACGGTGCGGATCAAGCGGTGCGGACCCACTCGGTCATCGATCACGGAACGGAGGACGTGCGGAGTGCGGGCGGCGGTTCCCGGGTCAGCCGCCGTCGCGCAGGTCGTCGGGCCAGTGCGGGCGGAAGGCGAGGTGGTCGTAGGTCACCACGCAGCCCTCCCCCATCGGCGACTGGGTCATGAAACCGACGAGGGCCGCGCCGGTCTCCTTCTCGCCGCCGAGGGTGAACAGGCGGACGAAGGTCCAGCGTTCGCCGTCCCGGGAGGCGTGGAAGGCGAAGGCCCGGCCGGTGCGGCTGACCCGTAGCCAGACGGAACTGCCGTCCACCGTGAAGGAGTTGGCGTCGTCGGAGTGGCCCCGCGTGACGACGGTGCAGACGGTGGGGACGTCCGGGGAGTACTCCAGGCAGAGTTTGGCCCAGGCTCGCTCGCCGACGTGCACGTACAGCACGCCGGCGTCGAAGGCGGCCCCGAAACCGACCGTGACCCGGGCGATCAGCTGGAAGTCCCCGTCGGGTTCCCCGAGCAGCCGTGGCGCGTCCGAGGCGGGGTCCAGCCCCTCGCCGGTGGGCGGCACGAAGCGGTCCTGCCGGGCGCCGGCCCACCCGGTGAGCACACCGTCCTCGTGGGACCAGTGCCCGTCGGGCCCGTAGGAGCGCAGCGGGAACGGGAGTTCGGGAATCTGGAGATCCATTCGGCGAAGTCTCCCAGGTCCGGCCCGAGGGGGCGCGCAGAACCGCGCGAACGACCAGGACGCTCCGGCAGCCCGCGCCGCGCCCGCGCCCCGCGGCGCCTACCGCTCCAGACGCCCGTTGAACCGCCGGGGCAGCCCCAGCGGGTTGTCGTCCCGCAGCTCCGGCGGCAGCAGCGCCTCCGGCGTGTTCTGGTAGGCGACCGGCCGCAGCCACCGTTCGATCGCCGTCCCGCCCACCGACGTGGACGTCGACGTCGTGGCCGGGTAGGGCCCTCCGTGGTGCTGGGCGGGCGCGACGGCGACGCCCGTCGGCCACCCGTTGACCAGGACGCGTCCGGCCAGCGGCGTCAGCTCCTGCACGATCTCGGCGCCGCGGCCCTGTCCGGCCGCCTCCTCCTGCGACAGCTGCACGGTCGCGGTGAGGTTGCCCGGCAGCCGGGACAGCACCGCCTTGACCTCGGTGTCGTCCTCGTAGCGGGCCACCACGGTGACCGGGCCGAAGCACTCCTCCAGGAGCAGGTCGTGCTCGCCCTGACGGGCCAGCCTGCTCGCCGGGACGGTGAGGAAGCCGGCGCTGACGGTGTGCTCGCCGCCCGCGCCCGGAGTGACCGGGGAGTCGACGTCGGGCAGTTCGGCCCGTTCCGCGACACCGGCGACGAAGTTGTCCCGCATGCGGTGGTCGAGCAGCACGCCGGCGTCGGTGTCGCTGACGGCGTCGGTCAGGGACTTCAGCAGCGCGTCGCCGGCGGCGCCGGACGGCGCCAGGACCAGGCCGGGCTTCACGCAGAACTGGCCGACGCCCAGGGTCATGGAGCCGGCCAGGCCCGCGCCGATCTCCTCGGCACGCTCGGCGGCCGCGGCCTCGGTGACGACCACGGGGTTGAGGGAGCCCAGCTCGCCGTGGAAGGGGATCGGCACGGGACGGGCGGCCGCCGCGTCGAACAGCGCGCGTCCGCCGCGCACGGATCCGGTGAACCCGGCGGCCGCGACCAGCGGGTGCCTGATCAGCTCGATGCCCGCCTCGAAGCCGTGCACCAGACCGACGACGCCCGCGGGGACGTCGTGCCGGGCGGCGGCGCGCCGCAGCACCTTGGCGACGTACTCGGACAGGCCCGGGTGGTCGGGGTGGGCCTTGACGACGACGGGGCAGCCGGCCGCCAGGGCGCTGGCGGTGTCTCCGCCGGGCACGGAGAAGGCGAAGGGGAAGTTCGACGCGGAGTAGACGGCGACGACACCGAGGGGCACCTTGTAGCGGCGCAGGTCCGGGATCGGCGGGGTCGCGGTGTCGTCGGGGTGGTTGATCACGACGTCGAGGAAGGCGCCCTCGTCGACGATGTCCGCGAAGGCCCGCAGCTGGTAGCAGGTGCGGGCGAGTTCGCCGGTCAGCCGGACCGGGCCGAGCGCGGTCTCCGCGTCGGCGGTCTCGACGAGTCCGCCCCTGGCCGCTTCCAGTTCGTCCGCCGCGGTGCGCAGGAAGGCCGCACGAACGGTCCGGTCGGCCAGGGCGCCCCGCGCCTCGTGGGCGGCACGGACGGCGGCGTCCACCTCCTGGGCTGTGGCCTCCACCGCAACCTGTTCGCGCTGCTTCCCGGTTCGGGGGTCGACACTCCAGACTGGTGCTGCTGCCACCGCGGGTCCCTCCACACATGTCATGCCGCAGTTCCGGGTCATTCACCAGGGATGTTCGATATACTGAACGCTGTCTCTGATGATGAATACGCTGTGGAGACTATTTCCCGTCGAACGAAGGGGTCAAGGGCGATGTCGGCTGGCGAGACGGGCGGCGGGGCGCAGGTCAAGTCCGCGGTGAGAACGGTCGAACTGCTCGAGTACTTCGCCGGGCGGCCCGGTATGCACTCCCTCGCGGCGGTCCAGGAGGCCGTCGGGTACCCGAAGTCCAGCCTCTACATGCTGCTGCGCACCCTGGTGGAGCTGGGCTGGGTCGAGACCGACGCGACGGGCACGCGCTACGGCATCGGCGTGCGGGCGCTGCTGGTGGGCACCTCGTACATCGACGGCGACGAGGTCGTGGCGGCGGCCCGGCCGACCCTGGACCGGCTCTCGGACGACACCACCGAGACGATCCACCTGGCCCGCCTGGACGGCACGAACGTGGTCTACCTGGCCACCCGCCAGTCGCAGCACTACCTGCGGCCCTTCACCCGGGTCGGGCGGCGGCTGCCCGCGCACTCGACCTCCCTCGGCAAGGCGCTGCTGAGCACGTACTCGGACGAGCAGGTGCGCAAGATGCTCCCGGAGACGCTGCCGGCGCTGACCGAGAACACCATCACCGACCGGGAGAAGCTCATCGAGGAGCTGCACCAGGTGCGGGAGCAGGGTTTCGCCGTGGACCGCGAGGAGAACACCCTGGGGCTGCGCTGCTTCGGCGTGGCCATCCCGTACCGCACGCCGGCGCGGGACGCGATCAGCTGCTCGGTGCCGGTGGCCCGGCTGACCCCGGCGCACGAACAGCTGGTCAAGGACGCCCTGTTCGACGCGCGGGACCGGCTGACCCTGGCGACCCGGAGGCTGTGAACCGTGGAGGTTGCGCTCCGCCCCGTCCACGACAGCGATCTGCCCGTCTTCTTCCGGCAGCTGAACGATCCCGAGTCGCTGCACATGGCGGCCTTCACGCCCGAGGACCCCGCCGACCGGACCGCCTTCGACGCCCACTGGGCGAGGATCCGCTCCTCCGCCGACGTGCTGCGCACCGTCCTGGCCGACGGTGACGTGGTCGGCAGTACGGCGGTGTACGGGGAGCCGGGTGAGCGGGAGGTGACGTACTGGATCGACCGCGCCCACTGGGGCAAGGGCATCGCCACGGCGGCGCTGCGGGCGCTGCTGGCCGAGGTCCCCGAACGCCCCCTGTACGCGCGGGCCGCCTCGGACAACGCGGGGTCGCTGCGCGTACTGGACAAGTGCGGGTTCCGCGCGGTGACCTCGGCCCGGGGCTTCGCGCGGGCCCGGGGCGCGGAGATCGACGAGACCGTCCTGGTCCTGGAGGGCTGAGGCCGTCTCCCCCGCGCGGCGGAGGCGGATCGTCGTCGCGCAGGAGGTGTGGCCGGCCGTCGCCGCGCGAGCCTGGTCGCATGACGCAGCCGCCCGCTCCGCCCGCCACTGCCCGACCCGCCACCCCCACCGGCCGCACGCGGCGTGTCCTGCGGGCCGTGGCCGTCGTCTCCTGTGTGCCGTACCTCGGGCTCAAGGCCGCCTGGCTCGCCGGGAGTCACGTCGGCGTCCCGGAGGGCAGCGCCCTGCTCGACGACCGCGTCGGCATGGCCGTGGTCAACGGCCTGACGGTCCTGCTGGACAGCGCGGTGATCGTGCTGGCCCTGGTGCTGACCCGGCCGTGGGGGTTGCGGGTGCCCGCCTGGCTGATCGCGCTCCCCGCGTGGGCCGCCACCGGGCTGCTCGCCCCGATCATGGCCGGCTTCCCCGCGCAGCTGGCCGTGCGGGCGCTGGGCGGCGGGGGCGGGCGGCCGGCGGAGCGTGCGGTGTTCCTGCACGAGTGGGTGTTCACCGTCGTGTACACCGGCTTCCTCCTCCAGGGGCTCGCGCTGGGCGGGCTGTTCGTCCTGTACGCGCGGGACCGCTGGGGGTGGCTGTGGCGCGGGCGGGTGCGGGAACTGCCCGTCGGTGCCGCCGCGCCCGCGTACCGTCTCCTCGCCGTCGCCGCGTCCGTGCTGGCCCTGTTGCCGCTGACCCTGCACGTCCTGTGGGCCTGCGGCGTCCCGGCCGGGCTCCGGGCGGCGGACCGCACCGCTGATTTCCGGGTCCTGGCGGCCCTCTTCGCGCTGTTCCTGCAGGCGGCCGTGGCCGGTGCCCTCCTGCTGGCCTTCCGGCGCGGCGGGGGGCTTGCGGTGGGTGTGCCGCTCGCTCTCGCCTGGGTCGGCTCGGCCGCCGCGGCGTGCTGGGGCGGCTGGCTCTCGCTGGCCTGTCTCGGCGGGATGGAGGACATCGCCGACCGTCCGACGCCGCTGACGAGCCTCGCCTACGCTGGGCAGATGCTCGTGGGCCTCCTCGTCGCCGCCATCGGCGCCCACCACGTGGCGGAGCGTTCGGCCGGGGCAGTACGGCGGGCGGCGTGATCCGGGCCGCCCGTCCGCTGTTCGGCCGGCGGGCCCGCCTGCGCTGGGTCCACCTGATCCTCGGCGGAGCGCTCGCCACGCCGTACGTCCTGGTCGGCTCGGTGATCATCGGTCCGGTGACCGGGTCGGCGGACGTCTTCGGCTCCTTTCCCCTGCAACTGGCCTCCTTCGCCGTGGGTCTGCCGCTGGCCGTCCTCACCTCGCTGTTCCCGCTGACCCGGCCGCTGGAGGCCGCCGCCGTGCGCTGGCTGTGCGGGGTCGGCCCGGACCGGCTGGCCGCGGCCCCCGCCCGGTCGCGGGGCGAGAAGGGGCGTACGGCGGCCTGGTTCACACTGCATCTCGGCCTCGGCGGGATCATCGCCGGGATGACGCTGGCCCTGCCGCCGTTCGCCGTCGTGCTGATCCTGCTCCCGGCGGTCTCCGCGGTGCGCGGCAGCCGGCTCGGGCTGCCCGAAGTCCTCGACCACACCTGGGCGCTGGCCCTGGCGCCGGTCGCCGGGGCGCTGTCGCTCGCCGCACTGGCGGGCTGCGCGGCCGGCTGCGGGGCCCTGCTGGCCCGCTGGGCGCCGCGGCTGCTCGGACCCACGGCGCAGGACCGGCTCGCCGCCGCCGAGGCACGCGCCGCCGACCTGGCCGTGCGCAACCGTCTGGCGCGCGAGCTGCACGACTCCGTCGGCCACGCGCTCAGCGCGGTCACCCTGCAGGCGGGCGCCGCCCGGCGGGTGCTGGACTCCGACCCCGAGTTCGTGCGCGAGGCCCTCGCCGCGATCGAGGACACCACCCGGCGCACGGTCGGCGAACTCGACGCCGTCCTGGGCGTGCTGCGCGAGGCGGACTCCCCCGGCACGGCGCCGGCGCCCACGCTCGCCGCCGACCTGGACGGCCTGCTGCGGCGCACCCGGGCGGACGGGCGGCGGGTGAGCGCCACGGTCGCCGCCGACCCGGGGAAGCTGCCCCCGCTGGTTTCCCGTGAGGCCTACCGGATCGTGCAGGAAGGGCTGAGCAACGCCCTCAAGCACACCGGTGAGCGGGCCGCGGTGCACGTGCGCGTCACGGCCGCGGGCGGGGATCTGGAGATCACCGTGGAGAATCCGCTGACCGGCCCGCGCCCCTCCCGTCCCGGCGGCGGCCACGGGCTGCGCGGCGTCGCGGACCGCGCCCGGCTGCTGGGCGGGACGGCGACGGCCGGACCGGTCGGCGCCACTTGGCGGTTGCACGTCCGCCTGCCGATCGAGGGGCCCGCACCCGGCGGGCCCGCGCGAAAGGACCCCGTATGAACGCGCCGTCCCCGATCCGCGTCGTCCTCGCCGACGACGAGCGGATGGTCCGCACCGCGCTGCGCGCCATCCTGTCCGCCGAGGCGGACATGGAGGTGGTGGGCGAGGCGGCCACCGGTGCCGAGGCGGTGTCGGTGGTCCGCGAACTGCGGCCGGACGTCGTCCTGATGGACGTCCGCATGCCGGGGACCGACGGCATCCGGGCCACCGAGCGGATCCTGGCCGCCGTGGACGAGCCGCCGCGGATCGTCGTGGTGACGACCTTCGAGAACGACTCCTACGTGTACGACGCCCTGCGCGCGGGTGCCGCCGGGTTCCTGCTGAAGCGGGCGGACGCCGACGCCCTCGTGCAGGCGGTCCGGCTGGTGGCGCGCAGCGACAGCCTGCTGTTCCCGGCGGCCGTGCGCACCCTGGCGACCGAGCACGCCCGCGCGCACCGGGCGCCGCCCGCGTGGGTGGCGCGGCTCACGGCCCGTGAGAAGGAGGTGCTGCGGCACATGGCCGGGGGGCTGACCAACGCGGAGATCGCCCGGCGCATGGAAGTGGGGCCGGCCACCGTGAAGTCGCACGTGGCGGCCGTCCTGGCGAAGACGGGCACCCGGGACCGCACTCAGGCGGTGATCGCGGCGTACGAGGCGGGCTTCCTGAACGGCGGATGAGAAAGCCGGGCCTCCGGATGAGAAAACGGGACGGACGGGAACGATCCGCCCGGCGTCGTTCGTCTTTCCGATCGTCATGAACAAGACGATCAGGCGCGCCTCGGCCTTCACCCTGCTGCTCGTACTGGCCCTGCTCGTCAGGGCGACGTGGGTGCAGTTCTACGAGGGCCGGGCGCTGGCAGACGACAAGGACAACCGGCGGAACGCGATCGAGACGTACTCGGCGCCGCTCGGCAACATCATCGTGGGCGGCCGGTCGGTCACGGGCTCGGCCCGGACGACGACGGGCGACCTCGCGTACAAGCGGACCTACACGGACGGCAGGCTGTACGCGGCGGTGACGGGCTACGCGTCGCAGGCGTACGCGCCGACCCAGCTGGAGGGCATCTACACGGACCTGCTCAACGGCACGGACAGCCGGCTGAAGTCGGTGATGGACACCCTCACCGACCGGCGGGCCGACCCGGGCAACGTCATCACGACGATCGACCCGGACGTGCAGGAGGCGGCGTTCGACGCGCTCGGCGACAAGAAGGGCGGGGCCGTCGCCATCGACCCGAAGACGGGCAGGATCCTGGCGGCGGTCTCGACCCCCTCGTACGACCCCTCGTCGCTGACGGACGCCAACACCGCGGGGGCGGCCTGGAAGAAGCTCACGACGGACCCGGACAAGCCGCTGGTCAACCGGGCCCTGCGGCAGCCGCTGCCGCCCGGCTCGACGTTCAAACTGGTCGTGGCCGCGGCGGCGCTGGAGGACGGGCTGTACGCGTCGGTCGACCAGCGCACCGACAGCCCCGACCCGTACACGCTGCCGGGCACGACCCGGGTGCTGACCAACGAGAACCCCGCCGCGCCCTGCACGAACGCCACCATCCGCACGGCGCTGCAGTACTCGTGCAACAACGTCTTCGCCAAGATGGCCGTCAAGCTCGGTCAGGACAAGGTGAAGGCGATGGCGGAGAAGTTCGGCTTCAACGACGACCGACTGGACGTGCCGGTGCGGGCCTACACGAGTGTGTACCCCTCGGACATGTACCCGTCGCAGACGGCCCTGACGGGTATCGGCCAGTTCGACGTCACCGCGACCCCGCTGCAGATGGCCATGGTGTCGGCGGCCATCGCCAACGGCGGCAAGCTGGCCGCGCCGCACATGGTCGACCGGATCACCGACAGCGGCGGCGACGTGCTGCGGGACTACGGCGACGCGGACTCCGAGGAGATCCTGTCGTCCTCGACCGCCGAGCAACTGCAGTCGGCGATGCGGACGGTCGTGGAGAAGGGAACCGGCACGAACGCCCGGATCCCGGGCGCGACCGTCGGCGGCAAGACGGGCACGGCCCAGCACGGTGAGAACAACAGCCAGGTGCCGTACGCCTGGTTCACCTCCTACGGCACGTCCGACTCGTCGGGCAAGGAGGTCGCCGTGGCGGTCGTGGTCGAGCAGTCCGACGCGGCCCGCTCGGAGGTGAGCGGCAACGGCCTGGCGGCACCGGTGGCCAGGGCGATCATGCGAGCGGCGCTGGCGGACTGAACCCGCGCCGCCCGAAAACCGTCTGTAGGGACGGGACGGGTCGCCTCCTTCCCCCCGGAGGCGGCCCGTCCTGCGCTCCTTCGCTCCCGGGAGCTGCTCGATCGGGTCGATGGCGAAGTGGACCGGGAACAGGGCCGAGGGTTCCCGTACAGCAGTCGGCTTCCTCGCCTGCACCTTCATCAAGACCGTTCTCGGCCGGGACAGGGCCGCACGTTGTTCGAAGCCCTGTACGAAGCGGTCGAACGCCGCTGCTACGCTTCCGGATCGCGTCCGGGTCCTCCCCCGGATGCTCACATGTCAGCTACATGACACTCACACCCGCCCCGGCCCCGGGGTGCCCGGAACCGCCGCGAGGGGAGGTCGCCCGTGGGGACAGTCGTCGACGACGCCGCCTCCGTGGAGTTCCACGCCTTCTTCGAGCGCCACTACGCGGAACTCTCCCGCCTGGCCCACCTGTTGACGGGTGAGCCGGACACCGCCGACGACCTGGCGGCGGACGCGCTGCTGGCGCTGTGGCATCGCTGGGACCGGGTGCGCGCCGCCGAGCATCCGGCGGCGTACGCCCGGGGCGTGGTGGCCAACCTGGCCCGCTCGCGCATCCGCAGCGCGGTGCGCGAGCGGCGGCGCGTCGCCCTGTTCTGGTCGCAGCGCGAGGAGAGCACCGAGAACCCGGACGTGGCGGGCGCGGTCGACGTCCGGGAGGCCCTGCGCAGGCTGCCGTTCCGCAAGCGGGCCTGTGTGGTGCTGCGGCACGCCTTCGACCTGTCGGAGAAGGACACCGCGCTCGCCCTCGGGATCTCGGTGGGTACGGTGAAGAGCCAGACCTCCAAGGGGATGGCCGAACTGCAGCGGTTGCTGGGCACGCAGGGCGTTCCGCAGCGGATGCACGCGGAGCTGGACGCCCGCCGCCCACCCGCCGGGCAGGGCGCAGGCGCCGGTGAGAGCGGAGGGAGGGTCCGATGACGGTGCCGCGTGACGTGCACGAGGACCTGCGCACCCGGCTGCGCGAGGCGGCCGGGGGGCACCGGCCCGACCGGGAGCGCATGCTGGCCCGGATCGAGCGCGGCATGGCCGCTCCGGCGGGGTCCGGCCACCGGGCGGTGCGCGGGCCGGTGCGGGGCTGGATGCGGGTGGCCGGGGCGACGGCCGCGGTCGCCGGCGTGCTGGTGGTGGGTGGATACGCGGTGGCGTCCGCGGTGCGGGAGGAAGCCGCTCCGCCGCAGCGGGAGGTGGCGACGTCAGCGGCGCCCTCCCCGGCGCCGAAGGCCACGAGCCGGGCACCCGTGCCGCCCGCCGGCCCCGAGCCGAGCCGTGCGCCCGGGCGCCGGGAGTCCGCGCCTGCGCCGTCGACGACGCCGAGTGCCTCCGGGCGGCCGTCCGTCACCGCCGAGGACGGGCCGCTGTGGTCGGACGGATCGGTGGACCCGCACAGCAACGACTTCTGGGCGCAGAGCAACCTCACCCTCAAGACGCGCGAGCAACTGACCGCGCTGACCGTGCGGTTGAGGATCGCCCAGACCGGTGGTGTCGCAGAGACGGGAGCCTGGCGCACCCTGCCCGAGGAGGACTTCACCCTCACGGTCGCCGAGCGGGACGGCTTCCTGGTCTACACCTGGACGCTCAAGCGGGGCAGGACGGTCCCGGCGGGCGAGTGGGTGTTCGCCGGGCAGTACGACCACGAGCGCGGCCGGCGTGACGCGGGAGCGGACCGCTGGTCGGTGACGGCGCGGGCCGGCTCCCGGCCGCTGGCCGTGGGCGGCGACTTCGCCGCCGTGGACGGCGGCGGCTCATGAGGATTCTCCGGGCTCACGGCAACCCTTTCCCCTGCCGGTGGCGACCACTGTGCGCAAGCGCCACCACCATCGAGGAATCGGTTCATGACTGCACCAGCACCACAGCCCGTCCGCCATCGCCGCCGCGTCACCAAGCGGCGGGCCCTGATCGCCGGGGTGTCGGCGTTCGGCATCACGGGAGCCGCGATCGTCACGACGTCGCTGCTGTCGACGGCCGGTGCCGCGTCCTCCTGGCCGGCGGACCGGGGCGAGACCCCCGTGCCGAAGACCATCGCGGTCTCGGGGGTGCGCGACGGCGGGATGAAGATGTTCCACGGCACCGGTGCCCTCGGCGGCGGCAGCCAGGACGAGAACCAGGACCCGCTCTTCGAACTGGCCGACGGTGCCGTCCTGAGGAACGTGATCATCGGCAGCCCGGCCGCCGACGGCGTGCACTGCAAGGGCAGTTGCACCCTGCAGAACGTCTGGTGGCTGGACGTCGGCGAGGACGCGGCCAGTTTCAAGGGCACGTCGCCCTCGGCCGTGTACCGGGTGACCGGCGGCGGTGCGCGCGACGCCGACGACAAGGTGCTGCAGTTCAACGGCGCCGGCACGCTGGAGGTCTCGGGCTTCCAGGTGCACAACGCCGGGAAGCTGGTCCGTTCCTGCGGCAACTGCAAGACCCAGTACAAGCGCACGATCGTGCTCAGCGACATCGACGTGACCGCACCGATGAAGTCGATCGTGGGCGTGAACGCCAACTACGGCGACACCGCCACGCTGTCGGGGATCCGCATCCACGGGGACACCAAGAAGAAGATCAAGACGTGTGTGCGCTTCCAGGGCAACAACACGGGCAAGGAACCCAAGGAGCTGACGCCGTCCGGCCCGGACGGCAAGAGCTGTCTGTTCAAGACCTCCGACATCGGCTACTCGTGAGACCCCGCCCCCACTGAGGCCCCGGCCGGCCCCGGTCCCCCCTGGGGTCCGCCGGTCGCCGGGGCGTCCGGCCCCCCAGCCGGCGCCCCGGCAGCCACGGCCCTCCGGAGCCCCCCTCCGGACGGCCGGCGCAGCACCGCCCGAGCCCCCCTCGGCCGGTCTGCCGGACGCCCCCGCCGGTTCGCACCCGGCGGGGGCGTCGTCTTCTCACGGCTGACGTCGCTCGGCGTCCGAGCCGGTGCCGGTGGACCGAGTTTCGGCGCTGACGACGCCGGGCGGAAGGCCGGCAGGTGCCCTCGACGGTCTGCCCGGTGCGCCGTTCAGACCGGCCGCCAGTCGCCGAGCCAGACCTGCCGGGTGTGGGCGCGGGCCTGGTCGGAGGTGAGCCGCGGGCGGTTCTCGGGCACCGGGACCGCGGCTCCGGGGCCGGTGTTGCGGTACTCGGCGAACCGCATCGACTGCCAGGGGTGGGCGCTCGACATGTCGGCGTAGGGCGCGGCCGCGTCGATGCCCGGGCCGAGCCGGGTGTCGCGGACGGTGAGCATGGGGCGGGCGGTGCGGTCGGAGCTGGGCACCCAGGGGCGGGCCAGCTTGTAGAAGCCGTCGGGGGCCTCGCTGCTGACCCGGCTGCGGGTGACGAGGTGGCCGAACGGGGTGGTGCCCGCCGTGGAGGGCGCGAACACGAAGCCGTAGGGGGCACCGGGCAGGTCGTGACGCGTCAGGGTGCGGAAGTGGCAGTGCTCGAAGACGGCGGTGGCCCTCCCGAAGACGAAGTCGACGTCGCCCTCGGCGTAGCAGTGCGCGAAGTACTGGCGGGCGACGGTGCCGAGGGCCATGGAGTCGGCGTACAGGGTGTCCTGGTGGCCGAGGAAGCGGCAGTGGTGGAAGGCGGACCGGTCGCCCTGCACCTTGAGGGCGACGGCCTGGGTGCCCGTGACGCCGGGGTGGTCGGCGCGCAGCCAGTCGTTGGCGAAGGTGATCCAGCGGGCGGTGAAGTCGTCGGCCTGCACGGTGGCGGTGGCGGAGCCGGTCGTGCCGAGGGTGCCGCCGCCGGGCCTGGGCGTGCCGGCCGCGTTGTCGTACACGATCACGACGTCCCGGGCGTTCTCGCTCGCTCCGATCCAGGTCATGCCCGTGCGGGCCGGATCGACGGCGACGGTCTGCCGGTAGGTCCCCGGGGCGATGACCAGGGTGTGCCCGGGGCCGTCCGCCGCGGCCACCGCGTCCCGGACGGTGGTGACGTCGCCGGCGCCGCCGGGGTGCACGTACAGGGTCGCCGGGGTCAGGCGGGCGGCCGGTGAGCCGAAGCGGCCGAACGGGCGCTTCGGGCCCACGGCCCGGGCGGGGACCGCGGCCGGGCCGAGCGCTGCGGCGGCCGCGGCGCCCGCGGTCAGGAATCCTCTTCTCGACACGGGCATGCGGGTGCTCCTTCGGGGTCGGCGCGAGGGGGCCGGGGCGGACGGCGGGGCCGCCCCGGCCGGGACGTGGGGCGGGCGTCAGCGGATGCGGCCCGCGCCCGCGCGCTGACCGACGATGCCGGGCACGGCCTTCGGCGGGTGCACCACGGTGCGCAGGGTGGGCGTCCAGCCCGCGCCGGTCTGCAGGGTCTCGCCCGGGATCTCGGCGTTGTGCACGGCGACGAGGTCGGTGCGCCTGCCGTTGACGTAGTTGTCCGCGGCGGTGAGCGGGGCCTCGCTCCACTTCTTGAGGATCTTCGCCGGGCTGTGACCGGGGGCGAGGGTGAAGGCGTTGTGCTCGGCGACGAGCCGGGACTCCTTGCCGATGCCGTAGACGTACCCCCACTTCTGCCCCTTGGTGACGACGAAGTGGTTGTTGTACGAGTCGACCTGCCCGAAGCGCACCCGTGGGGCCCGTTCGACGATGCCCTCGAAGCGGTTGTGGTGCAGGGTGACCTTGAGCTTGCCGGTGTCGTCGGCGGTGGCGCTGTCGCTGTTGCCGATGAGCATGGTCTTGTCGTGGTCCCTGAACGAGTTCCAGGACACGGTCACGTGGTCGGAGCCGCGCACCACGTCCAGCAGCCCGTCGTGCTGCTGGTACACCTTGCCGAAGTACGCCGGGAGGGAACTGTCCGGGTAGCGCCCGTCGGTGAGCGTGTTGTGGTCGATCCACACGTGGGTGGAGCCGTACACCACCACTCCGTCGTACTCGGAGTTCCAGGCACCGGTGTTGCCGTCGTCGGTCGGGTCCCACTGGGGGAAGCAGTCGACCGGTGCCTCGAGGGTGAGGTTGCGGACGATGACGTTGTCGACGCTCCTGATCTGCAGGCTGCCGCCGCGGATTCCGGAGTTCTCGCCGACGCCGATGACGGTGGTGTTGGCGGGCACGTTCGCCTTGACGGCCGCGTTCTGGCGGGCGGCCGACGCGGCCCGCAGGTCCTCCTGCTCCCCGCTGACCGGCTTGTCGTGGCCCCAGACGGCCGGGTCGTAGGCGGCGAGGTACTTCCCGAGGTCGTAGCCCTCGGCCGCGAACGCGTCGCAGCCCTGGGAGACGGCGTCGATCATGCCCTTGACCTTGATGATCTTCGGGTCGGATCCGCCCTCCTGCAGGGCGGCCCGGAACTGCTCCCAGGTGGTGACGGTGCGCACGTGGGCGGCGTCGGCGGTGGCGCCGCCCGTGGTGCCGGTGCCGTACGAGCCCCAGCCGTCGCCGGCCGGGAGGGTCTGGCGGGCCGGGTCCCGCGGCTGGGCGTGGACGCCCGTGCCGCTCAGCGACAGCACGAGGGCGGCGCATCCGGCCACGGCGACCGCTCTACTGATGACATGATCATGACACTCACGGACGTTCATGGTGCGGCTCTCTTCCTCTTCGTCGGGGGTTCAGGCGGACGGCTGCGGCCAGATGATCCAGGACTCGGGCACCGGCTCGTCCAGCCGCCGCACGTCGCGCGGCGCGAGCACCCTCGTCCGGAGCAGTTCCCCGGCCACCAGCCGGGCCACGGCGACGGCGCCCCGCGGACCGAAGTGCGTGTCGTCCCGCTCGGCCGCCGTCCAGTCGAAGTACTTCTTCGTCTCCTCGGGGCCGAGCCGCTGCCACAGGGCGAGGGACAGCGCCTGGACGTCGAGCAGCGCGACCCGTTCGCGCGCGGCGAGCGCCCGCACGGCGGCCGGGTACTCACCGTGCGTCGGCAGGGCCCGCCCGGCGGCGTCGAACCTGCGCCGCTCCACCGAGGTGGCCAGCACCGGCCGCGCCCCGCGGGCCCGGGCCCCCTCGACGTACAGCCGCAGGTGTTCCTGGTACGTCGACCAGGGCTCGGTGTGGCGGGTGGGGTCCTCCTTCTTCTCGTCGTTGTGGCCGAACTGGACGAGCAGGAGATCGCCGGGCCGTGTCACCGACAGGACGGCGTCGAGCCGGCCCTCGTCGACGAAGCTCCTGGAACTGCGGCCGTTCACCGCGTGGTTGGCGACCACCAGGCCTTTGCGGAGGAAGAACGGCAGCGCCGTGCCCCACCCGGTCTCGGGTGCGGCGTCGGCGTACTTCTGGGCGGCGGTGGAGTCACCGGCGATGTGAAGGGTACGGCGGCGCTCGGCGGCGCGAGCGGTACCGGGCAGGGACGACGCGAGCGGCACGGCGGCCGCGGCGACGGCGACCCGTCGACGGCTGAGGGACATGTGGAGCACCTTTCCAGCGGAGGGGACCGCCTCGATCCGGAGGGGCGGGGAACCCCGCGACCAGCCGGGGGCGGCCGGCACCCGGCACACGGCAGGCCGCCCCCGATCGTCACCGCACCTACGCCTGCTGCTCGTTCCACTCCTTCTGCGCGGCGTTCAGCTGCTCGGCCACGGTGTCCAGGAACGCCTGCGCGCTCATCTTCCCGAGCAGCACCTTCTGGAAGTTCGGCTCGTTGTCCGCCTTGGAGATCGTGTTCCAGTCCGGCAGGTAGTACGGCAGTTGCACGATCGACGTCGACCCGTCCGACAGCGCCTGTGCCGCCAGCTTCGTCGGCTCGGCCTTCGCGATCCACGCGTCCTTCGCCGCGTCGGTGTTGGACGGCACCTGGCCCGCGGCCTCGTTGAACTTCGAGTTCGCCGCCCGGGAGGTGGCGAACTCGATGAACTTCCAGGCGGCCTCCTTGTTCTTGCCGCTCTTGAACAGCCCCAGCCCGTCGACCGGGTTGGAGACCTGCACGCGCTTGCCGCCCGGCCCGGTCGGCTGCGGGATGCCGCGGAACGTGCCGGCGCCGAGGGCCTTCAGGTGGTCCTGGTACGACCCGAGGTTGTGGTTCAGCATGCCGATCGTGCCGGAGTCCCACTGCGCGACCATCTTCGTGAAGTCGTTGTTGAGGTCGGCGGCCGGGGTGACCCTCTTGTACAGGCCCGCGTACTTCTTCAGCGCCGTGACGTTCTTCGGGTCGTTGAGCGTGGTCTTGTCCCCGCTGGAGTCCCAGAAGGAGGTGATCCCGGACTGCCCGTACATGGCGTCCAGCGCCTGCGCGATGGAACCGGCGCCGCCCCGGATCGTGTAGCCGAACTCGTTCTTCTTCTTGTTCGTCAGCCTCTCGGCTGCCGTGAAGAACCGCTCCCACGTCGTGGGCTCCTCCAGCCCGGCCTTCTCGAACAGGTCGGTGCGGTAGTACAGCACGCCGTTGTTCGCGGAGGTGGGGACCGAGTAGAGCTTGCCGTCGCCGCCGCCGGCCGCCTTCAGCGACTCGACCATGTCCTTGTTGAGCCTGCCGTCGAGGGAGGATCCGGCCAGCCGCTCGTCGAGCGGTTCCAGCGCGCCCTGCGCGGCGAACCCGGCGATCATCGCCGATCCGACACCGCCGACGTCGGGCAGCCCGCCGCCCTGGAGTGCGGTGTCGACCTTCGACTGGTACTCGGTGGCGGCGATCCCGACGTACTCGACGTCGATGTCCGGGTTGGCCTTCTCGAAGTCGGCGATGATCTCCTTCCAGATCTCGGTGCGGACACCGCCGTTGTTGTCCCAGAAGACGATCTTTCCCTTGCCGCTGCCCTCGGCGCCCTTGTCGCCGCCCGCCCCGCTGCCGTCGTCACCACAGGCGGTGGCGGTCAGCGCGAGCACGGCCCCCAGGGCGACGACCGTGGCGGCGCGCCTGCTTCTGCGATTGCTGATCTTCATTGGTCGGCTCTCTTCTTCTTCCGGATCCAGCGGAACTCGAGGGTGTGGGGGGACGGCGGTGGGCGTCGGGGCTCTCTGCAAGCGCTTGCTACGGGGGTGCGTCATTGCGGCTCCCAACAGGCGTGCGGGGTGCGTCACAGGGGCGTGACGGTGAACCGGGTGAAGGTCGCGGCGCCGGCGTGTCCCGGGCCGGTGGGCGCGAGCGCGAACAGGCCGAGCAGGGCGCCGACCCAGCGCCACGCGGTGGCGGCGAAGACGGGGCCGGACGGCCGGAAGCCGTCGCCGGTGTCGGCCGAGAAGCGGCAGCGTGCGCCCGGACCGATCTCGACGCGCAGCCGCGCCCGGCCGTCGGGGGCGGGGCGGGCGTGTCCGGCGTCCCGCTCCCCGTCCGCGACGGCTTCGGCGAACCGGTGCACCAGGTGCACGGCGCCGTCCGCGCCCCGCTGCAGGCCGATCCAGCAGTAGGCGTCCCCGAGCACGGCGAGTCCCGCCCGCGCGCCCGTCTCGTGGCTGTCGAGCCGCAGTTCCACCTCGGCCGTGCAGGGGGTGCCGGGCAGCCGCTGGGTGAGGACGTGGGGCAGTCTGCGCAGGTCGTGGGCGTCGCCCGTGCGGACGCAGGTCAGCCGCAGCCCGTCCCCGGAGTGCTGGGTGGCCCAGCCGTCGGCGGGGTTGGCCGTCCACTGCCACTGCCGGCCGTGGCGTCCGCCGGGGAAGTCGTCGTCGGTGGCGGGGGCGGCGGGCGGCTGCGGCGGCAGGGCGGGCCTGCGGTGCGCGGTGACGGGGGCGCCGTCGTCCCCGAGGACCGGCCAGCCCTCCTCCCAGCGCATGGGCTGCAGGTGCACGACCCGGCCGTAGGGCCCGCGCTGCTGGAAGTGCAGGAACCAGTCCTCGCCGGACGGAGTGCGCACCCAGCCGCCCTGGTGGGGGCCGTTGACTGCGGTGTTCCTCTGCTCCAGCACGATCCGCTCCTCGTAGGGCCCGAAGAAGCCGCGTGAGCGGAAGGCTCCCTGCCAGCCGGTCTCCACGCCGCCCGCGGGGGCGAGGATCCAGAACCAGCCGTCGTGCCGGTAGAGCTTGGGGCCCTCCAGGGTGAACCAGCCCGGAATGCGGTCGCCGTCGACGATCACCTCGCCCTCGTCGAGGAGTCCGGTGCCGTCGGGGCGCATGCGGTGGCCGGTGAGGCGGTTCTTGACGCCGGAGCGGGACCTGGCCCAGGCGTGCACCAGGTAGGCCTCCCCGGTCTCCTCGTCCCACAGGGGGCAGGGGTCGATCAGCCCCTTGCCCGCCTTCAGCAGGTGCGGGCGGCTCCAGGGGCCCCTGACGTCTGGCGCGTTGATCTGGAAGACGCCCCGGTCGGGGTCGCCCCAGAAGATCCAGAACCGTTCGTCGTGGTACCTGAGGGACGGTGCCCACACGCCGTGGTCGTGCCGGGGTGCCGCGAACTCCTCCGCGGGTTCCAGGCGTTCGAGGGCGTGGCCGATCAGCGTCCAGTTGACCAGGTCGCGCGAGTGCAGCAGCGGCAGGGCGGGGGCGCGGCCGAAGCTGGAGGCGGTCAGGTAGAAGTCGTCACCGACGCACACGACGTCCGGGTCGGACCAGTCGGCGTCGAGGACCGGGTTGGTGTAGGTGTCCGCGTCCACGGGCGTTGCGGGCATCACGGGCTCACCGCCTTGCGGACGAGAAGGGCCGCGGCGTCCCGGTCGAGGCGGCCGTCGGCGACGACGGTGACGATCCGGCGGACCGCTGTTCCGCCCGGCGGAATCGGCAGCCGGTCTCCGCAGGCCAGCGAGGAGCCGACACCGGGGTACTCCTCGGTCCGCACGAACCACGGGTCGCTGCGGGTCCGTTCGGTGGCCCCGGCGAAGACCAGGGTCCAGCCCGCTCCGGCCAGGGCGAGCCAGTCGGCGCTCCTGCCGTGCACCTCGGCCTCGCCCTCGCCGTCGGCCGTGAACACCCGCGGCGGGGCGGCCTCCTTGCGGGCCCGCCAGAAGAAACCCCCGTAGGCGGCGCCGGGGCGGCCGTTCGTCGCCGGGCTGCCGAGGGACAGGGGGCCCTCGGTGACGTTGGTGAGCGAGAAGGTGAGGTCCAGCGCCCAGGCCCGGTCGGTGAGTCCGGCGGCGGCGACGGTGCGGCGCTCGCGCAGCAGTTCGCCGCGCGCGGCGACCCAGCGCAGCTCCTGGACGAAGCCGTCCGGGTCGCACAGCTGGAAGGCGACGTGCCGCTGCGAGCCGTGGTTGTCCAGCTCGGTCGGGCCCCGGTCGCGCACGTAGGTCCGCCCGCCCCAGAAGTTGAACCCCTCGACGTCGGGAACGGCGACACCGACGCCGAGGTGGTGTGCGTGGTCGGCCGGGCCGGACTCGGTCACGGCCGTGCCGGCCAGGGTGGTCACGGGGTGCAGATAGGGGCGCGGGGACAGCCGGGCGGGCAGTTCCGGGCGGGTGACGTACCGGGCGACCGGCCGGCCCGCGACCCGCAGGACGGTGGTGTCGTTGCCGGTCATCGGAGGTTCACCTCGTTCGGCAGGGGCTCGGCGGCCGGGGTCCAGGGGGCGCCGAGCTCGGAGTAGAGGGAGAGGGTGTCGGCGGCGGCCGCGACCAGTCCGTCGATGCCGGGCACCACGCGGCGGTTCTCGCCGGGAACGCGGTGCCAGGCGGTGTCCGGCAGCGGGACCGGGTCGGGGGCGGTGCGGACGGCCTCCACGACCTTCATGAAGGCACCGGTCGCCTCCGGCGGTACCAGCAGGGCTGCGCCGGTGGTGAGGTGCGCGAGGAGGTTCTCCAGCAGGTCGGTGCGCTGGTGTTCGAACTCCTGGGGGCCGTGCCCGGCGCGCTGGAGCAGCACCCGGTCCTGCTTGTACCAGAAGGTGATCCGGCCCCTGCTGCCGTGCACCAGTACGTACGGCTCGTCCGCCCGCTCGGCGCACAGGGTGGCGGCGACGGTGACCGGGTGGCCCTGAGCGGTGGTGACGCGGACGCAGGAGGTGTCGTCGGACTCGATGGCGTTGGCCCGCAGCAGTTCCGTCTCGACGGCGAGGACGTCCTCGGCGCGGTTGCTGCCGCCGAGGGCGAGCGCGGTGGCGACGGCGTGGGCCAGCGGGTTGGTCAGTGCCCCGTCGATCACGTCGGTGCCGTTCATCCGCCGCTTGCCCGCCCAGGGTGCCCGGCGGAAGTAGTCCTCGTCGCGGACCCAGGCCCCGGCCCCGCCGAGCCCGGCCAGGGTGCCGATGGCACCCTCGGCGATCAGGGCGCGGACGGCGGGCAGGGCGTGCGAGCCGAGCGACTGGAAGCCGATCTGGCAGGCGACCCCGGCCGCGGCGACCCCCTCGGCCATGCGGCGGAACTCCGCGTACGAGGGGGCGGGCGGCTTCTCCAGCAGGATGTGCACCCCGCGGCCGGCCGCCGTGAGGGCGAGGTCGGTGTGGGTGGGGATGGGCGTGCAGATCACGGCGATCCGGGCGCCGGTGGAGTCCAGCAGCGCGCCGAAGTCGCAGGACTGCTCGGGTGCGCCCAGGCCGTCGAGTTCCCGGCCGGTCAGCGGCGTCAGGTCGCAGACGCCGGCCAGCCGGACCAGGCCCCGCTGCTGCAGGCGGCGGATGTTCTCGACGTGCCAGCGGCCGTGGCCGCGGGCACCGGCGAGGACGACGGGCACGGGGCTGCTCACAGGTGCGGTCATGGGGTCGATCATGCGGCCGGTCACGGGATCCTCCCCGCTCCGGCACCGCGGGCCGGGGCGGGCCCGGCTGCGGCGGTGCGGTCCACCCCGCCGTACGGGGCGCTCGTCCGGCGGGCGTACGGCGTCCTCATCCCTTCACCGCCCCGGCGCTGAACCCGGTGATGAGCCACTTCTGGATGAAGGCGAACACGATCACGACCGGCACGGCCGCGATGATGCCGCCCGCGGCGAGCGCGCCCAGGTCGACGCTGTCGGCGCTCATCAGGGAGTTGAGACCGACCGGGATCGTCTGCTTGTCCTGGTTGTTGAGGAACATCAGGGCGAACAGGAAGTGGTTCCAGGAGTGGACGAAGGCGAAGGAGCCGACGGCGATCAGGCCGGGTCGCAGCAGCGGCAGCACCACGATCCGGAAGGCCGTCATGCGGTTGCAGCCGTCCACCCAGGCCGCCTCCTCCAGGGAGTACGGCACGTTCTTGATGAAGTTGCTGATCAGGATGATCGACAGCGGCAGCTGGAAGACCGTCTCGGCGAGGATGACACTGCCGAGCGAGTTGATCATCCGGAGTTCCGCGAAGATCTCGAACAGCGGCACCAGCAGCAGCGCGCCGGGTACGAACTGCGAGCACAGCAGGGCCAGCATGAACCCGCGCTTGATCCTGAAGTCGAACCGGGCCAGGGCGTAGCCGCCGGCCAGCGCGACCAGGGTCGTCATGACCAGGGTGACCACACCGACGAGGACGCTGTTGGCGAAGTAGGTGCCGAAGCTGCGGTCGGTCCACACCTTCTCGAAGTGCTCGAAGGTGACCGGCCAGGGCACGAGCGAGGTCGAGCCCGCCGGGCGCAGCGAGAACAGCAGGATCCAGTAGAAGGGGACGAGGGTGAACAGCAGGTAGATGCCCAGGGGCAGGTAGATCTGCCAGCGGGGCGCCTCGTCCCAGGCGCGGTTGTTCTTCACGGGCCGCGACGGGCCGGGGGTGGCGCGCACGGGGGCGGGCGCCGTCCTGGTGGCTTCCTTCACGCTCACTTGTTCTCGCCTCCGAACTTGCTCAGCCGCAGGTAGACCATCGAGCAGAAGAGCAGGATCACGAACGCCACCGTGGTCAGGGCCGACGCGTAGCCGAAGTTGTGGGCGTCGACGGAGGTGTTGGCGATGTACAGCGGCAGCGTGGTGGTCTCGCCCGCGGGTCCGCCGCCGGTCAGGGTGTAGAGCAGGTCGACGTTGTTGAACTCCCACACCGCGCGCAGCAGCGTCGACAGGATGATCGCGTCCTTCAGGTGCGGCAGCGTGATGTGCCAGAACTGCTTCAGCCGGCTGGCCCCGTCGACCTCGGCGGCCTCGTAGAGGTCCTTGGAGACGGACTGCAGGTCGGCGAGGATGAGGATCGCGAAGAACGGCACGCCCCGCCACAGGTCGGCCACGACCGCCGCCGGGAACACGGTGGAGGTGTCCGACAGCCAGCTGGTGCCGTAGGAGCCGATGCCCAGGTCGGCGAGGTAACGGGTGATGCCCGTCTGGGAGTTGTAAAGCAGCACCCAGATCGCCGAGGTCAGCACGCCGGACACGGCCCACGGGGAGAACACCAGGGCGCGCCCCAGGCCCCGGCCCACGAAGGTCTGGTTGACGATGAGGGCCAGCGCGAGACCGAACAGCAGCTGGAGCCCGACCTCGACGAAGACCCACTTGGCGCTGAAGACGAGGGTGTCCCAGAAGACGGGGTCCTCGGTGAACGCGTGGACGAAGTTGTCGAAGCCCGCGAAGCCGTTCCGCCAGGGCTTGGTGGGGTTGTAGTTCTGCAGGCTGTAGTAGAAGACGCTGATGACCGGGTAGGCGATGAAGCCCAGCATGAGCAGGGCGGCCGGTGCGATCAGCAGGTACGGGAGCCTGCGCGGGGTGGCGGAGGCACGGCGCCGCCGGGGTGGCGCGGGCGGTTTCGCCACGGCTGCGGCTTGGGCCATGACTGTTCTCCGTTCTCGGTACGTCTGTGCGTCGTGCGTCGGGGCGTGCGTAGCAAGCGCTTTCTGCGGAAGCGGGGTCGTGCCGAGGTGCGTGGGCCGTGCGGCCGTTCAGCCCGCGTACGGGTCCGCGACCCGGCCCGGGCGGGCGAGGAACTCGAAGTCGCAGCCGGTGTCGGCCTGCGTGATCTGCTCGTCGTAGAGGGCGCCGTAGCCGCGCTCGTACCGGGTGGGCGGCGGAGTCCAGTCCGCCCTGCGCCGCTGGAGTTCCTCGTCGTCCACGTGGAGGTGGAGGGTGCGCGCCTCGACGTCGAGGGTGATCGGGTCGCCGGTGCGCACGAGGGCGAGCGGTCCGCCGACGTGCGACTCGGGCGCCACGTGCAGCACGCAGGCGCCGTAACTGGTGCCGCTCATGCGGGCGTCGGAGATGCGGACCATGTCCCGTACGCCCTGCTTGAGCAGGTGGCCCGGCAGCGGCAGCATCCCGTACTCGGGCATGCCCGGGCCGCCCTTGGGGCCGGCGCCCCGCAGCACGAGCACGCTGTCGGCGGTGATGTCCAGCCCGGGGTCGTCGATGGTGCGCTGCATGGTCCGGTAGTCGTCGAAGACGACGGCGGGACCGGTGTGCTTGAGCAGGTGGGGCTCGGCGGCGATGTGCTTGATGACGGCGCCGTCCGGGCAGAGGTTGCCGCGCAGCACGGCGACTCCGCCCTCGGCGGCGACCGGGGTGTCGCGGGGCCTGATGACGTCGTCGTCGTGGACGACGGCCCCCGCGATCTGCTCGCGCAGGGTGCCGTTGACGGTGGGCCGGTCCAGGTGCAGCAGGTCGGTGATGCGGGAGAGGAAGGCGGGCAGCCCCCCGGCGAAGTGGAAGTCCTCCATGAGGTACGTCCGTCCGCCGGGCCGGACGTTGGCGAGCACCGGCACGGTGCGGGCGATGCGGTCGAAGTCGTCGAGGGTGAGCCGGACGCCGGCGCGGCCCGCCATGGCGATGAGGTGGATGACGGCGTTGGTGGAGCCGCCGAGCCCCAGCACCGTGGTGACGGCGTCCTCGAACGCCTCGCGGGTGAGGATCCGGGACGGGGTGAGCGCGGTCCAGGCCAGTTCCACGGCACGGCGGCCGGAGGCGGCGGCCATCCGCTCGTGCCCGGAGTCCACGGCCGGGATCGACGAGGCGCCCGGCAGTGTCATGCCGAGGGCTTCGGCCGCCGCGGTCATCGTGGAGGCGGTCCCCATGGTCATGCAGTGCCCGGGGGAGCGTGCCAGCCCGCCCTGCAGCTCCCGCAGTTCACAGTCGGTCAGGTTGCCCGCGCGGTGCTCGTCCCAGTACTTCCACATGTCGGTGCCGGACCCGAGGGTCTCACCGCGCCAGTGGCCCGGCAGCATCGGTCCCGCGGGCACGAACAGCGCCGGGACGTCGGCCGAGGCCGCGCCCATGAGCAGCGCGGGGGTCGACTTGTCGCACCCGCCGAGCAGCACCGCCGCGTCGACGGGGTACGAGCGCAGCAGCTCCTCCGTCTCCATCGCGAGCAGGTTGCGGTACAGCATCGGGGTGGGCTTCTGGTAGGTCTCGGAGAGCGTGGAGACCGGGAACTCCAGCGGGAAGCCGCCCGCCTGCCACACTCCCCGCTTGACCGCCCCGGCCCGCTCGCGCAGGTGGACGTGGCAGGGGTTGATGTCGGACCAGGTGTTGAGCACGGCGATCACCGGGCGGCCCTGGTACTCCTCCGCCTCGTAACCGAGCTGACGCATCCGGGCGTTGTGCGACCAGGTGCGCAACTGGCCCGGGGTGCCGTACCACTGGTGGCTTCTGAGGTCCTCGGGGGACAGGCGGCCGGTCATATGGACCACCCCGCGGCGATCGCGGCGACCTCGGCACGGGCGTCCTGTGCCAGCGGCTTGCTCGGCGGGCGTACCTCGCGACGGCACAGCCCGAGGGAGGCCAGGGCCTCCTTGACGACCGTGACGTTGTCGGCGGAGCCGTTGGCGGCGCGCAGTTCCTCGAAGCGGCGGATCTGCTCCCAGACCTTCATGGCGGCCGGGTAGTCGCCGGAGCGCAGCGCCTCGATCATGTTGAGGGAGACGGCCGGGGCGACGTTCACCAGTCCGGAGGTGAAGCCGGTGGCGCCCGCGGAGAAGTAGGAGGGGGCGTAGGGCTCGGCGAGTCCGGCGACCCACACGAACCGCTCCAGGCCCGCGTCCCGGGCGAAGGCGGCGAAGCCGGCGGCGTCCGGCACCGCGTACTTCACGCCGATGACGTTCGGGCAGGTGTCGGCGAGTTCGGCGAGACGGGCGCCGGCGAGCTGGGCGTTGCGGATGTAGGGGACGACACCCAGTTCGGGCACGGCCTCGGCGACGGCCCGGTGGTAGTCGACCCAGCCGGCCTGGGAGACGTAGGGGTGGACGGGCTGGTGGACCATCACCATCTGCGCGCCGAGCTCGCGGGCGTGCCGGGCGGAGGCGACAGCGGTGGGGACGTCGTGGCCGACGCCGACCAGGACGGCGGCCCGCTCCCCCGCCTCCTCGACGGTCAGCTCCGTGACCAGGCGGCGCTCCTCGGGGGTCAGGGCGTAGAACTCGCCGGTGTTGCCGTTGGGCGTGAGGGTGGTGATGCCGCCGTCGAGCAGACGGCGCAGCAGGGCCCGGTGGGTGTCCCGGTCGACGGAGCCGTCCTCGGCGAAGGGGGTCACCGGAATGGCCACCACGTCGGCCAGGGCGGCCCGCTGGGTCTCGAACGCCACGCTGCTCATTCCTGGCCTTCCTGTTCCAGGGCCGCCTCCGGGAAGGCGCGCTGCACGAAGGACGCGATGTGGGCGTGCAGGGCACGCGCCGCGCCGTCGGCGTCGCCGTCGAGGGCGAGCCGGAGGATCTCCCGGTGCTCGCCGGCCTCCCGTTCCCAGGAGGGCGAGGCGGCCCAGGCGACGGCGGAGACCAGGGCGGCCTGGTCGCGGACCTCGTCGAGCATCCGGCCGAGCAGCGGGTTGCCGCAGGGCAGGTACAGGGCGCGGTGGAACTCCCGGTTGGCCAGGGAGCGTTCGGCGGTGTCGGTGGCGACGTCGGCACGGGCCAGCGCGTCCCGGGCGGCGTCCAGGCGGGCCCCGCGCTGCACGGCCCGCCTCAGCGCCTCGGGCTCCAGCAGCAGCCGGACGTCGTAGACCTCGCGCGCCATGTCCGCGTCCACCATGCGCACCGTGACGCCCTTGTACTGGCTCATGACGACCAGTCCGGTGCCGGCCAGGGTCTTCAGCGCCTCGCGCACGGGTGTCTTGGACACCCCGAACTGCGCGGCGAGCTCGGTCTCGACGAGTGCCTGTCCCGGCGTCAGCCGCCCGGTGAGGATGCGGTGTTTGATCCCCTCCAGCACGTACTGCGTGCGGGAGGGGATCGGCGTGGGCACAGAGGTCATGCGCGCCTCTCGGATGTCGCGGTCCCGACGGATCGCGTATCGGATCTCGCGTATCGCGTCTCATATATGACGTACGAAGTACGACGCGATGACCGTAGGAGGGCGCGATTGTTTCGTCAATGCTTCTGACGCAAGAAGGAGCAATCGCTTTCTACGCCCGGGGTGTCCACCCCGGTTCCCGCCCGCTCAGCCCCACGGCACGGTCCAGCCGGGACGCCTCGGGCGCGACCGGGACGACGGGGCCGAAGATCTGGTCGCGGGTGGGGTCGTCCACGCTCGCGGCGAGGAAGTCGTGGCAGACCCGGAGCGCGGCCGGGTCGGGGGTGTAGTCCTGGCCGGTCGCACGGGCCAGGTCCCAGCCGTGGACGACCAGTTCGTCGGTGGCCACCAGGCCGGCGACTTCTCCCGGCAGGTCGACGCCCCCGGCCCGGGTCGTGCCGGTCCAGGCGGCCGGGTCGCGCCAGGCGCCGGCCAGCTCGGCGAGGACCTCGGGCAGTTCCTCGCGCCAGCCGGGAGTGATGTCCGGGAGCGCGGAGTCCGGGCTGGTGTCGGTGGTGACGCCGAGGTCCTTGCGGCCGGCGTCACGGAAGGCGACGGTCAGCCCCAGCAGGTGACCGAGCAGGTGGCGCACCGCGTAGTCGGGGCAGGGCGTGGGACCGGCGAGCTGTTCGTCGGTGACGCCGGCCGCGAGCCGTGCCAAGACCTCCGTCTGTGGTCCGAGGTCGAGGACCGGGCCGGTCGTGCCCGTGGCGCTGTCGGTCATGGGGTGCTCCTTCACGAGTCGTCGCAAGGGCAGACCGCCACCGGCCGCGGAACTCATCGCCGGGCGTCCCGCTCCCGCTCGCCGCCCCCGCTTCTAGGGAATGTGCCCGATCCCCTGTCCGGGGCCTCAGCACCACGATGAGCGGGCATGACGACCTTGACGACCTGGCCCCTGGCGCGCGTGCTGCGCGACCGCGCGGCGGGGCTGTACCTGTCCGGCGTGGTGGTGTCCGGCTTCGGCACCTCGGCACTGTGGCTGGCCTCCGGGGTGTGGGTGAAGGACCTCACCGGCTCGGACGGGCTGGCCGCCCTGTGCATGCTCGCGATGTGGCTGCCGACCCTGGCCGGTCCGCTGCTGGGCACCGTCGCCGACCGGGTCCGCCGCACCCCGCTGCTGATCGGCACCAACGTGTTCCTGGGCGCCCTGCTGGTCACCCTGGTGGGCGTCGCCGCCCCGGGCGACCTGTGGCTGCTGTACGCCGTGCTGTTCGTGTACGGCGCGGCGGGCGTCGTGCACGACGCCGCCGAGTCGGCCCTGGTCGCGTCGGCCGTCCCGCGGTCCCTGCTGGGCGACTTCAACGGCCTGCGCACGACCGCCACCGAGGCCATGAAGCTGCTGGCCCCGCTGGCGGGTGCGGGCCTGTACACGGCGTACGGCGGCGCGGGCGTCGCCCTGCTGGACGCGGCGACGTTCCTGCTGGCGGCGGGCCTGTACGCCCTGGTGCGGCTGCGCGAGGAGCGGCCCGACCCGGCGGGCGGCGGCCACCGGCGCGGCACGGCCGAAGGCGTCCGCCACCTGTGGGCGCACCCCACTCTGCGCCCTCTGGTCCTGGCGGGCGGCACCACCATGCTGTGCGCGGGCCTGAACGGGGCGGTGATCTACGCCGTCGTCGACGACCTGGACCGCTCCCCCGCCTACGCGGGCGTGCTGTACGCCGTGCAGGGCGCCGGGTCGGTGGCCGTCGGTCTGCTCTCCGGCCCGGCCCTGCGCCACTGGGGCGGGCGGCGCTTCGCCGCGTACGGCATCGCCCTGCTGGCCGTCGTGGTGGCCCTGCGTGCGGTGCCGTCCGACGCGGTGGCGCTCGTGTGCAGCGCGGCGATCGGCGCGGGGCTGCCCGCCGTGCTGATCGCCGCGCTGACCGCGGTGCAGCGCGAGACGCCCGGTCCGCTGCTGGGCCGGGTCACCGCCACGGCCCACACCCTGGTGTACGCGCCGAACGTGGCCGGGCTGGCCGCCGGAGCGGTCCTGGTGGAACTGGTGGGCCACCGGCCGGTGCTGGTGGCCCTGGGCGCGGTCCTGCTGGTGACGGCGGCGGCGCTGGTTCAGCGTCCGGCGAGGGCGGAGCGGACCGCCTCCAGATCGTCGTCGGACGCCAATCCGGCGTGATAGAGCCGCAGTTCGGTGGCTCCCCGGCCGCGCGCCGCGGCGGCGTCCGCGGCGAGGGTGCCGGGGCTGCCGCCCATGCCGGAGACGACGGTGAAGTTGGCCGCGACGACGGTTCCCTCGCGGCGGTGCGCGGCGAAGGGCGCCAGGAGGCCGGTGCCGCCGGTGCAGGGCACGACCACGCCGTCCGCGACGGACAGGATGTGCGCCGGATCGACGCCGGCGTTGGCGCCCACGTGGTAGGACACGGGGTCGGCGTGCAGCAGCACCTGGAAGTCGCCGGGCGCCGCCGCCCGGACCGCCGCGACCGCGTCCTGCTGCAGGGTCCGGGCGGTCTCGTCGCGGTACGCGCGCGTGGTGTGCGCGAGCCGCTCCCCGAGCAGTTTCTCGACGCCCGCCCAGCCGCCGCCGGAGGGCGCTCCCCGCCACACCGGCTCCAGCGCCTGCCGTACGGCGGCGGCCAGTTCGGCGGCGCCCACCCCGTGCCGTCCGTAGCCGTCCCGGCAGGAGGGGCAGAAGCACAGCGCCATGAGGTACTGCCCGGCGTCGCCGAGTGCGACGCCGCCGGTCTTGTCGTGGGCGTGCAGGTGCTGGAAGCCGTACCAGCCGAGGGACTCCAGCTCGGTGCCGCGCGCCCCGGGCCGCACGGCCGCCTCGGCCGCCAGGTCGACGAGGTACGCGCGCGTGGCGGGCTGCGCGATGCAGGGGGCCCAGGGGTAGCGGTCGCCGTAGGCGTTGACCACCGAGGTGTCCGGGTGCTCCGCGCCGAGGCGGGAGTTGTGGGCGAGCACCACCCAGGTGTGCACCTGCAGACCGGCCCCGGCGAGGGCGGTGGCGGCCTCGCCGAAGGCGTCCCCGGGCGCCCAGTCCCCGGCCGCGTGGGGGCGCAGCGCGCGCCCGTCCCAGCGGTCGCCGGCCGGGTACAGCACGGCGGCGTGCTCGGCGGTGACGACGCGGTGGCGGGGGTGGCGCGGGGTGAGGGCGCGTGTGGAGTGGTAGGCGGCGGCGAGCGTCACCTGCTCCACGCCGAGCGCGGCGATCCGCCCGGGTGCCTGCGGGTCCCCGTTGACGTCCCAGGGGTAGACGAACGCCGACGCCCTCACTTGGCCCCCTCCAGCAGCGCGTAACCGCGGTCGATCACTTCGGCGAGCCGCTTGACGTGGTCCGGGGCCGGTTCCTGCAGCGGGGGCCGCACCTCCCCCACGTCCGGGCCGCGCAGCCGTACGCCCGCCTTGACGAGGGCGACGGCGTAACCGCGGCCCCGGGCGCGCAGTTCGACGAACGGCCGGTAGAAGCCGTCCAGCAGGGTGTGCACCGTGTCGTCGTCGCCGTCGCGCAGCGCGCGGTGGAAGGCGAGGGCGATCTCGGGGGCGAAGCAGAAGACGGCCGAGGAGTACAGCGTGATGCCGAGGGCGCGGTAGGCGAGCTGGGTCTGCTCGGCGGTCGGCAGGCCGTTGAAGTACAGGAAGTCGCCGGAAACGTCGGTGCGCACGGCGCTGACGACGCGCTGCATCAGGTCGAGGTCGCCCAGTCCGTCCTTCAGGCCGATGACGCCGTCCGTGCGGGCGAGTTCGACGACGGTGTCCGGGGTGAAGACGGCGTTGTCCCGCTGGTAGACGACGACCGGCAGGGAGGTCGCGGCGGCCAGCTCCCGGTAGTGCCGCAGCAGCCCCTCCTGCCCGGCGGTGACGAGGTAGGGCGGCATGGCGAGCAGCCCGTCGGCCCCGGCCGCCTCCGCGAGGCGGGCGTAGCGCACGGCGAGCGCGGTGCCGTAGCCGGCGCCGGCGACGACGGGCACCCGCCCCGCGGCGGTCTCGACCGCCGCCCGTACGCACGCGTCGAACTCCTCGGGCGTGAGCGCGTGGAACTCGCCGGTGCCGCAGCAGGCGAACACGGCCGCGGCTCCGGCCTCCACCCCGCGGCGGACATGCGTGCGGAAGGTGTCGAGGTCCACCGAGCCGTCGGGCCCAAAGGCGGTGACCGGGAAGAACAGCGGTCCGCTGGGGATGTCGAGTCGAGCGGCGAGAGGGGCTGACGTCACGAGCTCTCCCGGTTCCATATTCATGATTGCCGTCTATATTTCTGAACAACTCCACGCTAAGGCGCCCCGGCGGGGCCGGTCAAGCGCGTAAAGCGGCGACACACCAGCGGATTCACCGCCTCCACCAGCCCCTTGACGCGTTCGGCCCCGGCTCCTTAGCGTGTCCACGCATATGAATGCCGTGCGCTCTTCTGCACGACCGGCGAGTCAAGGAGACCCGAGGATGCCCGCTGTCCGCACCGTCCTGCTCACCGGCGCCGCCGGCGGCCTCGGCACCCTGATGCGCGGCCTGCTCCCGGACTACGGCTACGACCTGCGGCTGCTGGACATGCGCCCCGTCGAAGGCGCGCCCGACGCGATCACCGCCGACCTCGCCGACCGGGACGCCCTGCGCGAGGCCGTCCGGGGCGTCGACGCGATCATCCACCTCGCGGGCATCTCCCTGGAAGCCCCCTTCGACAAGATCCTCAAGGCCAACATCGAGGGCACGTACCACCTGTACGAGGCCGCCCGCGAGGAGGGCGTCCGCCGGGTCGTCTTCGCCTCCTCCAACCACGCCGTCGGCTACACCCCGCGCCCGCAGGGCGACGACCCCCTGATCCCCGTCGACACCCCCCGCCGCCCGGACACCTTCTACGGCCTGTCCAAGTGCTTCGGCGAGGACCTCGCGCAGCTCTACTGGGACAAGCACGGCCTGGAGACGGTCTCGGTGCGCATCGGCTCCTGCTTCCCCGAGCCGACCAGCGTGCGGATGCTCTCGGTGTGGATGAGCCCCGCCGACGGCGCCCGTCTCTTCCACGCGGCCCTGACCGCGCGGGGCGTCGGCCACACCGTCGTCCACGGCTCCTCCGCCAACACCCGGCTGTGGTGGGACCTGAGCAGCGCCCGCGCACTCGGCTACGAGCCGCAGGACGACTCCGAGCCCTGGGCGCACAAGCTCATCGCCGAGCAGGGCGAGCTGGATCCGGACGATCCGGCGCACGCCTGCCTGGGCGGCCACTTCGTGACCGACCCGCCGATCTGGCCGTACTGACCGGAAAGAGCCGTCGCACAGGGACGGGCGGGCAGCAAGCGGGCCCGCCCGTTCGGTCATTCGGGCACGGTCATGATCCGATCGGGCATCACCCCCTCGACCGCCCGACCGGCTCCGATCAGCCACGACGCGCCCCCGGACGGCTCCGCTCCGCCTGTCGCAGCCCGGGCGCACCGGCGACCGAACGGGCACACCCGGGCACGATCGCCCTCGCAACAGACCTGGTCCGGGCAGCGCCACCCGCTGTAGAACTTCCTCCGAGGCCCACTCGGGCCCGAACGGGCAGGGCGCGGCAGGAAGGCACGTGACGGCCATGAACAAGACGGCGGAAGAGCGCCAGCGCGAGATCGTGCTGGCCGCACGGCGCGACGGCGCGGTCGACGTCACCGCCCTCGCGACCGAGCTGGGCGTGGCCAAGGAGACCGTCCGCCGGGACCTGCGCGTCCTGGAGGACCACGGACTGCTGCGCCGCACCCACGGCGGCGCCTACCCGGTGGAGAGCGCCGGCTTCGAGACGACACTCGCCTTCCGGGCCACCAGCCACGTCCCCGAGAAGCGCCGGATCGCGGCCGCCGCGGCCCAGTTGCTCGGGGACGCGGAGACCGTCTTCATCGACGAGGGCTTCACCCCGCAGCTCATCGCCGAGGCGCTGCCCAGGGACCGGCCGCTGACCGTGGTCACCGCGTCCCTGCCGGTCGCGGGCGCCCTCGCCGGGACGGACACCGTGTCCGTGCTGCTGCTGGGCGGCCGGGTGCGTCCCGGGACGCTCGCCACCGTCGACCACTGGACGACGAAGATGCTGTCCGGCTTCGTCGTCGACCTGGCCTACATCGGCGCCAACGGCATCTCCCGCGAGCACGGCCTCACCACCCCGGACCCGGCCGTCAGCGAGGTCAAGGCACAGGCGATCCGGGCCGCCCGGCGGACGGTCTTCGTCGGCGTGCACACCAAGTTCGGCGCGGTCAGCTTCTGCCGGTTCGCCGAGGTCGGCGCGCTGGAGACGATCGTGACGAGCACCCTGCTGCCGTCCTCCGAGGCCCACCGCTACTCCCTGCTCGGACCGCACGTCATCCGCGTCTGAGACGACCGCACGCGTTTCCGCCGGGGCGCCACCCGCCCCGGCGCACCCCAGCACACCCTCATGTCCCCATACATCCAGGAGCGATCCATGCGAACCCAGAGCCGACGACGGCCACCGCGAGCCCCGCTCGCCCTGGCCGCCGCAGGGACGCTGCTCGCCCCGCTGCTCTCCGGCTGCTGGGTCGGCGCGGGCGGGGCCGGATCCGGCGGTGACGCCATCAACGTCCTGATGGTCAACAACCCGCAGATGGTCGAACTGCAGAAGCTGACCCGCGAGCACTTCACCGAAGAGACGGGCATCAAGGTCAACTTCACCGTCCTGCCCGAGAACGACGTCCGCGACAAGATCAGCCAGGACTTCGCCAACCAGGCCGGCCAGTACGACGTCGCCACCCTGTCCAACTACGAGATACCGATCTACGCCCGCAACGGCTGGCTGCACGAGATGAACGGCTACGTGGCGAAGGACCCGGCCTACGACGAGCAGGACGTGCTCAAGCCGATGCGCCAGTCCCTCACCGCCGACGACGGCAAGCTCTACGGCCAGCCCTTCTACGGCGAGTCGTCGTTCCTGATGTACCGCAAGGACGTGTTCGAGAAGAAGGGCCTGACGATGCCGGCCCGCCCCACCTGGCGGCAGGTGGCGCATCTCGCCGCGAAGGCCGACGGCGCCGAACCCGGCATGAAGGGCATCTGCCTGCGGGGGCTGCCCGGCTGGGGCGAGGTCATGGCACCCCTGACGACCGTCGTGAACACCTTCGGCGGCACCTGGTTCGACAAGGACTGGAAGGCGCGCCTGGACTCCCCCGCCTTCGAGAAGGCCACCGAGTTCTACGTCGGCCTGGTGCGCGAGCACGGCGAATCGGGCGCGGCCCAGGCCGGGTTCGCCGAGTGCCTCAACAACATGACCCAGGGCAAGGTCGCCATGTGGTACGACGCCACCTCCGCGGCCGGTTCCCTGGAGGCGGCCGGGTCCCCCGTCAAGGGCAAGGTGGGTTACGCCCCCGCCCCCGTGGAGAGGACGGAGTCCTCCGGCTGGCTGTACACCTGGGCCTGGGGCATCCAGAAGGCCTCCCGCAACCCGGACAACGCCTGGAAGTTCGTCTCCTGGGCCTCCGGCAAGGAGTACGAGCAGCTGGTCGGCGACAAGATCGGCTGGTCGAACGTGCCGGCCGGCAAGCGGGCGTCCACGTACGCCAACCCCGCCTACCGCAAGGAGGCCGGCGCCTTCCAGGAGATGACCAAGGAGGCCATCGAGCAGGCGCGGCCGACCGATCCGGGAGTGCAGCCGCGGCCCGCGCCCGGCATCCAGTTCGTCGGCATCCCCGAGTTCACCGACCTGGGCACCAAGGTCTCCCAGGAGATCAGCGCGGCCATCGCCGGACGCCAGTCCGTCGAGTCGGCCCTGCGCAAGTCCCAGGCGCTCGCCGAGAAGATCTCCGAGGAGTACGAGGGACGATGACCGCCACCACCACGGCCCCCGTGGCCGCTCCCGGGACACACACCCCGGCCCGCCGGCCCTCCGGCCGCCTGCGCGCCTGGGCCACCCGCGCCCCGCTGCTCCCCGCCCTCGTCTTCATGATCGCCGTCACCCAGCTGCCCTTCGTGGCCACGCTGGTGATCTCCTTCTTCGACTGGAACTCCCTCTACCCGGACGCCCGTCACTTCGCCGGCCTCGACAACTACCAGGAGGTCCTCACCGACCCGGACCTGCGCCGCTCGGTGTGGACGACGGTCCTGCTGACGGTCGCGGTGGTGCTGGCCAGCCTGGTGCTGGGCCTGGTCCTGGCGCTGCTGCTGGACCGCAGGTTCCGCGGCCGGGGCGTCGTGCGGACGCTGCTGATCGCGCCCTTCCTGGTGGTGCCGGTCGCGGCCGCCCTGCTCTGGAAGCACGTGCTCTACAACCCCGAGTACGGCTTGTTCAACGGCCTGTTGCACTACGTGGGCGGGCCGCAGCCCGACTGGATCTCGAACACCCCGCTGCTGGCCGTCGAGGCCTCGCTCATCTGGCAGTGGACGCCGTTCATGATGCTGATCCTGCTCGCCGGCCTGCAGAGCCGCGACCACGAGCAGATCGAGGCGGCCCGGGTCGACGGGGCGAGCGACTGGCAGATCTTCGTCCACCTGACGCTGCCGCATCTGCGCCGCTACCTCGAACTCGGCGCCCTGCTGGGCTCGATCTACATCGTGCAGAACTTCGACGCGGTCTTCACGATCACGTCCGGCGGCCTCGGCACCGCCAACCTCCCCTACACCGTCTACCAGACCTTCTACCAGGCCCACGAGAACGGCCTCGCCTCGGCCGCGGGTGTCCTGGTCGTCATCGGCTCGATCGTCATCGCGACCTTCGCCCTGCGCGTGGTGTCGTCCCTGTTCCGCGAGGAGGTGTCCCGCGCATGAGCACGATCGCCCCGCGTGCCCGCCGCGTCCGTGGCAAGGGTGCGGGCCTGGGCCTGCTGGCCTGGCTGCTCGGCATCGCGTTCTTCCTGCCCGTCGCGTGGATGGCGCTGACGTCCTTCCACTCGGAGACGGACGCGGCGACCAACCCGCCGTCCTTCGCGGCCGCCCTGACCCTGGACGGCTACCGCGAGTTCTTCGGCGCGGGCGGCGGCGCGAGCCCCTGGCCGGCGCTGATCAACTCCACCGTCGCGTCCGTCGCGTCGACGCTGCTGGTGCTGCTGCTGGCCTTCCCGGCGGCCTACGCCCTGTCGATCAACCGGGTCCGCAAGTGGACGGACGTGCTGTTCTTCTTCCTGTCCACCAAGATGCTGCCGGTCGTGGCGGGCCTGCTGCCGATCTACCTGTTCGCCAAGAACGCCGGGATGCTCGACAACATCTGGCTGCTCGTCGTCCTCTACACCTCCATGAACCTGCCGATCGCGGTGTGGATGATGCAGTCGTTCCTCGCCGAGATCCCGGTCGCGGTGATCGAGGCGGCCCGGGTGGACGGGGCCCGGCTGCCCACCGTCCTGGCCCGGGTGGTCGCCCCCATCGCCCTGCCGGGCATCGCGGCCACCGCCCTGATCTGCTTCATCTTCAGCTGGAACGAGCTGCTGTTCGCCCGCGTGCTGACGGGCGTGGTCGCCGAGACCGCCCCCGTGTTCCTGACCGGCTTCATCACCAGCCAGGGCCTGTTCCTCGCGAAGGTGTGCGCCGCGTCGCTCGTCATCTCCCTGCCGGTGCTCGCCGCGGGGTTCGCCGCCCAGGACAAGCTGGTCCAGGGCCTGTCGTTGGGAGCCGTGAAATGAAGGCCGCCGTCATCGAGTCCGTGGGCCGGGCCGTCGTCACCGAGGTCCCGGACCCGGTGCCGGGGCCGCGCGAGGTCGTCGTCGAGGTCGCGGCCTGCGGCCTGTGCGGCACCGATCTGCACATCCTCCAGGGCGAGTTCGCCCCCAAGCTGCCCATCGTGCCCGGGCACGAGTTCGCGGGCGAGGTCGTCGGCGTCGGCACCCAGGTCACGGAGGTGGCGGTCGGCGACCGGGTCGCCGTCGACCCGTCCCTGTACTGCTACGAGTGCCGCTACTGCCGCACCGGCCACAACAACCTCTGCGAACGCTGGGCGGCGATCGGCGTGACGACGGCCGGCGGGGCCGCGCAGTACGCCGTCGCCCCGGTGGCGAACTGCGTCAGGCTCCCCGACCACGTCCGCACCGAGGACGCGGCCCTGGTGGAGCCGCTGTCCTGCGCGGTGCGCGGCTACGACGTGCTGCAGTCCCGCCTCGGCGCGCACGTGCTGATCTACGGCTCCGGCACGATGGGCCTGATGATGCTGGAGCTGGCCAAGCGCACCGGCGCGGCGAGCGTGGACGTCGTCGACGTGAACCCGGCCCGGCTGGAGACGGCCCGCCGCCTCGGCGTGTCGGCCTCGGCGGCGAACCCGGACGAACTCGACCGCCCGCAGGGCTGGGACCTGGTCGTGGACGCCACCGGCAACGCGGCCGCCATCCAGGACGGCCTGGACCGGGTGGCCAAGGCCGGTACGTTCCTGCAGTTCGGCGTCGCCGACTACGCGACCCGCGTGACCATCGACCCGTACCGCATCTACAACCAGGAGATCACCATCACCGGCTCCATGGCCGTGCTGCACAGCTTCGAGCGGGCGGCGGAGCTCTTCGCGAACGGCGTCCTCGACCCGGACGTCTTCATCAGCGACCGCATCCCGCTCGAGCGGTACCCCGAGGCGCTGGAGCAGTTCGCGGCGGGGGTCGGCCGCAAGATCGTGGTCGTGCCGTAGGGCGGCGCACGGCCGCGGGCGGGGAGGGGCGTAAGCCGGTGGGCCGCCCCTCCCCGCCCCCGTACGCTCGCGGGTGCCGCGACCCCGCGGATCCGCCTGCGAGCGGCACACGGGCGGGACCGTCCGCGTCAGCCACCACCGCCGCCCCGCCACCGCCCTGCGGTTCCTGGCCGAGGTCGGCCCGGACCCCGGCTCGTCATGGCCCGCTGGACGGGCAACCACAAGCGGGGCAACGAACACACCCCCGCGGCCACCCGCGCAACCGCCGCTGACCCGAATGGCAACAAGGTAAGGGAACGGCAAAACCGCCTCGCTCGTTCACCCGGCATGACAGCTATGACCCCCGGCTCGAACATCCCCCTGTCCGCCGCCCGCGTGACGGTGGACGTCGCCGCCCCGGTGCGGCTCGACGTATCGGGCCTGCTGCTCACCGCCGACGGCAAGGTGCGCTCCGACGACGACTTCATCTTCTACAACCAGCCCTCGGGACCGGGCGTGACCTACCGCTCGGGCGGCGGCTCCGCCCCCGACGCGATCATCGTCGACACGGCCGCGCTCCCCCCGGGCATCGAGAAGATCGTCGTCACGGCCAGCCCGGACGCCGCGGGCCAGACCTTCCAGGGCATCGAACCGACGGCCACCATCCGCAACGCCGACGACGGCTCGGTCCTGGCCACCTTCACGCCTCCGCAGCTCGGCAGCGAGACGGCCCTGGTGATCGTCGAGGTCTACCAGCGCAACGGCCAGTGGAAGGCCCGCGCGGTCGGCCAGGGCTACGCCAACGGCCTGGCGGGCATCGCCACGGACTTCGGTGTGACGGTGGAGGAGCCGGCCGCGGCCGCCCCGGCCCAGCCGGTGACGCCGCAGGCGGCCCCGTTGCAGCCGCCGGCCCCGGTGCAGCCGCCGGCCCCGCCCGTCACCGCGCCCGCAGCCGCCCCGGCCGCCCCGGCGACGCCCCCGCAGCCCGCCCCCGGCTCAGGGAAGATCAACCTCGACAAGGGCCGCGTCAGCCTCCAGAAGAACCAGACCGTCTCCCTGATCAAGGGCGGCCGTCCCCTGCTCTCCCAGGTCAAGATGGGCCTCGGCTGGGAGCCCGCCTACCGCGGCAAGGACATCGACCTCGACGCCTCGGTGATCGCCTACGGGCCGCAGCGCAACCACATCGACAGCTGCTACTTCGGCAAGCTGCAGATCGTCGGCGGCGCGATCCGGCACTCCGGCGACAACCTCACCGGTGAGGGCGGCGGTGACGACGAGGTCATCACGGTCGACCTCGGCCGGCTGCCGCAGGAGGTCACCGGCCTGGTCTTCACGGTGAACTCCTTCTCCGGCCAGAAGTTCACGGAGGTCGCCAAGGCCTACTGCCGCCTGCTGGACGCCTCCACGGGCGAGGAACTGGTCCGCTTCGACCTCACCAGCGCCGAGGCCCAGACCGGCGTGATGATGGCCAAGCTGATCCGCCAGTTCTCCGGCGAGTGGGACATGACGGCGATGGGCGACTTCGTGAAGTCCCGCACGGTGCGGGGGATGGTGAAGCCGGCCGCCCAGGCCCTGTGACACTCCGCGGCCCCTCCCGGACGTCCTTCCGCGAAGGGCGTCCGGGGCACCGCCCGAGGGGCGTCCGGGCGGGGCCCGGCGGGCGCGACCGCCCCGTCAGCCCTCGCGCGGGCGCAGCCCCTCCGTCAGGAGGGACAGGTAGCGCCGCAGGTGACCGCACTCCCCGTCCGCCAGTTCCGACGCCGTCGCCACACCGTGGGCCAGGCGCAGGACGTCTTCCGGTGCCACGTCCCGCCGCAGGGTGCCCTCGTCCTGCGCGGCCCGGACCAGCCGCCGCGCCGCGTCGCGCACCGAGTCGCCGCAGGCCGTGGCCACCGCGGGCGCGGCGCCGGTGACGGCCGGGCCGAGCAGGGCCCGCACCCCGCGCATCCGGATCAGCCCGGCGCCGACCTCGTGGAGCCACTCCGCCAGGGCCTCGCCGGGTGCCAGCGCGGCGGCGAGGGCGTCGGCCCGGGCGGCGATCGCCTCGATCCGGTCCAGGTAGACCGCCTCCAGCAGGGCCTGACGGGTGGGGAAGTGCCGGTACAGCGTCCCGGAGCCGACGCCCGCCCGCTTGGCGATGTCGTCCAGGGACGCGTTCTCCCCGTGCTCGGCGAACGCCTCCACGGCCACTTCCAGCAGCCGCTCGCGGTTGCGCCGGGCATCCGCCCGCAGGGGCCTGACCTGCACCACGCGCCCTCCTCACGGACCGATCGGGAACCCTTGCGGGCACCCTAGCGGCAACCGCCCGCCGGACGGGCGGGCCGTCCGGGACGTCCCGGCCGTGGCGGCGGGGGTGCGGGGTGGTGCCGGGGGCCCACCCCGCACCCCTGTCGTCTGCCGCGCGGGAGACCGTCTGGCGGGACACTCCGGCCAGACGGGCGACGTCGTGGATCGTGGCCCGACGCCGCGCACCGCCCGGCCGTCCGGCTCCCGGCCCCGCGCGCTGGTCGCCGGTCCGCACGTCCGGCACCCCGTGTCCGGCGCCGGGCGGGCCGGTCAGTCGCCGAGTTCGGTGAACAGCGTCAGTTGCAGGGCGCCCGGGGCTTCGAGCCGGGAGTTGAGGGAGTTCCAGGGGGTGCGGACCGGCTCGGCGACGACCTCGGCACCGGCGGCCTCCAGTCGCGCGGTGACGGCGGCCGAGTCGTCCACCTGGAAGGCGACGCGGATGTGCCCGGCCACGCGCCGCCCCACCTCCACCTCGTCGATGAACGCGGCGTGGTTCGGATCGGTCAGTTCCAGGGTGGCCCGCCCGGCCTCCAGGATCGTGACCCGGCCGTCCTCGGAGGCGAACGCACCCCGCTCGGGCAGGCCGAGGACGTCCCGGTAGAAGTGCAGGGCGGCGTCGTAGTCGTCCGCCGTCACGACCAGGCGGAGCTCCCGGACGACTGGTGCGTCGGACATGGCGCCTCCTCGGCGACGTCGGCTCACCGCCGCGTCCGCGGCGATGTCGGTCCCGCCGCCGACAACGCACCCGCCGCCCGGCCGATTCCCGGAAGGCGCGCTAGAACAGGGCGCTGTAGGCGTTCAGGGCCGGCTGCCCGCCGAGGTGGGCGTAGAGCACCGTCGCGTCGGGGCCGATCTCGCCCCGCCGCACCAGGTCGACCATGCCCGCCATGGACTTGCCCTCGTAGACGGGGTCGGTGACCATCCCCTCGGTGCGTGCGGCGAGACGCATGGCGGCCAGCGTGGTCTCGTCGGGGACGCCGTAGGTGCCGGCGTGGTAGCGGTCGTCGAGTTCGACGTCGGCCTCGGTCAGCTCGCGGGCGACGCCGATCAGTTGTCCCGTGCTGTGGGCGATCCGGGCGATCTGCGCGCGGGTGGCGGCGGGTGCGGCCGAGGCGTCGATGCCGAGCACGCGCCGGGGCCGTCCCCCGGCCTCCTCCAGCGCGGCGAAGCCGGCGACCATGCCGGCCTGGGTGGATCCGGTCACCGAGCACACGACGACCGTGTCGAAGAAGACGCCCAGTTCCCTTTCCTGCTGTGCCACTTCGTGCGCCCAGGCGGCGAAGCCGAGTCCGCCGAGGGGATGGTCCGAGGCGCCGGCCGGAATGGCGTAGGGCTTCCCGCCGGACTCCTCGACCTCGCGCAGCGCCTGTTCCCAGCTCTCCTTGAAGCCGATGCCGAAGCCGGCCCTCACCAGCCGTACGTCGGCCCCGGCGAGCCGGCTGATCAGGATGTTGCCGACCTTGTCGTACACCGCGTCCGGCCAGTCCACCCAGCTCTCCTGCACGAGCACGCACGCGAGGCCGGCCCGGGCGGCGACGGCGGCGACCTGGCGGGTGTGGTTGGACTGCACGCCGCCGATCGAGACGAGCGTGTCGCAGCCCCGGGCGAGCGCGTCGGCGACCAGGTACTCCAGCTTGCGGGTCTTGTTCCCGCCGTAGGCGATGCCGGAGTTGCAGTCCTCACGCTTGGCCCACAAGGCGGCACCGCCGAGGTGGGCGGTCAGCCGTTCCAGCGGGTGCACGGGCGAGGGGCCGAAGAGCAGGGGGTAACGGGCGTACGAGGAAAGGGACATGGGTCCTCCGTCGGGTTCCGGTCCGTCAGTCGGCGAGCTCTTCGAGCCCTCGCCAGATCTCCGCCGTGACACGGACCGCCCCGGTGGCGTCCCCGGCCTCGCAGGCGTCGATGAGCCGCTCGTGCAGCCCGGCCGAGCGGCAGCTGCCGCCCTCGCCGAAGCGCCGGCGTTCCAGGCGGCGGATGAGCGGGGTGTAGCGGGCGGCGGTCGCCGCGGCCGCGCGGTTGCCGCCGGCGCGGACGAGGACGTCGTGCAGTGCGTCGTCGGCGCGCAGGGCCGCCTCGACGTCCCCGCTGTCCACGGCCGCGGCGAACCGCTCGTTGGCGGCGCGCATCGCGGCGATGTCGGCGGCGGTCAGCCGGGGCACGGCGGCCCGGGTGGCGAGTTCGTGCATGGCCCCGACGACGGCCGCGGCGTCCCGGACGTCGGCGGCCACCAGCGGGGTCACCCGGGTGTAGCTCTGCGGTTTGCTCTCCAGCAGCCCCTCGTCGACGAGCCGGGAGAAGGCGTCGCGCACCGGTGCGCGGGACAGCCCGAGCCGCTGGGCGAGATCGGCGTCCCGTACCACCGCCCCGGGTGCGATCTCCCCGGCCACGATGGCGTCCCTGATCGCCTCGTACGCCCGGTCCCTGAGCAGGGTGCGGGGCACGGGCCGGATGGCGTCCACGACTGAAATGTTAGATGTCAGAAGACGGCGCAACAAGAGGTCGTCTGTGCGGCCTCGGTCAGCGGGACCATGCCGAACGCGGCGTCCGACAGGCCACCGAAGGCGTGCCGGTTCGCGGTGCCCGACGGGCCGTGGCCCGCCGGGTGGCCGGCCAGGTTCCAGGTGGGGAGCGGCACGTCGGCCGGGGCCTGCTCGGCCGGGCCGCCGCGGTGGTGGTGCGTGTACTGCTCGTCGGTGAGGATCGGCACCCGGTCGTGCCCGTCGTAGTGCCCGTGCACCGCTTCGGTGGTGCCGGTTCCGCCCAGGCTTCCGCGCGCGCGTCGCGTTCGGTGACCCGGCCGTCCTCGTACGCGCGCGGCACGCGTCCCGTGGAGGTGACCCGCGAGACGGGACGGGCCCGCGTCGCCTTGCCGTCGCATCGCGCCATGGTGAGCTACGGCGGCCCGGAGTCGCGACGGGACTCGAACCCGCAACCGTCCGGTCCCAGGAAGTAACCGTCGCCTTCGCGCCGGGTACCCACCATGCCGCGCCTCCGGAGATCAAGTCGGCGGCGGCGTCGGATTCTCAGGAGGCGCGGAGCCGGGCCTGCGAGCGGTCAATTCCTCTTCTGCCGCTTCCAGGGCCCCGTGATGGCGAGCAGGATGCCGGGGGTCTGGATGCTCGCGAAAAGAGTCCGGCCGTCGGGCGAGAAGGTGACTCCCGCGAACTCGCTGTACTGGGGCTCCTGTGCGGTGCCGATGTTCAGCTCGTTGCGGGCGATCGGGTAGGTGCGTCCGCTGTCGGTGGCTCCGAACAGGTGCTGCACGCCTTCGCCGTCCTCGGCGATGACCAGACCGCCGTACGGGGAGACGGTGATGTTGTCCGGACCGTCGAAGGCTCCGCCCTCGGCCGGGTCGGGGTTCACGCCGAGCAGGACCTTCAGCGTCAGGGTGCGGCGCTTGGGGTCGTAGAACCAGACCTGGCCGTCGTGCTGGACGGGGCTCTCGTCACGGGCGTAGGAGGAGACGATGTAGGCACCGCCGTCGCCCCACCACATGCCCTCCAGCTTGCGGGCGCGGGTGACGTCGCGGTCGCCGAACTGCTTGCGCACGGGGGTGGTGCGGGCGTCGCGGTCGGGGACGTCCACCCAGTCGACGCCGTAGACGGTGCCGATGCGCGTGGCGCGGGACAGGTCGTCGACGAACTTGCCGCCGGAGTCGAAGCACTTGGGCGCCTGCAGGACGCCGGCGTCGTCGGCGAGCCTGCGGAACTTCCCGGGGCCGTGGCTGAAGCCCTTCGGCGGGGTCCAGCGGAAGAAGAGGCCGTTGGGGCCGGAGGCGTCCTCGGTGAGGTAGGCGTGGCCGCGCCTGGGGTCGATGACGACGGCCTCGTGGTCGTAGCGGCCGAAGAACTTCAGCGGCTTGGGGTCGCGGTTGGCACGGCGGTCGCCGGGGTCGACCTCGAACACGTAACCGTGGTCCTTGGTCATGCCGTTGACGCCGGCCTTGTCGGAGTTCTCCTCGCAGGTGAGCCAGGTGCCCCAGGGGGTGCGGCCGCCCGCGCAGTTGGTGGAGGTGCCGGCGATGCCCACCCACTCGGCGACGCGTCCGTCGGGGCGCACCTCCACGACGGTGCAGCCACCGGCCGCGGCCGGGTCGTAGACGAGGCCCTCGGTGAGGGGCACGGGGTGCGTCCAGTTGGCGCGCGGGCCCTTCAGCTCGTGGTTGTTGACGAGCAGGGTGGTGCCACGGGGGCCGTCGAAGGCGGCGGTGCCGTCGTGGTTGGACGGGGTGTACTCGCCCGATTCCAGCTTGGTCTTCCCGCTGTGGGTGATGACCCGGTACGTGAAGCCGGCGGGCAGTGCGAGGATGCCCCGGGGATCGGGGACTAGCGGCCCGTAGCCCACGCCGTGCCGGGCGTCCGCGGTGCCCTCGGCGCTGTCGGTGTCGTAGGACGCGAGGGCGTTCGGGGCGGTGGCGAGGGCCCCGACACTGCCCGCCAGCGCGACACCGGCACCGGTGATCGCGGTGTTCCTGGCGAAGTCCCTACGGGTGAGCGACATGAAGTCTCCTGAGACGGTGAGGATGCCGTGGGAGGTGGCGGACCTCTTTCGGTGAAACCGTCCCGCTCAGCCGTGAACGCCGGTTGAACAACACCCCGGGGGCGCGGGGAACTGCGCGATAAGCCACGACGGCGCCGGGGCACCCGCCCGGGGCTCAGCCCCCCTGCTGCGACCGCGCCTTGAACGCGGCCTTCCGCGCTTCCTTCGCGACCCGCTTGTCGGGGTGCAGCCGCCCCATCGCCTCCAGCACGTCGGCGGTCGCCGGGTGCTCGACCCGCCACACGGCGGAGAAGAACCCGCTGTGCTGCTGCGCGAGCCCGGCCACCAGGGCCCGCAGTTCCTCGGAGTTGCCCTCGGCGGCGAGCTGCGCGGCGACCGTGTCGATGGTCAGCCAGTACACCATCGCCTCGGAGGGCGCGGGAACGTCCGCCGCCCCCTGCTCGGTCAGCCAGACACGGGCGAGCCCGCCCAGCTCGGCGTCGTCGAGCACCTCCCGCAGGGCGGGTTCGGCGGAGGGGCCCACCAGCGACAGGGCCTGCTGGCAGCGCAGCCGCCGCAACGGCGCCCCGGCGTCGGAACCCCGCGCCGCCGCCAGCAACTCCCGTGCCGCGTCGAGCGGTTCCCGCCGCTGCAGCCACTGCTCCGTCTCGGCCTGCGCGGCGCCGGGCGGGTAGGTGGCGGTGCCGTCGAGCAGCGCGTCGGCCCCCTTGTCGGCGAGACCGCCGACGGCGGGTGCGTCGAACCCGGCCTCCAGCAGCCGGGCGCGCATGCCGTACAGCCCGAGCGGGGTGAGCCGGACCATGCCGTAGCGGGAGACGTCGGTGTCGTCGACGGGTGCGGCGGGCTCCTCGTCGGCGTCGGCCATCAGCGCCTCGTCCACCGGCTGGTACTCGACGAACCCGGCCGGCTCCAGCATCCGGAACTGGTCGTCCAGCCGCATCATCGCGTCCGACACCTGCTCCAGGACGTCGTTGGTGGGCTCGCCCATGTCGCTCGGCACGATCACCGAGGCGGCCAGCGCCGGAAGGGGCACGGGGGCGCCGGGGGTGTCCTCGCCGGCGGTCAGCAGGTAGAGGTTGCCCAGGACGCCGTCGAGGAACTCGGCCTCGGCCTCCGGGTCCCAGTCCAGGGCGGAGAGGTCGACCTCGCCGTCCTCGTCGAGGAGCCCGTCGAGGTCGGGCACGCTCGCGTCGGCGAGCACGGTCTCCAGGGCGGCGAGCCAGACGGCCAGGACGTCCTGCGGGGAGCCGGCGGTGAGCAGCGCGAGCTCCTCACCCACCGTGACGGTGCCCTCCTCCTCGTCGACCACCTCGACGAGACCGGCGTCCACGGCGACCCGCCAGGCCTCACTGGCGTCGGCCGCGGCGTCGTCCCCGCTCAGCCCGAGCGCCTCGGCCGCGGCGGGGAGCTGCTCGTCGACGAGGCCGCCCCCCGCGTCGACGCGGGTGTCCGGCCCGGCCCAGCGGGCGAGCCGGGCGGCCCGGGACAGCAACGGCGTGGACAGCGCGTCGCGCGCCAGCTCCGCTTCGCTGTGCAGCCGCACCGGCGGCAGGGGGGAGCTGTCTGACATCGGCTGGTTCTCCTAGGGCCTGTCGTTCGGATCACGCCGCGGACGTGGACTCTGACACGCACGTCTGCCGCGTCGATCAGTCACCGTCGGTTCCCTGCGGCCTGACGGTCGCCGAACGACAGGCCCAGCGCGCCTCAGGTGACTCAACCGCTCAGCCTAGACGGATTTCCACCCATGCCGCCCACTTCATCTCCTCGTCGACCGCCGTACATGGCCGAAACCTTGACAAGTGACATGAACAGGCTGGAGATTGACGCGCGTAGAAGTCGGCGGACACCTGTTCACCGGACCGGCCCCGGCCCGTCCACGCGTCCGCCCGCTTTCTCCGCGCGTCACCGCCCCGCCCCACCGGGAGCGGCCAGCAGTCGTCCCACACGTTCGCCCTCGTCCCGGCGCCCTGTCACGTCCCCGGAGGGAATCCCGTTGCCGAGCAAGTCGTCCGCGCGCCTCGCCGCGCTCACCGTCGCCGCCGCGTGTTCCGCGGCTTCCACGATCGTCCTCACCACCCCCGCGCACGCGGAGTCGGTCCGCATCCACGACATCCAGGGCAGCACCCGGACCTCCCCCTACGCGGGCAAGCAGGTCACCGACGTGGCCGGAATCGTCACCGGCATCCGCACCTACGGTTCCTCCCGCGGCTTCTGGATCCAGGACCCGAACCCGGACGCCGACCCGGCCACCAGTGAGGGCGTCTTCGTCTTCACCGGCTCCACCCCCAAGGGTGTCGCCGTGGGCGACTCCGTGACGGTGAGCGGCACGGTCACGGAGTTCGTGCCGGGCGGCACGAACTCCGGCAACCAGTCCGTCACGCAGCTCACCAAGCCGGCGACCACGGTCGTCTCCAGCGGCAACGCGCTCCCGGCCGCCACGGCGATCACCTCGCGCTCGGTGCCGGCGGCCTACGCCCCGGCCGGTGACGCCGCCGCCGGCGGCTCGGTCAACGCCCTGCCGCTGAAGCCCGACGCGTACGCCCTGGACCACTACGAGGCGCTGGAGGGCATGACCGTCCGGGTCACCGACACCCGCGTGGTCGGCGCCACCGACCCGTACACCGAGCTGTGGGTGACGGTGAAGCCGCACGAGAACCGCAACCGCCGCGGCGGCACGGTCTACGGCTCCTACGACGACCAGAACACCGGCCGTCTCCAGATCCAGTCGCTCGGCACACCGGCCGGCTTCCCCAAGGCGAACGTGGGCGACACCCTCGAGGGCAGCACCGCCGGCCCCCTGGACTACAACCAGTTCGGCGGCTACACCCTGGTCGCGAGCGAGCTCGGCAGGCTGAGGAGCGCGGGCCTGGAGCGCGAGACGACCCGCGAGCAGCGCTCCGGCGAACTCGCGGTCGCCACCTACAACGTGGAGAACCTCGACCCGTCCGACGACACGTTCGCCGCGCACGCCTCCGCGATCGTGCACAACCTCAAGTCGCCCGACATCGTGTCCCTGGAGGAGATCCAGGACAACAACGGCGCGACGAACGACGGCACGGTCGCGGCCGACCGGACGCTGAGCAAGCTGATCGACGCGATCGTCGCGGCCGGCGGCCCGGCGTACGACTGGCGCGCGATCGACCCGGCCGACGGCACCGACGGCGGCGAGCCCGGCGGCAACATCCGTCAGGCGTTCCTGTTCAACCCGGAGCGGGTCTCCTTCGCGGACCGGGCGGGCGGCGACGCCACGACGGCCACCGGCGTGACGAAGATCCGCGGCAAGGCGCACCTGACGCTGAGCCCGGGCCGTGTCGCCCCGGCCGACGAGGCCTGGAAGAACAGCCGCAAGCCGCTGGCGGGCGAGTTCGTCTTCCGCGGCCGCACGGTCTTCGTGATCGCCAACCACTTCAACTCCAAGGGCGGCGACCAGAGCTTCACCTCCCAGTACCAGCCCCCGGCGCGCAGCTCCGAGACCCAGCGCCACCAGCAGGCCACGGTGGTGAACGCCTTCGTCAAGGACATCCTCGACACCCAGAAGAACGCGAACGTCATCACGCTGGGCGACATCAACGACTTCGAGTTCTCCAGGACCACGCGGCTCCTCGAGGGCGACGGCGAGCTGTGGTCGGCGGTCAAGTCCCTGCCGCGCGGTGAGCGTTACTCGTACGTCTACCAGGGCAACAGCCAGGTCCTGGACCAGATCCTGGTCAGCCCGTCGATCCGCCGCGGCTGCGACTTCGAGTACGACAGCGTGCACATCAACGCGGAGTTCAACGACCAGATCAGCGACCACGACCCGCAGATCCTGCGCTTCCGTCCGTGACACCCCGCGTGGGGCCGGCACGACCGGCCCCACGCACCCTCACCCGGGCACCAGCCCCAGCGCGTGCGCGTACCGGCTGCCGGCGAAGCCCGTCACGCCGTCATACGTGCGCACCCGCTCCCAGACGTCGGTCGACGGCGCGGCCAGGGCCCGCTCGTAGGCGGCGGCGCTCTCCCACTCGGCGTAGTTCAGCACGTGACCGCCGTCCGTGCTCAGGTGGAAGTGGGCGGACACCAGCCCCGCGTGCCCCTCGGTGTCGCCCTCCAGTGCCTTCAGCACCAGGTCGACCCACTCCTCCCGGCCCCCGGCACCCTCGAAGTCGATCCGCACGGTGACGATCAGGCCCGGGACCCGCACGTCCCCCGCCGCACGCTCCCGGCTGCGGTACCGCCGGTACCGCCTCAGCTCCACCCGTTCGATGCCCGGCACGGCGGTGTCGATCTCGTCGTTGCGCTCCTGCCGGTGCGTCTTGAAGAAGGCCTCGTAGTCCTGCTCGCCGCGCCACTGCGAGTAGTGCATCAGCGTCGATCCGTCGTGTCCGGCATACACGTGATAGCCCAGCAGGCCCTTCGCGGGCCAGGGCCGCCGTTCCCAGGTCCGTCCGATGGCCTCCACCGCCCGCCGCTGGCGCTCGGGCGTGCCGACCCGCCAGGTGCTGAAGAAGGGGGCACCGGCACGGGGGTCGGTGGGGTCGGGGTGCTCTTCGGTTCGCATGGACCACTCCAGTCGTAGCGCCGCTTCGTGTGCACCCCTCACCCTTCAACCTCGACCGAGCTCGAGGTCAAGGACGTCGCACCGGGAGCCGCCCGCACCCGCCGTCACCCGGAAGGGGCACCCGCAACCGCGAGGGCCGCCCGCGCGGGCACCCGGTGCCGCCGGAGGCCCCGTACGCAGAGGCGTCCCGAACCGCTCGCGGCGGAGCGCCCGCACCCGGGCCCGGGCAGCCGCACCCACTCGGCCGGCACACCCGCGCTTCAGCGGTGCCCGTGTGCGTGCCTCCACCGCAGGACTCCGATGGCCACCACTCCGGCGGCCGCCCCGGCCATGAGCACCGGCCGCGGATGCCGCACCCCGGCCTGCACGATCGTCCGCACCGGTCCCGGCCCGGCCTGCGCCGCGCGTTCCTGCACCGCGTGCCCCGCCTGCGCCGCGCTGCTGCGCAACTGCACCGACATCGCCCCGGCCTTGTCCCGCAGGTCGGCGGCCCGGGCCAGCGCCGGCCCCTTCACGTCGGCCTTGCCGGCCAACTCCTCCACCGTGTTCCCGAGTTCACCGCGCGTCTGCTCGATCTGCTGCCGCAACTCGTCGGGCCCCTTGGCCCCACCCGTCGGCTTCGTCATCGATGCGCCCTTTCCTTGATCTCCTCCACGTCCGCCCTGACGCTGCCGATCGCCCTCGGGGGTGTGGGCGGCGCGGCCTGCCTCAGCCGCCCCCGCCCGAGCGCGGCCGGCCCGCCCGCGATCACGAACAGCACCCCCGTGACGATCGGCGCCGCCGCCCGCACGGGCAGCACCGGCGAGAGCGCGGCGACCCCCGGACCGGCCGGCGCGACGAACCCGGCGCAGGCGACGGCCCCGGCGCGCCCGGCAGCCCGCCGCCGCGTCCGGCCCGGCGGCCCTTCTCGGCCGGCTCCCCCTCGGCGAGCGCCGCGTCCTGCCGTACGAGCCGGGAGGCCTGTTCGGCGGCCTGGTCGACGAGCTCACCCACGCAGCGGCGCCCGTCGCGCACGACTCGGTGATCCATGGTCCCGGTCACGGTGCCGCCTCCTCTCGAAGCAGGAACCCGAGTACCCGGCTGTCCGGTCCACTACCCCTGCGGTCCGGCGTCTTCACCCCGTTCGCCGAGCCGGGCGAGCTGCACCTGGAACCAGTCGAGCCGGGCCTGCAACAGGGCGGCTTCGGCGGCCAGTTCCGCCAGGCCGGACGCGTCGGTCCGCACCCCTGTCCGCGTCCCCGGGCCCGCAGCCCCCGGCGCGACACCCCCGACGGCCACCACCGGTGCCCCGCTCCCGGCCACCATCCGCACACCGCCCCCCGCCAGCCGCGCGAACTCGGCGAGCGACACCCCCGCCCGCCCCCGCGCACACTCTCCGCACCGGGGCGCGAGGGCCTGCCAGCCGGCCCGCCCCCACCCGGCATCGGCCAGCGCCCCCGCCACCGCGCCGCAGGCGCACCGCCCCACGGTCACGGCACGCACCCGCTGCCGGGCGTAACGGAACCCGCGTTCGAAGCGGAGGTAGGCACCCAGGACGGAGACCTCCAGCAGCACGGCGGTCCGGTGCTCGGCGGTGCACAACAGCGCCTCGGCGGCCGCACGGTCGTGCACGCAGTGGAAGCCGCAGTCGCAGCGGCGGTGCGGCGGGCGATGCCGCAGGCCGTAGACGCAGGACGCGTCGGCCAGCACGCCGTACGGCAGCGCACCGCCCAGCGACACGCCGGTGAACCCGGCCCGGGTGCCGTCCTGGGACAGCATCGGGTGGGCGATCTTGTACCCGGTCGGCGGCTCCGCCGGACGCTCCGCCGGAAGCCGCAGCCTCATCGGGCGGCCGGCACCTCTTCGCCGGCCGCGACGGCCGCAACCCGGACCTCGTCCGCAGCCCGGCCCTCGCCCCCGGCCGGAACCTCACCGCCGGCCCGGGCACCGGCCCCCGCCTGCGCCGCTCCCGGCAGCCCGCTCTTCTCGTCCCGGCCGTGCGGCTGCTCCTCCGCCACACCCCTGGCCAGTGCCTTACCGAGCTTCATGACGCCTCCCATGACACCGCGGCTGACCTCCTGGCCATAGTGACCCACACACCCCCGGCTTGGACATAGGGCGTCAGATCGCCCCCACCCCGACCTCGCAGCGTCACTGAACGACATCGCGTAGAAGATTTAAGTAGAGCTACACACTGAACGCGACGACACTGCTGCCATGACGTCACCCTTCGGCCGCACGCTGTGCGCGATGATCACGCCCTTCACCGAGTCCGGGACCCTCGACCTCGACGGCGCCCAGCAGCTCGCCGCCCACCTGGTCGCCGCCGGGTGCGACGGCCTCGTCCTGTCCGGCACGACGGGTGAGTCGCCGACCACCACGGACGCCGAGAAGGCGGCCCTGATCACCGCCGTGCGCGAGGCCGTCGGGGACGGGGCGTCGATCGTCGCGGGCGCCGGTACCCCTGACACCCGCCACACCGCGGAGCTGGCCGGGCAGGCCGAGAAGGCGGGAGCGGACGGCCTGCTGGTGGTCGCGCCCTACTACAGCCGACCCCCGCAGGACGCGATCGAGGCGCACTTCCGCCAGATCGCCGACTCCACCGGGCTCCCGCTCATGCTCTACGACATCCCCGTCCGCACCGGCGTCCGCGTCGAAGCGGAAACGCTGCTGCGCCTCGCCGCGCACCCGCGCATCACGGCGGTCAAGGACTGCTCGGGCGACTTCCTCGCCGCGCAGAAGGTGCTGTCCCGCACGGACCTGGCGTACTACGCGGGCTGCGACGAGCACAATCTCGCCCTGTACGCCGTGGGCGGCGCCGGATACGTCAGTACGGTCGCGAACGTGGTCCCGGACCGGCTGCGGGCCGTGCTGGACGCCTTCGACACGGGCGACACCGCACGAGCGGCCCGTCTGCAGCAGCGCGCCACCCCCCTCATCGAGGCGGTCATGGCGGCGGGCCTGCCGGGCACCGTCACCACCAAGGCCCTGCTGAACACCCTGTCCCTGCCGGCGGGCCCGGTCCGCCCTCCGCTGCGCGCCGCCGGCCCGGGCACGGTCGCCGACCTCGTCGGTCTGCACGCACGGCTGCTCGCGACCTGAGCCGGCCGACGGGAACGGCCCGTGCCGCGGGTGTACGGCACGGGCCGTTGCGCCGTCGGTGCGTCCGGTTCAGTTCCAGGCGTACCCGTCACCGAACAGCAGCGTGTGCTCCAGGACGTCCTCCGCCGGGTCGTCGATCTGGCCCACCTCGACGTTGAGCAGGCCGATCCGGTGGCCGTTGCGCGAGCCGGTGTTGGTCTCGTCGGCGTGCGCACCGCCCGCCGGCAGCCAGCACACCGTCAGCGCCGCGACGGTCACCGCCAGACGGCGCGCCACGGCCCGCCCCCGCTCGTTCCTCATGCCCCGGTCCCCATTTCGTCGTTTCGGCTGTTGATCGGACACTGCGTCCACCCGTTCATCTGCCGAAACCCCCACGAGGTCACGCGGAGTCATCCGTACGGGAAGGCCCCGGGCGGTCCCGGGACCGCCGGGACCGCCCGAGGCCGAGCCGGACCGTCAGTTGTGGCTGTGCAGGATCTCGTTCAGCCCGCCCCACACCGCGTTGTTCGGACGGGCCTCGACGGCGCCGGTGACCGAGTTGCGGCGGAAGAGGATGTTGGAGGCGCCGGACAGCTCGCGGGCCTTGACGATCTGCCCGTCGGGCATGGTGACGCGGGTGCCCGCGGTGACGTAGAGGCCGGCCTCGACGACGCACTCGTCGCCGAGGGCGATGCCCACGCCGGCCTCGGCGCCGATCAGGCAGCGCTCGCCGATGGAGATGATGACGTTGCCGCCGCCGGACAGGGTGCCCATGGTGGAGGCGCCGCCGCCGATGTCCGAGCCGTCGCCGATGACGACACCGGCGGAGATGCGGCCCTCGACCATCGACGTGCCGAGCGTGCCGGCGTTGAAGTTGACGAAGCCCTCGTGCATGACGGTGGTGCCCTCGGCGAGGTGCGCGCCGAGGCGGACCCGGTCGGCGTCGGCGATCCGCACGCCCTTGGGGGCCACGTAGTCCGTCATGCGCGGGAACTTGTCCACGGAGGTCACCTGGAGGTGCAGGCCCTCGGCGCGGGCGTTGAGCCGGACCTTCTCCAGGTCGTCGACGGCGACCGGGCCGAGCGAGGTCCAGGCGACGTTGGCGAGGAAGCCGAAGATGCCGTCCAGGCTCTGGCCGTGCGGCTTGACCAGGCGGTGGGAGAGCAGGTGCAGACGCAGATAGACGTCGTGCGCGTCGATGGGCTTCTCGTCGAGCGAGGCGATGACCGTGCGGACCGCGACCACCTCGACGCCGCGGCGGGCGTCGGGGCCGACCGCAGCGGTGGCGCCCCCGCCGAGCAGCTCCGCGGCACGCTCGGCGGACAGCCGCTCGGTGCCGGACGGGCCGGGCTCGTCGACGAGCTCGGGCGCGGGGAACCAGGTGTCGAGAACGGTGCCGTCGGCGGCGATCGTGGCGAGGCCGGCGGCCACGGCGCCGGTGGTGCGGGGAGCAGTCGTGTCGGTCATGAGGGCAACCTAACCGGCGGACACCGCTCGATGCGAACCGGTCCCCGGACGTCTCACGAGCCGGTCGGTGCCACCCCGTGCGGGAGACCTCGTGCACTACGGACGCACTCCTCGCCGCCGCGTCGTCGTCAGCCGGACGCCCCGCCCAGCACCCGTGCGAGCACCTCCCGCGCGTAGGCCTCGTCGTAGGGGGCCCCGGTGAGCAGGACCTGGAGGCAGATCCCGTCGACGACGGCCACCAGGGCCCGCGCGGTCACCGGATCCGTACGGCGGGACAGCTGCCCGGCGACGCCCTCGGCCCACTCGGCGGCGACGGGCCGCAGGGCGGGCCGGCGCAGGGCGGCCAGGTACAGCTCGTACTCCAGCTCCACCCCGGTGCGGTCCCCGGCGAGCCACTGACCGATCCATCCGGCGAGTGCGGCGGCCAGATCGACGCGGGCGTCGTCCAGGTCACCGCACGAGGCGATCACCTCGGCGAAGCCCTCGTTGGTCTGCCGCAGGGCGGCGACCAGCAGCTCGTCGAGGGTCTTGAAGTGGTACGTCGTGGAACCGAGCGGCACGTCGGCCTCGGCCGCGGCGGCGCGGTGGCTCAGTCCGGCGATGCCCTTGGCGCCGACGACCCGGATCGCGGCCTCGATGATCCGCTGCCGGCGCTCGGGGTCGTGGCGCCGGGGCATCAGTGCGCACCCCCCAGGTTCAGCACGACGACCCCGACGATGATCAGCGCGATCCCGGCCGCCTTGGCGACGGTCATCCCCTCACCGAGGAAAACGATGCCGATCGTGGCGATGGCGGCGGTGCCGACCCCGGCCCAGATCGCGTAGGCCGTGCCGACGGAGACCGTCTTCAGCGTCTGCGCGAGCAGCGCGAAGGAGACCAGGTACCCGAGGAGTGTGAGCAGCGAGGGCCCGATCTTGCTGAACCCGTCGCTGTACTTCATGGCGGTGGTCGCGACCACTTCGGCGGTGATGGCGCCGGCGAGCAGCAGATAACCCATATGTACGAGCGTACACAGCGTATGTACGGGCGTACACAACAGTCGTGCCGAGGCTCAGGACAACGGCTTGATATCTGCGGGAAATCGCTCTCTCCGAACGGGTCACAGCCGCCCCGCCGGTCCACTACGGTGTCAGCGATCACACCCGGGGCCGCCGGGACCGCAGGCCGCCGAGGGTGCTCCGCCGGAGGAACAGCGCATGCCAGACGAGAGATCCCGCCCGCCCCAGGACCGCCCCTGGGAGAGCGGCTGGGCCCCGGACACCACCCGGGCGCCCGGAACCCGGCGGCTCTGGCTGGCGGGTGCCCTGGCCCTGGCCACGATCACCGCGTGCGTCACGGCCGTCACCGTGACGGGGGACCGGTCCGACGAGCCGGCCCGCCGGGCGGCCGAGCCGACCACCCTCGGCCACTCGGCCCCGGGCGGCCTGATCTCCTTCGCGACCCCCTCGAAAGGCGCGAGCGCCTCCCCCGAAGGGCATCGCGGCCGTCCGTCCCCGACTCCGGCCACGAGCGCGCCCACCGGCTCCGCCCTCGCGCCGGAGCCGCAGCGGAAGGCCCCCGAGCCGCCGGAGTCCACCGGCTCCGCGAAGCCCTCGGAGCGGCCCGCCTCCCCCGGCACCTCCGTACGCTCGGTGAACTACCCCGACCGCTACTGGCGGGTCCGCGACGGCTCCGTGCGCCTGGAGCCGATCGGCCTCGGCGCGCACCAGCGCGAGGGGGCCTCCTTCCGGCGGGTGGCCGGCCTCGCCGACCCCTCCTGCTCCTCCTTCGCCACGGCGGACGGCCGCTACCTGCGCCACCGCAGCTTCATCCTGGTCGCCGACGCCGACGACGGCTCGTCCCTGTTCCGGAAGGACGCCACGTTCTGCTCCCGCCCGGCGGCCGCCTCGGGCGCGGTCATGCTGGAGTCGGTCAACCATCCCGGCCGTTTCCTGCGCCACCGCGACTTCCGGGTCCGCCTGGACCCGTACGAGCCCGGCGCCCTGTACCGCGCAGACTCGGCGTTCCGGCTGGTGGCCGGGCCGGGCTGAGCGGGCATGCGAAGAAGGGGCGGCACCCCGCAGGATGCCGCCCCTTCTCGTCGTGCCGGGGGATCTCAGACGTTGAACCCGAGCGCCCGCAGCTGCTCGCGGCCGTCATCGGTGATCTTGTCGGGGCCCCACGGGGGCATCCAGACCCAGTTGATGCGCAGTTCGCTCACGAGGCCGTCCGTGGCCGACTTGGCCTGGTCCTCGATGACGTCCGTCAGCGGGCAGGCCGCCGACGTCAGGGTCATGTCGAGCGTCGCGATGTTCGCGTCGTCGATGTGGATGCCGTAGATCAGGCCGAGGTTGACGACGTCGATGCCCAGTTCGGGGTCGACGACGTCGTACAGCGCCTCGCGGACCTCTTCCTCCGAGGCCGGCTTCATCTCAACGGTCTCGCTCATGCCGTCGTCTCCTTCTCGGCGTCGGCTCCGCCCAGCACCTGGGCCGTCGCGTCCTTCCAGGCCATCCAGCTCAGCAGGGCGCACTTGACCCGGGCCGGGTACTTGGACACCCCGGCGAACGCGACCGCGTCCTCCAGGACGTCCTCCATCGCGTCGTCGGGCTCGATCCGGCCCTTGGACTGCATCAGCTCCAGGAAGGTCTCCTGGATCTTCCGCGCGTCGGACAGTTCCTTGCCGACCAGCAGCTCGTTCAGCACGGACGCCGAGGCCTGGCTGATGGAGCAGCCCTGGCCCTCGTAGCTGACGTCCTCGATCGTCGTGCCGTCGTACTTCACGCGCAGCGTGATCTCGTCGCCGCACGTCGGATTGACGTGGTGCACCTCGGCGTCGCCATCCCGAAGACCACGCCCGTGCGGGTTCTTGTAGTGGTCCAGGATGACTTCCTGGTACATGGAGTCCAGCTTCACGGTCTCAGCTCACGCCCTTCAGCCGAAGAAGTTCCGAACGTGCTCCAGGCCGTCGACCAGCGCGTCGATCTCGGCCGGCGTGGAGTACAGATAGAACGACGCTCGCGTGGTCGCAGGAATTCCGTACCGCAGGCAGACCGGCCGTGCGCAGTGGTGTCCGACCCGGACCGCGATGCCCTGCTCGTCGAGGACCTGGCCCACGTCGTGCGGGTGGATGTCGCCGAGCGTGAAGGAGATCGCCGCGCCGCGCTCCTCGGCCGTGGTGGGGCCGATGATGCGCAGGTCGGGGACCTCCAGCAGCCGCTTGACCGCGTACTCGGTCAGGGCGTGCTCGTGGGCGAGGATCTTCTCCATGCCGATCGACTCGAGGTAGTCGATCGCCGCGCCCAGACCGACCGCCTGGGCGATCGGGGGCGTGCCCGCCTCGAACTTGTGGGGAGCCGGCGCGTAGGTCGAGGAGTGCATCGACACCGTCTCGATCATCTCGCCGCCGCCGAGGAACGGAGGGAGGTCCTCCAGCAGCTCCTGGCGGCCCCACAGGACGCCGATGCCGGTCGGGCCGCACATCTTGTGGCCGGTGAAGGCCACGAAGTCGGCCTGCAGGGCCTGCACGTCCAGCGGCATGTGCGGGGCCGCCTGGGAGGCGTCGACGCAGACCAGCGCGCCGACCTCCTGGGCGCGGCGCACGATCGCCTCGACCGGGTTCTGGGTGCCGAGGATGTTGGAGACCAGCACGAAGGAGACGATCTTCGTCTTCTCGGTGATGACCTCGTCGATGTTCGACAGGTCCAGGCGGCCGTCGTCGGTGAGGCCGAACCACTTCAGCTTCGCGCCCGTGCGCTGCGCGAGCAGCTGCCACGGGACGATGTTGGAGTGGTGCTCCATCTCCGTGATGACGATCTCGGTCTCGGAGTCCACGCGGTAGGGCTCGTCGGCCCAGCCCAGCATGTTCGCCACGAGGTTGAGCGACTCCGAGGCGTTCTTGGTGAAGATCACCTCGTCGCGCGAGGGCGCGTTGACGAACGCCGCGACCTTGTCGCGCGCGCCCTCGTACAGCGCCGTGGCCTCCTCGGCGAGCACATGCACACCGCGGTGGACGTTGGCGTTGTAGCGCTCGTAGTACTCACTGAGTGCGTCCAGCACCTGGCGCGGCTTCTGGCTGGTGGCCGCGTTGTCCAGGTACACGAGCTTCTGGCCGTCGTGGACCTGGCGGTCCAGGATGGGGAAGTCCTTGCGGATCGCCTCGGTGTCGAGGAGGCCCGGCAGCTGTGTCACGCGGATGCGCCACCCTTCGTGTATGCCTCGTAGCCCTCGTTCTCCAGCTTGTCGGCGAGCTCGGCTCCGCCGGACTCGACGATCCGGCCGCCGGAGAAGACGTGCACGTGGTCGGGCTTGATGTAGCGCAGGATGCGCGTGTAGTGGGTGATCAGCAGGGTGCCGACCTCGCCCGTCTCGCGGACGCGGTTCACGCCCTCGGACACGACGCGCAGGGCGTCGACGTCCAGACCGGAGTCGGTCTCGTCCAGGATCGCGACCTTCGGCCGGAGCAGCTCGAGCTGGAGGATCTCGTGGCGCTTCTTCTCACCGCCGGAGAAGCCCTCGTTGACGTTGCGCTCGGCGAAGGACGGGTCCATGTTGAGGCGCTCCATGGCCTCCCTGACCTCCTTCACCCAGGTGCGCAGCTTGGGGGCCTCGCCGCGGACGGCGGTGGCGGAGGTGCGCAGGAAGTTCGACACGGAGACACCCGGGACCTCGACCGGGTACTGCATGGCGAGGAACAGGCCGGCACGGGCCCGCTCGTCGACGGACATCTCCAGGACGTCCTCGCCGTCGAGGGTGACGGTGCCGCCGGTGATCGTGTACTTCGGGTGGCCCGCGAGGGAGTAGGCGAGGGTCGACTTGCCCGAGCCGTTGGGGCCCATGATGGCGTGCGTCTCGCCCTGCTTCACGGTGAGGTCGACACCCTTGAGGATTTCCTTCGTGCCGTTCTCGACCTCGACGGTGACGTGCAGGTCTCGGATTTCAAGCGTTGCCATGGGTGCCTCAGGACTCCTGGGTGAGGGAGACGAGCACGTCGTCCCCATCGATCTTTACGGGGTATACGGGGACGGGGCGCGTCGCCGGGAGGGCGTCGGGCTTGCCGGAACGCAGGTCGAAGCGCGAACCGTGCAGCCAGCACTCGATGTGGCAGTCGTCGACCTCGCCCTCCGACAGGGAGACGTTCGCGTGCGAGCAGATGTCGTGGATCGCGAACACCTCGCCCTCGGTCTGCACGATGGACACGGGCGTGCCGTCGAGCTCCACCCGCTTGGGGGTGTCCTCCTCCAGCTCGCCCAGTCCGCAGGCGCGTACGAAGGTCATGCGACCGCCGCCTCCAGCTCCTCCTCGATCTTGGCGATCAGGCGCTCCTCGATGTCGGGGACGCCGATCTGCTGGACCAGCTCGGCGAAGAACCCGCGGACCACCAGACGGCGGGCCTCGTACTCCGGGATGCCGCGCGCCATGAGGTAGAAGAGCTGCTCGTCGTCGAAGCGGCCGGTGGCCGAGGCGTGGCCGGCGCCGACGATCTCGCCGGTCTCGATCTCCAGGTTCGGTACGGAGTCCACGCGGGCCCCGTCCGTGAGGACCAGGTTGCGGTTCATCTCGTACGTGTCGGTGCCCTCGGCCTTGGCCTCGATGAGCACGTCGCCGATCCACACCGCGTGGGCGTCGTCGCCCTGGAGCGCCCCCTTGTAGACGACGTTCGACTTGCAGTGCGGGACGTTGTGGTCGACCAGGAGGCGGTGCTCCTGGTGCTGGCCCCGGTCGGTGAAGTACAGGCCGAACAGCTCGGCCTCGCCGCCGGGCCCGGCGTACTGCACGCGCGGGTGGAGCCGGACGACGTCGCCGCCGAAGGTGACGACGACCGACTTGAAGGAGGCGTCACGGCCGACGAGCGCGTTGTGCTGCGCGACGTGCACGGCCTTGTCGTCCCAGTCCTGCACGGAGACGACGGTGAGCTTGGCGCCGTCGCCCAGCAGGTAGTCGACGTTGGCCGCGAGCACGGCGTCACCGGTGTGGTCGATGACCACGACGGCCTCGGCGAAGGCCTTCAGCTCGATCACCTGGTGGCCGAAGGCGGTGCCGCCCTCGCCGTGCACCGCGATGCGGATCGGCTCGGTGAGGACGGTCTCCTTGGGAACGGTCACGACCGAGGCCTTCTCGAACGCCGAGTAGGCCTGGGCGGCGACGCGGTCCACCGGGGTGCCGGCCCTGCCGAGCCGCGCGTCGTCGCGGCCGACGGCCTCGACGGTGACGCCCTCGGGGGCCTGCACCTCGACCTTCACACCGTTGCCGGTGGCGACGGCGGTGCCGTCGTGCAGGCCGCGCAGACGCTCCAGCGGGGTGAACCGCCACTCCTCCTCGCGGCCGTGCGGGACGGGGAAGTCCGCGACGTCGAAGGAGGGGGGCGCGCTCATGCGGGTGGCGACGGTCGACTCCGCCGCGACCGCGATCGAGCCGGCGGTGGTCGAGCCCACCGGTGTAGGTCCCCCCGCCCGAGCGGAGTCGAGAGTGGGGGAGTTCTGGGCCTCAGCCATGGCTGTCGTAGTGCTCTCTTTCCTGAGTGGGACGTCTGCTGTCGAGGGGGCGGGTCAGCCGACCGCGCCCTCCATCTGCAGCTCGATCAGCCGGTTGAGCTCCAGCGCGTACTCCATGGGGAGTTCCTTGGCGATGGGCTCGACGAAGCCGCGCACGATCATCGCCATGGCCTCGTCCTCGCTCAGGCCGCGGCTCATCAGGTAGAAGAGCTGGTCCTCGGAGACCTTGGAGACGGTCGCCTCGTGGCCCATGGACACGTCGTCCTCGCGGACGTCCACGTAGGGGTAGGTGTCCGAGCGGGAGATGGTGTCCACCAGCAGGGCGTCGCAGAGCACGTTCGACTTGGAGCCGGGGGCGCCCTCGCCGATCTCGATGAGACCGCGGTAGGAGGTGCGGCCGCCGCCTCGCGCCACCGACTTGGAGACGATGTTGGAGGAGGTGTTCGGGGCCATGTGGACCATCTTGGCGCCCGCGTCCTGGTGCTGGCCCTCGCCCGCGAAGGCGATGGACAGGGTCTCGCCCTTGGCGTGCTCGCCCATGAGGTAGACGGCCGGGTACTTCATGGTCACCTTGGAGCCGATGTTGCCGTCGATCCACTCCATGGTCGCGCCCTCGTAGGCGACGGCGCGCTTGGTGACCAGGTTGTAGACGTTGTTCGACCAGTTCTGGATGGTCGTGTAGCGGCAGCGGGCGTTCTTCTTGACGATGATCTCGACGACCGCGGAGTGCAGCGAGTCCGACTTGTAGATCGGGGCGGTGCAGCCCTCGACGTAGTGCACGTAGGCACCCTCGTCGACGATGATCAGCGTCCGCTCGAACTGGCCCATGTTCTCCGTGTTGATGCGGAAGTAGGCCTGGAGCGGGATCTCCACGTGGACGCCCGGCGGCACGTAGATGAAGGAGCCGCCGGACCACACGGCGGTGTTCAGCGCGGCGAACTTGTTGTCACCGGCCGGGATGACCGTGCCGAAGTACTCCTTGAAGAGCTCCGGGTGCTCCTTCAGCGCGGTGTCGGTGTCGAGGAAGATGACGCCCTGCTCCTCCAGGTCCTCGCGGATCTGGTGGTAGACGACCTCCGACTCGTACTGCGCGGCGACACCGGCCACGAGGCGCTGCTTCTCCGCCTCGGGGATGCCGAGCTTGTCGTAGGTGTTCTTGATGTCCTCGGGCAGGTCCTCCCAGGACTCCGCCTGCTTCTCCGTGGAGCGCACGAAGTACTTGATGTTGTCGAAGTCGATGCCCGACAGGTCCGAGCCCCAGTTCGGCATGGGCTTCTTCTCGAACAGGCGCAGGCCCTTGAGGCGGAGCTTCGTCATCCACTCCGGCTCGCTCTTCTTGGCGGAGATGTCCCGGACGACGTCCTCGTTGATGCCGCGCTTGGCGGAGGCGCCGGCCGTGTCGGAGTCGGCCCAGCCGTACTCGTACTTGCCCAGGCCCTCCAGCTCAGGGTGGGCAGTCTCCGTGGGGAGAGTCATGCGGGGTTCCTCCCGGCCGTGCTTGCAGATGCGTTGTGGGAAATCTTGGGGATGAACGTCGTGCAGACGCCGTCGCCGTGGGCGATGGTGGCGAGCCGCTGGACGTGCGTACCGAGCAGCTCCGCGAAAAATTCCGTCTCCGCCTCGCACAGCTGCGGGAACTGCTCGGCGACGTGGGCGACCGGGCAGTGGTGCTGGCAGAGCTGCTCACCCTGTTGCGGGTGGGGCGCGCTGCGCGCCGTAGCAGCGTACCCGTCGGCACTCAGCGCCTTCGCCAGGGCTTCGGTGCGCTCCTCGGGGGACGCGGACTCGACCGCGGCGCGGTAGGCGCCGGCCTGCGCGGCGATGCGGGCGCGGGCGAAGGCGGCGATCGCCTCGCTGCCGCCCTCGCGGTCGGCGATCCAGCGCAGGGCGTCGGCCGCGAGCGTGTCGTAGGACTGGTCGAAGGCGTCCCGGCCGCAGTCCGTCAGGGCGAACACCTTGGCCGGGCGGCCGCGGGTGCGCGCGCCGTAGACCCTGCGCTCGCGCGCCTCGACCACGCCGTCGCCCGCGAGGGCGTCGAGGTGGCGGCGCACGGCCGCCTGGGTCAGGCCCAGGCGCTCGGCGAGCTCCGCGACGGTCGAGGGGCCGTGGTCCAGGATGGACCGCGCGACCCGGTTGCGGGTGGACCGCTCCCCGGTCGCGAGCTCCTCCTGCGGGGCCCCCGTGGGGGTCTCCCGAGCCTCGCCGACGTTTTTCACAACGCCATTGTTGCGTAATTCACCGGGGCCGGGCAAGCGGCGTGCGCGGCGCCCGACGGTGCCCTGCGTCACTTAGGCAAACCTAAGCCGACCTGCGGAAACGATCGCTGATCGATCAAAACGGTGGCATGGCGTGGCCCCTTCGGGGACACTCCACAACCATGCCGACACCCCCTCCGACCGGCCCTCTTGTCACCCGCGAGACACTCCGCACGGAACTGCGCGAACTGGGCGTGCGCCCCGGCGAGACCCTCCTGGTGCACTCCTCGCTCCGGGCCCTCGGCTGGGTCAACGGCGGCCCCGTCGCCGTGGTCCAGGCCCTCCTCGACGCGCTCGGCCCCGGGGGCACGCTGGTGGTCCCCACCCAGACCGGCGAGCTGTCCGACCCGGCGCTGTGGAGCAACCCGCCCGTGCCCCCGCAGTGGTGGCCGGCCATCCGCGCCACGATGCCCGCGTACGACCCCGCCGTCACGCCCTCGCGCGGAGTCGGCATCGTCCCGGAGACCGTGCGCACCTGGCCCGGGGCGCTGCGCAGCGCCCATCCGCAGACCTCGTTCGCCGCCCTCGGGGCGCGTGCGGCCGAGGTCGTCGAGGGGCACGACCCCGGCTGCCGGCTGGGCGAGCGCAGCCCACTGGCGACGCTGGAGGCGATGGGCGCGCGGGTGCTGCTGCTCGGGGCGGGCTACGCCTCCTGCACGAGCTTCCACCTCGCCGAGTACCGCATCCCGTCCCCGCGGGTGGCGGTGGGCAGGCCCGGTCCGGACGGCTGGGAGACCGTGATCGAGGTGTCGATCAGCTCCGACCGGTTCGACGAGCTGGGCTACGACTTCGAGCGCGACCGGCCCGTCGTGCGCGGCAGGGTCGGGGCCGCCGAGGTGCGGCTGTTCCCGGTGGCGGACGCGGTGGCGTACGCCGAGCGCTGGCTGGCCGTGCACCGGCCGCGCGAGGAGGAGATCCCGCCCGCCGCACCGCTGCCGGGCCCGCTCGCGCCGGGGGACCCCCGGCTCTGAGCCCACGCGCGCCTCCTAGACTCTGGACCCATGCGAAGTGAGCCCGTGGTCCAGGTCCAGGCCCTGGTGAAGCGGTACGGCACGAAGACCGCGGTGGACGGGCTCGACCTGGAGGCCCGGGAGGGCGTGACCGCCGTGCTCGGCCCCAACGGGGCGGGCAAGACCACCACGATCGAGACCTGTGAGGGGTACCGCACGCCGGACTCCGGCACGGTGCGCGTCCTGGGCCTCGACCCGGTGCGGCACTCCGCGGGCCTGCGGCCCCGCATCGGCGTGATGCTCCAGTCCGGCGGGGTCTACTCCGGCTCGCGCGCCGACGAGATGCTCCGCCACGTGGCGAAGCTGCACGCCCACCCCCTCGACGTGGACGCCCTCATCGAACGCCTCGGCCTCGGTTCCTGCGGGCGCACGTCCTACCGGCGGCTGTCGGGCGGCCAGCAGCAGCGGCTGGCGCTGGCGATGGCCGTGGTCGGCCGCCCGGAGCTGGTGTTCCTGGACGAGCCGACCGCCGGGCTCGACCCGCAGGCCCGCCGCGCCACCTGGGACCTGGTCCGGGACCTGCGCGCCGACGGCGTGTCGGTGATCCTCACCACCCACTACATGGACGAAGCCGAGCAGCTCGCCGACGACGTGGCGATCATCGACGCCGGCCGGGTCATAGCCCAGGGCTCGCCCGAGCAGCTGTGCCGCGGGGGCGCCGAGAACACCCTGCGCTTCACCGGCCGGCCCGGTCTCGACGTGGGCTCCCTGCTCAAGGCCCTGCCCGCCGACTGCTCCGCGGCCGAGCTGACTGCGGGCTCGTACCGGGTCGTGGGCAAGGTCGACCCCCAACTGCTCGCCACGGTCACCTCCTGGTGCGCCCAGCACGGGGTGATGCCGGAGCGGATCTCGGTGGAACGGCACACCCTGGAGGACGTCTTCCTGGAACTGACGGGCAAGGAGCTGCGTTCATGACCGCCACCGGCACCTACTCCCCCCGGCCCGGTGCGGCGCCCCTGCCCCGCATGATCGCCGCCCAGGCAGCGCTGGAGACGAAGATGCTCCTGCGCAACGGCGAGCAGCTGCTGCTCACCGTCGTCATCCCGACCCTGCTGCTGGTGCTGTTCAGCACCGTGGACATCGTCGACACGGGCTCGGGCGAGGCCGTCGACTTCCTCACCCCCGGCATCCTCGCGCTGGCGGTGATGTCGACCGCGTTCACCGGCCAGGCCATCGCGACCGGCTTCGAGCGGCGCTACGGGGTGCTGAAGCGGCTCGCCTCCTCACCCCTGCCGCGCTGGGGCCTGATGACGGCCAAGACGCTGTCGGTGCTGGTCACCGAGGTGTTGCAGGTGGTGCTGCTCACGGCGATCGCGATCGCGCTGGGCTGGTCGCCGCACGGCAACCCGTTCGCCGTGCTGCTGCTCCTCGTGCTCGGCACGGCGGCCTTCTCCGGCCTGGGGCTGCTCATGGCCGGCACGCTGAAGGCGGAGGCGACGCTCGCCGCGGCGAACCTGGTGTTCCTGCTGCTGCTCGTCGGCGGCGGGGTCGTCGTCCCGCTCGAGAAGTTCCCCGCGGGCGCCCAGGACGTCCTCGGCCTGCTGCCCGTCGCCGCGCTGTCCGACGGGTTGCGGGACGTGCTGCAGCACGGGGCCGCGATGCCCTGGGGCGACCTGGGGATCCTCGCGGCCTGGGCGGTGGCCGGGCTCGCCGCCGCCGGGCACTTCTTCCGCTGGGAGTGACACTCGCCACCGCCGGCCGCCATCGCCCCAGCCGGGGCGGGGGCCGGGCCCGACCCTCGTGAAAGCGTGCACAAGCCGCGTCCTACGATGGGACGCGTGCCGAACCTGACCCGTGCCGACGCCCTGGCGGCCCTGCGCAACCCGCTCGCCTTCATCGCCGCGCGCTGGACCCCGGACCCCCGGACCGTCCGGCGCGCCGCCCTGTCCGCACTCGTGATGTCGGTGCTCATCGTGGTCACCGGTGGCGCCGTGCGGCTGACCGGCTCGGGCCTGGGCTGCCCGACCTGGCCCAAGTGCACCGACGACTCGCTCACCTCGACCGCCGAGATGGGCGTCCACGGCGCCATCGAGTTCGGCAACCGCATGCTGACCTACGTGCTGTGCGCCGCCGTCGGCTGGGCCATCATCGCCGCGCGGGCGGCCGAGCCGTACCGGCGCGGGCTGACCCGGCTGGGCTGGGCGCAGTTCTGGATCGTGATGAGCAACGCGATCCTCGGCGGCATCGTGGTGCTGGTCGGCCTGAACCCGTACACGGTCGCGGCGCACTTCGTGGCGACCTCCGCGCTCATCGCGGTGGCGACGGTCATGTGGCACCGGGCCCGCGAGGGCGACGGTCAGCCGCGCCCGCTGGTCGGCAGCGCCGTGCGGCAGCTGGTCTGGTTCCTGGTCGCGGCGTCCGTGCTGCTGATCCTGGTCGGCACGGTGGTCACCGGCGCGGGCCCGCACGCGGGCGACTCCAGCGAGGTCGAGCGGATGCCGGTCGACTGGGAGACGGTCAGCAAGCTGCACGCCGTGCTGGCCTGGATCGTGGTGACGCTGACGTTCGCCCTGTGGTTCGTCCTCAAGGCGGTCGACGCGCCCAGGGGCCCGCTGCACCGCACCCGCGAGTTGTTCCTGATCCTGCTCGCGCAGGGCGCCATCGGTTACGTGCAGTACTTCACCGACCTGCCGGAGATCCTGGTCGGCCTGCACATGCTAGGTTCGGCCGTGATGTGGATCTGGGTCCTGCGGGTCGTGCTGTCGCTGCGCGAGCGGCCGCAGCCCGTGACCGGCGTGCCCGGACCCGCCGTCGAGCCGAAGCTGACCACGGCCTAGATGTATTGACCCGCAGGGTTGTTCACACGGCTGATCGGTGGCTGGCCGCCGAGTGCGGTGTGGCAGCGATGGTAGTTG